>JAVVEH010000023.1:0-2344 GCA_032251435.1 Lentisphaeria bacterium | reverse complement strand
GGTTATTGGGTGTTCCGTGTTGGCTATTGGATATTGAGTTCTCATCTGGCACTCCCTTGGGGTGATCTGCCAGAGTAAGAACACTTATATATTAGCATAAAAATAAAACAATACAAATAAAAAAAAGCTAAAAATAGAAAAGGGAGAGGAGGGAATGGTGGGGCGGCCGGGTGGAGACGGGGCAAGAGGAAAACCAAAGGAGATCGCCGGGCGGTGGAACGGAAAGGCGGCACGCGACGACGGGCGCCACGGCGTGTCACTCACATCGCTTTTGGCGGACAGTGGGGACCGCGTTGCCGGGCGGCGGACTGCGAAAGCCGGGCCTCATGGGCGGTACAGCCGCTCGGCCGTGTCATGCAGCCAGTGCCGGGCCGTATAGAGCGCGGCGTCTTCATCCATCCAGCCTTCCCGGATCTGGTTGTAAAAAAAACGGGCCATCAGCTTTTTGATCAGCAGTGTCTTGATGTAAGACCACTCGACGCAGCGCGCGTCGGAAGCGACAAAGGTGACCCGGCTGGCGGGAAGCGCCTCCACGCGGTACTGCATATTCTTCTCGTAGACGCTGCGCCGGAAGTTGAACCACCACAAGCCTCCCGGGTACACATTCGGGTAGATCCGCGCCGCCTGCACCATGTCGAGCGAGCTAAGTTCGGCGGCGCAGAAGAGTTCGAACCGGATGCCCAGGTACATTTCAAAGATATTATGCATCGCCGCCACGTGGCCGGTGTCATTCCGCGCGTAAGTGCGAATTAACCGCGCGTCACTAAGGGGGCCGGCCCCGGGGCTTTCCATGCCGAAGAAGATTTGTAGAGAAAATCCATGTTGCTCAAACAGCCCGAACAGGACATGTCCGAGGTGCTGGGTCAGATTTTCTGTGTCCCGGAGCTCCTCCACGGAAAAATCTTTTCGCACCGCTTTATCCTGGTCCGGATGGAACGGCCAGGCCACCCGGACCGTGCGAACACCGGCCACATGGAACGCCTCCACCCGCGCGCTGATCTGACTTTTGAGGTCATCCACGGTTTTCCGCGGATCGACGTGTTCCAGGTCGATATCTTTCAAGAAGCCGCCAATTGACAAGGCGGGCACACAGATGGTCCGCTTCTTGATCAGAGCGATACTCGGCTCCGCCTCAGCCGGGGGTGGTCCGATGACGGTCTTCCGGATGCCGATTTTGTCGCAGACCTGATAGCCCCAGTCGGGCGTGGAAAGATTCCGCCCCATCTTGTCCGAAAGCTCCAGGATTCGGTCGACACTGTCGGGCCGGATGCCGTAGAGATTTTCCATGGCCTCCATGACGGTCCGGGTCCAAGTGGTGTTGCGGACACGACCGAGCGCCTCGTGCAGGGCCTTCGCCTGTTCGGGACAGGCGGCGTCGGGATCGTCTTCCGGCGCCGGCGGCTGATATCCGGCGGCTTCCAGTTCCCGCTGAAACCAAAAGTAGCGGCAAATATCGAAGAAGTTTCGGGCGTGGAGGCCCTTGGTCGGTTGCCGCCATCCGCTTTCCAGGTGCGTGTGCGTGTCGAACACCGGCAGGGCCAAAACGCTCTGATAGATTGATTCGTAGGTCATTGGTTTGCCTGATGATTTCTTGTCGCCATCACAGCCGGGTCACCTTGAAATTCCGATAGATAAACTGCCGGGTGGACATGTGCCGCAGGCCAATCCGGCCTTTTTCAACAAATTGCGGGATCTGTTTCTCCGAATTTTTGGACAGATCCCACGTATTATCCATACGGATCATCTCATAGAGGAGAGTAGCATGGCAGGCGCCGACATGCGTTTCATGTTCATGGTGATTCAATGCTCTTTATGTTACGGCGACGGCGATGGCAGTCCATAGTCCGCGAGTGTCTGGCGGACCTGCCAGCCGGTCCGCCATGGCATGGAGTCAACATGACCGTCCAGGAAGCCCACATTCCAGGCCATCTTGCCATGGCGGAAGCCGGGACCGTCAGGACTCATGCCGGTCCGCTCGTCATACAGAAAATCCTTGCAAAAAAAGCGTGTGCAGCTCGTATATCCGCTCGTGTTGTTTCCGTTGTTGGCTTCGATCATAATCCCGGCCTCGGAAGCGTTTTTCACCTGTGAGGTCTTCATGCCAAAGGTTGGCACATAATTCCCTGGTTTGTCCCGGTCGATCACGCCGAAATGATATTGGGTTAGGCCTTCGGGCTCCATCCAGCCGGGACAACCGCTCCAGACTGGTGAGGCGATGGGATCAAACTCCGTGAAACTGTTGACATCGTTGTAGGTCAGGTCATCGGATGCCGGGCCGCCCAAGTATCTGTTGAACTAAGCGCTTCGCGCAACATTCTCCCCCCGGTCTTCATTTATTCCGTGT
>JAVVEH010000022.1:24782-75938 GCA_032251435.1 Lentisphaeria bacterium | reverse complement strand
CAGGACGAAACTTAAACATCTTTATCCGCATCTTTAAATTTTACATTGTACTAGCGCCTAGCGACTAGCGAAGTAACCGCAACCCAAGGAGACCCGACATGCATGCAGTGATCAGTAATCCGCCTTCGTCAAAGAACTACGGCGTGACAAGCCAGTCATCCGCCTTCACAAAGCCTACGGCGCGACAAGCCAGTGATCAGACCAACCCGGAACCCGGAATCCACAACCAGGAACAAAGCACCAGGCACCAAGCACCAAACACAACCAAGGAGACCATCATGAACACCCGCACCTTCACCCGTATTTTCACCTCTCTCTTCGCTTTTGCCATGCTGCTCGCGATGTCTGTAGTGCAGGGGGCCATTTGGGACGGCGACACGAGCGCGAATTGGTCCGACGCCGGCAACTGGGATGTCCCTCCTGTCAATGGTAACAGTTTAACCTTTCCTGCAGACGCGCTTAACAAAACCAATGCGAACGATGCGGGGATCACCAGTATCAACTTGCTCACGCTCGGGGATGCCGGATGGAATATCGACCTGGGTGGCACAGTCAGCATGACCGCCATCAACGCCACGGGCAGCTCGCAACTCACCGGCAATGTTACCTTCGCCAATGGATCTCCCCGCACAGTCACACTGAGTGGTAGCAACACCACCTTGGAAATCACAGGCGCACTCACCCTTTCCAGGGCCAACAATTCTTTGAACCTGCAGGTCAACGGCACGGGAAACACACTCCTCGTGGGCAGCTTGTATATGGGAGATGGCAGCGGCAACAAAACCATCAGTGGTACTGCCAACGTCACCGTTACTGGAGCGGTAACTGAGGGCATGACTAATACCACTGCTTTTGTCAAAGCCGATACAGGCACCCTCACGCTGAACGGAACCTACACATCCAACAGCCTCACCACAGTCAACGGCGGCACCATGGTCATCAACGGCGACGCATCCGGTGCCACTGGCGCGTTCACTGTCTCCAACAGCGGCACAACATTGGGCGGCACCGGATCGATCGGTGGAATTTTGACCAGTGTGACCATGAACGCAGGCACTGCATTGGCACCGGGAAACAGTGCCGGTTCGCTCGAAGTGGGTGGGACATTGACTTTTGCCGATAACACGAATGATCTGATTATCGAAATCGGCGGCACTGACTTCACGCTCAATGGCACGGAAGACTACGACCGCGTCAAGGTCACCGGCCTGACCACGTTGAACGGCGCCACTTTGGATTGGAGCTTCATCGATGGCTTCACGCCATCCGGCGGCGACATGTTCGGCATCGTCGATGCGGTCGGCGGACTCGGCGGCACCTTTGCCGGCTTGGCCGAAGGTGCGGAGCTTTGGAATCAGGATAATACCTCTCTCTACATTACCTATGCCGGTTTGGTGGATGACTCGTCGGTTGCCTTGACAGGTGGTAATGACATTGTGTTGTATGCGGTCACCATCCCCGAACCGTCAACCATGATTCTGGCCGGGCTGGGACTGATGGGCGTGTGTTTCCGCCGTCGGCGTTCCGCCTGATGCGGAACTATGGCGTCCAGGGCCGGCGGTGGAGATCGTAGCATGGCCACGAAAAGCCACGAAAAGAGACGCTGGATATTTTGGGATTCTTGTGACTTTTTGTGGCGATCCAGAACAGGCGCTCGTCGGCGGGCGTTGGTGTACCGGCTTTAGCCGGAATCGGGGCGGGCTTGCCGCCCGCGAAGAACCGACTGAAGTCGGTACACCTACCTGGGATGGCGATGCTTTACACCGCTGATTCGACGGGATCGACCTGCTCGACCAGCCCGACTTGATCGATCCGGTCGATTCAAGTCGACGTGCTCTGCGTCTTCAAGGGCGCGAAACTCGTGTCTCTCTCCAAAAGAAAAAAAGAACGACACCGCCATGAAAAAACACTTTACTTTAATCGAACTGCTGGTCGTGATCGCCATCATCGGGATACTGGCATCGCTGCTGCTGCCGGCTCTGCAGCGGGCCCGGTACGCGGCGCAGGAGGTCATGTGCAAAAATAACATGAAGCAGATGGCTATCGGTCTGGCGGCCTACACGGTCGACAACGACAGTTTCTATCCCGCACCCAGCAATGCCTTGAACGCGCGCAGCAACGGCTGGCCCTACACATTGGCGATGCAGGGGCTCAAAAATGCCGGAAGCTGGAGCGAGGTCCCCGCCGCGCTGGCCGACTCCTGGGGAAAAGCGGTCGAAGAGGAGAACAAAGGCAGCATCGCCCACTGTCCATTGGCGCTGGCGCCTTCCAACAGCACGCAGTACATCCGCACAAATTACGTGCATTACTGGGGATTCGCCACGACTCCGGGGGGTGTTCATCAAGGCACAATCATGCGGCGGGCTGGCGACTATTTCAACCGCCGAGACAATGCGGGCGACCCCAGATTCACGGTTTTGATCTCCGACCGGCTTGAGCATTTCGATGCGCACCCCTATTATCGGCGATATGCCAATCATACGGGTTTCGGCGCCGCCAACTGGAACGCTGAGCCGACCGCCGATTGGTATGCGAAGGGCTGCTATACATCGTCACAAGGTGTCTATCCCGCCGCCAGCGGGAACTTCTGTGGTCAGGATGGCAGCGTGACCAGCTACGACGCGGCGGCGGACAGCAAGGAAGGCTTCCGGTACCAGAGCATGTCCATGGGGTTCTATCAATTGGTCCCCGATCAGTTTGTGAAGTGATAGAGAAAACAATCATGAATTTAAGACGTTTGACGATAACCGCGGGTGTTTTGCTGGGGATGCTGAAGGCAGATATCGCTTTGGCGAAGAGCAAGGGGGCCGAGCGTTTGCTTCTGGGACCCACAGGCATCATGGGCGATGTGACGAAAACCTCGATCATCGTGGATAGCGCGCAGCCGGGGTCGCCTGCCGACGGCAAGCTGACCAAGGGCGAGGAAATCATTGGCGTGGGCGGGGCCAAGTTCACCGATGTGAAAGGCGAAATGGCGGCGGCCATTGACGTGGCGGAGAGCGACGCGCCCGGGGGAAAGATGGCCTTGATGCTCAAGGGCGGCCGGACCGTCGACATCAGCTTGCCCGTGCTGGGCTCGTACAGTCCGACGGCCCCGTGGGATTGTGCGAAGAGTGACAAGATCATCGCCATGACTGCGGAATCGGTGGTCAAAAGTCTTGCTTCCAAGCGCAAGAAAGAAGATGGCAGCCGTCTGCATCCGGAGCTGCTGGGGCTGATGGCTACCGGTGAGAAGAAATACATCGATGCGGTCGCCCGGGCGATTCAGGAAGAGAGCTGGGCCCACCCGGATCCGGCGAAAGTGGACAAGGTCATTTCCGGAGAAGATGAGCAGCTCTTCCTGACCTGGTACTGGGGATACAACCTGATCACGCTCGCGGAATATCATCTGCTGACCGGGGACAAATCCGTGCTGCCGGCCATCAGGATCTATGCCCTGGCGCTGGCGAGAGGGCAGGATGCGGGGGGACTGTACGGGCATCGCTTCATTTCACCCGAACGTTTCAACCGTTTGCCCGGGTATGCCCAGATGAATCAACCGAGCCTTTCCTGCTTCATGGGGATGATCCTGGCGAAGAAATGCTTTGTCGATGATCCCGTGCTTGACCAGGCGATTGCGACCACCAACGCCTATGTCAGTTCACATGTGGGCAAGGGCTGTTTTCCCTACGGCGTGCACGGTCCTAACAGTAGCGGATTCAACAACAACGGCACCAGTGGTTCCGCCGCGCTGTGTATGCGGTTGCTCGGGAACACGGAAGGGGCAAAGTACTTTTCCCGGATTACGGCGACGACCTACGACGGCCTCGAAACCGGCCATGGCAGCTCGTTCTTCAATCCGCTCTGGACGCCGCTGGGCGCCAACCTGTCGGGGCCCGAGGTCAGCCAGCAGTTCTTCAGGAAGTCACTGTGGTATTTCAATCTACGGCGCAATTTTGACGGGAATTGGTCTCCGGATCAGAAACCCGGGCCGGAGGAGGGTGTGGCGCTGCTGACGTACTGTCTGCCGCGCAAGGCGCTGATCATCACGGGCCGCGAGGTCGATGAGTCGATTTGGGCGAAAGGACAGGCCGCGACCGATGTCATCATGCTGAGCAAGATTGACTACTCGAAAAAGACCCCTGAAGAATTGATGGAACTGGTCATGCATCATCCGCTGCCTCAGATCCGGCGTGGGGGTGTTGGCCACCTGGGAACGCACCGGGACGCGCTGGAGTCGACCTGGATCAAATACCTAAAAGAGGGAACGCCCGAACAGAAGCAACTGGCGATCAGTCAGTATGGCTGGTGGCATCCGATCGAGAAGCGTCTGCCCCAACTGGATGACATCGGCGCGATCCTGCGCGATCCCGCCATGCCGCTCGATGTCAGAATTGATGCCGCCGGCTCGCTGGCCTATATGGGCGATCCGGCGCGGAAATACTATCCGGACATCGTCAGACTTATAAACGAAGACAAACCGGATGATCCTTTTCAGTTGGCCGATATGGGCATTGGCAAAAACTTGAATGTCCTGTGTCCGACCCCGTTTGCCAGTGGTCTGGTGCCGGACAAGGCGGCGCACTACCAGGCGGCTCTGAAGCTGATCAGGCATAAGCGGCAGAATGGGAGGACTGAAGGATTGCAGATGCTTCGAGGTCTTCCGCTGGAGGATTTTCATCTCGTCGCCGACGATGTGCTGCATGTGATTGCCGACGATGATCCGACCTATCATTCCTATCACAATCCCTCCGGGCCCATCGCCGAAGCCATCGCCATCCTGGCGGATCTCAAGATCAAAGAGGGGCTCGACTATGCCATGCTGATCGGCAAGAACCCGAGTGGCAAAGGGTCGTTCCGCGCGAAGGCGACATGGGAGTCCCTGGCGGCCTATGGCGGGAATGCGAAAGATGCCTTGGAGCAATATCGGGAACGGACCAAAAACCGCACCGACTGGGGGCGTCATACCCGGGCTTACAACGCCATGGTCAAAGCGGTTGAAGGGGATAAGAATCCGCCCAAGCTGATCACTCTGGAGGAAGCCATCCAGGCGGGCAAAGGAAAAGACTGATGGGGGGCGCGTCATTGGGGCGTCGGTGTCCCGGCTTCCCGCACAAGCGGGACAGGCCAGCCGGAATCCGGGGGGCGCGCGCGTTGGTGTCCCGGCTTCAGCCGGAATCCGGCGGCCCTGCCGCCCTCGAAGAGCCGACTGAAGTCGGTACACCAACTTGGGATGGCGATGGTTCCCGTCGAAGCCGCTCTCCCCTGATGGGTTTGCAAAAAGGAACAGGATGAATAAAAATATCCTCTTAATCACCAGTGATCAGCACCATTACTCACTTGTTGGCTACAACAACCCGAAGATCAAAACCCCCAATCTGGATCGGCTTGCCGCGCAGGGCATGATCTTTGAGCGCGCCTACTGTCCGAACCCGACCTGCACGCCCAGCCGGGCCTCGATTATCACCGGGACGTATCCATCCCAGCATGGCGCCTGGGCGCTGGGAACCAAACTGCCGGAAGACGCGCACACGGTGGGTGATGATTTTCGGGCGGCGGGCTACCGCACGGCCCTGGTCGGAAAGGGGCATTTCCAACCCATTGTCGGGACAGAAGAATTTCCCAGCGTCGAATCGCGGGAGATGCTCGACAACCTGGACTACTGGCGGCAACGCACCGAGCCCTATTACGGCTTTGAAGAGTACGAGCTCAACCGGGATCATGGCAACGGCAATGCGGGCCAGCACTATGCCATCTGGCTTGAAGAAAGCGGCCATCCAGCGGTCGCGGGCTCGAACGGAATACAAAGGCAGGCCATTTCGAGTGAGTCGCAGGGATCAGATCTCCCCGAAAAAGCAACGAAGTTGCAGGGGCTGACGAACTGGCGGGACTACTTCGGAAATGACGATGCCGTGCGGGACTCTGTCTGGAGTCTGCCTGAAGAATTCCATTATTCCACTTGGATCGCCGAGCGCGCCAATGCCCGGCTGGAGGAATACAAGCGGAATGGCGACAACTTCTTTCTCTGGGTCAGCCACCCCGATCCGCATGGGCCGCATGTGGTGCCGGAACGCTGGGCGAAGATGTATGATCCGGCAATGATCGATGTCCCGACTGTGACCGAGGGGGAACATGACAAGAATCCCTATCATTTTCAGATCACCCAGCAGGTGAAGCCGGATCGGTCCATGTATGTGGAAGAAGGCGGCAGCGACTGCCACGGCATCCATTCGCACTTGTCGAAGCACACAAACGCGGCGGAAAAGGTGGCAATCCTCTATGCCCAGGTTTCGATGCTGGATCACTATATCGGCAAGACCCTCGACAAACTGGATGAACTGGGCCTGGCCGAGGATACGCTGGTGGTCTTCACTGCGGATCATGGTGACTTCTTCGGTCAGCACGGGCTGCGCGGCAAGGGTGCCTTTCACTACGAGGACATGATTAAACTGCCGTTTGTCGCCCGGCTTCCCGGGGTTACTGAAGCAGGCGCACGCACCGATGCGCTGCTGAGCCTGGTGGATCTGGCGCCGACCTTTCTCGATGTCGCCGGACTGCCCATTCCCCGCGCCATGACCGGCCGGAGCCAGAGGCCCGTGCTGGAAGGCAGTGCCGCCGCCGTCAGGGATCACATCATGGTCGAAAACCATCATCAACC
The DNA here is from genome assembly GCA_032251435.1 of Lentisphaeria bacterium. GTDB lineage: Bacteria > Verrucomicrobiota > Lentisphaeria > Oligosphaerales > MVZH01 > JAVVEH01. Next base: position 69,301 of record JAVVEH010000022.1, on the reverse strand, counting down.
CACCACACTGCATCTCAAAACCTACGTCAACGCGCGCTACAAGCTGACCGTTTATTATAATCAGACCTATGGCGAACTGTTTGATCTTGAAGCAGACCGGGGCGAAGTGAACAACCTCTGGGATGATCCGGCAAGTCAGGCTCTGAAGCAGGACTTGATGCTGAACTATATCCATGCCGAGCTGGGCAAGGAACCGATGTGGATGCCACGGCTCGCGTCGGCATGAGCGGGGAGCGGGGCGAAGCGGCAAACCAGCACCCGCCTGCAATAGTTGTAGCCTTTGGCTTCAGCCAATAGGCACTGCGGGCAGGACGCGAAGCTCCGCCGCCATAACGTGCCGCCTGGCTAGTCGGTTTGAGGCGGAGCTTCGCTAGCTTTTCTAATTTGTTGTACCTTTTTGCGGGTTTTCTTTATTTTACCCCATGCGGACTTGTCTGGCATTGAGTGACGTATATAGTTAGTGTATGCAGGACGATGCGAACCATTTTGAGTTGAGACCCGGACTGTCGGAGCGCGTCCGGGCTAGAAAGGCAAGGATGGTCGGGCACCTGTCGCATTCCTTCAAAGAAGCCGAGGATTGGGACTTGGATTTTTGGCAGTCGGTTGGCCCGGAAGAACGTCTTTCCGCTCTGGTTGACTTGCGCAATGATCTGAGCAAGGTTGAGGAGGCAAGAGGACAGCGGCATGAATACGGTTCCTGATTTCGAAGACATGCTTGCCTTGCTAAACCATCACTCAGTGAAGTATCTGATTGTTGGCGGGCTGGCATTCATTTATCATGCGAAGCCCCGCTTCACTAAAGATATGGATTTGTGGATTGAGGGATCGCGCGGCAATATTGCGTCTGCAAACCACGCGTTGGTCGAATTTGGCAGCCCGACCTTACTGGCATACGATGAGCCGGATCAGGTTGTCCAGATGGGGCTTGCTCCCAACCGGATCGATTTGCTGGTGGAGATGGGGCCGGTGTCCTTTGATGAAGCATGGCACCGTCGCCTGGACAGCCCATATGGGGACGTTGTCGCCCACTGGATCGACCTTGATTCACTGGTGGCGATCAAAAGTTCGATTGACGACCCCCGGCATCAGGAAGATGCCCGCGTCCTGCGTAAAGTGAAAGACCGTCTTTCTTCGTAACATCTCTGCATTCTTTTTCCCTGCCAAATCCAAAGTTTTTCCGCTGAGCGGGATTCGGATCGGAAATAAACTCCTGTAATACGTTCGACTCCTCCGATAATCCCTGGCCGCCGCCGAGTCCGGCATTTAATTCCCAGGCAGGCTATAACTCCCGGCCGGAGCTCGCTAACGGAACAGAAGTAAAAGCCGAAGAAACCTTTCCCCGTCTGACATCTGTGGGAGATCAGGCGATTATAGCCGACTGGGTTTCGACCTCAGGTCCATTTGGGATGTCGTTTCGCGGTTCAGCCTCTTTCTTCATCCGCGTTTATCCGCGTCCATCTGCGGTTACCATTGCCTTTTCGCAATCGGCCAGTTTTTTTGCGCAAAATGCCAGTTGCCCCCACCGTGTTCTCCCCGGATATTAGGGAATATAATTAAAAATCCCCTGTTGACCGTTAGCTGCCGCACGGAGCCGCACGTAAAACAGGCAGAAAATGACAGGTAAACCGCACGAAACGCATGTCTCGTTTGAGGCGCGTGTGAGCGAAATATATCCACGTGAAAACGTAACCATTAAACTCAGTGCAATAGCCACAAAAAGGCACAAAAAGTATAAAAAGGGGTGGGCACTCGGCGCGAATTATTGCGGTATTAACCAGTTATTGTGGTTCTTTTACGCACCTATCGCACGGGGCAGGCCCAAGTTTAATGGTCCCCAAAAAATGCCCAAAATTTTACGATTTAAACGAAACGACCGAAACCAAGAACGTCCAACGGACCAACCACCAAGGAGGCGATCATGACCGTTCGCTCTTTCCTCTTCGCCTGTTTCTGCCTGGCATTACCCTCGGTGGAAGCCGCGATTACCCTCATCCATAATCAGGGAGTCGATCCCTACAAATCCAATTCCTGGATCACCCCGGCGGATTGGTCAGATAGTTTGGCTCCTAGTAGCGGCAAAGATTACGAGGTCAGCAACTCATACACATTGCGGACGCAAAACATAAGCAGTGACGATACGTTCGCCGGTGGCAGTCTGACCATCAATTCCGGATCAAGGCTTGCTCTCAAAGGAGGTAGCCACACGATCACTGTCAACGACCTGCGGCTTAATGGCGGTCAAGTGTCCGCATACCAAGACAGTACATTTACGCTGGCAGGCAACATCACCTTGGACGATTTGGACAACATCACAACTTTCAACACGGACACATCGAGTCGAGTCATTAAAGTAGCTGCCTCCCTGAGTGGCAGCGGGGATATCAAGATCCAAGGCGCTGGAACAGTGTGGTTGACTGGCGACAACACTTCGTTTACGGGTGATACCTTCGTTACTGGCCAACTCACGGTGGATAATAATACCGCCCTGGTGAACAACACGCTTGTCGTCGCCGACAGCGGCAGTGTCTACTTCGCCCACGGTGCCACGGTGGGTGGATTGACTGGCAGTAGTAACAGTACCATCGACTCCGAGAATTGGGCTAGAATTACCATCGGCAATAACGATCAGGATACCATTTTTGATGGTGCCATCACTGGCGGCGGCACGATAAAAAAAATCGGTGCCGGCACATTGACTCTCACCGGCGGCACAAATAGCCACAGTGTCACGGAAATCAGTGGCGGGACACTAGCCGCGGCAGTGCTCGCTGATGGGGGCGCTACAAGCAGCATCGGGGGCGCAAATAGTAATGCTGACAAGCTGATATTCAACAATGGAACACTGAGCTATGTCGGGACAACCGCGGCATCTACCAACCGCAATTTTACTATGAACGGTACCGCGACCATTGGCAACGACTCCCTCGACAGTGCGCATACGCTCACATGGACTGGCGCACCAGTATTTAGTACGGATCGCACCCTCACTCTCGGTGGCACTAACACGGGTGATAACACCTTCTCGGGAAACCTTGCCGACGACGGCACAAACACACTCTCTGTAACCAAAAACGGTGCAGGCACATGGATACTGCCAAACAACAACACCTACACCGGCGATACCACGGTGAGTCAGGGAATTCTGCAAATTGGCGACAACGGCAGTTTAACCGGTACCTTGGGCACGAATAGCAACGCCTTTATCGACAGCGGAGCGGTGCTCAGAATCGAGTGTTATCCTGCTTTTGGTTACACCTATGCGGGCGCGATGACCGGCAGCGGCACAGTTGAAATTGATTCTACGGGACGGATGAACTTCGACACCGATCAGACTGATAGTCAAAACCTTTCATTTCAAGTAGATGGAATGCTCGGCCTACGAAGCAACGACGGGGTCACTTCCGTAGAACTCGGAGAACTCAGGGGCAACGGCACCATTTTGCGTGGTGGAGGCACAGGAGGCAATACCACACTTTTGATCGGCGGGAAGAATAAAAATTCGACTTTTTCAGGCAGTATAGTAAGCGCTGAACTGGGCATTGAAAAAGTGGGTAGCGGCACGTTGACCCTTGCCGGCTCTAATACCTACGGCGGCGCAACCACCGTGTCCAACGGCACGCTGGAAATATCACCAACCGGCACACTCAGCAACGGCGGCGGAATCACGGTCAACGGTGCCGGAACAAAATTCATCTACAACAGCGATACCGCACTCACAGGTCTCGTGACTGTAACCGAGGGTACCATCGGTGGAACGGGGACGATCAATTCGAATACCGCGATCATCGCTGGTACTGGTGTAATTCTGTCACCAGGCAACAGTCCCGGAAGCCAAACGTTAGCCGATGTGACCTGGGCCGGGGGGGGTACCTACAAGTGGGAGATCAACGACGCCGAAGCTCTTACTGCCGGAACCGATCCCGGTTGGGACTTGCTGACCGTCAGCGATACGTTTTCGCTTACCGCCACTTCCGGTAATCAGTTTACCATTGATATCACCAGCTTGGACTTAGCCAACAGTCCAGGCGATGCGGTCAATTTCAATAACAACTCATACAGTTGGAGGATTCTTGATACCACTGGTACAGGCTATGACTTGGCCACTGCCTTTGGCGATGGAAGTATGTTTAATCTGTTTACAGACAACTTCAGTAATCCTTTTAATTCGTTTGATATCGTCCTTGGAAATACCGTCGGCGGATCTGATACTGAACTTTGGCTGACATATACCCTTATACCCATCCCCGAACCCTCCACGATGATCCTCGCTGGCCTGGGCCTGATGGGGGTGTGCTTCCGTCGTCGCTGAAGCTATGCCGGACAGGTCCGCCGCCGCCGGAGATAGAGCCGACTAAAGTCGGTACACCGACCTGGGAATGCATGCTTTTCCGATGGGGATGTCCTCGCGCGTTGGTGTACCGGATTCATCCGGAAAATGCGGATCTGCTTTGAGATCCGACAGTTTTTGATGTGGCCGCGACAGCATGTCCGGGCGTAGTTACGCAGAACGAAGACTGATCCGTTGGCGCGGCGCGGCGTCGTCCCGCCGCATGTTTTTTTGTTTCGTCCGGGGTGGCCGGGCGCCGTCTGCGGGGACGCAGACGGCCACATCGCCGGAGCCCCGCCAGGAGCCGGGCAAAACCCCTATTTGCTGATCGCACATTTCTGTGCTAGACTAACCAGATGAAATACAATGGTGTCATTCTTAAAAAGTTCACGGTTCTGGACAATGAGATCGCTCAACTCCACAAGCTTGGGAAAATCTCAAGCAAGGAACTGGATGCGGATCATTTTCTAAAGCACGGCGTTGAGCGCACGCTCCAGATTTGTGTTGAAGTGGTCATCGATGTAGCGCAGAGAATTTTGTCTTTGGAGGGACGACAGCCCGCACCGACGGCATTTGATGCGCTGGAAGCCCTGGAGACCATGGGAATTTTACAATCCGCCGAAACCTACCGGCCAATGATTCAGTTCCACAATTTCGTCGTTCATCGCTATGAACGTGTGGACAGTGCTGTTCTGGTGAACATCCTTGACAAACATCTTTCGGATCTGATTGATTTCAGGCGCGAAGTGACGGGTGCCGAATGACGCTTGATTTTCAGCAACTGACCGATGCCTTGTCGGCGGATCCGCGGGTCGTTTTCGCCACGCTTTTCGGCTCCTCCCGGGACGGGACTGTCAACCCCGGCAGTGATGTCGATGTGGGGGTGCTGTTCGCGACCCCCTTGTCGCCTGTGGAGTTTTTCGATTTCTACGTCGATTTGACGGCGCGCCTGTCCACTATTTCCGAGCTTGATTTGGTCGATCTCAATTCCGCCAACACGATCCTGGCCTTCGAGGCCCTATGCGGACGGTGTCTGTTTGTCCGCAATCCCGAGCGGCTGGCCGAATTCTCTTCGTATACCGCCCGGCAATACGAAGACGACATGCTGCATGCGAAAGCATCTTAAAGCTTCAGCGGGCGGTCATCCAGCCCGCCGAAGAGCCGACTAAAGTCGGTACACCGACCTGGGGATGCGATGCTTGCGGCAGTGTCGACCTGTCCTATTCGCGTTCATTTGCCGTTCTTCCGCTTTCGCGGACTTCACTGCTGTCGGCAAGCTCCAGCCTCTACCTTCGGTGGTGCGTCCATTCGCGGTTCAAATGCTTTTCTTCATCCGCGTTCATCCGCGTATATCTGCGGTTAACTTTTGCCTTTTCGCAATCGGCCAGTTTTTTTGCGCATAATGCTAGTTTCGGAAGGCCGTTTGACCCATGATATTATACGCTTTACGGGGTAAATAAAGGTAATCAGCTGGTGCCGCGAATCTGCGGACTTCGCAAATCCCGCCTCCGTGGGAAAAATAAAGGCAATGGAAACGAGATGAAACAAGCAATAAAAATCGTTGTGTTGGCGATTGTGATGGCGGGTGCGGCGCAAACGCGGGAGCTTGGATTCGGGCGCTATTATTCCGACAACATGGTGCTGCAGCGGGACAAGGCGACGGTGGTCCGCGGCTTCGCCCCGGCGGGGGCGGAGGTGACCGTCACCTTTGGCCCTTCGACGGGTTCGACTAGCTCACCGCAGGCAGGCTCAGGGCAGGCGGTTCAGAAAAAGACCGGCAAGGCGGACGAAGCCGGTCAGTGGGCCGTAACTCTCGACCCCCTGCCGGCCAACACCAAAGGCCAGAAGCTAACGGTTACGTCATCACGCGTCACGGGTAACGTGTCACTCGACGATGTCCTCGTCGGCGACGTGATTCTGTTTGCCCGGCAGACTTCGATTGACATTGCCCTCGGGCGTGATGACGAGGGGCGGAAGGCGGCGAAGGCCCTGAAGCAGAACCCAAACTTCCGCGCGATCTCGATTCGCACGATCCCGACACCCTACCCACAGGCGGATATCGATGAGAAGGCGACGGCTGGCTGGCTGGTGGTCGACACCGATGCGGCGCTGGCGATGAGCGCGGCGGCCTACTACCTGGGGCGCGATTTGGCGGCGGGCTCCGAGGTGCCCGTCGGCATTGTCGACCTCAATATGGGCTACCATTTCCCGATCTCCTGGATCAGCAAGGAGACCCTGCTTCACGTCGAGCCTTTGGTGAAGTACGTCAACCAGCTTGAGGAGGCGCAAGAGACCTACGAAAAGGGCGGAAAATTCGAGAAACGCGTCGGGCATATCCGGCATTGGGTCAACGAGAAATTCGGCGTGCCGGTCGATCACCCGTTCTTCTATTCGGCCGGTTACAACGCGGTCATGCACCCGGTGCGCGGCCTCGGTCTCAAAGGCGTCCTGCTGCAGCTTGGCAACGACTATCCCTATGTGTTCTACGAGAAGTTCAGACGCGAGGGGAAGCTGACCGATCTGAAATGTCTCAACAACGCCTATCGGCTGACCTATGAAACCCGCAAGTATGGATTTTCCATGGAGCCTTATGTGATCCCCCAGGTGACAAAGGAGTGGCGCCGGATCTTTGGCGGTGACAACGCCCTGCCGGTCGCGTTCGTCAGCCCGCCCGCTTCGGATCTCTGGCCGTATGCCGTGCACAATGCGGAAATGCGCGAGTTGCAGCGCCTGGTCACGGAAAAGGAGGAGGCGACGGGAATTGTGCTGCCGGGCATGAAAAGCATCCCGTTCAGCGGTCAGCCCGCCGATGAGGCGCTGATGGCCGAACGCAGTCTGAAATGGGTGCGCAGTCGGCTGTATGAGGACACGGCAACTCCGGCAACGGGGCCCGACTATGATCGCTTCGAGACCGATGGCGCTCAAGTTGTCATCCATTTCAAGCCCGGCACTGCCAAAGGCCTGAAAGCGGCCGAGGGGGCCCTGGACTATTTCGAGGCCGCCGATGTCGACGGCGATTATAAGCCCGCCACGGCCGAAATTGATGGCGAGACCATTCGCGTCTCCTGCCCTGATGTCGACCGTATTTTCTCGATCAAATACAACTATAACGAGCGCCCGGACCAAGGGCTTGTGAACGCCGCCGGGCTTCCCGCCATACCGTTCCGCACCAAGCCGGAACAGCACCGCTGGTTGGTCCGGTACAAGACGGAAGACGAGCCGGATCAGTATACGAAGCTGGCCAACGAGTGGGAAGGCGGTGACGTGACGCTGATCAGTGGCAAGCTGGCGAAGGGCGGCTATAAGGATTTCAGCGGACATTTCGGCCCGCTCGGCATTTTGGGGGGACCTTTTGGCCCCAATATAGGTGTCCGCAGTGTCAGCAAGGGTTCCCCGGCCTACGGCAGGCTCTTGCCCGGCGACTTCATCTACAGCGTCAACGGAAAATTGTTTGGCGAGCGCTCTGAAATGATCCTGCTGGCGGCCATCACCGAATGCGAAGCCACCGACGGGAAGCTGGTTCTCGGCGTGCGCCGCGGCAAGGAACTGCTTGATGTCGAACTCCAACTGGAGGTGTTGGGACGATACAGCAGTACCTCGCCCTGGAATTGCCCCAAGACGGATAAGATCGTGTCCAATCTTGAGGATTGGCTGGCAGCTCGCGGTGGGCCGGGAGGCTACCTGGCTTCAGATCAGATGTTCCTGCTGGGTGCGGGTTCCCCTGAACACCAGTGGTTGGTGCGGAAATACGTGAATAGCAAACTTGCTGCAACGAAAACGAGTAATATTACCTGGATCCTTGGCTCTGAAACCATTGTCCTGAGCGAGTATTTCCTGAGCACCGGGGATAAACGGGTGTTGCCCGCGATCCAGGGTCTCGTCGATCAGATCGTCAGCCTGCAGATCAACGAAGACAACAACCGAAACGGTGGCTGGTACGGAAGAGGCGATTTTCCACGGGGGTATCCGGCCATGGTGCATGCCGGTCTGAGCTGCATGCTCGGGTTGACACTGGCGAAAGAGTGCGGGGTCGATGTGCCGGCTGATGCCTACGCAAGGGGGGTTGCCTATCTGGAGCGCAAGGGGGCGCGATATGGTCAGATCATTTACGGTGATGCGTTTAGAGACGCACCGAGTCGGCTGGATCCGGACGCTATGTTTGCGGGCAAACTATCTACCCGTAACGGCAAGATCGCCAAGGCGGCTGTGCTTTATCAACTGATGGGCGACGAGCATGCGGCTTACACCTGTTCGCTGATCAGCACCTATTCCTGGTATTCAACTCGGTTTGGGCATGGCGGCAACTGGTGGAACGATTTCTGGACCCCCCTGGGCGCGGCGGCGCACAATAAGGAGTCGTTCATCTATTTCATGAAGAACCACCGCTGGTATCGCGAGGCCGGCCGCAGTTTTGACGGCAGTCTGCTCTGCCAGGACCGGTGGGGAGGCAGTCCCGGACTGGCGCTTGTCGTGCCCCGGCACCGTATGCGCATGCTGGGCGCCCCGAAGTCGCCCTTCTCTCCCAACCCGCCGCTCAAACTTATGCCGGCACTGTTTGCCTATGACGCGCGGGATTATGATCTGTCAGAATCCCTCGCACGGGACCTGCTTGACGACGTGACACTCGAAAAGAAGGATGCGCCTACCGTTGCCAAGCTTGCCCGGGAGGCAAAGCGCATGCATGAGAGCATTGCGTCGGACCTGGCCAGCATGAAAACGCTGATTGCGGACGGGGAACTCTACAAGACGCGTCGCATACTCGACGCGCTCGAGCCGGTGATCGCCGCCGCCGACCCGCGTCTGGCAGAGATCCAGACGCTGCTTGCCAACGCAAAACCCCGGCCGAACGATCAAGCACTCTACGAAACCGCGCTGGTGGGCGGTTCCTCGGAACAGGACGATGCCGATAAGTTTGAGACATCGGCAGACGTGGAGAAAGCCGCTAAAGCCAGGGAGGCTGCCGCCGCGGCCGCCGATCAGAAGGCGGAAGACGAGAAGCGGCGCTGGATCACGTTTACGCCCAGACCGGGGAAAGTCAGATCCTGGTTTGCCTATCCGATAACGGAAGCGGATCCCGAGAATGTGCTCACCTGGCGGATGAAGACGTTCGAGACGCTCGACAATGCGCCTGATGACTGGATGATGCCGGAGTTCGACGACAGCAAGTGGGCCGAGACCGAAATACCCGTGTCCTGGCACCTCAACCACAGTGCAATCTTTCGTACGACCTTCAACGTCGAGGATCGCACTGCCTACGATCAACTGCGCGTCTCAACCTATTCGTTCCGCCAGCAGAATGTGAAGATCTACCTCAACGGCGTTCTGATCGCCCGCATGAACCATCTGGCAGGAGATGTCGGCAGAACCGAGGCGGTGCTCAACGACAGCGCGGTCGAGGCCCTGAAGAATGGCGGGAACACGCTCGCCATCTGCACCCGCAACAACTGGCGTTGGGGCATGCGGAAGCTTCGCGTCTACAATGATGGATTTGATTTTTATCTTGATGGCCGGCCGGTCGCCGCCGATCTGACGGATGAGGAATTGGCCGCTCAAGCGAAAAAGGCCGCGGATGGCGTTTTCGGAGAGGACGAGTTGGACGACCAGGGGGACGAGGAATAGAGGTTTTCGAAGAAAGAAAAATCAAGGCGAACGTCCAACATTCAACGCCCAACGTTCAACGTAGAATTGAAGGCGGCTTGCGGGCAGGATAGTTGGATGGTTGATGGTTGACCGGGGCGCTAGTCGCTAGTCGGCGGTCGGCTTCGTCGTTGGCGATGCTGGGACGAGGTGGCGAGAAGCGATCAGGCGGATCAGACGGATCCGTTTGATCTACAAAATGTTACAACAAGGGACAGGCGAGATGAACAACCCATTCCACACAAAAGTCAGGACGATGATAGCGGCCCTGTTATTGGCCGGGCAGATGACGCATGCGACAGATCTTTCGTTCCCTGATCCGCTGCCGGATCCGGACGGCAAGCCGGCGGACATAAGCAAGCCGGTCAAGGTGTTTATCCTGATGGGCCAGTCGAACATGGTGGGGATGGGACATGTGAAGGGCGAGAAGGAAGGCACCCTGGAAAATGCGGCGAAGAAACAGGGTAAATATCCGTACCTGGTTGACGATGCCGGCGACTGGACGGTGCGCCAGGATGTGCGCAATGTGCGTGTCATGGATCTGAAGGACTATGTGAATGACTGGCTTACGCCGACGACCAACACCATCGGGCCGGAGATCGGGATCGGGCACTATCTGGGGTATGCGGTTGATGAACCGGTCATGTTGCTGAAAAGCTGCATCGGCAACCGCAGCCTGGGTTTCGATCTGCTGCCGCCGGGAAGTGAACCGTTCGAGTTCAACGGCAAGATCTATCCCGGCTATCGCGGGACGCTGGAGAATCCCATGGGAACCGGCGACAAGCCTGATGGCTGGTACGCAGGCAAACAGTATGACAGTGATGTCGAAAGTGCCAAACAGGTGCTGGCCAATCTGGACACATACTATCCCGGCGCCAAGACGTATGAGGTGGCCGGGTTTTTCTGGTGGCAGGGGGACAAGGATATGCGCGACGCGGGGATGGTTGCCTATTACGAGAAGCACCTGCTACAGTTGACGGATGCCCTGCGCAAGGAATTCGCCGCGCCGGATGCTAAATTTGTCTTCGCCTCTTTAGGACAGACCAGAGAGGGGGCTGGTGGAGGGGACGGTCAGATTCTTGAGGCCATGAAATCGGTGGCGGCGCGGCAACCCGGCAAAGCGGCCTTCGTTTACACGCACCCCCTCTCCATGGGAGGTAGTTCCAGCGGTCACTACGACGGAAACGCGGAGACCTACATGAATGTTGGCGAGGCGATGGGTATGGCGATGGTCGAGTTGCTGAACAGCAAAGCGGCCGCACCCGCCGGCAAAATGCGGATCTGGACGAGTTTGGGTGGACGGACCGTCGAGGCCAGAGTTCTGGCCGACATGGGGGACAAGGTTCTGTTGGAGACGGCGGACGGGACTATGCTTGAGTTTACCCGCGCGCACCTCTCCGAAGCGGATAAGGATTACTTGAAGAGGCGGTAACGGTACGTGTCGGCGCCGGTTTCTTTCATGTCGCCTGCTCCTGCGAATTCAAATTTCATAAAGCGACCCTGGAACCGGCGACGGAACCCTCAGAACCGAGTGCCACTGCAACCGGGGGAAAAACAAATGGCCACAAAAAGGCACAAAAAGCCACTAAATAGTAAGTCCGATTAAGCTTGTTTTTGCACTTTTTTGTGACTTTTCGTGGCAATTTTTAACTAAAGTTTCAGGCAAGGATATGTAATGAACCAAATTTCTCTTAATACCGCGCTGTTGGGGCTTCAGTCAGGAGCGGTGCTGCTTGCCGGGACGGGCACCGCGGACAAGCAGCCCGCGCGGCCTGACGCCCGCCCGCTGCGGGGAACACGCCCCAATATCATCCTGGTGCTGACGGATGATCAAGGCATGGGCGACCTGTCGTGCCTCGGTAACACGGTTCTCAAGACCCCGAACCTTGATCGCTTTTACGCGACGGCCACGCGCTTCACGGATTTTCAGGTGAGTCCGACCTGCGCCCCGACACGCGCGGCGCTGCTGAGCGGACGGCATGAGTTTCGCAACGGCGTCACGCATACCATCTATGAACGTGAGCGTCTGGCGCTGACCACCACCACGTTTCCAAAACTGTTGCAGAAAGCCGGCTACGCCACCGGCATTTTCGGGAAATGGCACCTGGGCGACGAGGATGCCTATCAGCCCTATAATCGCGGTTTTAGCGAAGTCTTCATTCATGGTGCGGGCGGCCTGGGCCAGAAGTTCGCCGGTAGCTGCTCGGACTTTCCGCCCAACCGGCGTGACAAATGGTATCAACGCTATTTTGACAACGTGGTGCTGCACAACAACACGATCGTGCAGACCAAAGGGTTCTGCACGGACGTTTTCTTTCAGGCGGCGCTGGGATGGATTTATGACCAGCAGCAAGCGAAGACACCCTACTTTGCCTATCTGTCGCTCAATGCCCCGCATGGCCCGATGATTGCCCCCGAGCAATACAAGAAGCGTTTCATGGAGATGGGCTACGATGAACGGACAGCCGCACGTTACGGGATGATCGAGAATATAGATGATAATTTCGGCCTGCTTATGAAAAAACTGCGGGAGTGGAAAGGGCTGGACAACACACTCGTGATCTTCATGACCGACAACGGGCAGTGCACCACCAGCGGAAAACTGAATGGAGAACCAGTCCCGCTCTGCAATGGCGGCTTCAAGAGCGGCAAGAGTTCACCCTACGAAGGGGGCACACACGTGCCATGCTTCTGGAGCTGGTCGGGCGTGCTGAGCGAAGGCGTTGATGTCCCCGCACTGACCGCACACATCGATATTTTCAGAACGTTCTGCGATCTGGCCGGCGCGGATGCGCCCGGCGATATCCAGGAAATCGACGGACGTTCCCTGCTGCCGCTGCTTGAGAATCCGCAGGCAGCGTGGCCGGATCGGGAGCTGTTCATCCATTCAGGCCGCTGGAAGAAGAAACCAGGCGCCGCCGATGCAGCCAAGTACGAGAAATACGCTGTCCGCACCCAGCGCTGGCGCTTGGTGAACAACACTGAACTGTACGATATTGCCAACGATTCATACGAAACCACGGATGTGGCCGAACAACACCCGGAGGTCGTCGCCCGTCTGCGCCAGGCCTATGAAGACTGGTGGGCCGAAACGCGCCCCCTGATGATTAACGAAGACGTGCCGCTCGCAGAGGAGAAGCCGCAAGTTGTCCGCTACGAAAAGCAACTCAAGGCGCATGGCATCCCCGATTGGGTGCCGCATGCGGAGGCGCTGGGGGCTAGGCGTTAGGGGCTAGGCGTTAGCTGGAAAAGGAAACCACATGAAACGATTGACAAGCATGATGAAATTGATGGTGTGTGCGGCAAGTATGGCGACGCTCGTTCACGGCGCGCCGCTCAGGGTCTATATTCTGGCGGGGCAGTCGAATATGCAGGGCAAGGCGGCCTGGTATGTTCTGCCGGGGTTGGCGGATGATCCCGCCACCCGGCATCTCCACGAAAAATTCGTGGATGAGAACGGCGAGCCGCGGATCAGCAAGGATGTCTATGTGGCCGCCATTAGTGATGGTCCCAGCGAAAAGAACGGTCCCTTGACAATCGGCTTTGGCAATACGCTGGGGGGCAACCTGAAGGACAGGGGCAAGCATGCCATGTGCTGGGGGCCGGAATGGGGGTTCGGAGTGACCCTGCATGAGAAGTTGCGGGAACCCATTCTGATCATCAAGACCTCCTGGGGCGGCAAGAGCCTCAATACCGACTTCCGGTCCCCGAGTGCCGGTGCCTATACATACGGTGAAGATGTCCTGGAAGGCCTGGTCAAGCGTTCGGGAAAGACGAAAGAGGAAATCATTGCGGAAAAGGCGGAAAAGACGGGTCACTACTATCGGCTGATGGTCGAGCAGGTCAAAAAGGTATTGGCCGATCCCGGTGCTTTTCACCCGGCCTATGACCCCAAACAAGGCGTTGAGATTGCCGGTTTTGTCTGGTTCCAGGGCTGGAACGACCAGGGAGACAAGAACACCTATCCGGGGGACGGTCCGGAGCGCTTTGCACCCTATACCGAATTGCTGACGCATTTTATCCGTGATGCTCGCAAGGATCTCAATGCTCCGGACATGCCGTTTGTGATCGGCGTGATGGGGAACGGGAACCCGGATTTCCGTCCCGCCATGGCGGCACCGGCAAGCCTGCCGCAATTCAAGGGCAATGTGGTGGCGGTGCATACCGAAACCTATGTGGACCCGAAACTCAATGAACTGGTGGACCGCTCATGGCGCTGGATGCGCCCCGCCTGGGATCCCGAGAAGAAATATACCGACTTGCGGGAGAAGTTGCTGCCGCTGCAGAAAGAGATGGACGGGCTGAAGAACCTCGAAGACCAAAAGGAGAGGGCCAGAAGGCATTATCAACTCAAGGATCAGATGGAAGCCATCAGCTACACCCCCGAAGAGATCGACTACTTGAAGAAGAACAGATCCAGTCAGGGCTACCATTACAATGGCTCGCCCAAGTTCTTCGCGCGCGTCGGCGAAGCGTTTGCCAAGGCGTTGCTCGAATTGAGTGAGTAGAGGAATTAGGCGCCAGGCGGAGCTTTCCTGGAAGAGGATAGCCACAAAAAGGCACAAAAGACAAAAAAAAATGATTCTGCCGACCATGATTCTGCCTCCCAGAAGACACTGGATTTCTTTGCTTTCCGTTGGCCTTCTTCTGCTTTCGCATCGCGATGCGATGGCGGCAGAGCCGCTGGTGCCCGCGGCGCCTGGGCGCGAACTGGCGATTGAGCTGGGGGCACCGTTTCATGACAATATGATCCTGCAGCGCGGCATGAAGGTGCCGGTCTGGGGGTGGGGCGAGCCGGGGGTTGAGGTGTCGGTCGAATTCGCAGGACAAAGGAAGGCCGCGACTGCTGGTCAGGATGGGCGATGGTCGCTGGATCTCGACCCCATGGAAGCTTCCTTCGAACCGGCGGAACTTGTTGTGGAGGAATTAGCCACCAGTCACTCGCCACTCAAGCGCGTTGTGATTAACAACGTGCTTGTCGGCGAAGTCTGGATGTGCTCGGGGCAGTCGAACATGCAATGGCCGGTTGCCAATTGCAATGTCAGTCAACTGGTCGAACAGATTCGGGCGCGGGTGGAAGCCGGTGAGGAGACGCAGCCGGTCATTCGCGAAGCGAAGGTGACCAATCTATTTTCCGCCCTCACGGCGCAGAAGCGCGGGGTCAAGGCCGAATGGAGCAGTGAATGGGAAGGGTTCAGTGGTATCGCCTTCGCCTTTGCGTATGAGCTTGCGCGCGAAGTGCAAGTTCCCGTTGGCATCCTCAACTGTTCGTTCAGTACCACGAAGATTGAGGCGTGGATTCCGCGCGAGGGGTTTGCTGACGGCAAAGATGAATACACCCAAGCGCTTTACCGAAAAATTCTACAAGGGGATCCTGCCACCCCGCAGCACAAGCGGGCGTTTGCCACCTACTACCATGAGTTGCGGGGCTGGGCGAATGAGAGTGGCGAGCGGGTTGTTGGCGGCAAGCCGATCCGGGCACGTCCGCGCGTGCCGGGCAATCTCAACGGCAATCGCGATGCCTGCTGGATGGCCAATGCGAAAATCAACCCGATGGCGCCTTATGCCATACGAGGTGCGATTTGGAACCAGGGTTATGCCAGCCAAAATGACGGGATTGTCTACCGCAACAATCTGCATTCACTTGTTCGTGGCTGGCGGGCGATCTGGAATCAACCCGACCTGCCGGTCTATTCCCATCAGTTCTATGGCAAGGGTGGAGGCCTGCTTGACGCCGGGCTACAGCAGCTGTCGATGAACGACACGGCCGAGATGCGCCTGGGTACATGGCTCGCGCACAAGGAAATTCCGAATACGGCCATGGCCAGCCAGATCGATATTGTCGGCGGCGTCCACTATTGGAATAAAACCGTGCCCGGGCAGCGCCTGGCGCTGCATGCCCTCAAGAAACAGTATCCGTTGACCAAGCTTAGTTCGGTCAGGCTCAGCGCCAATAGCGCTAGCGGACTAGCGAAAGACCTCATTGTCAATGGCCCGATGTACCGGGACTACACCGTCGAGGGCGATCAACTGATTTTGGAACTCGACCATGCCGAGGGCTTGCGCGTCGGCCAGCAAACGGCCATCGGGAAAGGATTCGCGCATCCGGTTGTGATCCCGAATGGTGAAGACCGGGTGAAGTATTTCTTCATTGCCGATAAATCGCGAGCCTGGCATCGGGCAGCATTTCAGATCAAGGGCGAGACCCTTGTGCTGACCGCCCCGGGCGTCACGGAACCCTGTGGTGTGGCGTATGGCTCCAACGGTGTCGGAGAGGCCCCCGGCATCTACAACAAGGCCATGTTGCCTTTGACCCCGTTTATCTTCTATGATCACAAGCTGGTCGTCTCCAGGCAGTGGGATATGAACTACATCCAGATTCCCGGCTTCGAGAAGACGGTCGAGTTTCTGCCGTGGCCGGATGCCTACCTGAAGGTCGCCGGTGTCGACCGCGATCCGACGACCTATGGTTTGCAGGCCGAGCATCGCAAGCTTTGTTTGTTGAGCCCGCAGTTCACGCATCATGCTGTGATCCAGGCCGGTATGCCCATCCGCTTCTATGGCGAGGCGCTGCCGAACAGTGTCGTGACGCTCACCTTTGCCGGCATCACCAAGCAGGTTAGCGTCGGGGAGGAACAGGATGAGTGGGAGATAACGGTACCGTCCATGGAAGCGAGCGCCGAGCCCAGAACCCTGCATGTGGTCTGCACCCTGGACGGCATGGTGGCTCACGAGCGGACCATTCGAAATGTCGTCATTGGCGAGGTCTGGTACGTGGGCGCCAATGCGATTCGCCGATCCAACGGTCCGTATGTGCCACGGAATGGACCGGCCCCCCTCGAAGCCTGGGACGGCAAGAATCCTCAGTTGCGCGTGTTCCAGAACTACGCCATGGGAACCACGGAAAGCTTGCCTTCACGTTTCAAGATGAATGCCAGTGGCTATCCGCAAAGCCGCTACTTTCCGCGCTGGTCACCCACCTTCGGTTTCAACGAGGAGCTGGCCAACCGTATTCATACCCGGACCGGCCATCCGGTTGGCATCATCCTGATGAACGCGAAGAAGCGAACCGGGATCAAGGATTGGGTTGGCTACGAGTACCTGAAGCTGCTGCCGGACTGGAAAGCCGATGTTGACGCATTGAAGCCGCTGTACGCGCGGGATCCGCAGGAGTTTATGCGCAGCGCCGAGGCGTATATCCACTCCTGGCAGGCCTACTGGCAAACGGTACAGGTCGATCCGGCCCGTTCCGGCGCATTACCTGTCTTCCCGGGGTCAGACCACATTGAGACCAGCGCAACGATGACCTACAATCAGTTGATCAGTGCCTTCAGCCCGGGCAACTTCAAGGCCATTCTCTGCCTCACAGGGAAGGGTTTTATGGATGATGCCGAGGGGGTCGACTTTGGTCCCCGTTTCGCCATCATGGCCAACTGCTGGAAAGAAACCTTTGCCCGTTCGACAAGCTCAGGGCAGGCTCATGGTCAGGAGGGTGTCAATCCGCATTTCGTCTATGTGCTGCCTTCCGGTAGACTTGCCCCCGCGTTGACCAGGCCGGCGGGGATCATGGGCAGGAGCACCTCCATTGAGCTGGATGAATGGATCGATGAAGCCATCAAGACGCGCCAGGGGCGGTATCGTGACGAACTGCTTGAACTGCTCGATACCGCCGTGAATGCCGTGTATGAAGATATTCAGGAGAACCCATGATCGTTGCACACAGAGGCGCGTCACGAGAGACGCCGGAAAACACGATCCCCGCGTTTGAACGTGCATGGGAACAAGGCGCCGATGCCATCGAGGCGGTGCGCAAGCAAGGCTATCCATGGCATGTCTGGACGGTGGATGATCCGCCGACGGCAGAACGAATGAAGGAACTGGGAGCAAAATCGATCACCACAAACGTGCCGGGAGTCATCAGAGAACACCTTGTCGCACTATCATTGGAGAACCAATATGTATCGCCCGAATAAAACATTCATCCTTCTGTTGATCCTTGTCTCGGTGACGGCCGTTGGCCCTTATGCGGAGGCGAAGGACAATCAATTTCGCAGTTGGAAACCGGTTGATTACACCAAGCAGGAAATCAAAACCACAAAAAATGAGGGCTATCTGTTGGGGCCGGTGGGGGTCAAGGTGGTTATCCATGGCGGCGACAAATCCAAGGGGTTGCGGCCTCAGGCCTTTGTTTCGAAGGTGGAAAAAGGATCGCCGGCGGAAGGCCATCTTGCGGTGAAGGATGTTATCCTGGGCGTACAGGGAAGGCCCTTCGCTTTCGCGGATCCGAAGCGATTGGAAACCGCATATCCTGGCGATCCCCGGCCTGCACTGGCGGCAGGCATCAATTACGCGGAAGCGACGGATGGCAAGCTGGTGTTTGATGTCTTTCAGGCTGCCAGTGGTCAAACGATGGCGGTAACGATCGACCTTGAGGTATTGGGTGCGCTTGAAGCGGGAGCGCCGGTCAAGGAGTGCGCCAAGACGCGCAAGATCATCGATCAGGCCGCGCAATACATCGTTGATAACAAGCAGTATGGACAGTTGGCCTACGGGGCCATGGGGCTGCTGGCGACGGGCGATCCGAAGTATCATCCCCATGTCAAGGAATACATCGCAAGCTGGGCCAGAACCATTCCCAGTATCGAGGCAACGTTGGTGTCGGGTAAAAAAGGGGCGTGGAATGCCGGCAACAAGGGCATCCTGATGGCGGAGTATCTCCTCCAGACCGGGGATCGGACCTTCTTCGCTGAGATGCGCGACAATGCGGTACGCATCGCCATGGGCCAGGACAAGGACGGGTTGTGGGGGCACGGGTTCGCCTATACGAGTTTAAATGACGGCGAACTTCACGGCAAGCTGGCCGGATATGGCGCCGTCAATACGGCCGGAATCCCGTGCGTGATCGCACTCGTGCTGGCCAAAAAGGCCGGTGTCGAGCATCCGGAAGTGGACCGGGCGATTGCGAAGTCGACCGCCTTTTTCCGGAATTACCTCTACATGGGCTTAATCCCTTATGGTTGTCATATGTCGCAACCGGGGCATGACTACAATGGCAAGAACAGCATGACCGCCGTGCTTTTCCAGTTGCTGGGCGATCGTGAGGCCGAGCAGTATTTTGCCATGTGCGCCACCAGCGAACGCAAACGTGAAAGTGGACATACGGGCAACTTCTTCCATAATACCTGGGGCGGGTTGGGCGCGAATGTCGGCGGCCCGCAAGCCGCGATGGCCTATTTCAGCTCGCAGGCGTGGTATCACACCCTGGTTCGGAGCTGGAATCACAGCTTCCGCTATCAGCACGAGTTTGGCAGTCCGCAAAACAGCTATAGTGGCTGCAGCCTTACGGGATCCTACCTGCTGAACATGGTTGCGAACCGTCGGCAGCTCTATATCACCGGCAAGGAGCAGGATCCGGCCAGCTTTCTTTCATCGGAGCAACTGGCGGAATGCGAGTACGCCTACAAGCTCTCGACGCAAGAAGTTTCCATGAATGACAAAACCACAGCGGAATTGGCACGCGATCTCAGTAGCTGGTCGAGTACCTTGAGACACAAGGCCGCCGAAGTGCTGGCGGCACGCAGCAACGAGGATCCGGAAATCCTTCCAACCGTTTTGCCGTTGTTGAAGGCGGATGCCCGCCGGACAAAGGTCGGGGCGTTGTGGGTATTGAAGAATATGGGGAAGCGTGCTGTCGAGGCCGGGCCTGCGGTGGCGGCCATGCTGCCGGTTTCCGAGGATGAAATGTTGACGATGCATTGTCTGAATGCAATTGTCGCGCTGGGGGATCGATCCAAAGCATCGTTAGAGCCAGTGTTGCACGATGCCATCCGGGTTTTCCCGAATGAAATCTTTGGTCTGCGGCAGTTTAATCTGCTGGACGCCACGTTGAAAATCATGTTGGGGCCGGATCGGCCCAGTAAACTATTCCCGCGCGAAAATCCGTTCACCTTCCTGAAGACGCATGGGGTTGACGAAGACCTTTATCTGCGGGCCATGGAACGGATGTGCACCTCCAAGGGGGATCGGACGGGGTGGGCCCTATCCAATATCGAGAAGTACTATTCCACAGATCAAATATGTGAGATTCTGGATGGCATCCTGGTGCATGCGCAGGATACCGAGTGGGCCGGTGATGTATTTCGGTTTCTTGCTGAGCGCCGTGTCGAAGAGGCGCTGCCGCGGATCTGGGAACGCGCCGACACGGATATTGCAGGTCGCGACACCACCGAATTGCTGCCCCATTATGGCACCAAGGCCCAGATCTACCTTCCCCGACTCAAGGAAATCCAGGCTGAAACCGGCAGGGATCTGTCCAAGACGATCAGCGCGCTGGAATCCGCGCAACCGGTCGAACTCCTGAATCTGCGCAACTATTTCATGAACCGGTACGGGAATGCAATTAAAGCCCTGCCCAAGTCCGAACAAATCCGCTATTGCGCATCGGAATGGGCCAAGAGCATGGATCAAGCCTACGTCCGGCGCGGGGTTCTTTTAGAAATCATCCATGCGCTCAACCCCGAAGCCGCGCGGAAACGGATTGTCGGAAGCCTGGGACCTGGCAAGACGCGGTTGGAGGCGACGGCCATACGGCTGGCCAGTACGTACGCGCCGGCGACCCTTCGCAGTCTGATGACGCAGGAGAAGGATTCATCTGCGATTCTCGCGGGGCTACTGCTGGCGGCCGACAAGACGGAACCGGTGGCATTGTCCGCGGCTGAGTTTGCTCGTTTTCTTGGGTATCCGTCGGCCAGGGTGAGGACCGCGGCTACGGAAGCCCTTGGAAACATGGGCACGGTGTCGCAAGTCCGTCCCTTGATGGATGCCATGGCGCGGACTAGTGTCGCATATGAACTTCTGGCGATGCGGAACGCCCTGATTGATATCAGTTCCCGGGAACCCATCGCTGCCGATGATCTCCTGCATTTGCGCGAGAAGCTGGGCGAACAGGCGGCCGCGAGTACGATGGATGATACATTTAACAATGTCAGACCGATGGCGTATGTGATCGGAGCTGTGGCTGATGATGCTTTTCTGCTGGAGACCAAGCAGATCTTCGAGGCAAAGGCCAAGGAACGCGCACAGGAAGTCGGCGTTCAAATGGTTGCAAGTACCCCTGAGAAGGCGCTGATCGCCGCGCTGACGCAGGGCTATCTGGATAGACTCTTCGCGGGCCGGGTAGCCTGGGATCCGATCATGATCGGGGAACTGCAGAAAAGCGGGGTGACGTTCGGGAAGCGAGCCACCGGAGAGACCAAGCAGATCGCCACCTTCTTTTGTGTGCAATTGCTCTCGGAACAGGCACCCGCGAAATTGACGCCAATGCTGATGGAATGGTTGCAGGCGCACAAAGACATCCCCGGTATGGATGGCCGCGTGAAAGTGCTGCTCAAGCAATGCCTTGAACATGAAATATGACGAAGGAACGAATAAGGCAAAACAATTGGTGAATCAACCGACAGACAACCATACGGGAGACACGCTGGCGGCATTGACGCTGGCCGAAAAGGTCCACCTTTGCCACGCCGCAACGCTCTTTTCCGTGTGCGGTATTGCCCGCCTGGGCATTCCCGACATGGTCATGAGTGACGGTCCGCACGGAGTCCGGGAAGAGCTGGCGGATGATGATTGGGCGCCTCGCGGTGATGTCGATGATAGTTGCTCCTACCTGCCCACCGGAACCGCTCTGGCGGCAACCTGGAATTCTGACATGGCGAAGCGTCATGGCATGGTACTGGGGGCGGAAGCCCGGGAACGCGGCAAGGATGTTATTCTCGGGCCCGGGATCAACATTATCCGAACGCCGCTATGCGGCCGCAACTTTGAATATTATTCGGAAGATCCGTATCTTGTGGCCGTGCTTGTCGGCGAGGAGGTGCGTGGGATCCAGTCGCAGGGGGTTGCCGCCTGTGCCAAGCATTTCGCCTGCAACTCACAGGAGTTGAACCGGTTTGCAGTCGATGCACTACCCTCGGAACGCGCGTTGCGCGAAATCTATCTACCCGGGTTTAAGGCTGCCGTCGATGCCGGTCTGCTGACCATCATGGGTGCCTATAACCGCCTGCGCGGTCAGTGGTGCTGCCAGAACGATTACCTGCTGAATCAGGTGCTCAAGACGGAATGGGGATTTGCAGGCTTGGTTGTCTCCGATTGGGGGGGGGTGCATAACAACTGTTTTGAGCCGGCGCTCTACGGGCTTGATATCGAGATGGGGACGCACCGTCCGTTTGATGAGTATTTTCTGGCTGGCGATTTTCTTAAAGCCCTCGAGAACGGTGAGATTGACGAAGCGGTGGTGGATGACACGTGCCGCCGTTATCTTTTTGTGATGGAGCGGATCGGCGCGATGGGGGATGGGGCGGCGGCGCGTCCGGCTGGCGAGCGCAATACGGCGCATCACCAGGCGGAATGCCGGGCCATTGCCGATGAGGCCATGGTGCTCCTGAAAAATGATGGCCTGTTGCCGCTCGACAAGACCGGCATCTCGTCACTGCTCGTCATCGGCAGCAACGCGATGTGCCGCCATGCCGGCGGCGGTGGCAGCGCCGGGGTGAAACCCCATTACGAGATCACCCCGCTGGAAGGTCTGCAACAGTACTTGAGCGATGCCGTTCGTGTGGAGTATTGTCCCGACCCCATGCCGGCCGACGGTAGCCCGATTCCGAATCATCTGCTCAGCACGGCTGATCAGAGTTCCGGCGTCAAGGGCTGGGTGCGAAAACGCTATGACCGCCATGATGTCGGCGGAGAGGTGGTCGAGGAGACGGCCGTGACCGAGGTGGATCTGGACTGGAACGAGAAGCTGCCGGACGGTGTCGCTGATGCGCATGAGTGGAGCCTGCGGTATGTGACCACGCTCACCCCTGAAAAGAGCGGGACGTATACATTTGTACTGCGGGGAAACCGGGATGCGGGTTTAAACGTTAACGGCAGCATATTGCTGAAGCGACGGGATGAGGACGGTGCGCCGGATACGGCCTGCAGCAAGATTGAACTTATTGCGGGAAAGCCATATGAACTGGTGGTCCGGGTGGCACCGAATGAGACGGGTTCCAGCAAACATGTCAAACTGACCTGGCTGACGCCCGACGATGCGACAGCGACATCTTTGGCGGAACTCCGGGAGAAAGCGCGGCAGGCTGATGTTGTCATTTACGTGGGTGGGCTAAGTCATCTGGAGGAAATCGAAGGACGGGATCGCAAGACATACCGGCTGCCGGGCTTGCAGGACGAGGTGATTGCGGCGCTGGCTGATGCCAATCCAAATCTTGTGATCATGATGACGGGGGGAAGTCCGTATGCGATGCCGTGGGTTGATCAGGTTCCCGCCATTCTGCACATGGGCTATGCCGGGATGGAAGCGGGGGCCGTGGCGGCCAGAATCCTGTTTGGCGAGGTCAACCCGTCGGGTAAATTGCCCTTTACCTTCCCGATAAAGCTGGAAGACAGCTCCGCCCACTGTCTCGATGATTACCAGCGCGATGTGTGCTACTATAAAGAGGATATCTTCGTCGGCTACCGCTGGTTTGATCAGCGCGATATCGCACCCCTCTTCTGCTTCGGGCATGGTCTCAGCTATACGTCTTTCGACTACAGAGACCTTGAAATTGCCACGGATGGGGAAGGAATCGCCACGATCTCGTGCCGCGTCACCAACACCGGATTGATGACCGGCGCGGAGGTGGTGCAGCTCTACCTGCACGACTGCGAATGTTCCGTGCGACGTCCGCCGCAGGAACTCAAAGGTTTTCGTAAAGTTTATCTTGATCCGGGGGAGTCAACCAGTGTAACATTCATTCTGCGGGAATCAGATCTCGCTTTCTTTCATCCCACCCGCCGCGAATGGGTGGCTGAGGAGGGTGATTTCGAGGTCCGTGTCAATGCCAGCAGCCGGGACAACCGATTGACGGGTGTATTCTCCTTCTCGCGCCCGTCCGGGGAATCGAGGCCCCTATGAGTGAGCGGAAAAACGACAAGCTGAATGTTCTGTTTATCATATCGGACCAGCACAAGCGTTCGGCGATGGGCGTGAGTGGAAACACTTATGTCAGGACACCGAACCTTGACGAGCTCGCCGCCAACGGTGTGATCTTCTCGGATGCCTACTGCGCTTCGCCGCTTTGCGCGCCGGCCCGGGCGGCGCTGATCACCTCGACTATGCCGCATCGAAATTCGGCCCTGTTTCACGCCGTAACTGTTAACGGCACACCTCTATCACCGGGGTATCGGCGACTCCCCGGTTACCGCCCCGAACGGGTCACCATAGGGGAATACTTCCGGAAGCATGGTTTCCGCACGGGCGCTATCGGCAAGATGCATGTCCACGGTGAAACCCGAGAAAACGACATGGGGTTTGACGAACGCAGCCTGCGGATCTACACGTATGATTTTGAGGATTATGAAAAAGCCCTCGCACCGGATAACCCGGCAGTCGGACATCTCATGCGCCTGCAATACAGCGGACAGGAGAGTCCGGCCAGCTCAGCATATGTTTGGCCCTGGCACTTCAATAACCGCGACCCGGAACGGTGCCCTGTGGCGATTGAGGATATGCCCGAAGGCTTGCTGACCGAAGAGAAAATGTTCGATGTTATGACAACGGCGGAGTCAATAGACTTTATTAAACGTCATAAGGACGAGCCATTTTTTCTCCACGTCGGCCTGGAGAAGCCGCATCCGCCATGGACCGAAGTCAAGCGCTTCATTGATATGTATGATCCTGATGACCTGCCCGATGAGCACCTGCCGCACGCTTGGAACGAAGAAAAACACGATTTCTATCTCTCCTGGCAGCATCAGGCAGGAAAGGTCGGCATCAGAGAAATCAAAATGGGGCTGGCCGCCTATTACGCCAATGTTACATCCATGGATGAAAAAGTCGGACAGCTCGTAGCATGCTTGAAAAACGCAGGAATCTATGACAGGACGGTTATCGTCTATACCAGCGACCACGGGGAGCTGTGCTACGAACACAATACGGTTCAGAAACACAATATGTATGAGGCTTCTGTTAACGTTCCTCTGATCGTCAGCTGTCCTTCCCGACTGCCCTCGGGTGTCCGGACCCGTTGTCTGGCAAGCCATATCGACTTGCTCCCAACACTTGGCGAGTTGTGCGGATTACCCGCGGAAGATCGTTTTCAGGGAAAATCGCTGGTGCCGGCCCTGATGAATCCCGCATGCGACACGCTCAATACGGCTGTTTTCAGTGAGCTCTGCGCAAACGGGTATGCCGGCCACCCGGACAATGTACCTGATGGTCCCATGGCATACGTTCCGTCTCGAATGGTGCGCACGCGGGAGTGGAAGTATATCTACACGCATAAGCTCGCGGATCAGCTATATCCGGCGGGTTCGGGAGAACTCTTTGCCGAGGACAATGACGCCTCGCGGCGACCCGATGTCGTCAAGACACTCAAACGCTGGGCGGTAGCCGGTTGGGACACGGATGGATTCATCAAGAAGCATAGCGATGATCCGGACCTCGAAGACCTTCTCGGCAATGTCCACCTGCAATTAAGCGCCCGTCGCGATGAGAATGGCATCCACTTGCGCTGGGCGTCGAGCGCCCGGATCCACTCAAGTGTCCCGGACAGCACCATGATTGTTGATATTTCTGTCGAAAGGTTTAGTATTTATCGTAGTGCCTCAAACGATATCGTCGCCGCGGAATGCGTTTACACCACCCCGGATGCTTCGAAACGGGAGTGGAGGGACATCATTGGAGACGACCAGAATGTCAGGTGGTATTACTGGGTCATTGCCGAAACTGATACCTCAACTCTGGGAGCTTCAAATGTCGCCACAGCCTGAAATATCGAATCCGGATCCGGTCAAGGAATGGTTTTCGCGGAGACGGATGGGGTTGTTTCTCCATTTTGGTCTCTATACGATCGAGGGCTGGCACGAACAGGACCAGATGCGGCGGCGTATCCCCCGGGAGGAGTACGTCAAGCTCATCACCCGCTTCAACCCGACAGCCTGGGATGCCGACGCGATTATCAACCTGGCGCGGGAGGTTGGCATGGAATACGCCTGCCTGACCAGCAAGCATCACGACGGATTCTGTCTTTGGGATACGAAGCAGACAGATTTCAATGTGATGAATGCGCCCTATGGCAAAGATATCATCCGTGAATTCGCGGATGCCTGCCACCGGCGCAGCTTCCCCTTGGGCATCTACTATTCCGTCGTGGACTGGCACCAGCCGAACTACCCGAATCAGGGGCGCCATCATGAGATCCCGCCGCAGGCGGAGGATAGACCCGACTGGGATCAGTATATGGCATTTCTCAAGGCCCAGGTCACCGAGCTGTGCACCAATTACGGGGAGGTGCGCCACTGGTTCTGGGATATGAATGTGCCGGAAGTCCAGGATCCGTCCGTGAATGCGCTGATCCGCTCGCTGCAGCCCAATATTGTCATCAATAACCGTGGCTTCGACGAGGGTGATTTCGGCACCCCGGAGCGCAACTACGGGCATGATCTTGACAAAGCCGGCAGCGGCTTCAGTCGCAACACCGAAGCCTGCAACTCAGTCGGGGCACAGAGCTGGGGATATCGCAAGGACGAGTCCTATTATGCCACATCATACCTGATCCAAGCCATTGATGAGATGATGAGCAATGGCGCCAATTACCTGCTGAATGTCGGGCCTGACGCGACCGGCAAAGTCCCGGACACGGCGGTCCGGATTTTGCGGGAGATTGGAAGTTGGTATGGCAAGGTCAGGGAATCATTTGGCGATGCAGTTCCGGCCTCCGAGATTGCAGCCCGAGACAACGTGTTGCTGACCCGGCGTGCGAACACTCTCTATGTGCACCTGAAGAAGCCGGTTGAATCCGACGCGTTGATCCTTCCACCCATTGACGTGCTGCCAAAAAAGGCGGTCCTGTTGAATACGGGTGAAGAACTAGCCTGTTCAACAGACATGCTGCCGGTTCACTGGCAGAAGGAAAAACGGTTCCTATGGATCAAAGGCTTGCCGCGTCATCTGCTCGACAGCAGCGAGACGCTGGTGATTCGGCTTGATTTTGATGACTGTCCAAAGGTGAACAAAAAAGATGCGAATGAGTTTCAAGGATAGAATTTAGCTTTTTATGCGATTAATAACAAACACAACAATATTGCTCTTGATGACAACGCTGTGTCACGTATGTGCAGGGGCCGATGGGGTCCGACCGGATCTCACGCCTGCAAGTCTGTTCGGTGACCACATGGTGTTGCAACGGGATATGCCTGTCCCCGTATGGGGGGACGCCGCGCCTGGCGAGACCATCACCATTGCGTTTGCGGGTCATACTGTTGCGGCCCAGGCGGACAAGAGTGGACGCTGGACTGCCGAGCTGCCCGCTCTGGAGGCCTCGGCTGAAGGACGACCGATGACGATCCAAGGGCGAACCAAGATTGTTTATCAAGATGTTCTGGTCGGAGAGGTCTGGGTGTGTTCCGGGCAGTCGAATATGCAATATGGCTGGGGCACAGAGTCCGATTATCCCATGTACAACTGGGGTGGCGATCCCGATCTGGCTAGGCTGGTGGACGATGCCCGGACACGGCCGATCCGCTGCTTTCATGTTCCTGTAGATGCTTCATTCAGTCCAAAAGCGAACTGCCGGGGAAAGTGGTCGACCTCCCTATCCGGTAGTGCGGTTGCATTTGGTTTCAGCTATTACCTCCAGAAGGCGCTGGATGTGCCGGTGGCAGTGATTGTGACCTCATGGGGGAGTTCGAGCATTGAAGGTTGGATGCCTTTGGACATGGTTGAGCAGTTGCCGCATTTCAAAGCGATGATGGAACAGCTATTGACATTGCCTTCCGTGACCCGTGTGAACCGTGCCATCGAGATGGGGGTCAGGCCGGGATTTGTGTGGCTGAGGAAACGCCCGAATCTTCTCTATAACGCGATGCTCTATCCTGTGATCCCCTTTGCCTGCCGCGGCTTTCTCTGGTACCAGGGGGAGGCCAATGCAGCCGAACCGGATCTGTATGCCAGGACTCTTCCCCTTTGGGTCACACGCCTGAGAAAGGAGTGGGGACGTGACGAGCTTCATTTCATGGCTGTGATGCTGCCTGGCTTCGGCAAGGATAGCGGTCGGCCGGATGCGCAATCATGGGCCTGGTTTCGTGACGCGCAACTGAACGTGCTTGAACTGCCCGACACGAGCGTTGTCAATACTGTCGATCTCGGCGATGCCACAAACATCCATCCCGCCGACAAAGAGCCCATCTGCCGACGAGCCGCCCTTTTGGCACGGCAGGAGGTCTATAACCATCCTGTTCTCGGTCAGGGACCTGTCTTGCGCAAGTTTGCAGTGGAGCAGAACGCGTTTATCATTGAGTTCGACAACGCCGATGGATTGCATACGACCGATGGCGAAGCGCCAAAGGGGTTCTGGTTGGCGGGAGCCAACGGCGAATGGGTCCCGGCGACAGCGGCCATTCAGGACAGCACGATTGTCCTTGCGGCTGACAACGTGCCAGATCCAATGGCTTGTCGATATGCATTTTGCGGAACTCCCGAGGTCAACCTGGTAAACGGTGAGGGGTTGCCGGCATTCCCATTCAAGACAGATGATGCAGAATAATGTGCGCGCCTATGGGGTACGCAAAGAAAACCAAAAATTAAGGATTAACCCGATATGAAACAGACAAGAAATCGATGGATGATCCTGTTGCCATTCGTCATATGCTGCGTGCACGCTATCGCGGGCGATGAGTCGAATTCAGGTAAAAAGCCTTTAAAGGTCTTCATTCTCTCCGGGCAGTCCAACATGGTGGGGCCGGCTGCGGTAACCACCTTCCCTCATATCGGGATGGACCCGACGACGGCGCCGATGTTGGAGAAGATGGTGGGGCCGGATAGTAAGCCGCATGTGCTCGACGATGTTTATATCGCTTCTATACAGGGAACGGAGCTCGACGACGAGAAAACAGGCAAACTGGAAGCCCGCTATGGGGCTAGTAAGCTGGGTCCAAAGATTGGCCCGGAATATACTTTTGGCATTTACATGCATGAGGCATTGCAGGAGCCGATTCTGCTGATCAAGACCGCCTGGGGCGGCAAGAGTCTCAACTACCATTTCAGGCCGCCCAGTGCGGGCGAGTGGACGCCGCCGCCAGGGCATCCGGATCTTATGGTGGGCGAAGAGGATAAGCCTGAACCGTTGCCGGTGCCGAAATCCCTGGAGCTTCCGGTCGGGTACAAGCCTGGCAAGGAGTATCTGAACCCCTATGCAAGCCTTCCCGGGTTCTTCCTCGGCCCCTTAAAAGGTCTGCGCGGGTGTGAGATTGGTGAACACAAGGGAGTCCACCCCATTTATGTTTGTCAGGACATCAGAGAGGAGAAAGAGGGATTCCCGCTGAAAACAGGCGATCTGATCCTGGGGCTGAATGGCGAAGGGATGCCTGAAAACCCGAAGGATTTCTGGCGCAAGGTGGTCTATGACGAAACCAGGAAGAAACAGGATTGGACGATCATGATCGAACGCTGGCGGGATGGCAGGATTGAAAGGGTCTCGATGGACATGGCCGCCCTCATGCTTCCAGGTGGCAAGGCAGGTATTCCGAAGTGGTTGGAAAATCAAAAGCAGGGAGCCGTTGAGCGCAAGAAGAATCAAGGCTCGTATTACCAGCTGATGATCAGCTATGTCAAAAAGGTGCTCGGCGATATTAATCGGGTGTATCCTGATTACGATCCGAAACAGGGGTACGAGATCGCCGGTTTTGTCTGGTTCCAGGGATGGAACGACATGGTCGATAGTGGTGCCTATCCCAGCATCGACGAGCCGCGCCGGTACGAGCAGTACAGCTGGCTGCTGCGCCACTTTATCCGCGATATCCGCAAGGATCTGAAAGCGCCGGATATGCCCTTTGTGATCGGTGTATTAGGCATCAGTGGCCACAATGAGGGGTTCAAATCTTTCCGAGATGCCCAGGCCGCCCCGGCGCGCGATCCGGAATTCAAGGGCACGGTCAAAGCGGTGCAGACCGCAGATTACTGGGATACGCAGCTTGACCGATTGAATAAGATTGCCGGTGATGTGAATCAAAAGCGCAAACAACTTGTCGCCGAAAAGGGGCTCAAGGGAGAGGCGCTGGAAAAGGCCATGGCTGCCTATGAGGCGACGGTCTGGACTCCGGAGGAGAAGGAAATTCAGCGCATTGGCGCGTCGAACCAGGGATTCCATTACCTGGGGTCGTCCAAGATGATAGCCCAGTTCGGCAAAGCCTTTGCCGAGGCAATGCTCGAGTTACAGGATGGGAAGAACGCACCATGAAAACGGGAATCGGTGGACGAGAACGGCGACGAGAACGGGTTACGATTGGAGGATCCCCCGGCCGTCGACCTTTCTCGTCGCCGTTATCGTCAACCGAAATGGGCGGAAAAGCGGGGGTGAAGATGACGTTCTGACACCCTGCAGAAAATAAGATTAGATAGGGATGCCTGCTATTAGCTTTGACAGATACAAAAATCCAAACAGGAGAAAATGATGAAATCAGTGAATCGTATCAGTATGACAATGGTTCTAGCCTTTGTGCTGGTGAGTGCGGTGAGCGCGTCAGGTCAAGATCTTCGGCTGCATCGCTACTTCAGCGACAATATGGTCCTGCAGCGGGATAAGGCTACGGTCGTCCGCGGCTTTGCCCCGGCGGGTGCCGAGGTCAAGGTGTCCTTTGCCGGGCAGGAGAAGACCAGCAAGGCGGACGAAACCGGGCAGTGGGCCGTTACCCTCGATCCCATGCCGACCAACACCAAAGGCCAGAAGCTAACGGTTACTTCATCACGCGTCACGGGTAACGTGTCACTCAACGATGTGGTCGTCGGTGATGTGATCATGTTTGCACGCCAGACCTATGTGGACATATCCCTGGGGCGGACGGAAGTGGGTAAGGCTGCCGCGAAGGCCTTCAAACCAAGCGCGGCCTTCCGGGCGATCCGCGTCACGACGGTCCCTGCGAAACAGCCGCAGGATGAGTTGGCACCGGACGCGACTGACGGCTGGATGCAGGTGGATCGTCAAAACGCGCTTGCCCTCTCGGGTGCCGCATTCTACTTCGGCAGGGATCTTGCCGATATGGGTGATGTTCCGATCGGTATTGTGGATGTGAACATGGATCGGCACTTCGGAATTGGTTGGCTCAGTGACAAGGCGCTGGACGATATCGAAACCATGCATCCCAAGGAGAACGATCTCCCGTGGCTGCGCAAGAATATGGTGCGACTTGCCGAGGATCGCGACAGTGGAAAAGCCCAGAAGGAACTGGATGCCTATTGGGCGAACCATGTAAGCAAGTGGGGCGAGAACCGCGGCAGCAAACCGTCCCTTGGCCTGCACCCGCTTCGTAACCCGATGTATCCTTCCGCCGGCTTCAACGCCGTCATCCGTCCGCTGCAAGGCATTGCCTTCAAAGGGCTCCTGCTGCAGCTTGGGAACGACTACCCTTTTATCGCCTATCGCGATCTGGAGAAGGCGGGTACGTCCACGGACAATACGGAACTGGACGCGGCCTGGGGTGATAACTACCTGATCGTTAAGCTTGGATTCCGCATTTCTGACTTCACGATTCCCTATGTGCCGCGTGACTGGCGGCGGGCACTGGGCGACGAATCGCTGCCGGTCGGCTTGATCCTCCCGCCGTCATCGGATCTCGATGTGTATGCCGCCCACAACCGGGAAATCCGGGAACTGCATCGCCGGACCGCAGAGGCTGCCGAGAGCATCGGTCTGATCCTGCCGGGAATGGCGAACATCCCGTTCAGCGGTCAGCCTGCGGACGACAAGCTGCTGGCCGAACGCTGCAAACAGTGGGCGCTGGGATCTGTTCTGGGGCATAAGGATGTCGTGGTTACTGGCCCCATGCTTGACCGCGTCGAGACGCGACTGTCCAAGGCGACGATTTTTTTCAAGCCCGGAACCGCCGAAGGGCTCAAGGCAACTGGCGCGGCGCTGGACACCTTCGAGGTCGCGGGACCGGATCGAGAATTCAGGCCGGCAGAGGCGACGATCGAAGGATCAACAATCAAGCTGCGGAGCGAAGGCCCGGTCCAGTTTGTCCGCTACAACTGGAGCGAGCGCCCCAACCAGGAGCTTGTCAACCGTGCCGGACTGCCGGCGCTCCCGTTCTCCACGGATGCTGGTTGGGTGTTTGATTGGGCGCCGCCAGAAGAGAAAGTCGAGCTGCCGCCGGAGTACAGCCTGACTGCCGACAAATGGGGGAAGAACAATGTGGCCATCATCAATGGCGAGATAGCCAGCATGGCAACCGGCGACTCGGAACCGATTCCCCGTCGGCCTGGCCCGATTGGTATCTATTCCAGCCCATTTGGTCCCAATATCTATGTGATCAGCACGGGTCCCGGCACGCCGGCCGATGGGCTGCTTCAGCCGGGCGATTATATCTACGGTGCCAACGGCAAGAATTTCAATGATGAAGAAGGCGTTGCGGATGACCAGCAATACCGGGATCTTGCGGCGGCCATCACGTTCAGTGAGTCTGAAGCAGGCGAGGGGAAACTCGTTCTGAGTGTTCGTCGCGGCACCAAGCTGATGGATGTTGAGCTTCAGCTTCAGATCCTCGGGTCGTACAGTTCCACCACACCGTACTATTGCGAGAAGTCAGAGACCATCGTCAAGAACGCCGAAGCATGGATGTCCAGGCGCTACCGCCCGGAGTCGGGAATGGCGTCCGAGCCCACGGGATTCCTGAATACGGATCTGCTGTTTCTGCTCGCTTCCGGAACCCCCGAGCATCAGGGACTCGTGCGTCGCACCATCTACTCGATGATGGAGAAAGATCCACTCAAGCCTGTCACGCCGGATATGTCCGCAAGCAATTGGGGGCTTGGACACGACGCACTGCTGCTGGGCGAATACTACCACGCGACCGGTGATCCGAATGTACTGCCTTATCTGAAAAACCTCACTGACCGGGCGACCATGACGCAACTGAAGCCGGAAGCGGAAACCCCCGAGGGCGTCGAAGCGGCACATGGCGAGGAGGTCATTGGCGGCTGGCGGCACAAATATCCAACCGGCCCGGATCGCTGGACATCCGGCTACGGACTGCTGCCCCATGCCGGGATGGCCTGTGTCATGGGTATGCTCTACGCCAAAGAAGCCGGGCTGGAGGTTGATGAACTGGCGCTGGAACGCGGGCTCACGCACTTCAACAAAGGGCGCGCCGAATACGGATTCGTGCTCTACACCTATTCTGGCGGCCGCCGCGATGGCCCCTTTCCTGTCAACCCGCTGGCCGAAGCCAATGGTACCGTCGGTAGTATGAACGGCAAACTGGGGATGGCGGCTTCACTCTTCAATATGGTGAACGTCAATGACAGCGTCGAAATCTGCGCGCGCAAGTGCGTCTATTCCTTCAACAACACCCGTGGCGGCCATGGGGGCATGTTCTTCAACAACTTCTGGACCCCGATCGGCGCCTGGATGGCGGGCGAACAGGGCTTCAAGCACTTCATGAAGAACCAGACCTGGTGGCGGGAACTCTATCGCCGATCCGACGGCAGTTTTAATCAGGTGGGCCGTGGCGGTATCGGTGTCTCCTATGCACTGCACTACGTGGCGCCCAAGCAGCGCCTGCGCATGCTGGGAGCGCCGAAATCCGTCTTCGGCCCCGGCGCCCCGGACTATATGAAACCCGCCATCGAGGCGCATCGGAAACGGGATTACGCGCGCTGCCAGACATTGGTGGAAGAACTGCTGGCTGGCGTGCTGCCCGCCGAGGACCTGCCTGTTGTCAACGCTTTCCTCGAACGGGTGCGGACGCTCCGCGCCAGCGTTGACCATGATCTGTCGCTGACCGAACGGTTGATCGATGAAGGCAGCTACCACTACGCATCCCTGGAACTACCCCAGCTTAAGGGCGTCGTGGCGGCTGACGACAAGCGGCTGAAAGCCATCGCCGAAGCGCTGGAATCGCCGGAGGGCAAGGAACGCATTCAGGCGCAACGCAAAATCCGTGGAGTGGAACAAAAGGAACTGGACGCGGCTGGCAAGCTGGCAAAGGTACCAAAGGCAAAGGAAACCTGGGTTGGGCTCGTCAAAAGTAAGAGCGACAAAACCGCAGGCGACACATGGAAACTCAAGCTGGTTGAGACCATCGATCAAGCGCCGGAAGACTGGACCGGCCGTCGGTTCGACGACTCCGCATGGCATGACGCCAAGGTCCCCATCTCCTGGTGCATGTACCACACAGCACTCTTCCGCAGTACTTTCAATGTTGAGGACAAGAAGGCCTTTGATTCGCTGAGGGTTCAGGGCAAGTTCTTCCAGCAGGACAATGTCGTGATCTACCTCAACGGCGAGCTGGTCGCCAAAATTGACAACCTTGGCCGTGGGCTGGGGGAAACCGATGCCCAGCTTACCGACTATGCGCTGAAGCTGCTGCGCGATGGCGAAAACACCATTGCCATCTCGTCACGCCACAAGCGGCGCTGGGGTGCCTTCCGCGGCACCTATAAGACTGCAGAACCGGTTGATTTCGAGGTGCAGGCGAGGAAGAAGGATTAGGGGGAAGGGAGACTGAATATGAGTATTAGATCGGCTTTATTGGTTACATCCCTTTCGTTGGCGGTGTCTCTGGCGCGCGGCGGTGAGGGCACCCATGTGCTATGGACGGATCGTCCGACTGCGGTTCCGGAAACGACCGCAAAGACCCTCAGATATCTCGACAAGCATTGGTCGAACCATGTCTACCCGATGGGGAATGGCCGTCTGGGGTTCACCGTGTTCGGTGACCCCGACCTGGAAAGAATCCAGTTCAATGAGGATTCCCTGTGGGTAGGCAACGAAGATCACACCGGCGGCTACCAGCCGTTCGGTGATATCTATGTGGAGCTCGAAGCGCGGAGCGCGGAGCTCGAAGCGGGGGGTAACGAGGAACAAAGTACCAGGAACCAAGAACATACGCCAAAGGCCCCCGGCTTTGGCGTGACTGACTACCGGCGGGAGCTGGATATCAGCCGGGGGGTGCAGAGCGTTATCTACACGTCCAATGGCATCACATACAAGCGTGAATACTTTGCCAGTTATCCGGCACAGGTTTGCGTCATTCGCTTCACGGCCAGCAAGCCCGGTGCCCTATCCGGTAGCGTGTGGCTTGACAGTATGCATCGCTCCACGTTCGCACAGGAGCAGGGGCATGATCCGAAGTCGATGGCGGCAATCGTCACCCGTGCTGAAGGTCAGACGCTGACGCTTACAGGACAGAGCAAGGACCTGTTCTGGTGGCGGCAGGTGCTGGGCAAGGGGCTGCGCGGCAGGGAGTATGTGAGCAAGGAGATTATCAATCTCGACTATGAAGCGCAGGTCCGGGTGCTGAACGAGGGGGGGACGATCTCCGTGAAGGGGGACCGGATCGTTTTCGCCAAATGTGATACCCTGACGCTGATCCTCGCGGCGGACACCAACTACCTGAATGACCGGGCGAAAGGCTGGCGGGGCGAACATCCGCATGCGCGCGTCACCGCGCGACTCGATGCGGCAGCCGCGAGGGAGTGTGATGAGCTCCTTGACGAGCACGTCACCGATTACCGGTCGCTTTATGACCGTTTTTCCATCGAGCTGGGCCGGTCAACTGACGAAAAGATGAAGCTCTCCACCGCACAGAGAGTGGCGGCCTATGAGCCAGGGGGCGATCCGGATCTGGAGGCGCTTCTGTACCGCTATGCACGCTACCTGATGATCAGTTGTTCCCGGCCGGGCTACGGCGGGCTCCCCGCCAACCTGCAGGGGCTTTGGCTGTTTCACCTGAGGCCGGCATGGCTTTGCGACTACCATACGGACATCAACCTGCAGATGAACTACTGGTTTGCGGACCAGGCAAACCTTTCGGAGTGTTTTGTGCCGCTGGCCGAGTGGCTCGATTCCATTCGCGAGGTGCGCAAGGAGGAGACC
Source organism: Lentisphaeria bacterium (assembly GCA_032251435.1). GTDB lineage: Bacteria > Verrucomicrobiota > Lentisphaeria > Oligosphaerales > MVZH01 > JAVVEH01. Next base: position 33,427 of record JAVVEH010000022.1, on the reverse strand, counting down.
CGGAGGGTGCTTGGTGTCAAGCGGGGCTGGCTGATGCGCTCCGAGAATGGCATTTTCGGCGGGTCGACCTATTATTTCCAGAAAGGCGATTCGGCCTGGATCAGTCAGAACCTCTGGGACCATTTCGCTTTCACGCAGGATAAGGACTATCTTGGACGCTACGCCTATCCGATCATGAAGGAGATTAGCGAGTTCTGGCTGGATCACCTCAAGGAATTGCCGGATGGTACGCTTGTCGTGCCTGACGGCACGTCTCCCGAGCAGGGTCCGCAAGTGCAAGCGGACGGAAGTGTCAAGATCATTGAGGGGCTAAGAACCCATCTTGACGGTGTCTCCTATGATCAGCAGCTCTGCTGGGATCTGTTCAACAACACCATCGAAGCGGCCCAGGAGCTGGGTGTCGATGAAGGGTTGCGCCGTGAATTGACAGAAAAACGGGATAAGCTGCTAGGTCCCCAAATTGGAAGATGGGGCCAGCTGCAGGAGTGGATGGCCGACATGGACGACCCGAAGAATCAGCACCGGCATGTCAGTCACATGCTCGCGGTATATCCCGGCCGACAGATCCATCCGACAATGACTCCCGCATTTGCCGACGCTGCGAAGGTCAGTGTCCTTGCCAGGGGAAAAGGGATGACGGGCTGGAGCAAAATATTCAAGTCATGTGTTTACGCTAGACTGCTGGATGCTGAGCATGCCTATAGTCAGGCAGGGAGTGTGTTGAAGTCCAAGACCTACGGAAATCTCTGGACGACCCATCCACCCTTCCAGATCGACTGCAACTTTGGTTACGCGGCAGCGGTCAACGAGATGCTTGTGCAGTCACATCTGCATGCGCCAGGGAACAGTGACCAGGTGTCTGGGGACGTGAAAGAGCGTCCGCGTCTGATTCATCTTTTACCAGCGCTGCCGGAAGCCTGGCAGACTGGACGTGTCAAGGGCATGAAACTGCGGGGTGGGTTGGAGATGGATATGGAGTGGCGGGATGGCGCGTTGGAGCGCGTCGAGATCCGTAACCTTACCGGCGAAAGCCGCGAGTGTGTCCTGCTTTGCGGCAAAAAGACAAAGCCTGTATCGATTGACGCAAGCGGCACGATCGTACTGAAGGGACTGTAAAGAATGGATGTGAGTCAGACTCATATGAAACGCTCCCCCACAAACGATGGCTCAGAAGGTGCCCATCAAAAGTAACACAAGGAGACATTAATGATTCGATTTGCAAGATTTCTAGTTTGCATTGCAGGGGTTGTGACAACGGTGTCAGCGGAGGTTTTTCCATCGACCCAGCTATGGTACGAAACTCCGGCGCAAAGCTGGCAGCATGAGGCACTTCCTATTGGCAACGGGCGGCTGGGCGCGATGATCTTCGGCAAGGTGCTTCGCGAGCGCATCGCGCTGAACGAAGACACGGTCTGGTCCGGCATGCGGACGGACTGGAACCGGGCGGATGCATTCGAAAATCTGCCGAAAATACGCGAGCTGCTCCTCGCAGGCAAAAACGCCGAAGCCGAAGCCCTGGTCAATCAGACCTTCACCTGCACGGGCGGGGGCTCCCGTGGCGGCGCCAGTGGTCCCTGGGGTTGCTTTCAGGAATTGGGAAACCTGAATATTGTCTGGCATTCGGATATCAAGACGCTTCCGCTGAACACCTGGAAGTACGAGATGCTGACCACGCCGGGAATCGACGATTACCGCGCCCAACATCACGAGATAGCCCGACAGGTGGCCGAGAAGAGCAAAAGTGATGCAGATGAAAGCACGTGGGCCGATTATGAAATTGCTGACGGCAAAGTCGTCGCGGGCGCCCGTCGCCTGAACCGTGACGAAAAGGCGATCCTGCGCCATCACTTCACGCTAACCGAAACGCAATATAAACAACTCGGCGTATTGCGCCTCGATACCGGTGTCCGCAATGGCGCGGTCTATGTGAACGGGGAGAAGGCGGGTGAACTTCCCGGCTACCGCTCCGGTGGTCATGCCCGCTTCGAGGGGGATATCAGCCCGTACCTCAAACCGGGCAAGAACGTGATTGCCATCTATTGCCGATGGTACCGGCAGGTCGGACAGCTTCCGGTGTCCGTGGTTCTCGAACCCAAAGCAGACGTGACCGATTATCAACGCAGCCTGGATCTGGATACCGCCATTGCCACGGTCACCTACACGCAGGGCGGCGTGACCTATACCCGTGAAGCCTTCGCGAGCGCCCCGGACCAGGTGATGGTCTTTCGTTTTGCTGCCGACAAGCCCGGAATGATTTCGCTTGACGCTGCTCTCAGCCGCCTGCAGAGCGCCGCCACCCGGCCCGACGGACCGGACGGACTGCTGATGGTTGGCAACACCAGCGCGCAGCGCGGCCAATCCGGCATGCAGTTTGTGGCGCGTCTGCGCGCGCTGGCCACTGGCGGAAGCGTGTCGACAGAGGCGGACACGCTGACCGTTAAGAATGCCGACGAGGTCGTCCTCCTGATTGCGGCCGGCACCGATTACCAGGGCTTTGCCGGGCGTAATACGCCGGATCCGACAGAGGCGACCAAGCTGGATATCGCCAGGAGTTCGACGAAATCCTATGCGTCGTTGCGCGCCGCGCATGTGGCGGACCACCGCAGTTATTTCGACCGCATGAGCATTCATCTTGACGATGGCGATCCAGAGAGCCAGGAGCGCGCCAGGCAGCCAACGGACAAGCGTCTCGCGGCGCTGGCGAAAGGGGAGGCGGATCCGGCGTTGTCGGCGCTCTATTTCAACTACGGCCGCTACCTCTTGATCAGCAGTTCGCGACCGGGCTCCATGCCGGCCAATCTCCAGGGCTTATGGGCGGAAGGCATCCGGACACCGTGGAACTGCGACTATCACCTCGACATCAATGTGCAGATGAACTACTGGCCGGCCGAAGTGACGGGCCTTGGCGATTGCCACGAACCGCTGTTCAAGCTGATTGAATCCCTGCAGAAGCCCGGTGCCGAAACCGCCAAGGCCTACTACAATGCCGATGGCTGGGTGGCCCACGTGATCACCAATGTATGGGGGTTCACCGCCCCGGGCGAGCAGGCTGGCTGGGGCGCCACCGCGACAGGTTCCCCCTGGCTGTGCGATCATCTGTGGGAGCATTACGCCTATACCCGCGACAAGGAGTTTCTCAAATGGGCCTACCCCATCATGAAAGGGTCGGCGGAATTTTTCCTGGATATGCTGATCTCCGATCCGAAGACGGGCTGGCTGGTGACCGCGCCGTCCAACTCGCCGGAGAATGCCTTCAAGTATGGCGACGGCAGGCAGGCCCGGGTCTGCATGGGACCGACGATGGACATGCAGATTTTGCGCGAACTGTTTGACAACTGCATCGAAGCAGCCGGAATTCTTGATATCGACGAGGCGTTTCGGAAGAAGCTGGCGGAGACCAGGGCCAAGCTGGCGCCAACGAGGGTCGGCAAACACGGCCAGATCATGGAATGGCTCGAGGACTACGAGGAAGCGGAGCCACACCATCGGCATGTCTCGCACCTTTATGGATTGCATCCCTACGATGAAATTACCCCCGACGACACACCTGAATTGGCCAAAGCCGCCCGGGTGACATTGGAACGGCGCGGTGACCAAAGCACGGGCTGGTCGATGGCCTGGAAAGCCAACTTCTGGGCGCGGCTGCATGATGGTAACCACGCATACAAACTCCTGACCCTGCTGATCACGAAAGGCGGACGGAATCTCCTGTGCCAGCATGCGCCGTTTCAGATCGACGGCAATTTCGGCGGTACGGCCGCCGTCGCCGAGATGTTGCTGCAGTGTCCGCGCGGCACAATCCGCCTGCTTCCCGCCCTTCCCGACGCCTGGCCCAATGGCAAAGTCGCCGGGCTTCGGGCCCGCGGCGGCTACAAGGTGGATATGGAATGGCAAGACGGCCAGCTCGTCAACGCCGTCATTCACAACCTGTCGGCAGAGGAGCCATGCGACATCCGATACGGTGGCAAACAAATCACCTTGACCATCGCCAAGGGGGAACAGAAAACGCTTACACCTTTTCTGGTTTTCAGAAACCGCGCCGCGGGCATGAAGTCTGATCCTTAGGATCAGCGGCGAAGCGTCATCCTGAGTTTTTAGACCGGACCGAATTTTACGGGGTTGGAATTGGCTCGGATCTGGTTAAATTAAGCGAAGCGACACACCCATCCGCACGCCGACATCCCACAAACCCGTTGTTAAAACCATGTTTAGCCTGACCGATGTGCCCTTTAGTTACTTTGAATCCTGGATGTCGATTTCTATTCCGCGAAAGGAGACAGATCTCTTTTTACGCAACTGCCACAATGGCCCCCACAATATCTGTCCCATCCAGATGCTGGTCAAGGATGAAGTGGTGGAACCAGAAGTAACCGCCCTCCCCTGGTCGCTGATCCTCAGTCACGGGGACACCCGGGTGGAGATTTGTTTCGAAAACGCCGACACCATCCGCCTGCGCGGGCGGGGGGCGACGCTAATACTGGGTAAGAGAAACCTGATCTATAGCGAAGCCCCGAACCGGGCGGTCATCAATGAACGGGCGGCGTTTCGCCGCTATCAGATGGAGGCGCTGCGGGGAACAATTGAATTGAAGCAGGTGGTCCCAACCCAGCGGGTTTTCCCGAAAACGGCCCATGTTCACCCGGGACCGGACGGTTGCTGGGAGCTGGCCATCGACGAATTCTGGAGCACCTGGACACCGCGTGACCGGGGGACCTTTGATGACTGTCTGGCGGCGGCTGAACGGACATTTAAGGCCTTTCTCGCGACCATGCCGGAAGCCCGGGACCAGGATCAACCCGCCCGTGAGCTGGCGGCCTATGTGAACTGGTCAAGCACGGTCGGCCCCTGTGGTTTGCTTGAGCGCCCCACCCTGTTTATGTCAAAAAACTGGATGTGCAATGTCTGGAGCTGGGACCAATGCTTTAACGCCATGGCTCTGGCTGGCGGACAACCGGATCTGGCGCTAGACCAAATGCTTGTTCTGGTTGACCATCAGGACGAATTCGGCTCCTACCCCGACAGCGTTAATGACCAGGTCAAGCACTACAACTTTTCAAAACCTCCCGTGCATGGCTGGGCCTTCCGCGAAATCTTGAAACGTCTCCCAAAACCTCCATCCTCCGAGGTGATGAGAACCATGTATGTGTCACTTCGTCGGCAGGCTGACTGGTGGATGACCCACCGCCGCGGGGAAGGTGGCCGGCTGCCCTACTATCTACATGGCAACGACAGCGGCTGGGATAACAGCACCATGTTTGACCAAGGAGTACCATTGACGGCGCCGGACCTGGCGGCCCTGCTGATCACTCAGATGGATGTCTTATCCGGTCTGGCGGGACAAGTTGGGGAAAGTGAGGTGACGGCTCAATCTTGGAAAACCCGGGCGAATGAATTGCAGGTCGCCTTGATGGATGAGCTCTGGCGCGGGGACCATTTTGTGGCCATCAGCGGCTGTACGGGACAAGAGGTGGAATCACACAGCCTGATTCCCTGGTTGCCGATCATCCTCGGTGAACGCCTGCCAAAAGACATACGGAATTCTCTGAAAAACGGCGTCGCCAGCCACTTGACCGAATGGGGGCTGGCCACGGAACATGTCGACAGCCCGAAATACAACCCGGACGGCTACTGGACGGGGCCGATTTGGGGGCCATCGACCTATCTTGCCGTCACCGGATTGGACCGCTGCGGATTTACCGAATTGGCCGATGAGATTTCCAACCGCTTCTGTAAACTATGCGGGATGAGTGGTTTCGCCGAAAACTATGACGCGCTGACCGGAAAAGGGCTCTGCGACCTCGCCTATACCTGGACGGCGAGCGTCTTCCTGCTGCTGGCCGAACGGATGACGGGACGTGACACGTGATACGTGACGCGTGATACGTGATACGTGATACGTGAAAAGTGATGGCCTATGTTCCCGTCACTGAGTCACTGAGTCACTGAGTCACTGAGTCAAATCTAACCAAATAATCTATGAACGAGCCAAACACCTATTATATTGATCCGAATTTGGGCCGCGACGACCATTGTGGCTCCTCTGGCGACACCCCGTGGCGCACGTTCGCTCGGCTGGCGGAAACCAAACTCACCCCCGGTGACCGCGTGGAAATCCTGTCTCCAGGGGCCTTTGACCATTCGCTGGTTTTGACCGGTGAGGGCACGGCGGAAAACCCCGTCATTGTTCATTTCGCGCCCGGGCGATATGATTTTTTCCCGACCCGCGCCCGGCGGGAAGTCTTCAATATTTCGAATTGCAATGACGATGTTGCAAAACCCAAAGCCATTGGTGTTTATTTCAAACATGTCCGTCACGTCTCGCTGTCCGGCCCGGGGGCGGCAATTATTTTCCGGGGGAAAATGATTGAACTGTGTGTGGACCATTCTGAAGCTATAACGATATCCGACCTGCGGTTTGACTATCACCGGCCAACCGTGTCGGAATTCGCGGCCACCGCGACCGGGCCCGATTCCGCCGACATCACTGTCCACCCGGATTCTCATTACAGGGTCACCGAAGGGAAGATCCTCTGGCAGGGAGAGGGGTGGCAGTATGAGACCGGGCTGGCTCAGGAACTGATCCCGGAAACCGAACAGGTCTGGCGCCGGAAAGATCCGCTGCGGGATTTGCGGATCGAGGAGCTGGCGCCGTTCCACCTGCGAGCGTATGGTCAGCACGACATGGTTGCCGGACATATTTACCAGTTGCGGGACACCTACCGGGACTGCTGCGGCGTGTTTATACGCCGAAGTAAGGATATCACGTTGGACCATGTCGATTTTTCCTTTATGCATGGCATGGGGATTCTCTGCCAGTTCACTGAAACTGTCACGCTCGATTCGGTGCGGATCGCGCCAGAAGAAGGCAGTGGGCGGACAACCGCCGCCTGGGCGGATTGCGCCCATTTTTCCGGTTGCCGGGGGAAAATAACGATGCGGAACTGTCTATTTTGTGGTGCGCATGATGATGCGGTCAATGTGCATGGCACTCACCTGAGGATCGTAGAACAAATCGGGGATCATCAAATCAAAGTGCGTTTCATGCATCGTCAGACCTACGGGTTCATGGCTTTTAACCCCGGTGACACTATCGAGTTTGTCCGTTGGGACACACTGGGATCGTTTGGAACAAACCGGGTTGTGACAGCAAAGCTGCTTAACCCTCGTGAACTTGTGCTAGAATTGGAAAAACCTGTCCCGGACTGGCTGGAAAACGATGTTATTGAAAATGTCACCTGGACACCTGAAGTGGATATCTCCGGCTGCACCGTGGCGCGTATCCCGACGCGCGGGTTTTTGCTGACAACCCGCCAACCTGTCCGCATTACGAATAACACGTTCAAACGCATAAAAATGTTTGGCATCCATGTTGAGAGTGATGCCAAGGGCTGGTTCGAGTCGGGTAGTGTGAAGGACTTGCTGATCGAAAAAAACCAGTTTCTTGATTGTGAGCAGGCAGCGATACGTATCAGCCCGCATAAAAGTAAACCCAACCCATCTGTTCATCGAAATATTTCCATCATTGACAACGATATACAGGTACCGGAAAACGCCCGCGCCATCGAGGTGGCCGGGACATCCGGATTAACTCTGTCCGGAAACCATATCCAAGCGCCTTCCCTGGATCCAAATAAGCTGTTTTTAATTTCAGACTGCGAAAACGTAACCATTACCCATGCCTAAACATCCCAATATTCTTATTTTCTGTACCGATGAACAACGCGGTGACCATCTGAGTTGCATGGGACACCCCGATGTGAAGACCCCGAATATCGACCGCCTTGCCGCCGAGGGAACCCTGTTTAAGAACTGCTACAGCTCCTGCCCCATTTGCATGCCGGCCCGGGCCACCATGTTCACCGGACAGACCAACCGGGTCAACGGCATGCCTGACAACGGCTTTAATCTTCGCAAGGATTTGCCAACCCTGCCCGGCGTTCTGGCCAATGCCGGTTACCGTACACATGCGGTGGGAAAACTTCATCTTGCAGGAGCCGGGGGTAGAGAAATCGCGGCGGATGAGGATTTTTCCGAATACCCGGAACGGCGGATTTACTGGGACTGGCCCGGTCATTGGGAAGGAGCCTTCTACAAGCACTTCCCCGACAATTACTACGGTCTGCAAACTGTTGAATTGGCGCAGGGGCATGTTCATTACATTTACGGGGAATACGTGACCTGGCTGGAGGAAAATCACCCGGGAGCCTATGCGGGATATACATGTAATAACGCCGACCCGCATCCTCTGACCATCGATGCCGATCTGCACTACAACACCTGGATCGCCGATCGAAGCATTGAGTTTATCACGCAAATGGCGATGGGAAAGGGGCGAGTGGCAGGCGGGGAAGAAGAGGAAATACCCAAACACCCAAACATACAAACACCCAAATACCCAAGTACCCAAGGACCCAGAGAAATCCGAAATCCGAAATCCGAAATAAAAACCCAGGACATTTCTGACCAATCCCGAATCACGACCGTCCGCAGGACAGTGCCAGCCCTACCGGAGCTGGAGCGAAGCGGCAATCACGAATCACGAATAAACCAGGCAGCACCTGGTTCAGTGGCGGGAGCAGCCCCTGGTTCGGTGGCGGGAGCAGCCCCTGGTTCGGTGGCGGGAGCAGCCCCTGGTTCGGTGGCGG
>JAVVEH010000022.1:9138-24682 GCA_032251435.1 Lentisphaeria bacterium | reverse complement strand
GAGCAGCCCCTGCTCCCGCATCTTCCCCCTTCTTCCTCTGGTGCTCCTTTCCCGATCCCCATGAACCCTTCGCCGCTGTAAAGAAATGGAGCGACTTCTACGACGATGTCGACATCCAACTGCCGCCGCAAACACTGGCTTTAAGCCCGGAAAGCCGCAGCCGGACCATGACCAAGGTCGGCCTGGGCACCGACGTGATCGACCCTGAGTTGATCAAAAAATCTATCAAACAAACTTACGGCATGGAGTCACACGTGGACGAGCAGGTGGGACGCGTGCTGGATTGTCTGGACGAGTTGGGCATCACCGACAACACCGTCGTGATCTTCATTTCCGACCACGGGGATCAACTGGGGGAGCATGGGCTTTTCTATAAGAGCGTGTATCCGTATGACGCGCACATGCGCATTCCGTTCATTGTTAAAGCTCCCGGCGCCCCGAAGGGGAAAGTGGTTGAGGATGTGGTCAGCATGCTGGATCTGGTGCCGACCGTCATGGATCTGGCCGGTGTCGCCTTTCCCTGTGATCTTCCGGGTGAAGGCCTCGCCCCTGTTGTCGCGGGCGACGCGGAGCCTCTTCGCAAAACGGCCCTGGTCGAAATTGACCGGATGGGTAAATCATTCGATCATCATCTTCCCATGCGCGCGATCGTGACCAATGAGTACAAGCTGGTCTATTATCCCAAACATAAAGAAACCATGCTTTTTGACCGGAAAAATGACCCGTGCGAACTGAAAAATCTGGCGGGGGAACCGGAGTTGCAACCGCTTATCCTGGAGCTTTTCAAGCAGCTCCAATCCGAACTTACCCGGACCGAAATGCCCGCCCTCCTGAGGAAATAAATGATGAAAATTGCTGTTTTAACGGATATACACTTTGGAGAAGCCCACCCCGTCGGCAGCCGCCGACGGTGTGAGATCGCGGATATTCTTATGGAGCGCGCCGTGCGCCGCCTCAATGCTCTAGTACACCCGGATGTGGTGCTGGTTCTGGGAGACTTGGTTGACGCAGGCGGAACTTCAGGAACTGAAAAGCGCCTTCAGACGCTCAAGGATATCCTTGACAAACTCGAAGCCCCTTATGTCGCGATTCCTGGCAACCACGATAAAGACATCAACCAGTTTTACCGCGTTTTCGAGCGACCCGCCGATTGGTTAGATATCAAAGGGGTCCGGTTCCTTCCGTTTATTGATCCGGAAGAGCCGGGGTATAACGCGCGGCGGCGGCAAGAGGATATTGACCGGATCAAGAGCGCCAGAGCCGGGTTTAATGGTCAGATCGTCGCCTTGCAGCACGTCTGTCTGTTTCCACCCGAACTGGGCCGGGTGACACCCTATAACTACATCAACGCCCCGGATATTATCGCCGCGCTCAAAGAAGCCGGGGTTGTTCTATCAATTAGCGGACATCACCATCACGGGGCGGAAACGGTCACCGATGGACCCGTCTCTTTTGTGACAGCGCCTGGTCTCTGTGAAGCGCCCTTTCCATTCATGACAATCACACTGAACGGCAACCACGTTGAGACCCAACGGCACGAGCTGGCCATGTCCCCGGAATTGAATCTGGTGGACAATCACCTGCATACACAACTGGCCTACTGCGCGGAAAACATGACGGTCGAGAGAACTATCGCTTTGGCCCGGGATTTCGGGATCGCCGGTATTACCTTTACCGAGCACTCCGGACAGCTCTACTACGATCGGAAAGCCTACTGGGGCAATGCCTGGGTACAGGCCGGAATCGAGGGTGCGGAAGCGGCATTCAACCGCATGCCGGACTATCTGAAGCTGAAGGATGCGTACGAGGACGATTTCGCCCGTTTCAGCCTGGAAGTGGACTGCGACGCCCGCGGAGGTTTGGTTGTCCGGACGGAGGATGCCCGTCAGTTTGATGGGCTCATGGGCACTGTCCATGCCCTGCCCGGCTTGACACGGGAAACTCCGCCGCGGAGGAGCGATCTGGATGATTTCCTCTTCCTGGTGGAAGCCATGTGTCGGCAGGGCGTCCGGATCCTTGCCCATCCGCTGCGGATTTTCCGCCGATTTGGCTGGGACGCGCCCCCCGAACTGTTCGAACCCACAGCGCGCTTGCTGAAGCGATATAACGTGGCGGCGGAAATCAATTTTCACACCAACCAGCCGCCGGTGGAATTTGTCCGTTGCTGCCTGGATACGGGTGTCAAATTCTCCTTCGGCAGCGATTCCCACAATCTGGCCGAAATCGGTGACTTTGCCTATCATATCGCCCTGCTCCGGCAGGCCGGATATGACGGGAGTCTAGGGGATGTCCTTCTTCAATAAGGTCACGGTTTTTACCGTCTCGCTATTTTTGACGCTGATCAGGCCTGATCATATGAGTCAAAATCACAGTAGAATTTCATTCAAAAAAATGAGTGTCAGACAATAAAGGAATACCTCTTGGAAAAGCCCCTTTACAAGCATGCGGAGCGCCCCATTGAAGAGCGCGTGGAGGATCTTCTGGGGCGCATGACCATTGAAGAAAAAACAGACCAGTTGATCCAGATAGCGGTTCGCAAAGATATCAACCCGAACAATGTGGGGGAAGCTCAATTTCGACCGACGATTGGTTCGATTCTAGGCAGCCGGTTGGGGCCAGCCAAGCATAATAGGTTTCAGAAAGCGGCGATGGAAGGGACGCGGCTGGGCATCCCGATTATGTTCGGGATGGATGTTATTCATGGTTGTGTCACCGTCTATCCCCACTCACTGGCCCAAGCCTGCTCTTTCCGACCGGAACGGGTCCAGGCGTGCGCCCGATATTCTGCTAAGGAATCGGTTGCCAAGGGATATCACTGGACATTTTCACCGATGATTGACGTGTGCCGTGATCCCCGCTGGGGACGCGTTGTGGAGGGGTATGGTGAAGATCCTTATGTCAACGGATGTTTTGGGGCTGCCGCTGTAAAGGGGTATCAGGGAGATGACTTGAGCGCTCCCGATTCCATTGCCGCCTGTCTTAAGCATTATGCCGGATATGGCTGGAGTGAAGGCGGCCGGGATTACGTGTATACGGATATATCCATGCGCGCCTTGTGGGAAAGTATCCTGCCACCCTACAAAGCCGGCGTGGATGCCGGTGCCGCGACGATCATGAGTGCGTTTAATGACATTACCGGCACGCCCGCTGTGGCAAACCGCTATCTTCTAACAGAGCTTTTGAGAGAACGCTGGGGATTTGACGGCTTTGTGGTTTCCGACTGGGAAGCTGTCGCTCAGCTTGCCCAGCAGGGCATGACTACGGATCCGGAAGAGCAGACACGTGTCTGCCTGGAAGCCGGAAATGACATGGATATGACCGACCAGATATACAGAAATATTCCGGACTTGATTGATTCAGACAAGCTGGAAATATCGGTTGTGGATGAGTCTGTCCGCCGAATCCTAAGGGTCAAATTCCGTTTGGGACTGTTTGAAAATCCCTACTTTGATGAGGGACTTTTTGATCGTGCTTTTCTCCGGCCGGAAGCCAAAGAAGCCGCCGAAAAACTGGCACAGGAGAGCCTGGTCCTTTTAAAAAACGATCGTGAAGAGTTGCCGCTCAACGCGGCGCGCATTGCTCTCATCGGACCTGCCGCGGATGACCCGGCGTGCCTGCTGGGCAGCTGGGAATGCTGCGGACGTCTGGAGGATACCCTCACCATTCGGACGGGCCTGGAAACACGATTTAACGGAAGTCTCACGTATGCTCAGGGATGTGATTTCGACGGTAATGATACCACTAACTTTTGTGAAGCGGTTGCGGCTGCCGAGGTGTCTGACAGTATCATCTTGTGCCTGGGTGAGCCGGGGGGGTGGACCGGTGAAAACCAATCACGCAACACCATTGAACTGCCGGAAATTCAGGAACGACTTCTTGATGCGCTTCTGGCCACTGGAAAGCCTGTTATACTGGTCCTGGTTCACGGGCGTCCTCTCGGGCTGCATACGATTGAACCCAAGGCAGCTACAATTCTCAGCGCCTGGCAACCCGGCACCATGGGTGGATTCGCTGTGGCCGATGTTTTATTAGGAGCAGTGAATCCCTCCGGCAAGCTGGCGATTACTTTCCCCCGCTCCACCGGGCACATTCCAACCTATTACAGCATGCGCCCTTATGCCCGGTCAGGACCGAGACAGGGACGCTACCGGAATATCGAAACCGGAGCTGTTTTCGATTTTGGCCATGGACTCAGTTATACCACGTTTGACTACAGTCCTCTCAGCCTCTCCGCGCGGCGGATCAAAGAAAATGAAACGCTCACGGCATCGGTCACTGTCACCAATACCGGAGGCCGGGCGGGTGCGGAAACGGTCTTCTGGTATCTCCGCGACCCCGAAGCCCGGATCACCCAGCCCACACGGCGGCTGATCCATTTTGAAAAAATTGATCTTAATACCGGTGAAACAAAAACTGTATCCCTCGCCATTGAGCCAAATAAGCATCTCGTATATCCGGACAACCAAGGCAATCCCGTATTGGAAGCAGGTCGTTTCATTCTGGAGGCCAGTCGCCGACCTGAAGCGGAATTTCGGCTCATCTAAACACATGTCAGGCTCTTTCGAAACTTGGCGATTGCAACCGACTAAAGTCGGCACACCAACGGCACCGTGCCAAACCGGCATTGGCCCCCGTTGGTGTCCCGGCTTTAGCCGGTCTTCCGTCGTTTCATCCTGGCCGGATCGGGCATGCCCAGGCCGGTGGGGTCACTCTGAAATTTCACCGTTGGACATTCGAGTTTCCCAGTCGGTTCGAATGTCCCTTTGAATCCGACATCCGACATTCGCGGGGTCACAAGTTGCCATTTCACAGACCTCTGCGATTTTGGCAAACCGGCATCAACAGGGAGGATTCAATATTGTGACTCGAGAAATCGGGGCTAAATTGACGGTTCATTGCAGTTTCTATGACAACCGGAGTGACACCAGTGACCAGACGACAGCTTGTAAAAGACGCGATTGCCCACAAACCAACCGCCCGGGTTCCCTATTGCATCGATTTCACCCGGGAAGCCCGGGTGAAATTTGAAAAAGAGACGGGCTGTCACAGCGCCGACGAATTTTTAGACAACGACATCATCCAGGTCGCTCCGCCTTGGTGGTGGTGGGACAACCTTGGCCCTGACTGGAAAGCGATGATGCCGCCGGACGCTCCTCCGGGAGTGAAGGGAAATGGCAGTTATCCTGAATTCCGCGACAAGCTCAAGTTGTTGCGCGATCATAGCGACAAATATATTCTCGTCATGATCTACGGCTCACACTTTGAAAAAGCCAACGCCGCCCGCGGCATCGAGAATTTTCTGGCCGATATGGCGGGCGATCCGGGTTTCGCGCAAAACCTGTTGAATCGCATTATCGACCGCAACATGGTGATGCTTGAAAATTTTCTGGGCTGCCCCGAAATCGACGGGGTGCTGCTCGGCAGTGACTGGGGAACCCAACTGGACCTGATTATGTCGCCGGACACATGGGAGGCGATGATCCGCCCCGGTGAACAGCGCGAGTATGATCTGGTGCATAGCTACGGCAAGGATGTCTGGGTGCATTCCTGCGGTTGCATCACCAAAGCGATTCCCTCCCTCATTGAGATGGGTCTGGATGTGCTGAATCCCGTTCAACCCGAGTGTATGGACCTGGACATGCTCAAACGGGAGTTTGGTGACAAGCTGACCTTCTGGGGAGGTGTCAGCACACAGAAGCATCTGCCCTACGGCACACCGGAAGAGGTCCGGGCGGAAACCCGCCGGGTCCGCGATCTGATGGCCAAAGACGGCGGTTATATTCTGTCCCCCGCCCAGCAACTCCAGACCGATGTCCCCGTCGAGAATATCCTCGCCCTGATTGATGTGGCGAAAAACGGTTAGGCGTCGTAACGCGATTACTGCTACATTTTCTGCTGGCTGACAACAGAAAATCATCGTATAAACTTGTCTCCTTCAACTGGAGGTCTACCTGGGAAAAGTTATGTTAGTTGGCTAATCCGAAAGCGACTCCATTGACCTTCAACCCCATACATATCGCCCAGCATGGCACGGATAAAAGTCCTGGCACCCGGGACGCTCCTTTAGCCACTCTCGCCGCCGCCCGGGACCGTCTCCGGCAGGCTGTGACATCGGCCAACCAGCCCAGGCGAGTGCTTCTTCACAGTGGCACCTACTATTTGCCCGAGCCGTTTCAACTGGATCCGCGAGATTCCGGAACGGCGGAATCGCCCGTCATTTATCAGGCCGCTCCGGGAGAGCGGGTGACTATCAGCGGGGCCCGACGGCTGTCCTGCCAATGGCGCCCCTTCCGCGATGGCATTTTTGTCTGCGACTTGCCGGAAGCGGCGGACGGATCGCTTGATTTCACCCAGCTGTTCGCGGATGGAATCCGGCAGATCCGAGCCCGCTATCCCAATGATGAGCCGACGGCTGACGGCCGGGACACCGGTTATGCCTATCCCATCGACACGATCGCGCCCGATGTGGCCGATCC
The DNA here is from genome assembly GCA_032251435.1 of Lentisphaeria bacterium. GTDB lineage: Bacteria > Verrucomicrobiota > Lentisphaeria > Oligosphaerales > MVZH01 > JAVVEH01. The sequence continues at coordinate 18,206 of JAVVEH010000022.1, read as the reverse complement.
ATGCCCTGACCGTGACCGTGACATGACCTATGACTGCGAACCGGCCCGGGGTATTGTCTTTGATCCGGAATTCTTCACGGCAAAACAGTGGGCGCGCCCCTGGGAAGCGGTCATTCATATCTTCCAATTCGCCGGCTGGGGCAATCTACAGTGGCATGTCAAAACCGTTGACCACGAAAAGAACCACATCTGGTTCGGGGAAGGCGGCCATCAAATGGGAGCGAAGTGGTCGGTCGATGGCGCCCGGATTAACGGAAAATCACGATTCTACATTGAAAACGTCTTTGAGGAGCTGGACGCGCCGAAAGAGTGGTATCTGGACAAACAGGCGGGCAAACTTTACTGGATGCCGGAAGCCGGCGTGGATCCCAACCGGGCAATCATTGAAGTGCCACGGCTAAAGACACTGATCCGCCTGGAGGGAACCCGCCTGAAGTCTGTTGAACACGTCGCCTTTGAAGGCATTCGCTTCGCCCACACGGAAACAACGTTTTTCGAGCGATATGAAATTCCCTCCCTAGGCGATTGGGCTCTGCATCGCGGCGGGGCGTTGCGGCTTGAGGGGACGCGTGGCTGCGACATCCGCGACTGTCTTTTCGAGGGCCTGGGAGGCAACGCCGTCTTCGCCAACGGCTTCAACCGGGGATTGACTGTGCGCGGCGGCACCTTCCGGGATGTCGGCGACAGCGGCGTTCTGTTGGTCGGTGAATTCGAGACAACCACCGGCACCCAGAAGCATTTTCCCTATGAGTGCCGGGTCGAAAACAATTATTTCCACGATCTTGGGCGGTTCGGCAAACAAACGGCGGCGGTCTACATATCCCGGGCCAAACGCGTAACCGTCGGACACAATCTGATCCACCATCTGCCCCGGGCCGGGATCTGTATCGGCGACGGCACCTGGGGCGGTCATGTGATCGAATACAATCACATCCACGACACCTGCTTGGAAACCTTGGACCATGGCCCCTTCAACGCCTGGGGACGCGATCGCACATGGAGCGCGGTGCACGGTCAGTCAAAAATGCTGAAATCGCGCTGTATTGACGCCGCCCACTCGACATCCGACGCCATGGAAACGGTCATCCTGCGCCACAATTTCTTTGTTGAAAAACACGGGTGGGGACTGGATTTAGATGACGGGGCGACCAACTATGATATTTACAATAATATCTGCGTCGGTGTCGGCATGAAATTGCGGGAAGGCTCCTACCGGACGATCCACAACAATATCTGGGTCAATTGCGCCAGTTCACCCTGTTTTCATGTGGGCAACGAGGACAACCATGACCGATATGTCAACAATATCACCGTCATGAGCCCGTCCTACCAGGAAGAGAACCACGACCGCCTGTTCAATCAGGTCGCCACCGGCAATGAGATCTACTACTTGGTCTTTCCTCCCGTGCGCACGCCGTGGCTTGAGCAGATTGATTACAACTGTTTCCACAATGATCTGGGGCGGTTCATCGCCCGGGTGAAAGAGCGTGAATCAACAGAGCGCCGCGATATCGAACTGGCGGAATGGCAGGCCATGGGATTTGACCGCCATTCGGTCTTCGCCGATCCGATGTTTGTCGACCCTGACAACAATGACTTCCGGGTCAAACCCGAAAGCCCGGCCCTGAAAGTCGGGTTTAAAAATTTCAACATGGGTTTATGGGGACTAACAGATGAGTTCCCAAAAAGCTGGTGGGATTGAAACAATCGGACAATCACTTAGAATGAGTTAACACATGAATAAACAGCCAAATTTGGTCTATATTTTCGCCGATGACATGGGCTACGGGGATGTCTCCTGCCTGAACGAAAACGCGGCTTTCAAAACAAAAAACCTGGATCGCCTGGCCGAAGGTGGCATGCGCTGCACCGACGCCCATTCCAGTTCGGCCGTCTGCACCCCCTCCCGCTATAGTGTCTTGACCGGTCGCTATAACTGGCGGTCCACTCTGAAACAGGGTGTCACCGGTGGGTATTCGCAACCCATTCTGGAAAAAGGACGCTTGACGGTCGCCTCCATGCTGCGTGGCAGGGGCTACCGCACCGCCTGTGTCGGCAAATGGCATTTGGGATTGGAATGGCGGCTCAAAGACGGTGGTGTCGCCTCCACCTATCAGGATGAGGAACAGGTCGATTTTTCCGCTCCCATTACCGACGGCCCCATCAACCACGGCTTCGATTATTATTTCGGCATCAGCGCGTCGCTGGATATGCCGCCCTACGTCTACATCGAAAATGACCGGCCGACGACCACATCTTTTAAGTATTTTGATTTTGTCGGTGGCAAAAAATATATGCGGAAAGGATTTATCGGAGACGATTTTGATCCGCGGGAAGTTCTGCCGAAACTGACCGGAAAAGTTGAATGCCTCATTGATGACTACGCTCAAGGTGACACCCCCTTCTTTATCTATTTTCCAATGCCCGCGCCCCATACCCCGATTCTGCCGACAGAAGAGTTTCAGGGCAAATCAGGAACGAACGAATACGGTGATTTCTGCCTCCAGGTGGATGATACCGTGGGCCGGGTGATGGCCGCTTTGGATAAAAACGGACTGACGGACAATACCATCGTGATTTTCACCGCCGACAATGGCTGTTCCCCCATGGCCGATTTTGAGGAACTAGCCGCTTGCGGGCACAATCCAAGCTATGTCTTCCGCGGCCATAAAGCCGATATTTTTGAAGGCGGGCATCGCATTCCTTTCATCATCCGCTGGCCACGGGAAATTAAGGCGGGAAGCCAAAACGGTCAGACCTTCTGCCTGACCGATTTGACCGCCACCATGGCGGAGATCACCGGCTGCAAACTGCCGGATACGGCCGCTGAAGATAGCGTCAGTAACCTGTCAATATGGAATGGCATGGCGAAAAACCCCGTCCGCGAGGCGACTGTTCATCACTCAATTAATGGTTCATTCTCAATCCGCAAGGGCACATGGAAATTGGAAATGTGTCCCGACTCCGGGGGCTGGAGCGTGCCGCGGCCCAATCATCCGGAAGAAACCGAGGGACTGCCGGCCATCCAGCTCTATGATCTTTCGAAAGATATCGGGGAACAAACAAATGTCCAAGACCAGCATCCGGACATCGTCGCGGAACTTAAAGCGCTGCTGACGACTTATGTCAAAAACGGCAGAAGCACACCCGGCGAGCCCCAGCCCAACACCGGCGCCAAACACTGGCCGCAACTCCACTGGCTGACTGAGGCGGAAATGTAGTTTATGAAACCAAACATCGTCTTTTTCTTCGTCGATGACATGGGCTATGGCGACGCGTCCTGCCTCAATCCCGACGGCAAAATTAAAACGCCCAATATCGACCGGCTGGCGGTCGAAGGCATGATATTCACCGACGCGCACGCCAGCTCGGCTGTCTGCTCGCCGTCGCGCTACAGTGTGCTGACCGGGCGCTACAATTGGCGGTCGACACTACAGAAGGGAATTGTCGGGGTTTATGGGGATGCCCTGATCGCGGAGGACCGGCTGACGGTCCCCGGATTCCTCAAACAACACGGCTACCATACCGGCTGCATTGGTAAATGGCACCTGGGGCAGAGCTGGGATTTCGACATCCAGGACGGTGTCTTCCGAGCGGCGGCCAGTTACGGTCAACATGACGCGACCCTTCCCCCGGACAGGGAAGCGACAGCCGAGGAACGGGACCGGTGGGAGGAAGCCTTTTCTCGGCCAACAAAAGGCGGCCCGACCGCACGTGGATTCGACTACTATTTTGGGGTCGATGTGCCCAATTGGCCCCCCTACTGCTTTATCGAAAATGATCGTCCCGTGGGAATCCCCTCAGAGTGGCTGCCATCACGTCTGTGCGGCGATAATCAAGCGAGCATCACCGGACCGGCGATGCCCTACTGGCACTTCGAACAACTTCTGCCGACCTGGGCGAAAAAAGCCGATGCCTACATCAAAGACCGCGCCGAGGCCGATGAGCCCTTCTTCCTCTATTTGCCGATGACATCCCCGCACACACCTCTTGCCGTGAATAAACGATTCATTGGCAGCAGCGGCCTGAACAATCTCTACGCCGACCTGGTCATCGAGACAGACCACGTGTTTGGGCAAGTTCTCCAGAGTCTCGAAGAGAATGGCCTCGCGGATAACACCCTGGTCATCTTCGCCAGCGACAATGGGTGCGCTCATTACGTTGGGGTGAAGGAAGTCAGTCACGGGCATTGCGAGTCGGCGATGGAACCGCAGGGGCATTTTCCGAGCGGCCCCTTCCGTGGCTACAAATCTGACGCCTGGGATGGCGGCCACCGCGTTCCCTGCGTCGCCCGCTGGCCGGGGGTCATTGAACCCGGCGGCGAATGCGGTGAACTCGTCTGTCTCTCCGACTTGATGGCGACCTGCGCGGAGATTGTCGAAGACAGGTTGCCGGACAGCGCCGGTGAGGACAGCGCCAGTTTGCTGCCGCTCTTCAAGAACCCCGGCGCTCCGGTTCGTGACCATATCGTCCATCATTCCATCAACGGCAAATTCGCCATCCGTGACAAACGCTGGAAGCTGGTTCTCTGTCCCGGTTCCGGTGGCTGGACGCTTCCCGACAAACATGCCGCGGAGGAAGGACTGCCCCTCGTTCAGCTTTACGATATGCGAAATGATCCTGGCGAAACCACCAACCTTCACAAACAAGAACCGACCCGCGTGAAGGCAATGCTTTCCCTGCTCAAGAAACTCATCGCCGACGGTCGAAGCACGCCCGGCGCGACTCAGCGGAATGATGTGCCGGTCGACATCTGGAAACTTGACACCATGCCCTCCGTGGATCCACGGATGCTGGATGATTACTAAGAGACTTGTCACAATGGTTTACGATTACGATGTTGTTGTTATCGGCGGGGGAACCGCCGGAGTTGTCGCCGCCATTCAGGCTGGCCGCGCCGGAGCGAAAACGCTGCTGGTCGAGAAGACCGGCATGCTGGGCGGCACCACAATCAACGGGGGTGTCAACTTTCCCGGGCTTTTTCACGCCTGGGGACACCAGGTCATCGCTGGCATCGGCTGGGAACTGGTGACGCGTGCGGTTGATGAAATCGGAGGCACGCTGCCGGATTTCACCGACTTTGACCGAAGCCACCACAGTCGACTTCAGGTGCGCGTCAACGCCTTCGTTTACGCCGCGCTGTGCGACGAGGCCGTCGTCGATGCCGGGGTCACGCCCCTTTTTCATACGATGCCCGCGATCATTCAACCGGCAAAAGGGGGCACGGGCTGGACGGTGACTCTGTGCGCCAAGGACGGACTGATTAAACACACGACCCGCGTACTGATTGATGCCACCGGCGACGCCAACGCCGTCTCCCTGGCCGGTTTTGACTTGAATATTCCCGAAGAAACCCAGCCCGCCACCCTTTCGTGTCATGCCAGCGGCTACAACGTGGGAGACCTCGATATCGCCGCCATTAACGCCGCCATGGCGGTGGAAGTCGAGGCCGGACGAATGTCCTGCACGGATGCCGGATGGAACACGGTCTCCCCAAATGTCGGGCAATGGCTGAAAAGCGGTGGGGCGAACGCCAGTCACGTGCGTCACATCAACGCGCGGGACAGCCGGGGAAAAAGCGAATTGGAACTGGAGGCGCGCAAAGGCCTGCTGCGTCTGACTCGCTTCTTGAGGAAACAACCGGGACTTGAAAATCTGGTGATCGATCATGTCTGTTCGGAATGCGGGGTACGCGAAACGGCCACGATCAAGGGAAAAGCCACGATAACGGTCGAGGATTACACATCCGGTCGTCCGTGGGATGACGCGGTCTGCCACGCCTTCTACCCCATCGATCTGCACCAATCCACCGGTGACGGACTTGGCAAAGAACCGCTTGCCGAGGGGACGGTGCCGTCGGTTCCCCGCGGAGCGCTGCTGCCCGTCGGCAGCCGCAATCTGCTGGTGGCCGGCCGTTGCGTGTCCAGTGATCGTCTGGCGAACTCCGCGTTGCGCGTGCAGGCCAGTTGTATGGCCATGGGACAGGCGGCCGGGGCCATGGCCGCGCTGAGCGCCCGCGCCAACCGCGATCCCGAAGATTTACCGATGACCGATATAAGAAAACTCCTTCGCGAACACGCCGCTATTGTGCCGAAGACCTAAAAGAGGAATAATAATGACTAAATGCTACAAAGGAACCGTTTTTGGGGTTCTTCTGCCACTAATCGTTTGTACTGCCACAATACATGCGTGGGAAGGGGAAAAAAAGGATATGGATCCAGATGTGACTATATTGACAGAACCGGTGATCGAAGAGCGCGTTGTGTTAGGCAAAATCTGGTCGGCGGTCAGCGTCGGCTTCTGTCTGCTCACCCATGAAAACCGGCAATACGTCGCCTATTACAATGCCGACCGCCGGATGGTCGTCGGCCAACGGGATCTGTCCGACGATTCCTTCACTCAGATGATCCTTCCGTCCGAATCTCCAAATCCTCCCAATCGGGGAAAGCTGACCAGCACAATCCAGGGATGGGACAGCCACAACTCCATCACCATGGTCATTGACAAGGAGGGGCACATTCATCTTAGCGGCAATATGCACGTGGATCCTTTGCTCTACTTCCGGACGGAAAAGCCCCATGACATTACCACGCTCATTCAAGTTAAGTCCATGGTTGGGAAAAATGAGACCCGCTGCACTTATCCCCACTTCATGACTGGTCCCAACGGGAACCTTCTCTTTCATTACCGGGATGGTTGGAGTGGAAATGGCGTGGAAATGTATAATGTTTATGATACGAAAACACGAACCTGGAGTCGTCTTTTCAATCCGTCACTGATTTCGGGACAGGGCAAGCGGAACGCTTATCAAAGGGGACCGAAGCTTGGCCCCGATGGCTGGTACCACCTGCTCTGGATGTGGCGTGAAACCAATGACGCCTCGACAAACCATGACGTGTCTTACGCCCGGAGCCGGGATTTTCTTCACTGGGAAAACGCGGCCGGGGAACCGCTAAAACTGCCCATCACCCTTGAAAGTCCCGGCACCATTATCGATCCGGTTCCTGTCAACGGAGGCATCATCAACACCGTCCACCGGTTCGGTTTTGACAGCCAAAACCGGGTGGTGGTGAGCTACCATAAGCATGATCAAGCGGGTAATACGCAGGCTTATGCCGCCCGTTTCGAGGATGGCGCCTGGATGGTCAAACCCGTGTCGGACTGGGAAGGCCGCCACATCTTCAAGGGCGGCGGATCCGGACCCAGCACGTATGGGACATCCATTGGGTTGGGAACGGTCAAACAGCACGGCGAAGGAACGCTTGCCTTGCCGTTCCGCCACTGGCAAGAAGGTCACGGTCTGCTCGTGTTTGACGAAGAGACCTTCACTCGTATCGGTGTCGAACCGGAGACGAAACAACCACCGAAGTATCCGGCGGCGTTAACGAAAGTCCAATCCAAATTCCCGGGGATGCGGGTCAAGTTGCGTGGAGACACCGGCCGGTCACCGGATCCGTCCGTCCACTATGTCTTGCGCTGGGAGACTCTGGGCCCCAATCGCGACCGGCCCCGTCAGGAACCCCTGCCGGAAAACAGCGATTTGGTGCTGTATAAACTCGGAAACCCGGAAAAGGAAAAATAAGAAGGGTATGATGAATCTTCTCTTTATTTTCACGGATCAACAAAACCGCTACGCGCTTGGCTGCATGAATAACCCCAATGTGGAAACCCCTAATTTGGACCGGCTGGGGGCAAAAGGCGTGCTTTTTCGCCGTTGCTACTCGAATGATCCGGTCTGCGGCCCGTTTCGCGGATCGTTGATGACCGGCCAGTACACCAGCCGCTGCGGTGTCAAACATAACGGCATGCCCTTGCCGGTCGGAACGACCACGTTCGCTGACGCCTTTAACGCCGCGGGCTATCAAACGTCATGGGTGGGCAAGTGGCATCTCGGTGGCAACGGAAATGGCCCCATCCGGAAAGAATTGCGCGGCGGGTTTCAACGATTCAAAGGCTATCAGTGCTACAATGGCTTCTACAGGGATGTCTGTTTCTACGATGAACAGGACCGGGAACATCGCTACGACTATCACCGCACGGATGTGACCACCGATATCGCCATGTCGGAACTGGAAACACTGACGGCTCAGGACAAACCTTTTATGCTGATGATGTCCTATCAGGCCCCCCACTATCCGGAGCAACCCGCCCCCGAATACGAGGCCATGTACGCCGGACGGAAAATCATCCGCCGCCCCAACTGCCAGGATGTGGATCCGTTTACCTGGACCTGGTCACCGTTGAGCCCCCGGCCCGTGGAAAATGACCCGGATTTCCAGCGCTATGGCAATAATCTCGATGAATATATCCGGCTTTACAACGCCATGTGTACACAGATCGACGCCAATGTGGGACGCCTCATCGAAACGCTCGACCGCCTCGGGGTGGCCGATGACACCATGATTGTCTTCACCTCCGATCACGGCGACATGCAAGGCAGTCACGGACTCAAAAACAAGTGCCTCCCCCACGAGGAGTCCGCGGGCATCCCGCTGATTATATATGCTCCCGGTCAACCCGGCGGACGGATCACCGACGGACTGGTCTCCGGTATCGATATGATGCCGACCTGCCTGGACCTGGCAGGCATTGACCCCGTGACATCGGTCGATGGACAGAGCGTCGCCCCGTTCCTGCGCGGAGAAAGCGAACAGCTCTGTGAAGAAGTCTTTTCCGAGCGCGGCGACTGGTGCATGATGGTCAAGGATGGCTGGAAACTGGCCGCCGAACGCCAGGACGATGGGCTGGCGCCAACCTTGATGACCTGCTTGGACGACGATCCCTATGAACTCAACAACCGTGCGGAAGATCCGGCTGTCGCTGACCGCCGCGCCGCCATGCTCGCCCGCTTGACCGCCTGGGATTTGGATGTGAGAACATGACCACCTCCACTGGGATGAAACAACGATGCTGGGAGCACGACTATTGCGCCCCGTCGTTCTACATGATAACAGTCGTGACCGAGCCCAGGCGAAACTGCCTCAGCAGCCTGAATCCGGGACCAGGGGCTGGAAATCCGGGACCAGGGGCTGGAAATCCGGGACCAGGGGCTGGAAATCCGGGACCAG
>JAVVEH010000022.1:0-9038 GCA_032251435.1 Lentisphaeria bacterium | reverse complement strand
GGGCTGGCCCCGGAACGGAACCGGTGTCGGGAGCAGCCCCTGCCGGTTCGGTGTCGGGAGCAGCCCCTGCTCCCGAACTCTCCCCTATAGGTACGGTCGTTCAGGATGTTTGGACACGCACCTCTTCAATTTACCCCGGTGTGAAAGCCTGTGAGTGCGTCGTGATGCCGGATCACTTCCACGGCATTTTATGGGTGAAAGAGCGTCTTAAACGCCCCATGGGCCATATCATAAAAGCTTTTAAGCGCGTCAGCACCCAGGAATGCCGGAAGCAAGGATTGCTTTCGAATCCGGGACCAGGGGCAGCCGGTCCGGTTCCGGGGGCAGCCGGTCCGGTTCCGGGGGCAGCCCCTGCCCCCGGATTGCCAGCCCCAGCTCCCGGACCCCCCACCCTTTGGGAAGAGGGTTTCCAAGACACCATTCTACTCCATCGCGGGCAATTACAAGCCATGGTGAACTACATTGCCGACAATCCCCGACGGTTGGCGGTCAAACAGGCGAACCCGGATCTTTTTACCGTTGTCCGCGACTTGGAAGTGGCCCCGGGATGGCGGTGTCCTGGCATTGGCAACCTTTTCCTCCTGCAACGCCCTGTCATGCGGCAGGTGCGGATTTCCCGGAGCGTCTCACCGGAGGCTCTGGCGGAAAACAAAGCGGAGTTGCTGGCCGCGGCCGAGCATGGAACGGTGCTGGTCTCTCCCTGTATCAGCCCGGGGGAAAAAGACATCGCCCATGCGGCTTTGGACACGGGCTTCCCTCTCATCGTCATGTTGACAGATGGTCTTCCCAAAGCCTACAAACCGCCTGGGCGGTATTTTGACGCCTGCGCGAAGGGCAACCTGCTCATGCTGGCGCCATTTCCGTTTCATCGCGGAAAGCAAACAATAACCCGTGAACAATGTCTGAAACTCAACGAATGGGCGGCAAGAGTGGTTGCCCCGGAACCAGGGGCTGGAAATCCGGGATCAGGGGCTGGCCCCGGAACGGAACCGGTGTCGGGGGCAGCCCCTGCCCCCGAGTAACAAAAAGATTGGAGAAAAACAATGAAATACCCCCCCGTAAACCCCAAATGCGCCCACATGCTGCACGGCGGTGACTACAACCCTGACCAGTGGATCCGCACCCCGGAAATCTGGGATGAGGACATGCGGTTAATGAAACTGTCCGGTTGCAACGCCATGTCGATCGGCATCTTCGCCTGGGCCGCCCTGGAACCCGAAGAAGGAAAATTTGAGTTTGGCTGGCTGGACACCATCATGGACAAACTGGCGGCTGACAACGCCTATGCCGTGCTGGCCACTCCCAGCGGAGCCAAGCCGGCCTGGATGAGCCGGAAATATCCGGAAATCCGCCGCATGACTCCAGAGGGCGTGCGGGATCCGCAAAAGAGCCGTCATAACCACTGCCAGTCGTCTCCCGTCTATCGGGAAAAGGCACAGATCATCAACACCAAACTTGCTGAACGGTACAAGGATCACCCTGCCCTGCTGGTCTGGCATGCGTCAAATGAATACAACAGCGGCAACTGCCAGTGTCCTCTGTGCATAGCCTGGTTCCAGGAATGGCTTCGGGAGCGCTACGACAATGATATTGACAAGCTGAACCATGCCTATTGGGCGGGGTTCTGGGCCCACACCTATCCGGACTTTGATTACGTTCAGCCGGTCGACGGCAGCGTGCATGGATTAATGCTGGACTGGCGGCGGTTCAAAACCTGTCAGACCATTGATTTCTTTAAAACTGAAACCGCTCCGTTGCGCGAAATCACCCCGGAGATTCCCATTACCACCAATCTCATGCCGGGACATGACACGGTCGACTGCGCCGCCTTCGCCCGGGCCCTGGATGTGGTGTCCTGGGACTCCTATCCCAACTGGCATGAACATGAGGATGAACTCGGGGAAGCGGTGCGGACAGCCCGCATGCATGATCAGTGCCGGGCCATGAAGGGTGGTAAACCGTTCATGCTGATGGAAAGTGTGCCCAGCATTCCCACCCGCGGGCGGGTCAAGAAGCGCAAGGAACCGGGGATGCATCTACTCTCCAGTCTACAGGCCATCGCCCACGGCTCGGATACGGTTCAATATTTTCAGTGGCGCAAAAGCCGGGGCAGTATGGAAAAATTCCATGGCGCGGTCGTTGACCATGAAGGAAGCGAAAACACCCGTGAATTCAGAGAAGTCGCAGATGTCGGCGCGGCGCTCGCCAAACTGGACGAGGTGGTCGGCGCCAGTGTCCAACCGGAAGTCGCCCTGATCCAAGACTGGGAAAATGAGTGGGCTATCAAAGAGGGCGCCCGGGTGTATCTTGGAGAAAACTGCAAATACCGGGAGGAGTGTGACGCCCATTACCGCCCCTTCTGGGAAGCGGGTGTGCCCATCGATGTCATTGATCAACTTGATGATTTGGCTGCCTACAAGCTGGTCGTCATTCCAATGGCCTACATGATTCGTCCCGGATTTGCGGAAAAAGTGAAACAGTATGTGGCCCAAGGCGGAACCGCCGTCATGACCTACTGGAGCGCGGTGGTGGATGAATCCGACCTCTGCTATCTCGGCGGCATTCCCGGCGACGGCTTACGTGAAGTGTTCGGTGTCTGGGAGGAGGAAAGCCAGAGCTATTATCCCCATGAGTCAGTGGGCATAACCATGAGTGATGGCAACCCGCTGGGACTCAGCGGCGGCTACAAGGCCGTCGACACCTGCTCGGTCATTCATGCGGAAGGGGCGGACGTCCTGGCCACGTTCACTGATCAGTATTTCGCCGGCTCGCCAGCCTTGACTGTCAATCATTACGGCAAAGGCGAAGCCTACTATATCGCCGCCCGGACAGGCGACACTTTCCTGGCAGATCTATACAAAAAACTGGTGGCGGAGCTGGAGATACAGCCAGTCATCGGATGTGAGTTGCCTCCCGGTGTGACCGCCCAGAAACGGACCGATGGGCAGACCGACTATGTGTTCCTCCAGAACTACAACCGTGAAAGCGTGCAGATCACGCTCGACCGGGAATACACGGATCTGCTGAGCGGAGAAACCCTCAGCGGCCCCGTGACTTTAGAAAAATTCGCGGTTAAAGTGCTTAAACCTTAATTTTCGGAAATGATCAATGAAAGAATTTTTCACACCTGAGAAAGACAAACTCGGGTTGCGGACACCGCAGACAGTACGGGACGACCTGCCCATGGTCCTCCTCGTCGGTGATTCGATCTCCTGCGGCTACACCGAACCGGTCATGGAACTGCTGCGGGATGTCTGCAATGTCCGCCGGGCGCCTGACAACTGCGGCGACACCCGATGCGGACTCGACAAACTCGATGACTGGCTCGGGGAAACGGACTGGGATCTGATCCATTTCAATTGGGGATTGCACGATCTCTGCCATCGGCATCCGTCGTCAACTGTGTATGGCAATCGGGACAAGATTAACGGCCCGGTCTCCGTGCCCATTGAGGAATACGCCGACAACCTGGACCAGCTCGTCCGGCGGTTATCCGCCCGCGCTCCCAAGCTGATCTGGGCCAGCACCACCTTCGTGCCACCGAATGAGGCGGGCCGGTTTCAGGGGGATGACAGACGGTATAATGAGGTCGCGGCCGACATCATGCGGCGGCATGGCATACCTGTCAATGATCTGCATGCGTTGACCGCGGCCTTTGATCCGTCCCTGTTCACCTGCCCGGGAGATGTTCACTTTTCAGACGCGGGCACCCGGCTGATCGCGAAGCAGGTGGCCAGCAGCATTCGTATGCGACTTCCCTAAAAACGTATCCCGCAAAGGCGCGGAGACGCGGAGAAAAGAGAGGACATACATCTTTTTTCCGCGTATCTTTGTGACTTTTCGTGGCTATCCTTATCATCCCAAAATTAGTGTTCATTAGTGTACATTAGTGGTTCAAAAAGTAACAAAGAATGCGTGTGAAATAACTTTACCCCGTGAGGATGCTACGCTTTTGCTGATTATGCGATATACTAATAGCTTGTTCAAGCCGGTATAAAATTCCATCCAAAGAGTGCCGCATGCCCGAAAGACTTTTCGCCAATCCACCGCCGACGGTTTTAACCCGTCTCATACGGCATAAAAACGACCTGTTTCTGGAAGGTGTCATTGAACAGGCCGATGTCTATGGCTGGCACTTACGGGAAATGGATATGACGTATGGGATCATCCCCGCCGTCAGCAATCTGATCGGGGCGATCATCACGGATTTGCCGGATTCAGAGCTTGCCAGCCAGCTTTGCGCCTTGACCATTCCTGTCGTCCGAATGGGCAATCTTCCGCACCCACTGGACATCCAGCTACCAGCGATTCTGCCGGACCTTAAAGCGGCGGGGAACTTGGCGGCGGACTACTTTGCCGACCGTGAATTTAAACACCTGGGCTACATCGGGCACATCCCCTGGAGTCATGGGAAGCACCTTTACCTGGGCTTGAAAGAGCGGGCGGCTACCCGGGGGTGCAAGTGCCATTGGCTCCGGCTGAAAAATACGGACGACAGACTGAATGCAAAAAAATATCAGGAAAAATGGCAGCGCTACCAGACGCAAATCACAGCGTGGTTGTCCAGACTCCCCAAACCGCTGGGTCTTTTTGTTTATTCGGATGGCATGGCGGCGAATATCTGTGAGTGGTGCGTCGAAGCGGGTTTGAGCGTCCCCGAAGACATCGCGATTTTGGGGTACGGCAACAATCGCTTCACCTGCCGGGCGGCACCCGTGACTCTGTCATCGATAGCCACCAATAACAAAGAGATTGGCCACCAAAGCATCTGTATGCTTAAAGAGCTGATCGATGGAAAACCGGGGCCGTATCAACCAGTGTTTGTGCCTCCCAAAGGGGTTGTCGAACGACAGAGCACCAACCTGGTCGCCGTGAATCATCCGCTGTTGAGAAAAGCGCTCGCCTTTATCTGGGAGCGCTATGATGATCCGACTGTTCGGGTGGACACAATAGTGGCCAGTATCGGCGCTTCCCGGCGATCACTGGAGCGCCTGTTCAACAAACACCTGAGCCGCAATGTCGCCGAGGAATTGCGGCGACGACGTCTGGAAATCTGCCGGGAACTGTTGCGGGGCACCTCGCTGCCCGTGGAAAAAATTGCTGGAAAAACCGGCTTTTCGTCCGCCAGTTACCTGCAAACCTGCTTTAAAAAAACCTTTGGCTTGACCCCCGGCGCCTACCGTCGTCAGCATGCTGACCAAGCCCCGAAGTAAATAACGCTCTCCGCCTTTATTCTTCATCCCTCCGCTTTCATCCCTCATCCCTCACCCCCCTCAGCCTTTTTATCGGCCAAAATAGGCAAAAAACGCATTTTGGCGCGAATTCAAATAAAAATTTCCGCATTTTAAAATATTTAAATTTGGCATTTTCGCCCCGAAAGGAGTATCTTTTGGTTAATGAAAATGTTTTATGGCCGGAAAAATATGTGTTTTTTAACCCCACGTGTTTCGAAGCCGAAAAACCAACCCCAGGAGACCGGATATGTGTTCAATAAACCAACCCCATAGCCAGCAGACCATCGCTTCAACCCGCGGCACCGCCGCGAGCCACCCAAAGGAGACCAGTATGAAGACCACATCTATTACCCGGAAATTAACCACACTGTTCGTTGTTGCTTTTCTGTTTGCTGCCGTCTCTGCATTAGCCGGGACACTCACCATTAGTGGGACCACTCCGACGGTTGATGGCGGAGACATTGGCAATCTGATTTGGACGGATACTGCTACGTTCAAATTTTGGACGGACACTCCGAATCCAGGTCAGTCCTTCACAACGGGCAGCGCCGCCGGCTATAAATTGAACGCTTATTCAACACAGGCCAGCGGCAGCGGGACTCCCGCAAGTACCCGTAATTACTCTCTTCGTGTGGTTGGTATAGATGGCGCAAACACAACGACTCTTGCCACCGACACCTTCTCGACCAACACCGCATGGTCCGCCGGTGACTGGTTCACCTGGACCTTGGCGACCCCCGTCCTGCTTTCAGCAAACACGCTTTACGGTGTTGACGTTGAGCATACCAGTGGAGGAAGTTGGAGCAACGGTATTCCCTATATGAGGATTAACAGTTCAAACGATATCCCTAACGGCTTTTACTACGAAAGGACAGATGGCGATCCCTCTACTCTTTCTGCCACCACTGGAAGAGAACGCATTTTCCACGTCGACATGGATGCCATCCCCGCTATCGCATGGGATGATGGGGCCGCAACCGGCATCTGGAACTTGGCCGACCTGAACTGGGGCGGCGGATCCGCCTGGAGTCAAAACGACGGAGCGGTTTTCGGCGCCACGGGTGCGGGAACTGTCACACTGGGCGCCGATGTCAGCGCCTTTTCCGTGAACTTTACCGCCAACGGGTATGATATTGCTCAGGATGGTGGTGGTTTGTATGATCTAACCGTTCTGAACGGTGGTATCATCGTCGGTGACGGACTGAGCGCCAAAATCAGCGCGCCTCTTGGCGGCACCAGCGGATTGACCAAATCCGGCACCGGCACGCTTGTTCTGACCGGCACCAACACCTACACGGGCGGCACATCCGTCTCCGCCGGGACGCTACAGCTCGGCGACGGCACCACTGACGGCACCCTCGGCGGCGGCGATGTCAGCAACAGCGGCGTTCTGTCTTTCAATGTGGCCGGCTCTCAGACCGTCGGCGCCAACATCACCGGAGCCGGCAGTCTGGCCAAAGCCGGCGCAGGCACATTGACTCTGACCGGCACCAACGATTACTCCGGCGGCACCACCATCTCCGCCGGAAAAGTGCTGGCCGGCGGTGACGGCCATCTGGGCACGGGTGGTGTGGCCATCGGTGCGACCGGTGAACTCGAATACACGGGTAGCGCCACGATCCCGACTCTTTCCGGCAGCGGAACTCTGACGCTGTCCAGCGGCACGGCGACGGTCTCCTCGGATAACAGCGCGTTCAGCGGCGCCACGAACGCTTCCGGCACTCTGGTTGTCAACGGCGCTCTGGGCGGGGCGACAACCATCCTCAGCGGCGGCACCTTGATGGGAGCGGGTGCCCTGAGCAACGTAACGGTTAATGCCGGGACGCTCGCTCCCGGTAACAGCATCGACACCATTACTGTTGGCGACCTGACACTGTCCGGTAACTACGAATGGGAAGTCGATGCCACAAGCAACGACCTGGTCGTTGTTACCACGGCTCTCGGCAACGGCGTTCTCGACATCTCCGGCGATGTCGTCATTGACATCACCCCCCTTAGCGGTGCTTACTTCTCGTCCAGCCAGGTCTTCACGCTGTTCACCTATGACGGCGGCCTGACCACAGACGGCCTTGCCAGTGACCTCAGCGTCACCTACGGTGGGATTGGCAGCAAATGGCTTATCCAAGGCGCGACTTTCGCCGATACTGGCAGCGCGATTACTCTGACCGGTATCGAATACATCCCCGAGCCGTCCACAATCATCCTGGCCGGTCTTGGTCTGATGGGCGTGACCTTCCGCCGCCGTCGGCGGTAAATGCGAGTCTCCCGCGGAGGCGCGGAGAACGCGGAGAATTAAATGTGATCGCCCCGTCCGGGAAATCCGGGCGGGGCTTTTTTGCTTTCTGGATTCCGCAGTCCCTGCGGCTCTTATTACCGCAGGGGACTGCGGAATCCAGTTTAAGGGCACCTCTTGTTCCAGCAGAGCTTTTTTGCGGACTTCGCAAAATCGGCTCCACTCCACTATTCATAGCTTCCTTGACAGGATCTCCCCAAGTCCATTGATTTTTAAGAACCAACAACTATTTTACGAAAACTCGGAGTACGTATCCGAATTTTCAATTTTTTGCTTGTGGAGGTCTCTATGTTGGATCGTCCGTCATACCGACAAAAACTCCGGGCGGCCATCAACCGCTCACCCATAACCGCTTTGCTCGGGCCTCGGCAATGTGGCAAAACAACCCTGGCCCGCAGCCTGGCCGAAGAATTTTCGTCAACCTTTTTTGATTTGGAGTCCCCACGGGATATGCAGCGGCTTCAGAACCCCGAATTGACCCTGCGAACCTGTTCTGGATTAGTCATCATCGACGAAATACAGCTGGCTCCATCGCTGTTTCCTGTCCTGCGGGTTCTGGCGGATCGCCCGGACACGGATACCCGGTTTCTCATACTCGGCAGTGCTTCTCCCCAATTAATGAGCAATGCGTCCGAATCACTGGCGGGACGTGTAGAATTTGTCGATCTGTCGGGATTTTTACTTTCCGAAACCGGGGTTGGCCACATGTCTGAGCTCTGGGTTCGCGGCAGCTTTCCCCGATCGTTTCTAGCTGCTTCAGACGAGGACAGCTGTGTGTGGCGGGAGAGTTTCATACGCACATTTCTACAGCAGGATCTGCCTCAGCTAGGCATTCGCATCCCGGCTCCCCAGATGCGCCGGTTCTGGACGATGCTCGCTCACTATCACGGGCAAACCTGGAATGCCTCCGAACTCTCACGGTCTCTTGGGCAAAGTGACAAGACCATCCGGAGCTATCTGGATATTCTATCGGAGAGTTATATGATTCGTCAACTGCAGCCCTGGCATGAGAATTTGAAGAAACGCCAGGTAAAAGCACCCAAAATTTATTTCCGGGACACGGGTTTACTGCACAGCCTTCTTATGTTACAGGACTACGACCAGCTTAATGGCCATCCCAGAGTCGGGGCATCCTGGGAAGGTTTTGCCCTGGAGCAGGTCATTGCCATTACCGAAACAACGGCCCCTTACTTCTGGTCAACACACAGCGGACCGGAAGTGGATCTCCTGCTGTTTCATCAGGGCAAACGGCACGGTATCGAATTTAAGTATAGTGAAGCTCCCACCGTCACGGTATCCATGCGCTCGGCCATTAAATGCCTGGGGCTGGACCGCCTGTGGATTGTAACACCCGTCGACACTGTCTACCCCCTGGACTCTCATATCAGCGTGTGTGGTCTCCAAAAATTCCAGCAGCAGTGGGAGGGGGGAAAGGCGTAGAAGGCGTAGAAGGCGTTGAAAGACGTGAAAGACGTGAAAGACGTGAAAGACGTGAAAGACGTGAAAGACGT
>JAVVEH010000021.1:0-76427 GCA_032251435.1 Lentisphaeria bacterium | reverse complement strand
CTTTCCTGAAACTTGGGAATGATGAACAGATGAACAGGGAATAACGAATATCGAAAGAGAGGCGCTTTGGATCTTTCTCTCTTGAAACTTGAGTCAGGAGATTGCCACGAAAAATCACAAAAAAGGATAAACCCAAACTTAATCGGGTGTCCATTTTAGCGGCTTTTTGTGCCTTTTTGTGGCCATTCTTAGAACTGCCCTCCGCCTTCCACGTCTTCCACGTCTTCCACGTCTTCCACGCTGTCACGCTGTCACGCTTTTCACGCTTTTCACGCTTTTCACGCTTTTCACGCTTTTCACGCTTTTCACGATGGTTCTTCATCGCTGGGAAGAGACAGTTTTCGTTTGTAAAAACACGAAAAGTGACTATATTCCGGTCTCATTGAAAACATCTGCTTCTTTTTTCCGCAAAGTGGGGGTTTCCCCACTTTTTTGTTGTAAGGGTTTTATGCGGATCATCTTGGCGACGCGAAAAGTCTTATCATGTCAGCCATGATAAAGCGTTTGACAATTCAACAATTCAACAACTTAACACGACAGGGGAAACATGAATAACGAACTTCTTTCCGTTTTGGACTATCTCCAGAACGAACGACATATTGACCGGGACACGCTCTTTGAGTTAGTTGAGGAATCCTTATTGTCCGCCGCCCGCCGGGCTATTGGCCCCGCCAACGATTTACGGGTCCGCATCGACCCCAAAACCGGTGATATTCAAGCGTGGGCGAAACTCAAAGTTGTGGAACGGGTGGTCGACTCCTCATGTGAAATTTCCCTGGAGGACGCGGCGCCGAAAGTGCCCGGTTGCGCGATTGGTGAGGAGATTGAATGGGAGGTCACACCCCGGAATTTTGGCCGCATCGCCGCTCAAAACGCCAAGCAGACGATGATGTCCCGGCTCCGCCAGGCGGAGAAAGCGCACGTGTGCGAAGAATACGAGTCGGAACTGCTTCAGCTGGTGTCCGGCGTTGTCAGCCGTGTGGACCGCGGTGATGTGTTTGTCGAGGTTCCCGGCGCGGAAGCCGTCCTGCCGCATAATTCAAAAATTCCCGGTGAGGAGTATCATCCCGGGGATCATTTCACCGGTTTGTTGGTGAAGATCAACCCTGACGGATCTGGTCCCAGTTTGATTTTGTCCCGCACGCATCCGCAACTTGTCGCTTGTCTGTTTGAACGGGAAGTGACCGAAATCGCCGAGGGTGTGGTGGAAATTATGGCCGTCTCCCGGGAACCGGGCTATCGGTCCAAACTGGCTGTACGGGCTAACGGGGCGGGCATCGACCCCGTCGGCGCCTGTGTCGGTCTGCGCGGCAGCCGCGTTAAAACGGTTATCCGCGAACTGGCGGGCGAGAAAGTGGACATCATCCGTTGGGATGAGGAAATCCGCACATTTGTCAGCAACGCCTTGCAGCCGGCGAAACTGGCGGGCGCCGAGGTGGACGAGGCAGAGCACGCCGTGCACGTGATCGTCCCGGATGATCAACTCTCCCTCGCTATCGGCAAGAAAGGGCAAAACGCCCGGCTGGCCGCCAAACTCACCGGCTGGCGTATTGATATCCGTAAAATGGAAAGTCCCCAAGAACGGGAGTTTGCTGACAAAATGCAGCGGGCGGTGGATGGATTATTGGCGCAAATGCCTGGTCTTTCAGCGGACTTGGCCGCCAAGCTGGTCGCCAGCGGATTCCTGTCCGCCGAGGGTATTTTCTCCGCCAGTGTCGCGGATTTGGAAGATATTGATGGAATCACGGCTGATGACGCCGCCAACGCGCTGGCGATCGCCAATCAGCATCGCAACTCTTAAACCCGGAAGGAGGTCCCTGTTATGAGTGACCGCATACGTGTACATGAATTAAGCCGGGAACTTGGGCTGACCAATAAAGAACTCATTCACCTGCTGAATGAGCAAGGCGTGGAAGCCAAAAGCCATTCCAGCAGCATTGATCCCGATGACGCCGAAAAAATACGGGGCCAAATTATCAGTGACCGGCAGGAAAAGACACCCGTCATCCTGCCAGTGGATATTGAGGAACCGGAGGCCGACATCGAGGAAGAGGATACCGACGACGACGATGAGGATGAGGTGACGGCTGACGGCAAGAAGGTGATTCACCTGAAGCCGCCGATCATTGTGCGGGATTTGGCGAACGCGCTGGGCAGTAAACCCAACCAGCTTATCGCCGAATTGATGATGATGAATGTGTTCGCCGCGATCAACCAAGTGGTTGAGCCCGAAATTGTCGGGAAAATTTGCGCCAATCATGGCTACGAGTTTGTGCCTGAACGCCGCGAAAAGCGCGCCAAAGGCTCAGCGAAGAAAAAAGAACCAGCGAAAAAACCGGCGCCCAAGACGGTCAAAAAGCCCACGGGCGGCACGCAGGCCCGGCCGCCGGTGGTCGCTTTCCTCGGCCATGTGGACCATGGAAAAACGAGTTTGCTGGACGCCATCCGCGAAAGCCGCGTCGCCCTGGGCGAAGCGGGCGGGATCACCCAACATATCGGCGCCAGCATCGCTGAAGTGCATGGACAGACCATCACCTTTTTGGACACGCCCGGCCATGAGGCTTTCACCGCCATGCGCCAGCGCGGCGCCAACGCCACGGATATTGTTGTCTTGGTCGTGGCCGCTGATGATGGGATCATGCCGCAAACCAAGGAAGCCATCGCGCACGCCCGGGCCGCGGATTGCCCAATTGTGGTGGCGATGAATAAAATTGACTTGCCGAACGCCAATCCGGATAAGGCGTTAATGGGATTGCAGCAGAACGATGTTCAGCCTGAGGACTGGGGAGGGGATGTCGGTGTGGTCCAGGTGTCGGCGATCAACGGGACCGGCATTGATGAGTTGCTTGAACGAATTCTGTTGGAAGCCGAAATGCTGGAACTGAAGGGCAGTCCCCAAAAACCGGCTGAAGGTCTGGTGATTGAGGCGCAACTTGAGACCGGCATGGGTCCGACCGCTAATATCCTCGTGCGCGACGGCACCTTGCGTGTCGGTGACGCGCTGCTGGCCGGCCCGTTTTACGGCAAAGTGAAAGCCCTTATTGACGCGCGCGGCCAACGCGTCAAAAGCGCCGGTCCGAGCACGCCAGTGAAGGTTTTGGGCCTTTCAGGCGTGCCGGAGGCGGGTGAATCAATTTCCTGCGCCGCGAATGAAAAGGAAGCCAAAGCCATCTCCGAGCAACGGGCGCGGGAAAGTCGCACGGGCGAACTTGAGACGCGTCAGAGCGCGACCCTGGAAGACCTGTTCCGCCAGATCACGGAAGAATCGCAGGCCACGCTGAAAATGATCTTGAAAACCGATGTGCGGGGCTCTTTGGAGGCGATCATTGACAGTCTGGATAAAATTGAATCCGAAAAAATCCGCTTGGATATCATTCATAAAAGCGTCGGTGAAATCACTGAAAATGATATTCTTCTCGCCTCCGCTTCCGGCGCGGTCGTGGTCGGTTTTCACGTCCGGGTTATGCCCAGCGTTCAGAAAACCGCCAAACAAAAAGGCGTGGAAGTCCGGCTATATTCCATCATTTACGAACTGCTGGAAGACATTGAAAGCGCCATGCGCGGCCGGCTTGAGCCGGAAACCCGGGAAACGCCGTTGGGCAACGCTGAAATCAAGCAAATCTTTGAGATTCACAAAACTGGTAAGATTTGTGGTTGCGTGGTGACGAAAGGCAGCATCCGAGTGGGCGCCAGCGCCCGCGTGACCCGCCAGAATGAACTCATTTACAACGGCACCATACACACCCTTAAGCATTTTAAAGACGATGTCAAAGAAATGCGGGCGGGCCAGGAATGCGGTATCCGGTTGGATAATTTTGAAGACTTTGAAGTGGGGGACACCGTTGAGGTTTTCTCTGTCGAAAAGGTGGCGGCGCAGTTGTGAACAGTGAACGCATGAGACGGGTTGACGGATTGATCCACCGGGAGCTGAGCATGCTCTGCGAACGTGAGATCGCTCCTTATGTCAAGGGACTGGTCACGATCACAAAGATCAAAACCAGTCCGGATCTTCGTCATGCCCAAGTCTATTTCAGTGTGCTGGGAGATCATGACACCCATGATGAAGCGCTCAAGCTGTTGCTGAAACAACGGCCGCATTTGCAGAAACAACTGGCGGCGAATGTGCAGCTGAAATACACCCCGGTGTTGAAATTCCACGTGGATCAAAATCCGGAACAAGCCGATCATGTGCTGTCGCTTCTCAGTGAACTGGGGCTGGACGATATTCCCGATGCCGGACCCGATGGCCTGCCGGACGGGGACCCGCTTGACGAATGACCGCGCCGCCGGGCCGCGCCAATGTGAATCAGGTTGGTGTCGCCGCCGATATGGCGGGCTGGCGGACATCGTGTGGTAAAAGACCGCTATGAATCATTTTGACTTGACCGACCGGGAACGATTGGACCTCGCGGCCGCCGCCGCCTGGCTGGCCACCGCCGAACGGTTGCTGATCACCACGCACGTCCGTCCGGACGGGGACGCGGTTGGCAGCGTCTTGTCTCTGCGTGGACTCTTGACCGATCTTGGCTGTCATTGCGCGGTCTTCTTCCCCGAGGAACCGGGGGGGGCGCACCGTCGTGTTTTGCCCGTGGAGCACGTGACCGCCGATATCGCCGATGTCCATGCTTATGACGCCCTGTGTGTGCTTGACTGCGGCAATCCGGAACGCGTCGCGTTGCCCGCCGGGATCACCTTAAAGGCGTTCACACGCGTTTTAAATCTGGATCATCACCCTGACAATCAACGCTATGGAACGATCAACGCGGTTGTTTCCGCGACATCGACCACCGAGGCCCTGTTGTGGATGGCGCGGATGGCGGATTGGCCTCTTTCCCGGGAGACGGCGACGGCGCTGATGTTCGGACTGGTCACTGACTGCGGGACATTCCGCTTTGGCAACACCACCGCGCGGACTTTTAGATCCGCCGCCATGCTCCTTGAGGCGGGCGCCCGCTATCCAGACATTGTTGACGCGCTCCACTTCAGAGTCTCCGCGGGCTGTCAAAGGTTGCGGAATATTCTTTGGCGACGGGCCACGTTCGCCTTCGACGGCAAGTTAGCCTGGACGGTTTTAGAGAAAGGGGATTTAGAGGCTTGCGGTGTCCATCCTCAGGAGACCGAGAATATCATTGATGTGATCCGGTGTCTGGACACGGTCGAGGTCGCCTGTTTGTTGCAACCTGAAAAAGACGCTGTCCGTTTTTCGTTACGCAGCCGGTCATCGGCGATTTCCGCCGGGCGCATCGCCCGGCGACTGGGCGGCGGCGGTCACGCCGCCGCCGCCGGCGCCAGCGTGGATCATATCACGGTTGAGGGCGCTGTTCAGCGCCTGTTGCCGCTTGTCGCCGCCGAATTGGACCTGCCTGTCTCATCAACCTAAGACGCGTGTATGACCCTCCCCGAATCCTTTAATTGTGATGGTGTTTTGCTGGTGGACAAACCGGTTGACTGGACCAGTCATGACGTGGTCAACTGCGTGCGCGGCCGCTTTAAAATCAAAAAAGTCGGGCATGCGGGCACGCTTGACCCGAACGCCACTGGGCTGGTTGTTCTGTTGTTGGGCAAAGCCACAAAACTATCGAATCAGGTCATGGGCGGGGACAAAACATATACCGGGGTCATCCGCCTGGGCGTGACGACCAGCAGCCTGGACGCTGTCGGCGAAGTCACCCGCGTCGCGTCCACGGCCGCGGTCACCGCGGCGGCGGTTCTGAAAGCGGCGGCAAAATACGTGGGCGATAGTGAGCAAATTCCTCCCATGGTCTCGGCGATCAAAAAAAACGGGAAACGGCTGTACGCCCTCGCCCGGAAGGGCCTTGAAGTCGAACGGTCCCCCCGGCCCGTGACGATTCACGCCTTCGCGGTTGCCACGGATCATCTTCCCGATGTTGATTTTTCAGTCACGTGTTCAAAAGGCACCTATATCCGGACGCTGGCTGACGACCTGGGGCGGGATCTGGGCTGCGGGGCTCATCTTCTGTCACTGCGCCGAATCGCCAGCGGAAAGTTCTCGGTGTCGAACGCGCATACGATGGACATCATTAAAACATGGGAATGTGATGATCTCACGCGCCATTATATTCCCTTTTCGGACCTGAACGATTATCTGGATTAACACGTGGCGCTTTTAGGCCGGGCGCGGACCGCGAGGGGACACCGGCGTGAAAGCGGGCGGGACGGGCTGGTATGCTTTCTGTTAAAACATTGAGACAATTGGCCGGGCATGGTATCTCCCGGGCGGGGGTCGCGTGCGGCGTTTTTGATGGTGTTCACCGCGGGCATCAGCACGTGATTCAACGGCTGGTGTCCTGGTGCGGGGACCATGACGCGACCCCGGTCGTGCTGACCTTTGATCCGCACCCCCGCGCCGTGCTGACACCTGATGACGCCCCCCCGTTGTTGACGCTTCCGAATCAAAAGCTCAACCTTCTCGCCGAGTTCGGAGTGGCGGCCGCCATTGTCATTGACTTTAACCGGACGGTCGCGGATTTGCCGCCCGAAGAGTTCCTGGCCACCTATTTGTTGAATCAAGACGTGTGCCTGGCGGCGTTATGCGTGGGCAGCGACTGGCGGTTCGGCCGTGATGGAACCGGCGATACGGCTTTTTTGAAAGCGGCCGGACACCGTCATACATTTAATGTCTTTCCAGTGGAGGAAGTGTGCCTGAACGGGGTGGAGGTGGGGAGCCGGGCGATTCGTCAGGCGCTGCAAGCGGGTGACTTGGACACCGCCACAGCGCAACTGGGCCGCGAGTATGTCCTGGCCGGGCGCGTCCGGGAAGGAAAAGGCATGGGCGAAGACCTCTTTCACTGCCCGACCGCCAATATTATTCCCGCCGGGCAAATGCTGCCGGCGGACGGTGTCTACGCCATCATCGCCCATTTAAATCATCCCCTGGATGTCGTCAGCGGCTTTTCCGCGGAGTCCGCGATCCCGGGCGTGGCCTATGTCGGCACCAGTCCGACCGTGACACCCGGGAATGAGACCCGGGTTCTGGAAACTCACTTGTTTGATTTTGACGCGTCCATTTACGGGAAACCGCTGGCGGTCCGGTTTGTCCACCGGGTGCGGGGGGATAGGACGTTCACGTCACTCGCCGACCTGGCGGAACAAATGCGGGCGGACATCGCCACCGCCAAGACGCTTTTAGCCAAGACAATTCCACACCATGAAGGACATGAAGACCATGAAGGGAAAACGGTTAAATAGGAATTCCAACCAGAATCTTGTCACGTGATTACTGACTTACTGATTACTGACATACTCACGTTGGGCCTTGAACGAATCACCGGCGCTTTCGTTTCCGGGAACCGCCGCGGGTCGGCGGAGCGGGACGATACTGGAGCCCTGTTTTCCAGGCGGGTGGCACGTCGGCTAGCAAGTCAATCGGATCACCGGTCACCGGATGAGTGAAAGCCATGTGCTTGTGATGCAAATAAATGCCTTTTGTGACTGTGGGGCGGCCACCGTATTTTTTATCCCCGACGATGGGCATGCCCTCAAAGGCCAGCTGGGCGCGTATTTGGTGATATCGGCCTGTCACTAACGTGATTTCCAGCAACGAGTGGTCGCCGTCACGGCGAAGCTCTTTCAGAACTAACACCGCTTCTTTCGCTCCGGGAGATTTCCGCCGCGTGACCTTGGCCTCGCGGTGTCCGTGCTGATGCCAATGCCGCAATTCGCCTTCATCCACGGTTAATGTGGGTGACACCAGCGCCTCATAGCGTTTGACGACCTGCCGGTCACGAATCAAGGCGTTCATCCGGCTGAGGGCTTTGCTGGTCCGGGCGAACAGCACAATCCCGCTGGCGTCCCGATCCAATCGGTGAACCGCGTGCAGAAAGACGGCGCCCGGTTTGTTGAACTCCCGTTTGATCCACTCTTTGGCCATATCTTCCAAATTGGGCGCGTCCCCGACCGGTGAGGGTTGGGTTAATAACGCCGGCGGTTTGTTGACCGCCAGGAGGTGGTTGTCACAAAAAAGAATATCTAAATCAGCCATGTTATTTCCGATTCAATTCAAGGGTGCGCCCGTGTCGCGGGAAAAAGGTCCGGAATGTCCCGGGCATGCTCACGACACGCGCCCGGGTAAATCGCCGCGCCGCCAGCAGGCCCAGGCGCCGTTTGGCACGGGCGGGACACCCGCCGCCCCTTCCAACAGCATTTCGCCAAAATCTATGGTGCGCGACGCGTGCTCAGGCATGCTGGCGGCCAGCATGTTGGCCAGTGATTGAGGGGTGACTTGCGGGGTGTGACAGGACAACAAAACAAACAACGGTGAGCTGGAAAGCAACGCCCGGCATTTGGCCAGCGTGGCGGGAAGATCCGTTTCTAATTTGTAGATTTCCCCTTTGGTTCCCCGCCCGAAACTGGGGGGATCAAGAATGATGGCGTCATAATGCCGTTCCCGGCGGTTTTCGCGCTCCATAAATTTGTGAACATCATCAACAATCCAGCGAACAGGCGCTTCCGCCAAGGTGTTCAGAGCCGCGTTTTCCCGCGCCCATTCGACCATGCCCCGGGACGCGTCAACATGGCACACCGCCGCCCCTGTCCGGGCGGCGGCCAATGTCATCCCCCCGGAGTAGGCGAACACGTTCAAGACCCGAATCGCGCCGGGCGCCGCTTGTTCAGCCATCAGCATGTCGGTCACCCACCGCCAATTTCGCCGTTGCTCCGGGAACACCCCTAAATGGCCGAAATCCGTGCCGCTCAAGCGGAAATGAATCCCCTCGATGGTCACCTGCCAAGCATCCGGCAACTGGTCCCGGCGAAGCCAGCGGTTGCCGTCCTTACGGTCAAAGGCGGCGGTCGCCTGGCGCCAGACTGACCGCGGCGCCCGCGGCGGCCAAATCGCCTGCCCGCAGGCGCGGTCAAGCGTCACGGGACCAAAGCGTTCCAATTTGGCGCCATGGCCGCTGTCAATTAATTCATAATCGTCTGATATCATTTGATCATCGCCCCCGTGGCGAGGCAGAATATTTCTGAAACGCCAAGCTGTTTTTTTAGTCCCACAAATAAAGTCTCCTTCAAAAAGAAATGATAGAGCATTGCGAAATGCGCAATTTCGCGCTTTGTCTCGCACCTTGTCCAGTTTTCCGTGCTCGCATGCATTCTAGACGAGGTGCGAGGTGCGAGACGAGGTTTTTATCTATTTCGAACGACTCAAAAAGGAATGACGCAACCCTGATCCTGGTAAACGGCGCCGCCCGCGGTCAGGCGCGGCTAATCAATCTCAAAATGTAAATGCCCGATGTCAACGTGCCTAGTGACATCAGGGTGGACATGAAAACAATTCCCGCCGCCAAATCCCCGTCGGAGTTCATCGCCTTGGCCATGATGAAGCTGGACACGGCGGCCGGGGCGGCGGAAACAACAAACATCACCGCCAGGACATCTCCCCTGAGTCCAGCGGCGTAACCGGTCAGACAGCAACAGGCGGGTAACAGAGCGGTTTTCACCGCGGCGGCGACCGCCGCGGGGATGATTTTACCGCTGACAATCCCCCGCAATGAGGCCCCGATGCCCAACAAAGCCAAGGGAAACGTGAGGCTTGAAAAGGACGTGATGGTTGTTAACGCGAAGCCGGGCAAATGGATGGAAAAACCGCTTAAAAGCATGCCGATGAGCACGGCGATAATGAGTGGGTTTTTCACAATGTTCATCCCCACGCGAAGCGGATGAAAGGCGCCGTCCTCCTCCGATGTCGCCGACAGGACAATCACCGCCAGCACGTTGTAAAGAGGCATGGCCACCGCCAGATAAACCATGGCTAGAACAAGGCTCTCCTCCCCTAGAAAATCCTGAATGATTGGCAGCCCCAAAATCGCGATATTACTGCGGAAACCGCCTTGAACAAAGGCCCCCCGCGTGGTCGACCGCCGGATGAACACTCTCGCGATGATCCAGCCGCCGATGAAGAAAATCAATGTCCAAACGACAAAGATGGCAACGGGCAGGCCTGACAGCATGTCTGACAAATCGGTTTGGGAAATTTTCACAATGATTAAAGCTGGCAGAGCGATCCGGAACACGATCGTGCTGGAGCGCTTGACAAAATCGTCATTGATGACCCCGAAATGACGGAGCAGCATGCCAATGAAAATAATGGTGAATGTCGGCGTGACAACCGTTAACGCGAAAAAGAAATCTGACATGGACAACCAAACTGAAGGGGGGATCAACCGTTGTTCACGGCTTTTTCCACTATGAATAACAGCGATGCGAATAAATTAAAAAATCCGTGAATGAAGATGGGCAACCACAATCCCTTTCCCCGCACCCGGGCGGTCTGTAAAACCAAACTGAGAAAAAACAATGTCGGCACAGCGAAAAGCTGCCCGTGAATGAGCGCGAACAACCCGCCCACCCAAAGGGCCGGTCCGGGGATATGCCAACTCTGTAAAAACTCAAAACAGCCGAACCGGAATAAAATTTCTTCAGAAACAGGCGCCCACACGATCACAGTGAAAAAAGCCGCCGCCGCCAGAACCGGCCGTCCTGGATTCATAAAATCAAATAGGTCCGGAGGTGTGGAGGACAATCCGAAAATATCTAACATGATCACACAGACTTGGGACATAAGCAGTCCCATGACCAGAATAAAAAACGCGATCGGAACGGCCAGGAAAAACTGGCTGATCACCCCGCGCCGGGACAGGCGCCTTAACCCCACATCCCGCCAAAGCCCCGCGCCCCGCGCCTTCCTCGCCAGCAAAAGGAAAACGCCCAATCCAATCCCGTGAAGGGGCAGGAGGCCCGCCGTCAACAACAAAAGAGACGGTGCCTTCACGCCCGCGGGCATGACCGCGCCGATAACAACTCCCCCCAAGACGGTCGCGACCAACGCGGGAGGAAACGCTGACCGGATCCACGCGTGTGATGATGAACTGATAGTCGGAACGTTCAAGTCAAGCCCTGTTTTAACGGCTCCGACATTTTTACAGATGCCAATATCATGCTATAGTATAGCTTTATTTTCGGAGAAAGGAATCCCCTTTCCCAAAGCATTTTAAATCGAAGCGAACGTCACGATTTCAGTTTGCCAGTAAAGGAGCGCTCTGATGTTGAAAAAAACGCTTAAAGATGTCCAATTGAACGGGAAAAAAGTGCTGATGCGGGTGGATTTTAATGTCCCGCTGAATGATGATCACGTGATTACCGATGACACGCGCGTTCGGGCCGCCTTACCCAGTATCAAGCACATTTTGGACAATCAGGCGGCTGGCTTGATTCTGATGAGCCACTTGGGGCGTCCCAAGGGCGAGAAGCTGCCGCAATTCAGCCTGGCGCCCGTCGCCGCCTATTTGGGCGGATTGATTGACGCGCCGGTGAAGATGGCCCCGGATGTCATTGGCCCCGAAGTGGACGCCATGGTCGCGGATCTGAAAGCCGGCGAAATCCTGGTTCTGGAAAACACCCGCTACTACAATGAGGAGGAAGGGAAAAATTGCACCCCCGAGGAGCAGGTGGTTTTCGCTAAAACCCTGGCGTCTTATGGCGATGTCTACATCAATGACGCTTTCGGCACCGCCCACAGAGCGCACGCCTCCACCGCTGTTATCTGCGACTACATGGACACCTGCGCGGCGGGTTTTCTGCTGGAAAAAGAGATTGAATACCTGGGCAACACGGTTGAACATCCCAAACGCCCGTTTGTCGCCATCATCGGCGGCGCCAAAGTTTCCGGCAAGCTGGAAGTGCTCACCGCGTTGATTAAAAAGGTCGATACCATCCTGATTGGCGGGGGCATGGCTTACACGTTCCTTAAAGCCGCCGGTTTTGACGTGGCGAAGTCACTGGTGGAAGACGACTTGCTGGAAACCGCGAAAGCGACTGTCAAAGCCGCGGAGGCCGCGGGCGTGACATTCCTCCTGCCGGTTGACAACATCGCCGCGGATAAGTTTGACGCGGACGCGGAGACTAAATTGGTGGGCAATGACATTCCCGCCGGCTGGATGGCGTTGGATATCGGGCCCGAAACCGCCAAACTGTACGCGGCTGAAATCGCGACCGCTAAAACCGTTGTCTGGAACGGTCCCATGGGGTGTTTCGAAATGCCCAAATTCGCGGCCGGCACAATGGCTGTCTGCCAGGCGGTGGCCGCCAGTGACGCGGTCAGTATCATTGGCGGCGGCGATTCCGTCAGCGCCGTTAATCAAAGCGGATTGGCGGACAAAATGAGTCATATCTCCACCGGGGGCGGCGCCTCGCTCGAATTCCTCGAAGGGAAAGCCCTTCCCGGTGTCGTCGCTCTTGACGACAAATAGCGGGCCGGCCAGGCGCCGGACGGGACCGCGGCAAGCGGCCCCCGTCCGGGTCTGATATCGACCCCTTCACACGTCTTCTCACCACATGAACCACTAAAAATCAGGAAAAAGATAATGGGCAACTGTAGAACTCTGTGTATCGCTGGCAACTGGAAAATGAATAAAACAGCGGCTGAAGCCAAGGCGATGATCAACGAATTGACAAGCATGGTCGCCGATATTAACGACACCGACATCGTGCTCTGTCCGACGTTCACCGCGCTTACCGCCGCCGTTGACGCCGCGGCTGGCACACATATCGCGATCGGCGCTCAAAATGTTCACTGGGCGGAAAACGGCGCGTTCACAGGTGAAATCTCCGCTGACATGCTGAAGGAGGCTGGCGTTGAGTATGTCATCATCGGGCACAGTGAACGGCGGCAATACTTCGGTGAGACGGATGAGACTGTCAACCGCCGCCTGAACGCGGCTCTGGCCGCTGGGCTCAAGCCCATTGTCTGCGTGGGTGAAAGCCTCGAGGACCGTGAGGGAAACAAAACCGAAGACGTGGTCGGCACCCAGGTCACCGGCAGCCTGGCCGGCCTGACTGACGAGCAAATGGAGGGTGTCATTGTCGCCTATGAACCGGTGTGGGCGATCGGCACGGGCAAAGTCGCCACGCCTCAACAAGCTCAGGACACACACGCGTTTATCCGCGGGAAACTCGCGGAGCTGTTTAGCGAAGACACGGCC
Source organism: Lentisphaeria bacterium (assembly GCA_032251435.1). Taxonomy (GTDB): domain Bacteria; phylum Verrucomicrobiota; class Lentisphaeria; order Oligosphaerales; family MVZH01; genus JAVVEH01. Next base: position 63,426 of record JAVVEH010000021.1, on the reverse strand, counting down.
GCCAAAGTCCGTATTCAATATGGCGGGAGCGTCAAGGCTTCCAACGCCGCCGAGTTGCTTGGTCAGGAAGATATTGACGGCGCCCTGGTCGGCGGCGCCAGCCTTACAGCGGCGGATTTCGCGGGGATTCTGACCAACCGGCCCCGGAACTGCTGTCAATGCGGTTAGCTTGTCACGGGTTGGCGGGATGTGATTTACCCTGTCCCGCCACCTGTCCGCCACCGGCCGGTTTGTTCATAGCGACGCCCAACCTCGCCGCGTGACTGAATTGGCGGGGGGAATTCCGCAGGCGGTCTGTCGTTGAAAAAACAGCCCGGGCGGTTGATTTAGCTGAAGAGGACGGGAACAGAAACGGGAAAACGATGTCTGATAACAAAGATCAATTAAGCGATGCTGAAATCGTCGAACGGTTTAAACAGGGCGAACATCATCTGTTCGATATCCTCGTTCAACGGTACTCGAATAAGGCCTATCAGATCGCTTACGGTGTTCTTGGACATCGCGAAGACTCTGAAGAAGTAGCTCAAGATGTTTTTGTGCGCGTCTACAAGGCGTTGCCAAAGTTTAGAGGTGATTCGGAGTTCACCACGTGGATGTACCGGATCGCCATGAATCTGGCCCGCAATAAGTACAGGTATAACAAGTCCAGAGGCGCGAATCGAAAAATCAGCATGCAGGAGACGATCGACGACGATGACAAGCGCACGCTGATTCAGGTGCCCGAGACGCGCCTGTCCCCGGATGATCAAGCCGGCCTGGATGAGTATCAACGGAATATCATGCGGGAAATTGAAAATCTTCCCCCTCTTTACCGGGATGCCCTGGTCTTGAGGAATATCGATGAAATGAGCTATGAAAAAATCGCCGAAGTCCTGGACTGCAAGTTGGGAACAATTAAATCCCGAATCGCCAGAGCGCGCGAAGAACTCCGAAAAAGGTTGGCCCGATGAAAACGGAACATAAAACTCACTATTGTCCCTCAAAAGAAGAACTGAGCAATTGGTACGACAATGGCGGGGATGACACCATAAAAGATCATCTGGAAGTCTGCGCGCCCTGTGACGAAACCGTCGGCTTCTATAAAAAAGTCGATGAGACGGTGTGTTATGTGTCGGCCGCTCCTGATTATCTGGCGACTGACATTGCTGAAGCCTGCCGGAATCTGGAACGGGAAACGCTGGCTTTCCCGCTGTGGGCGCGGCTGGCGCGGATCGCCGCCGTCGCCGCTGTGGTCGTCTCTGTCGCCGCGGCTGTGCATGTCATGACCGCCCCGGGGGATGGCGCCGACACACGGCTTGTGATCGGAGGTGAGTCATCAGGGAACACGGAGACGGGGGTGACGTTGGCGGTGGATGAGATCTCGCTCAACGCTAAACCTGACACGGTGGCGGATTTAAATCCGGTCACCGTGACCGATATCCGGCCGGTGTCGATCAATTCGACCGCGGATATGAGCAAAACTCAGGCCCTGACGCGACTTGGGGACGCGGTGCGTCACGTCTGGGCTGTGGATGACATCAATCTCTCACGCGTCACATTGCTGGAGGCCTTGCCCAAAGATGTCAAAACCCATTGTTTCAGCAATGTCAGTGACGAAAAGCTCACCTTTCAAGCGGCGATGAGTGACGCGCAACTGCAGAATTTTGTCAACACGCTGCAGGCCAAAGGATGGGCGTTGGTCACGAAAGATTTTCCCCAACCCGGCGAAATCAATAAGCTGAAGCTGACCGGCCATTCCGTCAACTACCGGATTGACCTGGTCAAAAAACTGGATTGAATCAGCCATTAGCCTGATTAATTCATGAACCACTAATTCACACTAATGAACACTAATTTTGGAGTGACAAAACCGCTGATTGAGCGGCGATGTCTTAAATTAAGGTTCTCGAAGAAAGAAATTAAATCGAACGTCCAGCATCCAACGCTCAACGTCCAACGTCGAATTGAAGACGGATGGCAGACAGAGACGGGCTTTTGGCGGAGTTGTAGAGAAACAGTTGTGCCGCAGGTCGTTTTGCGCTCAACCCAGCATTCCAGCATTCCGCCGTCTCTATGGGATGGCTGCCGGGTTTCTTTTCCGCGCGTGCGCTGTTTACGTTAAACGCTGGTTGACAGAAAGGTGTTCAGCGCGCGCATCAGGGCCGGTGACGCTTGGTTGGCCACGGTCTTGACCTCCCTGTGGGACGGGGCTTTCAAACTGTTAGCGGCGGCGAAATTAGTCACGACTGACAATCCTAAAACCTCCATTCCCAGAGCCCGGGCGGCGATGGTTTCCAAGACGGTGCTCATGCCGACCAAGTCCGCGCCGTTCGCCCGCGCCGCGTTCACCTCCGCCGGGGTCTCATATTGGGGCCCGATGTTGGCTTGATACACGCCTAGGCGGACGTACAGCTCGTTTTTGGGCGCGCAATTTATAAACGCGGATATTAATCGCTGGGAATAGGCCTCGTTCATGGGTAAAAAATAACTCTCCCCCAAGGGCTCAGGGCCCGTTAGCGGGGAAGTGCCCAAGTTGTTGATGAAGTCAGTTAAAGCGATCAGTGTGCCGGGGCGAAAATCCGGATTCACCGATCCGGCGGCACCTGCCAGTACCGCGTTTTTCACTCCCGCCAACGCCGCGGCGCAAACGGGAAGAACGCAGGCAGTGGCCCCGTAACCCTCATACAGGTGGCGCCTGCCTTCGGCCACCAGCACTTGATTTTCCCCGCAAAGCCCCAAGACAAGTCTTAAACCGTGACCGGCGGGTGACTGGCCCCTGGGCATGCCGGGCAGGGCATCCAGAGGAAGCTCACCGAGAACGCTGTCCAGCAATCCGTCCGTGTGAAGACCTGAGCCGGTTTGGACGAAATACGCTGGTGCCCGCCATGCGGAAAAATGGCGGACGAACTCTTCGGCGGCTTTCGCCGCTTGATCTTTTAATGACTGATTCATGCTGGACTCCCGTCACTGTCACGGACAAAAAAACAATTTCCTTCGGGATCTCGAAAAATCAGCGACCGCCCCTGCCCGGGAATCTGAGTTTCTCCTTCCGGGCCGAAACCAGACTCGGTCATCCGTTTCTCGAACGCGCTCACATCGTCAACACGTAAGCACCAGGCCACGTTCCCGACAGCGCTATCGCGGTCACCTTGGGCGGTGTCGTCTTGCTCGACCGCTAAAATCATGTCGCATCCCGGCAACTGATACTCCAACCAGATGTTGCTGTCAACAACCGGGGCGCCGAGACCGACAGTTTCCCCGAGAAATACTCGCATCGCGTTCAAATGCCGACATCGGATCACCACACCATAGAATCTGTCACCCATTTGCGCGAGACCTTTTGTTTGACGCTTGGAAAAATACCTTTTCAAGTGATATTTTAGCACCTTCACACGGATTCCGCCAAGGGAAACAGCCGCGAAAAGGTGAAAAAAGAGTTTTTCGACCCCAAGCCGCGTTAAAAATGAGGCCTTTGATGGGTGTGACAATCAGGATCGTTGTGAGATCCCGGAATTCTTAACATGCGTGTGAGCGCCTCTGGCGCGTCGCCGCAAGCCCCCGCCAAGCCGGGGATACAATGGGACATGGACTTATGGATCGCATCACCTACGAAAATCCGCTGACGGGACGCTACGCCAGTAAGGAAATGAGTTTTAATTGGTCTCCACAAAAAAAATTCTCCACCTGGAGAAAACTGTGGCTGGCGCTGGCCACCGCTGAGAAAGACCTGGGATTGGCGATCACGGACACGCAATTGCAGGAGATGAACGCCCATCTGGAAGACATAAATTTTGAAGCGGCCGAAGCGAAGGAAAAAGAACTCCGCCATGATGTGATGAGCCATGTTCACGCCTTCGGGGAACAGTGTCCCAGCGCCCGGCCGATCATCCATCTTGGCGCCACCAGTTGCTATGTGACCGATAACGCGGAACTGATCATGATTCGGGACGGACTGGACATCATCGCGGATAAACTCACCAGACTCATCGCCGAATTGCGCGGCTTCTGTCTCCAGTATAAAGATCTTCCCACTCTTGGCTTCACGCATTTCCAACCCGCCCAATTGACCACTGTCGGCAAACGCGCCAGCCTTTGGCTTTATGATTACCTGCTTGACTTGGAAGCGGTGGAACGGTTGATCGCCGATCTTCCATTCCGAGGGGTCAAAGGAACAACCGGCACGCAAGCCAGCTTCTTGGAATTATTTGAGGGTGACGGGGAAAAAGTGAACGCCCTGGACGACGCGGTGACGCGAAGCATGGGCTTCACGAAACGCGTGCCCGTCAGTGGTCAGACCTATACTCGAAAGCTGGATTACCAGGTGCTGTCCATACTCTCCGCTCTCGCCCAGTCGGCCCAGAAAATGGCCACGGATATCCGGCTGCTGGCCCATAAGAAAGAAATTGAGGAGCCCTTCGGCGAAAAGCAAATCGGCTCCAGCGCTATGGCGTACAAGCGTAACCCCATGCGCTGCGAACGGGTCTGCTCGCTCGCCCGGTTTGTCATCAGTCTGGCTGATAACGGGGCTCAGACCCACGCCACGCAATGGATGGAACGGACACTGGACGACTCGGCGAATCGGCGCCTGAGCCTGCCGCAAGCCTTTCTCGGAACGGATGTCATTCTATCTTCCATGACCAGTGTGGTGGATGGTCTCCTGGTCTGGCCGAAGGTGATCGCCAGGCATATTCAGGCTGAGCTTCCCTTCATGGCGACGGAAAATATTATCATGGCCTGTGTTAAAGCGGGGGGTGACCGGCAGGATCTACACGAGTCGATCCGCGGACATTCCATGGAAGCGTCCCGGGTGGTGAAAGAAGAGGGCAAACCCAACGACTTGATTGAGCGGATTAAGGGCGACGCGGTTTTCGCGGCGGTTCATGATAAGTTGGATGCCCTTTTGGATCCCGCCGCGTTCACCGGCCGCGCGCCTCAACAGGTGGACGAGTTCATCGCCGAGTGTGTGGACCCCGTTCTAAGTCGCCGCGCCGACAGTCTTAAACATAGCGGCGAAAACGTGGATGTCTAAACGTCCCCAACCGCGTATGGAAATCCCGAATCCAGATCTGGAAAGTCTCCACTTTGGACCACCCTTTTCAGCAAAGGATGTCAATGCCGTACTGTTCAAAATGGGCATCGGCGGTAACAACCGGGCATTGCTCCTGGATGGCGGTGGCAATGATAAAGCGGTCAGCCGGATCCCGGTGATGCCACGGCAGTTCATTGGCTCCGGAGAGGATGTCAAGCGACAGGCTTGCCACGGTCAAACCATGCACCTCAAGCGCCCGCTGGAACCACTCCTTTGGTGAGAGCGGAAGTTCAAGCTGTCCTTCGCTTTGTTTCAGACCAATCTCCCACAGTGAGATTGCTGAAACTAAAACCACTTCGGCATCGTCTACCGCGGCTTTGGCGAGGGGTGATAGCTTGCCTCCCCCGGTCGCCAGCCAAAGTAAAGCGCAGGTGTCGAGCACCAACTTGCCATGGCTACGCATCTTCCCATTCCTCAGTTGTTGGCATCACCGGATCGTCGATGATTTTAGTCTCGGCAAGGACCTCGTCAACGACAGTCCGTCTGCCGTGCCGGAATGGAATCAGTTCCGCCACCGCTTTGCCGTATCTAGAAATAATAATGCGTTCTTTCTTTTCTTGAACCGTGCCGACCAGCGCTGAAAGATGAGCTTTGGCCGCGTGAATGGATACAGTTGTCATGATGACGTTCCTCTATGTTGACTAACATGGTTCAATATAATGCCGAGTGATGTCATGTCAAGGGTTTAAATGAGATGAGCAAGTCATTGACCCATATTGACATAAAGGCGGGTAGGGTTAAGTTGCGGAAGCGACTGTTCGATCTATCACGTAGTCACGTTTTCATCCGCCAGCAAAGACTTTTTCATTCATCACGCATCATCACTATGACCCGAACTGAGCTATTAACCACCCTGCGGACAATTGGCGTTCAACCCAGTAAAAAACTGGGACAGAATTTTTTAATCGACGCCAACATGCTCTCGGCGATGGAGCGGGATGCCGAATTAAGGGCGGGGGAAACGATTTTGGAGATCGGCCCCGGAACAGGGGTGCTGACCGAACGCCTGCTGGCCGCGGGCTGCGCGCTCACCGCCGTGGAATACGACCATCGCCTGGCCGCCTACCTGCGAACCCGGTTCGCGGATACCGCGGATTTCCGCCTGATTGAGGGCGACGCCTGCGACGTGGATTTCGCGGCGGTGATGGGGGATCGCCCATACCGATGCGTCGCCAACCTGCCCTACGCGGTCAGCTCCATTCTGATTGCCCGGTTGTCGGGCTTGCCCAATCCCCCTCGGGAAATGTTTGTTCTTCTTCAGAAAGAAATGGCCGACCGCCTGGCGGCGGCTCCAGGAACGAAGCAATACGGGGCTTTGAGCATTCAGGTTCAGACGTTGTATGATGCCAAAGTCCTCCGAAAACTTCCTCCTAATGTGTTTTTCCCGCCGCCGGAAGTTGAGTCATCTTTCCTGCGCTTGCGATGGCTGGATCAGCCCCCCCGCTTGGCTGTTCCCCGCGCTGACTTTGTGGCGCTCGTCCGCCACGTGTTCACGCAGCGCCGGAAAAAACTCACCTCCACGCTCGGCAAACGATTCGGTCGTGACCGCGTCTGCCGGATCTTGGCCGCGGCGGGCGTCAACCCCGAAGCCCGGCCGGAAGCCCTCAGCCCTCCCGAATTTGTCACCTGTGTCAACCGGTTGCTCGCCACCGATGAATAAACAATAAAGGCTGTTCATTCATGAATACGCGCGCGCTTTCTTCAATCAGATGGCATGTGTCATGCGGAGGTCTTGAACCATATGGCTCAGGCGCTATAGTGACCACCTTCATTTTTAGTGTCAGGAAGTGATGGTTTCATGAAAATTTTATTCATTGGTGATATTGTCGGAAAAGGCGGCCGCAAAGCGGTAAACCGGTTGGTGCCGCTGTTGCGTGAGCGGTATCAGTGTGAGTTTGTCATCGCCAATGGCGAGAATATGGCTGGCGGCGGCGGAATCACTCAAAAATGTGTGAAGCACGTTGAACCGGCCGGTATTGACGTGTTCACGGGGGGAGACCATATTTGGGATCAGCGCAGCTTCGAGGCGGAAGTTTTGGATCTGAAAAATGTCTTACGCCCCGCGAATGTGAGTGAGGTTCAGCCCGGCCGGGGATATGGTGTTTTCACCCCCCCGGGCGGGGGACAACGGGTGGGAGTGGTCTCACTTCTCGGGCGGACATTCGTCAACACCGCCTCAAATTGCCCGTTTGAAGCGGCGCGGAGGATTGTGGCTGAATTGCGGTCGCACACACCGGTGATCGTGGTCGATTTCCATGCCGAGGCCACCAGTGAGAAAATCGCGATGGGGCGCTTTCTGGACGGCCACGTGAGCGCCGTACTGGGCACGCACACCCATGTTGAAACCGCTGATGAAACGATTTTCCCGAATGGCACCGCCTACCAAACGGATGTGGGCATGGTGGGGGCGGAAGAATCGATTCTGGGCCGGGCGATTGAACCTGTTTTGCACCGGTTCACGACGGGAATGCCCGCCCGGTTCACCGTGGTGGAAAAAGGGATTGTTTTGCATGGAACGGTGATTGACATTAACCCGGAAACAGGAAAAGCTGAAGCTGTGACCCGGATCAGCTGCCGGGATGACGCCGCCGGCGAGACATCACATCGCGATAGTGAATGATTCATTGGCTGACGGGTTTTATTACGCGCGCGGTGTCGAATCGTGCGAGTGAAAGGGATCATGACATGAAATGTCCAGCTTGCGGATGCCCCGAGGATAAAGTGGTGGACACCCGTGTGTCTAAAGACGGTGACGCGATCCGTCGCCGTCGGGAGTGTATGGAATGTAAAAATCGTTTCACCACCTACGAATCCGTGTTGCGTACGGAAGTGATGGTGGTTAAGCGTGATGGCACACGGGAAGAATTCTGCCCCGGGAAATTGCAAGCGGGCATTGAGCACGCCTGTTGGAAACGGCAAATCAGTGAACGGCAAATCAGTGACATCGTGAAAACGATCACGAACCGAATTGACCAGTTGAATCAGCGGGAAGTCGCCAGCACGCGGGTGGGGCAATTCGCCATGGAGGAGTTGGAAAAAACAGATTCCGTGGCCTTCGTCCGCTTCGCCTCGGTGTACCGACGATTTAAACAGGTTGATGATTTTTTGGATGAGATAAAAGGGCTGAATCAGCGTGATTGAACTGTACGCGCGGACAATTGAACTGCCAACCGGTAATGGGAAAACGCTTCTGTGCGATCCGGAACGCTTGCAGGGAGACTTGCGGGACGCCTTCCGCACCGCGGGGATTAAAGAGAGCTGGCCGGCGGATCAGGTCTTAAGCGCTTTGAATGAGGAAACGGTGTTGAACACCGGTTCGCCGGAGGAGGGCGTGCGGGATGGCGTGAACCAACTGGTCATTCGCCTGTTGGTGAACGCGGGTTATCCGGAAGTGGCCACTGAGTTCGCCCGGCAACATGAATTGCTCACCCTTGACCCTGACGGCGCCGCCGCCCGGTCAGAGTGGGACACCCGCCGGGTGGCTGGCGTGATTGCTGAACATGTGGTCACGTCCGCGGCGTTGCATGAGGAACTGGCCTCGTTGGTCACTGAAAAACTGCGGATACTTGGCTTTCAAACCGTGACGGACGCCTTGATTATACACGTGGCGGAGCATACACTGGGAGGCTTGGCTCAAGCCTATCGAACGGTCCCCCAGGACGGGACTGGCTGGCTGATGCCGTCGGGCTATTGGGAGGCTTTCTTTTCTGGTTCGGTGGGGCGGCTCATGGCTTCCGGAACCTTGAAAATACATCCAGTCAGTCAATTGTTCCCTGTTTTGAGACTGTCACTGGATGCCCAATCGGCGCTGACACAACTTGTTCTGCCGCACGCGCCGCCCGGCACCGGGTTCGCGGAAGCTTGGGAAATTTTCCTGGAGACGTTGGTGGAGGCGACGACAGTTTTAATCAAGGAAACGGGGAAATTCATCACCGCTAATCAACATCATCCGGCGTTGATCCATATCGCGAAGTTAGATCCCGTCATCCAAAAATTATCAGGCCGGATGCCAAAGAAAAAGCGGGAGGCTGTGGCCGGGAAAGCCGCCGGGGCGCTGAAACAAGCGCTCCAACAGAAGCGGGTGAACGCCATTGTCTCTCTCGCTTCTTAGACCTGAAGCGATCAAGGTTGGCACCGCCAACCGGGTTTTACAGAGTGGTTTCAACCGTTCGCACAACCGTCTGATCATGTCCCGTCGATTCCAGAACAAACCGCCAATTCGCATCGGTTGACACATTTTCGTTCGGTAATGACCCAGCCAGTGACTTGTCCTGATGCGTGAACCGCCAACTGACATCATGGACACCCTTGTGTATGGTTTTGCACATTGTCTGTCCATTATCCAAGGCGATGACCCGGCTGCCAATCCGTACAATCAAGGGTTGACCGGAAAAATTCGCCAGGTTTAGCGAGACCGCGTCGCCGACACCCGAAGTCTTGGCGGTTTTCTGTGTCGCTCCGTCACTTTCCAGGATGGAAGTGCGGAAACTCATCCATAAACCCAAGCAAAGCGCCAGACTCGCGGCCACACAAGCGAGCAATAAGCCCCGTCCTTTTTTTCGCTGTGTCCGCGGCCGGGAAGAGGGAGGGGGCGGGGGCGCCGCACCACGCTCGGGTGTGAAGCTCACCAAGTTGTAGGAGGTGGTCGGCGCGTCCGCTGGAAAGGCCGGCCCCAAATCGTCCCGCTGGACCGCGGACGACGTGTTGGCTGGCGAAAGAACCGGATCAGCGCCTTCCGCCACTGGTTCGGTCGGCAAAGCCGCCGCGGCGGCCTGCGGGGGGGGATGGTCTTGAGGGGAAGGGGGCGTGGAAGGCTGCCCCCGCATCTTCATTTTGAGCTTAACGCCAGTGGTTTCACCCGGTGACAAGGTGATGGTTTCTTGCGCTAGAAAACCGCACTCGGGGCAGGTTGACATGTCACCGTCCCAAACATGATTACATTCTTTACAAATCATTCAAATCTTTCCCGAAAACGACGTGACTGATAAAACTGCCAAAATACAAGCAAGAATCGAGCCATGGCACCGGTCCCGATGGCGGGCGACGTGTTTTTCTCAAAAGTGAGTGTTCCAGGCGCGGTTCCAGGCGGATGACCGGGAAAAACCGGGCGCGGACCCCGCCGGGAAACTGGTGAGATGAATGAATCAGTCAAAACGAGCTTTCATCGAAAAAAAGAGTCGGAAGCAGTTGCTAAAAAAAATATAATGACTACATTTTAAACCTTTTGTTCGCGTGTTGGGTGGCGGGAGGTCTCCGTGACCCCAGACGGGATGAGCATGCCAGCGGACAAAAGAGATTTATTTCATCAAGTTTATGTGACGTTTTATATTTCAAAGCTGGCTTTCAAACGGTTCGCCCAGCTCAAAATGGAGAATTAAAAACATGTATGCGATCGTATCCCTTCAGGGGCAGCAGTTTAAAGTTGAACCCGGTACTGTTATCGATGTTAATCGCATGGCCGCTGACGAAGGGGCGAAAGTCGTCATGGAAGACAGTGTCCTGATGGCTAAAAACGAGGATGGGTTGCAGACGGGCACGCCGATTTTAAGCGGTGCCAAGATCGAACTGGAAGTGCTTGAGCATTACCGGGCGAAAAAAATCACCGTGTTTAAAATGAAACGGCGGAAACGCTACCGCCGGAAACAGGGACACCGCCAGGATATGACCAAAGTTAAGGTCACGGATATTTCTCTTGCTTAACACCTTTTTAAAGACCCGCTCCGGCGGGTCTTTTTTTTTGTCCCTGATGTCCCTGATGGCGTGTCCGCGCGTGAATTAATCAGGCTAACGCGCTCCGCCATTTGCTTTTCGGACGATAGCGTCTATTTTTCACTTAGGTCAACCTTGGCCACACCGTGACGGGGTTGGCCCTGGAGCCTTGATAGTCATCATATCCAAACAAGGAGATCGCAATGGAAGTGATTAAAGAGTTTATCCAACCGTTTCTGAATGTTCTGGGACGATTCATGCCCAACGCCTTCGGCGCCCTTATCGTTCTGATTCTGGGCTGGGTTCTGATTATCCTGGCGGCGAAAGGACTGGGGAAAGTCTTGAGCATGGTCAAACTCGATCAGCGCCTGCAGGGAAGTAAAGACAAGCCCGCCGTGAAGCTGGAGCCAGTGATCACCCGCGTGGTCCGATACATGCTGTTGGTGTGCCTGTTTCTGCTGGTGCTGGAAATTTTGGGTGTCCCGGACGCGTTGGATCCGGTGAAGGACATGTTCACGAAACTCCTGGGGGCGTTTCCGAATATTGTCGCCGCTTTCCTGATCGCCATTATCGGCTATATCCTCGCCCAAGTTCTCGGTAGTGTGGTCACTGTCGTGCTTAAGGGAGCGGATAAGCTAAATCCTAAAATTGGCTTGAGTGAAAACTTCAGCTTGGCTAAGCTGCTGGGGCAACTGGTGTTTATCGCCATCTTTATTCCAATTCTCATCATGGCCTTTGAAACCTTGGATCTGGAAGCGGTTTCGGGACCGGCCACATCCATGCTTGACGCTTTATTCAGCGCCGTGCCCAATATCCTCGGGGCGGCGATTATTCTGGCTGTCGCTTTCTTCGTGGGCCGTTTTGTCACCAGTGTGATCAGTGAATTGCTGAAAAACTTGGGAGCGGACGTGATTCCTGAAAAACTCGGGGTCGGCCACGTCTTCAGTGAAAAGGCCACCCTCTCAAGATGTGTCGGCGCGGTGATCCTGGTGTTTATCATGCTTGGCGCCGCGCTCTCCGCGGTGGAGATGTTGCAATTGACCTTGTTATCCGGATTGCTGACCAGCCTGACGGCTTTCGCCGCTCAAATCGCTATGGGCGTGGTCATCCTGGCTATCGGCAGCGCCATTGCTAAACTGGCTCACAACGCGCTGCTGGCCAGCGGCACCAGTCCGTTTCTGGCCACTCTGGCCCGGGTCGCGATCATCGGTTTAGTCGTCGCCATGGGGCTGGAACTGATGGGGATCGGACAAGACATCATCCGCCTGGCCTTCGGGTTCACCATTGGTGGTGTGTCCGTCGCTTTCGCCTTGGCGTTCGGACTGGGGGGACGGGAAGCCGCGGGCAAACAGCTTGAGGCTTGGTTTCAAAAGATGCGGGGAGGCAAATAAGCCGCGATCCGTCAAAAAAACACTCAATGACCCGGAGGCGGATCCGCTCTGCCTCCGGGTTTTGTTTACAGGCGGGGATTGTTCCCAGGTGGCGCCCGGTCAGCGGAGATCGGCCAGCAACCGGGCTTTTTCCGCCGCCGTGAAAGACTGGGACCGCGGGAAGATAATAATGCCCAAACCAGCCCCGATCTTTTCCCGGAACAGGCCTGTCAAGCCCGCGGTGGAGGCGGTCGGCCCAACTAAGTAGGACCAGCGTTTGCCGATGACCTCAGCCAGTTGTAAGGTGACATCATATTTCTCACTTAGAGCAGCCAGACGATTTTCCCATTGCCGCCGGTCATCAGTGGATAATTCAATTCTCATACGTTTTCACAGATTTAGGTGTGGTCTGCCGGAAGAACGTGTCTTAGCCGCTCTTCCCTATTGACTTTAACGCTGAACGCCGATTCGTGAATCCTTAAAAATACAAATCCCGCTCCCCTTTTTCAATGCGATGATAATGATCCATAAACGCGTCATAAAATGGCGCCGCGAAGTTGGCTTTGATTTGCGCCAGCTCAGCGTCAATGACCGGCCGACAGATCTCCAGGGCTTCCGGGCTGGCGAAGTCATCTAACCACTCCCGGAAGGTCAGCACGGCGTTCACTTTGCAAAAATGGCCCTCTTTTCCGGTTTTGAGCATGTCCATGATGCACCCGCCAGTCCGGCCGCAGCGGTAACCAGCCGTGCAGAATGACGTGATGATGCCCTGTCTCGCCAAGTCACAAATCAATTCTTCCAAACTCCGGGTGTCGCCAATCATAAACTGCTGGCGCTCGGTGGCCTGGACACCGCTGGATTCACTGTAGGCGCCCAGTCCAATTTTGGTCGACGCGTCGGTTTGCGTGCAGCCTAGAGGAATAATCGCGTCCCGCATGGCGCGGTCTTCGCGGGCGGTGATAATCATGCCGGGGTAAGGCACAGCCAGGCGCAGAACGGTCACCAGCCGCCGGAAGTCATCGTCAGTCACTTCATGTTCCGGGCGGTCTGTCAACGGGGCGTTGCACGCCGGTTCCAGGCGGGGGAAAGAAATCGTGTGCGGTCCGATGTTGAATTTGTTTTCCAACTCCCGGGCGTGGGCGACCAGGGCCATGACCTCAAATTTCCAATCAGCCAAGCCGAACAACGCGCCCATGCCGACATCATCAACACCCGCCTCCAATGCCCGATGCATGCAGTAAAGGCGCCAGCGATAATGACTTTTCACCGTGGTTCCCGGATGCGCTTTTTTGTACATAGCCCGGTCATAGGTTTCTTGAAACACCTGATATGTGCCGATACCCACATCCCGCAACACGCTCAGATCTTCAATGGGCAGCGGCGCGGCGTTCACATTCACGCGGCGAATCGCTCCTGTTCCCCGCCGGGTCGGAACGTCAACACCGTAAACCGTCTGAATGGTCTCGGCGATGTAGTCGGTCGATGTGGAGGGGTGCTCCCCGTATACCACAATCAGGCGTTTGTGGCCGATTTTTCCGGCCAGAACTTCGGTTTCCGCCCGTACGGTGTCCATGGATAGCTTTGACCGGATCTCTTCCGTGTTGCCATCGCGGAATCCGCAATACATGCAGTTATTCACGCATAGGTTGCTCATGTAAAGAGGCGCGAAGGTGACAATCCGATTGTCGTACACTTTGTGCTTCACCTCCGACGCGGCCGCTTCCATCTCCGCCCGCAAATCCGGATCTGTCACATGCAGCAAGGTCGCGGTCTCCGCCAGATCCAGGGTTTCAATCTCCAGAGACTTGGCGAGAATATCCCGCACCCGACTGGGGTCGGGATCCACCCGGTCAATGAGTTCTTGATGAATCTTGTCATCATCAATAAAGTCTTTATCCCCGTCCATATACCGCCGGATTTGATCGTCTTTAATGATGCTCTTGACATAGTCCGACGGGCTCTGTTTCGCATTGATTGTCATATGATAACTCCGTTTATTAAATACCGAAATATAAAGTTCCTGTGCTCGGCATTATTGCCGAATAACTCGGGATTCAGAATTCTTGATCTTTTCATAGGCGTCCAGCGCCGCCGGGAACGGCGACAGCGCCCGTTTCAGCACGCCTTGAGTCTGCGAAATAGCCAGCCCGTAATTGGTGACGGGGACACCCGCTTCCGCGCACCGCCGCAGGCGGGAAAGCATCTCGGCGCGGTTGTTCATGCAGCCGCCGCATTGGATCACCAGCTTGTAATCCGACAAGGTGTCAGGAAAATCGCGGCCGGCGCAACTTTCTATTTCCAGAGCCGCTCCCGTATATTGGCGGAGCCAGCGGGGGATTTTCACCCGGCCAATGTCGTCTTCGAGCGCGTGATGCGAACAGGATTCAGCAATCAGCACGCGGTCGCCGGAGGCGAGTTTGTCAATCGCCGCGGCGCCCTTCGCCAGTGTCTGTAGATCCCCTTTCAGGCGGGCGAACAGGATGCTGAATGTCGTGCAAGGAATATCAACCGGCGTGTCCGCGACCATTTTCAACACCACTTGGGAATCACAAATCACTAAATCCGGGGGGTGGTTCAACCGGTCCAGCATACAGGTGTATTCCCGTTCCTTAACCACAAGCGTCGCCGCGTCATTGTCCAAAGCGTCCCGGATGGTTTGCACCTGGGGAAGAATAAGCCGCCCCTTGGGCGCTTGTAAATCAATGGGCACAATCAGCACAGCCAATCCTCCGGGCGGCAAGAGATCACCGACCAGCGGCGGCGGATGCCGGAAGTCGTCCGACACGACGGTGCCAATTAACAACTTCAACTCATTCAGCAGGTTTTCGCGGGTGGCCGCGTCCGTGGCCGCGCAAGTCAGAACCCCGTCCGCTTTCTGCTGGAGTTTTTTGACAAACACGTCTTCGGGGGGGACTAAATCAACTTTGTTTATCACGATGATCAAGGGAAGCTGACGGTCTCTGGCTTGTTGAATCACCTCGTCCTCATGCTGAGTGAACATTCCCGGCTCGCACACCAGTAACACAACGTCCGCCCGGTTCAAGACGCGACGCGTCCGCTCCATACGGGCCGCCCCCAAGTCTGTCTCGTCCCCCAGTCCGGCCGTGTCTAAAAACACTACCGGCCCTAAGGGCAGAAGTTCCATGGATTTTTCCACGACATCCGTCGTCGTTCCGGGCACCGGTGACGTGATCGCCACATCCTGACCGGCCACGGCGTTCAGCAGGCTTGATTTGCCCACATTCGTCCGTCCGAATAAGGCGATATGCAGGCGCATGGCTTTGGGTGTCGTTTGCATGTGCTTTGAGTTTAGAGTTCCAAGTTCACAGTCCTAAGGCATGGATTTTCGGCGACCGGGCGACAATGCCTGGCACCGTTAGGTGTCATTCCGCATGCCACATCCCGCATGTCACCATCCAAACCGTCAATCATCTTAACCATTTTTACCTCACCGGTGCCCCAACGCGGTTAAATTTTCCGGCGACAGGATTTTGTCAACGGTCTCCCAGCCCAGTTCCAGACATAAAAAATCATGAATAGTCAGCTCAGTTTGCGCCATATATTTTTTCACCAGCTCAGTCGCGCCCTCATAACCGACCAAGGGCAGAAAAGCCGTCATCAAAGCCGGTGTGTCAATCATTAGCGACCGGCATTTCTCCGCGTCAGCCGTTATCTCCGCGACATGAGCCGCCAGCGCGGTGCAGGCGTTTTTCAAGATGAGCAACGTCTCGATAAAGACAGTGGCGATCAAGGGCATGAATTCATTAATCTGTTGGGTTCCCATCGCCGCGCAGTCCGCGATGATCATATCATTGGCTTTCGCCTTTATGCCGACTTGGATCACACTTTCCAGAAGCACCGGATTGACTTTTCCGGGCATGATTGATGACCCCGCCTGAAGAGACGGTAACCTGATCTCACCAGTCATGTGCAACAACCGCAAATCCCGGCAAACTTTGATCAGGTTGCAGCTTAGCGCCTTCATCATTCCGCTGACTTCGACAAAAGAGTCCGCGTTGGCCGTCGCGTCCATCAGGTTTTCCGCCCGGCTTAACCCCAGGCGGGTTTGCTGGCGCAGTTTTTCCGCCGCCAGAAAGATGTAATCCCGGGGAGCGGTCAAGCCGTTGCCGACCGCGGTCCCCCCCAAATTCACGACCCGGAGGCGCTCTTCGCACTTAAACGTCCGCCAACGATCACGGGAAATCGCCTCGGCGAAGGATGAAAATTGCCGGCCAAGCGTGATTGGAACGGCGTCCACCCACTCCGTGCGTCCCATAGTGGGAATGCCGTCAAATTCCTTTTCTTTCTTTTGAAGCTGATTTTGCAACTCCGCGGCCGCCGCGCTGAGTTCCCGCACCAAACGGATACCGGCGACTTTCAGCGCTGTCGGGTAAACATCGTTGGTGCTCTGATGCAAATTAACGTGGTGAAGCGGATGAATGACACCATACTCACCAGGCTCTTTTCCCAACAAAGCCAACGCCCGGTTCGCGATCACCTCATTGGCGCACATGTTGGTGGACGTTCCCGCTCCCCCTTGCAAGGCGTCTAAATCAAATTCATCGTCAAACAGTCCTTTGGCGACATCCTCACACGCCTGGACTATCGCCGCGCCGGTCGAGGCGTCCAAGTAATTCAATTCCATATTCGCGGACGCGCAGGCCTTTTTCACCTCACCCAAAGCGTGGATCAACGGCCCCGGAACACGCTCGGCGCTCAGAGTGAAATTCTCCCGGGCGCGGGCGGTGTGAATGCCGGCGTAGCCGCTCACGTCCCGTTCACCCAATAAGTCGTGCTCGATGCGAGTTTTCACACGGTCAGCTCCCGGTCCCCGGTTCACTTTGTCAACAACAACGCTTTTGTTTTCACACCGGCCAGCATCCCGAGTTTTCCACTCAGAGCGCCGACATCATCACCCGTTCCCTCAACAATCACGGAAATAATGCTGACTCCCCTTTCCCGATAGGGCAAGCCAATCCGGCCGATAATCACATCGCCGTATTCAGTCAGCAAGGTATTGATTCGTCCCACTTGATTTTTGTCTTCAATCAAAATGGCGATGGTGCCGATGCGGGTGTTGAGTGCCATTGTCACGGGTCCAAAATATCGCTCAGTACAAAAAAAAAACGACGTTCCCCGTTGGTGGAAACGCCGTGAAAAAGCCTTAGTGACACATGTCCCGATTTGGCAACCGCAGTCTTCAAGCCGGCCTGAGTCGTCACTGTTTTCAGGGTTCCCCCAGGCTCAGGCGCACCCTCGCCACACGGGAATAATAAAGTTTCACTCACTATAGACGGCGGCAACCAAAAAGCCAATAATTCCGATCACTTTTTTGCCGTCAGCTTCTCTTACCGCCCGCGGCCCCGCCGGGGTCCCGGACGGTTGCCTCGACTTTTGGCCGGCGCTCCCCGGGATGGCCCCTGCCGCCGCGGACCCCGCGGACCACCCGGCTCAATCGGGCCGCCTTCACCAACCACCTTCACGTCGATGACCTGATCCTCATAGTGGAGACCACTCAAAGCCTTGGCGACCGCTTCCCCCTCGCTTTGCTCCACTTCGAAGAGCGTGAAATTGTTTTTCACCGAAATCCGTCCAACAGCCACCCTGCGCCCCTTGGTCACGTCATTGATCACATTAATCAATTCCCGGGGCTCCAAACCATCCTGTTCGCCGATATTCATTCGCAATGAGGCGCTCACTTTGTGGGCGGGACGAGCGCCTCGCTCATTGTTTTGTTCAGCCCGGACATTCAAATCCGGGGCTTTGCTGTACTGCTTGAGAAAGCGGTTGAATTCCAACGAGACAAAATGTTTAATCACCGACTCGCGGTCCATGCCCTCCAGCATGTTCATCGTTGTCTCAATATGCGGGGCGATACGCTCGTGATCCACCTCGATTTCCCGCACCCGCTCGATTAATCCCCGCAACTGGGCACCGCAAACCTCATCACCGGAAGGCACGGGTTTCAGAGTCAATTTCCGTTGTAAAACTTTTTCAATCTGCTTAATTTTATACCGTTCCCGCATATGAATAAACGATACCGAAACGCCCATGCGTCCCGCCCGGCCGGTCCGCCCGCTTCGGTGCGTGTAAATTTCCGGTTGATCCGGCAGATTGTAGTTAATCACATGGGTCAAGTCGTCCACATCCAATCCCCGGGCGGCCACATCCGTCGCCACCAGCATGCGCACATTCCGCAGCCGGAACCGGTTCATGGCCGCGTCCCGCTGGGTCTGTGAGAGATCTCCATGCAGCACATCCGCGGAGTAGCCGTCTTTCATCAAATGGTTCGCCACATCCGCGGTTTCGGCCCGCGTCCGGCAAAAAATAATGGCGTACAAGTTGGGGTAAAAATCGATGACTCGTCGCAAAGCCGCGTATCGGTCATGCGCATGGACCATGTGAATCTCATGCGTGACATTCTCAGCCCCGGCATTCTTGGTTCCCAGCACCACCGTCTCCGCGTCGGTCATGTATTTTTTCGCGATCGTCGCGACGGATTGCGGCATGGTGGCGGAAAAAAGAAGGGTTTGGGCCGTGTCCGGAAGATGCGAAAGAATAGTCTCCAAATCTTCAAGAAAACCCATATTCAACATTTCGTCCGCCTCATCCAGCACCACAACCGACGCCGTGGATAGATCTATCACTGACCGGCGTAGTAGATCATTAAGCCGTCCCGGTGTGGCCACCACCACCTGCGCGCCCCGTTTTATGTCCCGTATTTGCTTGTCAATCGCGGCGCCCCCATAAACCGCGGTCACGCGGATTCCCGGTAACCGCTTGGCGAAACCCTCCAAGTCCCGGCTGATCTGCATGCACAGTTCCCGGGTCGGGGCGAGAATAAGCGCCTGCGTGTCGGGGGATGACGGGTTCACCCGTTGCAAAACGGGCAGGCCAAAGGCGGCGGTTTTACCCGTCCCCGTCTGCGCTTGAGCGATTAAATCCCGATCGCCCTCAAGGAGTTTAGGAATGACGGCGGCTTGCACCGGGGTGGGGATCTCAAATCCAAGGTCGGCAATGCCCCGCAGGAGGTTCTCGGATAAGCCGAGTTCTTGAAAATCAGTCATAACGTCTCTTCCCCTGGCGCCAGTGGAGTCAGGAAATATGCTAATGGGGGCCAGAAGGCAGGCAAGACAACATGAAAAACGCGCCAGCTGGAAACAACCCGTAATATAACCCCGCAAACGAATTAAGCCGGAAAAATCGCTTCGCATCCGGAGAAAACACGTCCAAAAAGGCTTGTCCCGCTTTTGCCAATCAATTCGACAGCATTAGATGACAAAAGCCCAAAGAAACGCGGGACAACAGCTTTTGTGTCATTTTCAGAAATTTTTCTCCATCCTGTCAGCCAAAATATCCCTCAACAGTTTGATGGGAAAAGGCGTTTGGGGAAGGCGGCTGAGTTCATCCAGAAGCACGTAAGTGACAAGCAGCCCCGCGCTTCCCGCGGCGGTCAACGCTGGCAAAGCTCTGTCTCGCAGAAAAGCAACCCCGCGTTTCGTTTTCCGCCACCCCTGACCCCGTAGTTTAATGAGCCTATGCGGGCACCGTGTCCTCGTCACGGTTTTTTTCACCGCCACCATGGCTTGCCTGGCGGTCTTAAGCATCCGGCTTTGAAACCGGCTTTTCCACAGTGTCCCCCGCCGTTTGTTCTTTCTAACCACGTGATTGTACCACTGGGTGAATCGTTGCTGGATATCTTTGGCCAGGCAGCTGAAATCACGCAGGCGCGCCGCCCACCGGTCATAAACATCAGGATCATTAAAATCGGGCATTTCCCGGCGCGTTCCGTAGCGGTTGAAAAAGTGTTCCCGCAACTCATCCCGTGAAGGTGGCTCCGCCAGCGCGGAACAGACCAAGGAATATCCAGACGGCTTAACCGTGAACGATATCACATTCACGCAAAAAAGGCGCGCCGCCTGACGTATGATCAGGCTTAAGCGGCTTAGTTGCCGCTTGTCAAGCGTGATTTCCCCTGGCTCGCCAATCAAGGCGTTCGTCACATGATACACGGTGGGGGATGAGTCGTTTCGGTGTCTAGCATGGGCCATCGCACGCGCCTCCGGATTATCGCATGCCAATACAATACACCTCTTTCAAGCATGCGCAAATATAATAGGTTGTTTTTTTAAGTTGAGGACAGGCCTTAAGCACAAAACATTTTGGGTTTATTCGTTCAGAGGGTTGATTTCACACCCGGGTCTTCGAATATAAAACTCCCCCTCCTGGCATGTTATATTGGAATGCGATCAGGAGGGGGAGCCGAAAGCCGGCGCTCCGGAGGTCGGATTTACACGGTGAACTAAAATGACGCTTTAACGCCGGCGTACAGGGAGATCCCCCGAGTGTTGTAGCCCGCGTTTTCTTCATAATCTTGATCCAGCAGATTGTGGATGCGGCCATAAATGTCACATGTCTTAGTCAGTTGATAAGACGCCGCCAGATTGAGCAATGTATAGCCATGAATGTCATTTGCGCCAGCAACGTCAGTTGTCCGCTGACCAACGTAAATTCCCGTCAAGTTGACGTTAAGCTTTTCAGTGGCTTGAAAGTCCGCCGTGAGACTGATTTTATCCTCCGGGATATAGGGTAGCGATGCTTCATCCTGTTGCATATTGTTGGCGTGCTGACGTGTATAGGTGGCGGTCACCGCCAGGCTTTTCAGTACCTTGCAAGTGACAAACGCTTCCATGCCATGGATTTTGATGCCGGCGATTTGGTTATAGCCCGCGCCATTCCAACCAATGTAATTCGTGACACGATTTTGGAAATAGGTGGCTCCGAGTGTCATTTTCGGGCCAATGGACTGTTCAAATCCAATATCCCAGCTTTCACTTTCTTCCGGCTTTAAATTGGGGTTGGCTCCCCACCAGCCATAGAGTTCGCTAATCGACGGAGCGCGGTATCCGGTTCCCCAGTTGGTTTTGAGCTTGGTTTGTGTTTTTTCAACAAAGTAGGCCAGAGAAGCGCTGTAGGTGGTTTCGTCACCGAACGCTGAATGATCATTATATCGGATGCCGGCAGTGGCAAACAGGTTTTCAATGGGTTCAAGTTGCAGTTGGGCATAAGGGGAATGAGTCCGGCAGGCGTCATCAACTTTTGGGGAGGGCGAAAAGAACGCTCCGTCTTCGAGCTTTGCCCGCTCTTCAGTGTAGTCATATCCGACAGTAACGGTAGACCATTCAGTCAAATACAGATCATTCTGCCACTTCCCTTCAATGGTTTTCCCGATATACCGATCCGCTGTGCTTATGCCGAAATCATCCCGGTAATTACGCATGTATTCCGAATATGCGAGAGAAAGTTTGGTATCCCAGAGGCCATCCAGCATCTCTTTATGGGTAATAGTTGTTCCTCCACTCCAAGTTATCACGTGGACATCGCCGCTGTCCGGGGTCGCTGGATTAACATAAGTCACGCCACCCCAAGTAAATGATGACGCCGCGACCCCTGAATCATATTCTTGATCACTGTCGGAAAACCGGCCAAAGACTTCGACTCGAGTCTTTTCATCAATGGCTAACCCGAACTTGCCGAAAAGGCTTGTTTCCCGAAATGAATCGACATCATTATTCAGCATGGGAGTTTTCTGTGCTGAAATTCCTCCGTCCGACAACCACTGCCCGCCCAATGAGAAGTCGAACATTCTCCCGGTTCCGGACAGGTTTCCGGCATAGCGTTGATAGTGATCACTCCCAAATTCCGCATCAAGGGAACCGGACAGGGCTTCTGACGCGTTTCGGGTGATAATATTGACCACGCCACCCATGGCGTTGGATCCGTAAAGCGTACTGGCCGCCCCCCGGATGATTTCAATCCTCTCAATATCGTTCGTGTTTAAGATATTCAGAACAGGAAGCGTTTGGAGGGCCGTCGTATCTTGAACCGCGACACCGTCAATCATCACTTTAGTGTGATAGCCATTGAGGCCACGGATTGACATCGTCGAGCTGTTGGAGTTAGGCCCGTTCTGTCTAAAATCGACACCTGGAACCGTTTTCAATAAATCCCAGACAGTATTCACGTTCCGATTCTCAATGTCCTGTCGGGAAATGACTGTAATGGACGAGCCTATCGCCGTCAAAGGCACTTCGGTGCGCGTGGCCGTGACGACTGTTTGCGGCAATTTCATTTCGACCGCGGGTTGATCCTTCGTCGCTTGTTCATCAACGGGCTCATCGCCCACTGCGTAAGCGCCCAGAATAGCCACTGAAGAAATAAGGAGTTTATTTAACGGTTTCATTTTTACCCTTTTGCCCTCACGTGTTTCGTTATAGCGCATCCGGATGAGAGCCGCGTTTGACCGGGCGCGCTTGGCTGAATTCCGTCAGCCGTGGTCCCCGGCAAAAAAAACCGGAACCCGCGCAGGCGGATTCCGGAACAAAAAGCGTCCTGGGCATCTATGCGCGAGATAGGCCGAGATAAGCAGGTGTCCTGGCTTCCGGTGATAGCCTCCCCTCGCGCCTTCCCATCCCGCGTCGCGAGACAGTGGCTTTGCAAAGGTTGCACCGGTTACAGTGGCGCGTCCGCGATCGATTTTCACGATCTTCCCTGCGGGTGTTTAATTGTCTAAGCCGCTAAACGTAACCTTCCATTGTGTCAAAACAAGCGTCCGGCTCGTTTTTTTATGGTATCCACGGGATTAAGCATTGTGACCATTCACGCGCTTATACCAAATATTCATGCTTTCAATATCGCCGGAGATATTGGTGTTGTTCTTCAACCGCCCGCCAAACATATATCCATCCCTCGCGAACGTGATATTCATGCCATAACTGATCGCCCGGGCGATGGTGTAAAAGGTCTTTATGCCTTTTTTCGCTGTCTCTGTTTCCATGACTGACAACAGCCGGCCGGCCAGTCTTTTTTTCCGGTTTTCAGGCAACGTCGCGAAATCCGTCATTTCAGCGCTTTTGGCCGTGTGGTCGACTTCCGCGGATGAAAGAGCCAGAATGTCGCCATGGCTTTCCACGCAATAATAATCCACATTCCCGGTCATGGTTTTTTGAAGGTAATCAGGGTCATGGATGGGAAATGGATAAGACGGGAAAACCTGGCGGTATATATCGGCCATTTGCGGGATGTCACCGGCATCACAGGCGCGGATCGTGAACGCGCTCCGCTCATTTTTTTGCCGGGGGGGCTCATGCGCTTTTGACTTCGCCACGTTGAGCACCCGCTCGTATTCTTTCGCGCGAGTTTCGATGCCGCGATCCTCCCGCAAATAATAGCAAACCATGAACAGATCTTCTTGTCCTTTGAAATACCCGGGAATGACCGCTTCCACGGTAAATTCTTGATCGATAAACACGGGCAGTTGTCTCTGTCCGGATTTCGCGAAGATTTTGGAATACTTCATGCTCTGAGCCATGCCGATAAGTTTTTCCGGCACGTTTTCCGCCCCGTCGGGATTTAATTTCATCAAGTAGATTCGATCATTAAATTTCCCGTGTTGAATTGTCTGTCCTTGGAATTGTTCAATCACATCAGGCTTCATTTGATTCGGTTGCCTCCGTTTGCTGGTCTATCATCTTCTCAATTTCGCCGACCGCTTGAACCTTCCCGCCGTTAAGGTAAACGCCATGCGTCGCCGCCTGCCGGGCGAAAGGCAAATCGTGGGTCACGATAATAAAGCAGGTCTCCTGCTGCAACTCCGCCAGCCATTTGGCGAAATCCGCGGTTGTTCGCGCGTCGAGCGCGCTGGTCGGCTCATCCAGCAGCATATAGCGGGGCTGAAGCATCAAACCGCGGGCGATGGCGACCCGCTGCGCCTGTCCGCCACTGATTTGCGCGGGATAGCGATCGGCCAATTCCGCGATTGAAAGTTTCTCCAGCATGGCGCCGGCCTCTTGATTCGCCCGCGCGGGGGACTTGCCCAGCGCTTTTATCGGCGCCAAGACCATATTACCCATGACAGTGAGATGCGGAAAGAGGTTGAGATTTTGGAAAACGACCCCGAGGCAGGAGCGAAACTGTTTTCTGTCCATTGAAGAAATGTCGGTGCCGTCAATGGTGATTGTTCCCTCCGTGGGTGTCAAAAACCGGGCGATACAGTTCAAAAGAGTTGTTTTCCCCGATCCGCTTTGGCCAAGGATGGCGAAAACATGTTCCGGCGGCAGTTCAATGTCAACATCACGCAAAGCCTCGCTGTCACTCCCGGGATATCGATAGGTTAAGTGCTGTATTTTGATCACTGCGAAAATCCTTTGTCACGCATTTGTTTTTCAACCGCTCCCGCCAACTTCATCAGCGGGAACGTGACGACAAAAAACATGACGGCGACGATAAAGTAGTATAATGTGGGTTGAAATGTCACTGAGATGATTGCTTGCGCTTCGCGGATCACCTCAGCCACCGATATGACGGCGACGAGGGCGGTGTCTTTGGTCAGCGCCACCACTGAGTTCATCAGTGGGGGGATGGCCACGCGGAAAGCCTGCGGCCAGACAATGTGGCGAAAGACTTGGACATGACTCAAACTCAGAGCCCGGCCCGCTTGAACTTGCCCGTGATCCACACTCATCAAACCCGCCCGGATCACCTCAGCCATATAGGCCATTGAGTTAATTCCAAGTGTGCCAATCGCCGCTATATACGGCGACAATCCCAGTCCCATCCATGCGAAAAGAAGCTGAATTAGGACGGGAGTGCCACGGATGAAATCAATGCACGTGCGTACCGGCCAATAGGCGAGTTTCCAGTGACCGGAAGGGTGGTTGAGAATCAAACCGCACGGAATGGCCAGAATAAAGCCAATGAGTAACGACGCCCCGGCGACACCCAATGTGACGGCGAATCCCTTGCCCAACTTCCGGGCGATCAAGGCGGGCGCCATCGCTTGACCGGCACCTCCGGAGGCGCCCCCTGAAAGGCCAAAGTATTTTCCCTGGATGCGCCCCATTGTTCCATCGCTTCGCATGTCGGTGAGGGCCGCGTTAATCTTCTCCAGCAAGTCGGTGTCCTCTTTGCGGACCGGAATGGCGATGTCTTCGGCGTACAGCATTGGACCAACCGGGACAAACGACCGATTCGCTGATTTTATCTGCCATGATCCGACTAAACGGTCAGACACAAACCCGGTAATTCTTTTCGCTTCAAGCAGTTCAAAAATCTCAACGCTTGATTTCAGGGTTGTCACGTTGACATTGGGGTGTTTTTTATCCAAAAATTGTTGATACGTCTCCCCGAGCACGGCGGCGATTTTTTTTCCGTCACACTCGTTGATATTATACACTTTCGCTGGATTGTCACGATGAACAAACAGCTGCGCGCCGGACTGGTAATAGGGCGTGGAGAAGTTGACCGCCTTGGCGCGTTCAGCGGTGACAGCCATGGAACCAATGACCGCGTCATATTTGCCAGCCAGCAACCCGGCCAGAATACCGTCCCATTCGGTGGTGACGATTTGCGCATCACGGTTTAGGCGTCTGGCGATTTCATGTGAGACATCCACATCGAAACCCGTCAACTCCCCCTTGTTGTCGTAATAGCTGAACGGCGGGTATTTGCCCGTTAAAGCGACCCTCAGTGGCCGCGGTGAATCTTGAGCGTCCGCCGGTGTGCCACCGAGAACGATGGACAGGCAGACGATGGACAGCCGCGCGGCGATTTTCCAAGGCGAACAGAACACGTCATCCATCCCTTCGCTCATAGCGGTCATTGTCCGATGGCACCAGCGAAATAGCGTGATCATGATCGGCTAAAAGTTTTTCAATGCCAATCGCTTTCCGTTCATCCGCGTCGCCCAGTAAAAGTTCTAAATTGCACTTTTCACAGTTCCTGTCGCAGAAGGTCGCCTCGTATGAGTCCGGTTCCTTGTAGGTGGTGATAACCCCCTCGTAGTTACGCAGCACCACTTTATTTGTGGACCACGAGATGAGGTAATTGGGCATGACGGGAATTTTCCCTCCACCGCCCGGCGCGTCGATGACATACGTGGGCACGCAAAACCCGCTGGTATGGCCAATCAGGCTTTCAAGGATTTCGATTCCTTTTCCCACGGGTGTCCGGAAATGGCTCAACCCTTCAGAAAGATCGCATTGATAGAGATAGTAAGGGCGTACCCGGTTGGCGACCAGCTTGTGCACCAATGCTTTCATGATCCGTGGGCAGTCATTCACGCCGGATAACAGGACCGATTGGTTGCCCAGCGGTATCCCCGCGTCGGCGAGCTTTTTAAGCGCGGTCCTCGACGAGTTCGTCAGTTCTCTTGGATGATTGAAATGCGTGTTTATCCACAGCGGATGGTGTCGTTTCAACACATCCACCAACCCGTCGGTTATGCGTTGCGGCAGGACGACGGGTGTTCTTGTCCCGATGCGGACGACTTCAACGTGGTCTATGCTCCGCAGTTCTGTTAAAATCCAGTCCAGGTAGTCATCCGAAAGCAGAAAGGGATCCCCGCCGCTCAAAAGCACATCCCGGATTTGGGGTGTCTGGCGTATATACTCAATGCCCCGGCTGATTTGAGCGCGGTCAGGAATGGAATCATGGTCGCCGACACGTCTTTTTCTGGTGCAGTGCCGACAATACATCGCGCACATATTGCTGACGAGCAGCAAAACTCTATCGGGATATCTGTGGGTGACACCCTCGACGGGGCTGTCCTCATCTTCATGCAAGGGGTCAGACATGTCCGACCGGGCCACATCCAGCTCATTGATCACGGGAAAACTTTGCTTGAAGATGGGGTCATTTTCGATAGTGTCGTTATTGACAAGAGACAAATAATACGGTGTGATCGACATTGGAAACTTGTTCTGAATCGTTTCAAACCGTGACCGTAGCGCGGCCGGAAGTGTCATGCCGAGCAGCGCTTCGATTTGCTCCAGATCTTTCACACAGTGTTTTACCTGCCACGTCCAGTCAGACCAATGGCTTTTGTCAGCCCCGTCAAACTCCTGTAATATTTGTTCCTGCTTTTGGCTTAACATTAACGATCCTTATTCTGGTTAAACGTCTGTCGCGGTTGGCGGAATAAGATTGGGCGAGGCCTCGATGTCTTCCGCCTCCATTAACGCGACAATGCGCTCCAATGATTCCGCTATGTTTATTTGCTCATCTTCCGCCAGTTTCCTCAACGCGTTGGCGAACGTGTCCTGCAGAAGAGAGGGTGAGGCTTTCACGACCTCAACGCCGGCGGGGGTCGGTTTGAGATAAACCTTCCGCCGGTCGGTGCGGGATCGTTCCCGCACCAGCAATCCTTTCGCCTCCAGGCGGTCGACGATGCCGGTGATGGTGCTTCCGCTCAGGCTCACATCTTTCGTGACCATGCTCAGTGTCAAGCGCTTTCCGCGGACCACGGATTGCAGGCAAATCAGTTGGGGGCTTGTCAAGCCGACCTGGCTGTTCAGGCGCCGGGAGTAAATATCCACCGCCCGGATAATTCGCCGTAACGAGCAAAGCACCCGGATTTCAAGACGACTGGCGACGCGTGGGCTCATGAGCGGTTTGTTTCCATTAATATTATTTCTACACGAATTATTTCTTCACAAATATAATCGCATGAGTCCATATGTCAAATAGCGGGAGTTTTCTGGCGAGTGATAAGGTGTCATCGACGGGGTTGATTCGCCTTGCGCGCCCTGTCGGCGACAGCCATCGCGGGGCGTGATTCACGCCAGGCTGTTTTTTTCGCAGTCAAAACCGAAGCGCCCCTTTGCCCGGAGGATTGTCAGGCCGAGTTGGCGAGGTTTTTTTACGGACTTAGCCGTTTTTCAGGGGCGGGACGGCTTGCCGCGCGCGGGATTATTTTCCCCGGCCCGCGGTGAAGCGGGTTCTTCGCCGAAGGGACGGAGCCGGACGAGCAGGAGTGGCAGCAGAGTGAGGGCGCCGAAGAGCGCCGCCACCATCGCGCCGCCGGTTAATAAACCGAAGAGGACGCTGGGGATAAAATTGGAAAAAGCCAGCAAAGAGAATCCGATCACGATGGTCACGCTGGTGTAATACATCGCGCTGCCGACGCCTTGATGCGCCCGCCGCATCGCGTTGTGATAATCGCCGGTGGCGCGGAATTCCTCCCTGAAACGGTGGATGTAATGGATTGTGTCGTCCACGGCGATGCCGATGCTTATCGAGGCGATTGTGATGGTCATGATGTCCAAGGGGATTCTCATTACGCCGAGCGCTCCCAGAACCGTCAATGAGGAAACAAGATTCGGGAAAAGAGCGATGAGCGCCAGTTTCAGCGAGCGGAACAAAATAAGAAACATCAGCAGCAAGATAACAAACACGACTCCCAAGGTCAGAATCTGGGATTTAAACAAGCTTTGCAGGACACTGTTATAAAGAACGGTTGTGCCAGTTAATTGAATACTTTCAGGGGGCAGGCCGGTTTCTTCCCGCAACTGGGTTCTCAGCCGTCGCAAGAAGGCGTGTCGGCGCAAATCGGGGTCTGAATCATACACCCGGGCGGAAAGCCGGAATTGATTATTGTCAACGCTGACAAAAGGGTCCACCAAAATGTTTTTGGCGTAATCCGGCAGTTTATCAGCCATGATGGCCAATGCGAAAGCGTCTAACGGGTCACCTCCATTCAGTGTGTCCGTGACCCGCAGAAGTGTGGCGAATGACCATGTTTTACCCGTTTCCGGTTGTCTTTCCAAAATGCTGTGCACTTGGCGGACCACGGCCAATTTGGCTGGCGTGTACCAATACTTCGCGGAGTCCGCGGCGTCATCGAACTCATCAAACTCGTCAAATTCATCAAACGTGTCACCCCCGGCGTTTGCAGTCGTGTTCGCTGGCGGGGTCCCGGGATCCATTTCCGGAAGGTTAATGACCACATCCAGGGGTGTGGTTCCCCCTAATTGTTGATCAATAAACACCATCCCGTCGTAAATGGGGCTGCTTTTCCGGAAGTGATTGACAAAGCTGTTTTCAACGGTGATACGACTCATGCCCACGACAATAAACACGATCACCGCCACGGTGCCCAAAATGATCCACCGGCCGCGGGTTTCCACCCATTTGGCGGCGATGGTTGTGACCGGGCGCCCGACATCCCGTGACACGCTCGCTTTTTCTTTTTTTATTAAAAGCAGCAATGACGGGAAGAGGATAAACGATGTCAGCATTGAGACGACGAGCGCCATACTCATCATAAGTCCGAAATCCTTAACCGGTTTGATATCACACAGGACCAGGGAACTGAATCCGGCGATGGTTGTGAGCGTGGTGAACAGGCAGGGTGTCCATTTATGGCTGACGGTGTCACGGATAAGTTCTTTTACCGCCGCTTCCGGCCTTTTCCCCGCCAGTTCGCGGTATTGCACGACGAGATGAATAACCAGTGACATGTTCATGACCAGCAGCAGGCTGATAAAGTTGGATGAGATCACCGTGACCGGCCATTCAAAGGTTCCGAGCAAACCCGTCATGACCACGGTTGAATACACGCAGCATATAACCGCCAGCATCACCCACCGCTTACTGCCGAAAAAGTATTTCAGCATGAGGGCGACACACAAAAAAACGCTGATTCCGAACACCTTCAAATCGTCGCGGATATAGGTGAGCATATCATCTCCGACCATCGTCTCTCCGCCAAGCCGGAGGTTGCCGTATGGGGCATACTCGGCGATGACCGCCCGTAATCCAGTGATGGTTTCATGAACGCGGGCGTTATACGTTTTCTGGAGCGCTCTGAGCTCGGGGGTGAGTTCGGCGATGGCACGCTTGTTTTCCTCGACATCCTCTCCCCGGTCTATGGCCAGTTGGCAGTCTGTCCGCTGTCGGCGCATGGCGGCGAGGGCGCTGTCCGGCTTCAGGTAGGCGGCCACCACGGCGGTCTTCCCATCTCGCCCGATAAGTTGTTCCCGGTACGCCTCGCTGTTTAAAAGCTCGCGTTTTGCCAGTTCCATGTCAACCTCCGGGTCTTCCAGCGTCCGGATATTGTCAACGACTTGGGAAATAGGGACCGGCGGGTTTTGGAAAAGAGGAACATCCAGCATTGACACCGCGGTCTCCACCTGGGGCAATAGGCGGATGTCATCCCGAAGTCGTTTCAACACGCGCAGGTTATGGGTGTCAAAAATGTCGCCTTTGGCGGGCGTGTAAGTCACCGCCAGCAGGGAGAGGGACTCATAGCGCCGACTGATTTTCCGGTAGAGCCGCAACTCCGGATCGCTCTCCAGCATAAGGGAATCGGTGGACGCGTCGAGGAAAAAATGCCGGGCCTGAAACAAGCAGACGACGAAAAGCCCAAGCATCACTAGCAGCGTCAACCGCGGTATTTCAAGTACGGCGAACGTGTAGAATCGTGAAAAAAAACGCATGATTGGCACTGAGTCTCCCATGCGGGGGCCGGTTATTATTCGAGCGGTTCGGGACTCTGTTTGGCGGGTTTAAATCCGTTGTCGTCCTTCGCCAATTCCGACAACAATTCCTCTGGCGGGCGGGTGGCGAGAAAATCATTGAACTGGGATCGATAGGAGACAATCAGGCTGACCCCCTCGATCTCGACATCATAAACACCCCAGCCGGTATTTCTCATGGTGAATTTATAGACCACGTTCAGGATGGTCTCCCCCGCCCGCATCGTGGCCTCCAGCTCCCGCTTGGTTTTGCTGACCGCCTCGTTTTTCGTGTACGTCACCGCGATGTCCGTGGTGTCCACTTGTTTGATCTTTTCATAATACGAGCGGACAATCAGCCGGGTGTAGCTTTTGATAAACTCTTCCCGCTGTTCAGGGGTGAACGCCATCCAGTGTGTTTTTCCCAGGGAGAGCATGGCCATCAGATCCAAGTGACAGGATTCATTCAAGAGCGTGTCGAAGGCGTTGATTCTCGTGTCGTTATCCAAAGAGGTGTCTTTGAGGATCGCGACACCCTTATCGATGGTTTTTTCCAGAATCTCCCGGGTTTCTTTTTCGCCATCGGCCAGACAGGCGCATAGTGGGAAAAAAAGTAACGCCAGTCGCCATTTAACCATTTTCATGTGTTATTCCTCAATTTTTTTCAAGCGGTTTTGCTGATAGGCGTCCTGGAAAAACCGATAGGGATCCATGGTTTCCTTCTTTAACGCCTCGTACATGCCAAGATTCAACGACGTGGTGTTAACCGTGTCAAGTCCTTTCGCCCCTACGCGGGCGTACCACGGATCCACGTACGTGAGCGGATCAACAAAATAGGCGGGAATTTTACCCATCGCGTCCCGCAAATTGCCGGGACCGAACAGGGGCAGGTAAAGCGCGAAACCGGGGCCGAGGCCGTAATGGGCGAAGGTTTGGCCGAAATCCTCATCAGCGGGCGTCCAGTTCCATTTGTTGGCGGCGGGATCAAACAGCCCCAAGACACCGACGGTTGTGTTCACCGCGAAACGTTTTGTCTCAGTTCCAGCGCCGCCCCATTTGCATTGCAATAGATTATTCACGACACGCAATGGGAATTGCAGGTTGTCAAAAAAGTTGCCGACACATTCACGCGCGGGTTCGGGGGTGATTTTCCCGTATCCCCGGGCGATGGGTTTGAGAGCGTAAAAATACAGTTTGTCATTTACCCAGAACATGCAGCGGTTAAACGGCTCAAGCGGATCCGCCACATGGACGGCGGTGACTTTCGCCTGAATCTCATCCTCGAAGCCATCAAATTCTGACACGTCCTGAGCGGCGGCGAAACTGCCGGCAATGAACAAAAGGATAGAACCCTGGAAAAACAAACGGCGCATGAGAAAACTCCTCTGCTCGCGACGGCCATCACGTTCAGTGAAAAAACGACCGTTCACAATAATCATTCGGAGGCAAGATACAAGCTCCGGGACGGAAATAGGAGAATCCCCGTCTGAATGCGCCGGCAGTGGTGGCGCAACCCTGAAACCCGTTTAGAGTATGGCGTTGTCCGGGCGACCATACGTAATCATCGTGAGAAAATCATTATTCAACATCATGCCTGAATCCATCGTTGCTTGTCAAAAAAAATCACCGTCGTCACTTCTGCCAATGCGCGTCTGGGCGGTGATGTCCATTGTGGCTGTTTTTGCCGGCATACTGGTGCTCTTTCTATTTAATCCGCGAGACGGGCATTTTTTTTACCCTCCTTGTGTGTTTTATCGGTTGACCCGGTTGTATTGTCCGGGATGCGGTTCAACCCGTTGCCTTCACCACTTAGCGCGCTTCGATCTTTGGGGGGCTTGGCGGAGCAACCCGTTCACGGTGTTGGCTTTACCGTACATTGGCGCTCACTTTCTCATTTTTCAGATCAAGTGCTGGACGGGCCGCAGCGTGTCACCGCCCTTCGCACGGCCGATTTTTATGTGGCTGGTTTTTATTGGCGTCATGCTGTTTTGGATCGCCCGGAATATCCCGGTGGCCCCCTTTAATCTTCTCGCCCCGCCTGGCAGCTAACCTGATTCATTCATGCGCCCTCATGAGTCACTTTTGTCCATACTTGCAGTGGCCGTTTGTGCTCAACCCATCATTCCACAGGTTCAATATTCCAGTATTCCGTCAGGCGTGTCTCACCCGTTGGCGCTCATCGCTTCAGCGAAGTTCTGGACATGGTCTTTCACCCGGATGTAGGCGTTGAGCATGTTCGTGTAAATCACGCTTGACAAGGGTGACAAATTATGGGTGGTCAAGCGTTCCAGATGATCATTCCGCAGATTTTTGGCCAAGCGGGAGAGAGCGGACGCTTCGGAATGAACCTTGGTGATGATATCGGTATTTCCCTGCTTGTACGCTTCATTCACCATGCCCAGGTATTTATAATTCCGGTCATGAAAATTCAAGAGGGCTGTTTTCCCCTCATCTGAGAACGTCGTGTTTTCATGTTGCATCTTACGGAACATTTTCAACAGGTTAGCGATATAATCGCTGACCGATTCATATTCATCCGCCATGCGGATTTGTTTCCGCGCCTCGATAACCAACTCCAACGGCATGCTGTCCGCCATCAAGGTGGTCAGATAGGTGACGATTTCCTGTTGCGTGTTATCCATGACTTCCTCCCCATGCAGGATGGCATGGGCCATCTCGCCGTCGCAATCCTCTTTGCCCTCCACGACATTGCGCAGGTCCTCCATCATTTTTTCAAGATGTTTCCCCATGTGAATAATGGCCACCTTTGACTGCTCCAAGGCGATGGACGGCGTATCGTGAACAAACACGTCCAAACCGGTCAAATGGGCGGCTTCCTGGAATTTCTTTTCCGGGACAAATTTCATCAGAAAAGCCGCCATGAGTCCGGTGAATGGCAGGAAGAGCAACACATTGACAACGTTAAACAAGCTGTGCACCAAGGCGATCCCTTTGGTGACATCCGGATAATAGGGGCTGGCTTTGCGCACCTTCGCTGTCGTGACTTCTAACACGGCCCCGCCTCCGGGCGCGTGCGCCACGGATGACACTGTGACCGTCTTGCCTTCATTTTTGAGCGTCTCAATAATCTCCTCCGTCGCCGCGGAAACATCCGCGGCCGAGGCGGGAATCGGGAACACCTCATGCGCGACCAGGCGGATGAGCGGTTGGCCGTCTTCTTGAAAATAAACATCCGCTGTGGGAACAACGGTGTCATCCACCGTGTACACTTCTTTGTTGGGGTCAACACCAATTTTGCTATATAATTTTTCGATGCCGGCAATGTAATAAGGAAACACGGTGATGATCCACGCCACCCCGATGACATTGAACATGATGTGGGCGTAGGCGGCGCGCTTCGCGTTCGTGGTTGTTCCCAGGCTGGCCAGCCAGGCGGTGATGGTGGTGCCGATGTTTTCTCCCATCACCAAGGCCGCGGCCGTGTGGAAGGGGATGACCCCGATCGCCGCCAGGCTGATGGTGATGCCCAAGGTGGCGGAGGAGGACTGAACCACGCAGGTCAGCACGCAGCCGACCAGGGCGCATTTGATAATGCCAAGGTATGTGTCGGCCGAGAAGGCGTGGAACCACTCCTCAAATTCAGGCATGGAGCGGATCGGTTTAAACCCGTTTTTCATCAGCTCCAAGCCGAAGAAAATCATCCCAAGCCCCATGAAAAGAAGCGCGATATACCGCCATTTTTCATTTTTTAAAAAGCGGAAAAAAAGCGCGCCGACACCGAGAATGGGCAAGCCGTATTTACCAATTTCCAACACCAGGATCCAGCCGGTGATGGTGGTGCCGATATTGGCCCCCATGATGACCCCGATCGCTTGGCTCAACGTCATAAAGCTGGAGTTGACAAAACCGACCACCATGACCGTGGTCACGGAGCTGGACTGAAGGATGCACGTGACCATGGTCCCGATGAACACACCAAGAAGACGATTGTTGGTCACCATGGCGATTAAGGAGCGGAGACGGTTGCCGGCGGTCGCCTGCAGACCATCGGACATGTATTTCATGCCCAACATGAAAATTCCCAGTCCGCCAACGACGGACGAACCCATTTTTACCGCTTGCGCAAAATCCATAATCAAACACTTCTCTTGGTTAAGCTATGAATCCTAATCACCGCCGAAAGGTTAGAAAACTAACGGAAGAAAGATGAAAAACAAGCGGAAAATGAGAAAACTAACACGCCGCTAACAATGTATTGAAGGAAGCGTATGGATTTGCCCGTGTCACCGCGGCCCGCCCCCCGGGGCGCGCGCGTCAACGTTCCGCCCGGTTTTCACGCGTTATGGGCCACCGTGATTTGACTTAATCGGCGCGCGGGATACGTTGCGATGTCTCTCGCGGGCTGGCCGGAACAATGGAAAGAAGGAACACTGATGCTTCCCGACACGCCAACATTAACTCTCTGGGAGCATTTGGACGTTTTGCGCCGGGTGTTGTTTAAAAGTATCGCCGCTTTGGCGGTGTGTTCGGTGCTGGGATTGTTCGTCACACCATGTGTTTTCCGGCTACTGCTTTTTCCTGTCCGGGATTATTTGGATCCCGCCCTGCGCGACCACTATTTCGCCAGCTCCTCCGCGGAGCCCGCGGATGGTTCCCCGGGTGGCAGCGAAGACGGCCGCGTGTCCCTCTTGCTGGACCGTCTGGCGGACCCGGAACTTTGTCTTGCCGAAAAAGTCGAGATCCAGTCCCAGTGTCTGGCTGTCTTGTTGGCGGAGAGGGGGATGACGGGCGCCAACGGGGCGCCCGCCGACCGCATACGGGTCGTTTACTCATCGCCAGTGGAACCGTTCATGATTCGCATGACTGTCGCTTTCCTCGGTGGCGCGGTGGCCGCGGTGCCCTTCATTGTCCATTTTTTCTGGGCGTTCGCCAGCCCCGGTATCCGCCGGGACGAGCGGCGGTTGGTCCTGAAATCGACCGCGGCGGCCACGCTTTTATTTTCAATCGGGATTGCCTTCGGGTACGGTTTCCTGCCTTTTGGCATTCCAGCGTTACTCACATTCAACGCCCCCGGCGTGGAACACATATGGCCTTTAAGGGGGTACATCAGCTTCTGCGCCCGGCTGATTATCGCTTTCGGGCTGGTTTTTGAAATGCCGTTGGTTTTCGGCGTGCTCGCTCGCTTCGGGCTCGTGACGGCGGACCGCCTGGCCAAAGGCCGGGTGTACGCGGTCATATTGGCGTTTATTGCCGCCGCCTGGCTGACACCACCCGATGTTTTCAGTCAGATCGCGTTAGCCATCCCCATGCTGGGACTGTACGAATTGAGCGTGTTTATCGTAAAAAAGACAGTCCCCACACGGGTTTCCCGGTAGGCCACGCCCTCTCTGCGGCGTTAACTCGGCAGCCCCCCACAACTTTGGACCGAAAAAAATGGGCCTGACCCACCGCAAAAACGCGGAAGACGCGGGACTACGTCAGCGGCATTGACCAGCCGACACGGGCGGGTGTCACACGACAGGTGAGATGAGTCTTAAAGTGTTGAATGGCGGCGTCTCCGGTGCAGTGACAGGGGGCGATAAAGTCCAAGGCATACTGATTCAACACCTCGACGGTCTTGTTCAACCGGTTGTCATCCGCATGGACTAGATGCATTCCCCCGACAATTCCGCGGACGCGCTGACACCCGGCAAGCGTTTCGATGTGCCGGAGCGTATTAATCACGCCGGCGTGACAGCATCCGAGAATCACCACCAAGCCTGTCGGTGTCTCCACCCATAAGCTGAGGTCATCCTCAATCATGTCCGGGCGCCGGCATTGTTTGTCGAGAAAAAAACGCCCGCCGACATCTTCAAAATCGGTTTGGCGGGGCACTGGTCCGGTTATCCACACTCCGGCGCTGATTTCATAGGGGCGGGTCACCCATTTGACCTGATCCACGGGCAAGTCAAGAACCGCGCGCATGGATGCCAGCGGCATGGCGATGGACCGGGGCCGCCCGTCCCGTTGGGAAAAACGCGTGTCCAAGGCCGACGGGTGCATATACATCGTGGCGTCAGGGGCGAGGGCGAGGGCGGTTGTGACACCGCCCGTGTGATCGTAGTGCCCGTGACTCAGCACAATGGCGGATGTCCGGGACAAATCAATGCCCAGGGCCGCCGCGTTGTCCGCGAATCCCGCGCTTTGACCGGTGTCAAACAGGATGGACATGTCCGCCAGTCGGAGCCAGCAGGAAAAACCATGCTCGCTGGAGAGCGAGTCATGGCTGGTGTTGTCCATCAAAACAGTGAGGCTAGTGGTCACAAAGGTTTTCTCCGCTGACCAAGGTCCCGGCCAGATAATCCATGACGATTTTTTCCGGCGCCGCCGACCGGGCTCCGACAACCACATCAATGCCCTGGTTCTGGAACAGCGCCTGGGCGCGTTGTCCCATGCCTCCCGCGATAATCACGGTCGCTCCTTGTTCCGCCAGCCACGGGGGAAGGAGGCCGGGCTGATGGGGGGGGGCGGGAAGCTCCGTCCGCCCGGTGATGGTTTTTTTCTCAGGATCCACGTCAATCAGCGCGAACGACGCGCAATGACCAAAATGGGCGCTCAACCTTCCGTCAGCCAAAGGGATGGCGATTTTCATGATAGGACCTTTTTGTTGTTGGTTTGTTTACGACCAAGGGTGTTGGTTCACGGCTTATCCGCGGACCGTCTATTGATCTATTTATCGATTGCCGCGCAGGCGGAACACGCTGTACGCGCGGTTAACTTCAGAAACGGTTCGGCGATCGCCGCGAACGCTTTCGCCGACGCGGACTTCGCGAATCGGTGGACAAATGATTGCCCCGCGTCACCGGCCGCCGTGACCGCCGGATCGATCGGAATGCCACCCAGAAACGGGACACCGTTATCTGTCGCCAGGCGTTCCCCCCCGCCGGTTCCGAAAATAGCCGTCACGTTGCCGCAATCCGGGCAGGCGAAACCGCTCATGTTTTCCACCACGCCCAAAACCGGCAGGTTGAGTTTACGGCAGAAATCAATGGATTTGCGCACGTCGGCGGCCGCCACTTCCTGCGGCGTGGTGACGACAACGGCTCCGGTGGGTTTCTGCAACAACTGCACGACCGACAAGGGTTCATCACCGGTTCCCGGCGGACAATCCACAATCAAGTAATCCAGTTCCCCCCAGTTGACATCTTTTAAAAATTGCTCAATCACACCCATTTTCATGGGGCCGCGCCAGATGACCGCCGCGTCGGGATCATCCAGAACAAAGGCGATGGACATGACTTTGACACCGGCTGTCTCAATCGGGATCAATCCCTCCGGACCACAGGTGACGCGTTCCCGGACCACGCCCAGCATAACCGGAACACTCGGGCCGTGAATGTCCACATCCAGCAAGCCGACTTTTTTCCCCTCCATGGCCAAAGACACCGCCAAATTGACCGCCACCGTGCTTTTTCCCACGCCGCCTTTACCGGACAAGACCACGAGCGTGTTCTTAATCCGCGCCAGCCGCCGGCGCAGAAGATCGTTGGTATCTTCGCGCGACGGACACGCTTTCTCGCCACACGTTTCGCAGTCACCGCCAGGTGTTTTACATTCCATGATCATGGTTTTTTGTCTTTCGTTAGTCAGTAAAAAATCTAATGGTTTAATCATGTTCCGCGGACAGACCGCACGGCTTGTTTCAGCGTGTTCGCCGCCAGCAAGGCGCAGTGACGGTGCTCATCAGGCACGCCGCGGGCCAGGGCGAGCACATCGGCTTGCTCCAGCCGCCTCACGACCTTTATCAGCGCGCCTTCCGCGATCCGGCAGGCCGCCTCGCCGCAGATGACAGAGCTGCCGCAGCCATCGGTTGTGAATCCAACCTTGGTGACGCGGCCCCCGGCATCCACCGCCAGCCAAAATTCCATGGTGTCTCCGCAAGGTCCGGTGATCCGGGCGCGCCCGTCCGCGTTGTTTAACGCGCCAAAATGGGCCGACCGTTTTTGGGTGGTCACATCTTCGTCCATAGTGCCCGCCAAATAGCCGTGATTTCCCGGGTCAGTTGTCCGTCACTGTATTCAGGGATGGTTTGTCCCGCGATCTGCGCCTGGGTCATCTCGGGGCTGTAGGAGACGCGTCCGAGAATCGTCGCCCCCCGCTGGCCGGCCTCATCCTCAATGCTGTCAGCCATGTCCGGATTGATATCCCATTTGTTGACACAGACATTGGCGGGGATCGAGAAATGCGCCGCCAAATCCAGAACCCGGTTCAAATCATGCTTGCCCGACAGTGTCGGCTCAGTCACCACCAGGACCGCGTCAGCGCCTGTAATAGAGGCGATGACGGGGCACCCCACCCCCGGCGGGCCGTCAACCAGCACGAGAGCCCGGTTTTCTTCCTCAGCCAGCTTCCGCGCTTCAGAGCGCACCAGACTGACCAGCCGTCCCGAATTTTCCGCGCCGATTCCCAATCGGGCGTGGACCATCGGTCCGTGACGGGTTTCAGAGATGTACCATTCTCCGCATAGACTGTCATTAAAGTCAATCGCTTTGACCGGGCAGAATTGAACACAGACCCCGCATCCCTCGCACGCCGTCGGTTCAATGTGAAACGGACCGCGGGGAGGATCCATCTTCACCGCGGCGAACCGGCAATAAGCCAGGCAGGCGCCGCAACCGACGCAGTCCGCTTGCCTGACGCGGGCCTGATGGCCGCTGTAAAAATCGGTCCGCTGTCTCACCTTTGGCTGGAGCAGCAGATGCAGGTCGGCCGCATCCACATCGCAGTCCGCCAGCACCGCGTTTTCAGCCAAGCTGGCGAAGGCGCCAGTCAAGCTGGTTTTACCGGTTCCCCCTTTACCACTGATCACCACAATTTCTTTCATTCGACACGATGTCCTTCCCGCCGGATTTTTTCAATAAAGGCGTTGAGTTCACAGGCGACATCCGGGCGGGCGGTCAGCAGATTCTCACCGTTGGAATAGGCCACCGCCACGCGGCGGTCATCCGGCACGCGCAAGGCGACGGGGATGTCCTCCTCCGCGCAATACGCGGTCAGAGGGCACTCGTCCGAATGTTCTCCCGCCCGGTTGACAGCCACGGCGAAGGGCTTGCCCAGCGCGCGGACGGTCTCCACCGCCAGCTTTAAATCGTGAAGGCCGAAGGGTGTCGGCTCGCTGACGAGAAGGACAAAATCGGCGCCGCGCGCAGCCGCGATCATCGGACAGGATGTGCCGGGCGGGGAGTCGATGATGGTCAAACCAGCGGTCGCCGCTTTTTCACAAACCGCGCGGATAACCGGCGGGGCCATTGGCTGGCCGATGTCCAGCCGTCCAGTGACCAAGGTGATATCACGCAGACTCGCCTGAGTGATAGAGCCAATCCGGCGGTCCGTTTCAGTTATCGCCTGTTCCGGACATATTTTCATACAGCCGCCGCAGCCGTGGCAGAGTTCTGGAAACGTCATCGCGCCGCTCTTCAAGCAGGCGAGCGCGTTAAATTGGCAAAACGCCGCGCATTTTCCGCAGGCGGTGCATTTTTCCGTGTCGATCACGGGAGTTTTCACGGTCACGATTGTTTCCGCCGTGTCAGGCGGATTTAGAAAAATATGGGCGTTGGGTTCTTCAACATCACAGTCCAGGAGCC
The DNA here is from genome assembly GCA_032251435.1 of Lentisphaeria bacterium. GTDB lineage: Bacteria > Verrucomicrobiota > Lentisphaeria > Oligosphaerales > MVZH01 > JAVVEH01. The sequence goes on along the minus strand of JAVVEH010000021.1, from coordinate 23,402 downwards.
AGACCGGTTCCGCCGCCGCCAGGGCCAACGCGACGGACAGCGTGGTTTTGCCTGTGCCCCCTTTGCCGGAGGCGACGGCCAGCGTGAACGGTCGTTTCGGGGTGGCGGGCTGTGACGGCGCGCGTTCCCGCAGCTCGTCAGTGGTCGTCACGATCCAGTCTCCGACATGATAGCCATAGCTTTCGGCGATGGTCGGGCACTTCATTTGCGTTAAAAAATAAATCGTCCGGTCCGCCGTGTTTAGTGTCTCAAAATTCGCCTGGCCTTTGGCGATGACGACATCCGCCTGGTCATAGATCCGGGCGAATTCATCGGACACCTGCGACAGGACCGTGCCCGGCGCGTCATTGCCGTTTTCAAGGAGTTCCGCGACGCGGTCCAGCCCCGCTTCCCGGGCGTCTTCGAGAGTGGCGTCATTGATAATCGGGCCGCCTTTCACCGCGTAAATCACTTTCGGGGCGCCGGGAAACTGTTCAATAAACAGGCGGTCAAAGACCGTTTCTCCGGCGTTGTCGCCCAGGTACAAGACCGTGTCCGCTTCCCGGACAACCTGTTCCAGATCCCGCGCGAGGCGCTGATTCAAGGGTTGCCGGACAGCCTTCTCAAGGGAGGCCTCAATCCGGTCCTCATCCCACAGCGTGGTCAGAGCGAAATCCATGATATTCCCGGCGATGGCGAAGCGGAGCGCGGTCTCGAATGTGTTTTCAGCCGCGGCGACGCGGGCCCGGATCTCATCGGCATAGGCGAGGGCTTTCCGCGTGGATCTTTTTTTGATCTCCCGGTACGGGTCGGGGTGATTGACATTCCGCCGCAGCACCCGATGAATCATCTGCCCCATCTCAGGCGGGGACAGATGATAATCAAAGGTCGCCGCAATCGTCAAGACTTCCCGCATGGACGCTTCGATCACCCGCTGATCGCTGGTGATCTCCCGGGCCGCTTCCAAGGATTGTCGGACAAAACAAGGGAGGCAATCCAATTGCGTGCGCATTACACCCAGTGCCCTTCAACCGTCGCCGCGGAAACCGCGGTCAACCGATTTTCCTCACACGCTTGCAAGGCCTCTTTCACGGTCACGTCCTGAACCGTGTATATTTTGATGCCGGCGGCGGTGAGCACCCGGAAGGCCTTGGGCCCGCAATTTCCGGTAATGACCGCTTCGGCTCCCTCATCAATGACATGTTGCGCCGTTTGAATGCCCGCGCCTTGCGCCGCGTTCAGATTCTGGGTATTGTCAACGATGCGGGAGGCGCCCGTTTTCGTGTCGTGAATCAACAACTGGGCGGCCCGGCCAAAGCGCGGATCCACAGTCATTCCCGACGTGTCGCCAATACAGGTTACCGCTATTTTCATTCCGCGTCATCACTTTCCAGCTGTCGCAGCTGTTTTTCTAATTTGTCCGCGTTCGTCCGCAGAGCTGTCACCTGTTCGCGCAGAGCGGCTCTTTCGTCCTCGGCGGACACCATTGGCCGCGTCAATGCGCCGGCGAACCGCCGGCCCAAGCCGCGTCCGGCGCCAGCTCCCCGTCTCAGGCCGAGTCCGGCCCCGCCCATTCCGCGGCCGCCGCGGCCCATGCCGTATCCGGGCGCCGGATTGGCGAATCCGGCGGTTTCAAAGCCGGCGCAGAATCCCGCGCCCCGACCCGTCATCGGGCCCATTCCATTTGGTCCTGTTCCATTTCCGCGTGGCATGACACACCTCACTTTTTGATTGTTGTTACTGTTTCGCGGTGGCGGCGCTGAAGAACACACCGTCAACGCCTGGTCACCTTCTCAAAGCATCGTCTGTGCCAACAAATTTTTAGAGCAGCCTGTTTTAGAATGTAACATATTACAGAAGAGTATGTTACAATATTTTAAAACCTGGTTTTATGACGCTGGCCTGAGGTTTTTCAGTAGCGGGAGCGCAACTGTGCCCGGGGGGCGCGCCCCCCCCCCCGGTTAGTCCCGTCCCCGCCGCCGTCGGCACGCGCCGGGGCGGCCTCCCGCGTGCTGGTGGCGCATGCCCCGGCATCCGGGCATGGCGAAATCCGGTGTGTCCAGCCGTCCGTCCCGGTAGGCTTGAAGAATATCGGTCACATCGCCGGAGACAAATGGATGGATCTCCACCCCCCACGCTTGGATCATGGCGCGCAAGGGCCGCGAAACCGCCCCGCAAATCAACACATTGACCCCGATATCCGCCAGTTGACGAGCCCGGTGCAGGGGGACCTCCTCAATAAGGGAAACCTCCCGCCTCACCTTTTCATCGTTGTCGTCAAAGACAATCAAGTGACGGGCCGTGTCAAAAACCGGAGCGATTCGATTGTTTAAGACCGCTAAAGCGATTCGCATCATGACTCCCGCGTAATACCGTCAAACGTTCGACACAGTGTTTAAGCAGATGCCGTGCCAATGATGAAACACAGGCGCGGACGGGAGGGAAAAACCGCGAACATGCGATAAAGAGTTGCTAAAATGCGACTGTAGCGTCATTAAAAAAAGCCTTATCGCTACTGTTCAAGGGGGGGGCAGAGCTGTTCAGCGGCTGGGGAATCGAAAACGGGGGTCTTTGTGTGACGGTTCGACGAGGGCTCCGGTCCTAATCCCCCGGAGCTACTCTACTGGCAATCTTCCAAGTCACGTTTCAGGGTCGAGACGATCCGGATGGCATGCCGGCTTATCGCGAGCGCCCGTCTTTCGCCGGTAACTCGATGCCGAGTTTTTTAATTTTTCGGAAGAGGGTGGTTTTATGGACACCCAGTTCTTTCGCGGCGGCGAGGCGGTTGAAGTTGTTACGTTTCAAGGCCGCGGCGATGGTCTGGCTGTCAACAAGGTCATGGGCGTCCTGGATGGTGGCGGCGGCGATTTGCTCCGTCTGGCGCGCGGTGATATCCGGCGGCAAGTGGGAGACATCAATGGGCCCCCGCGGACAGAGCACAAAGGCGCGTTCCAGGACGTTTTCCAGCTCCCGCACATTTCCCGGCCAGTCATGCGCCATCAGCAGTGACAGCGCGTCCGGTGTCAGCCCCGGCAGATTTTTCTCATGGAGGCGGTTGAAGCGTTCAACCATTTGATCCGCCAGTAACGGGATATCCGCTTTCCGGTCACGCAGCGGGGGCAGGTCCACTTGCACCACATTGACCCGGTAATATAGATCTTCGCGGAAGTCCCCTTTTTTAACCAGCTCGAGCAGATTTTTGTTTGTGGCGGCGATCACCCGCGCGTCGCTGGTTTCCGGTTTAACGGATCCCAAAGGCTCATAGACTTTTTCCTGCAGCACACGCAATAACCGGATTTGGAGCGCCGGACTGATGTCGCCAATTTCGTCCAGTAGAAGTGTGCCGCCTCTAGCCAGGGCGAAGCGGCCGGGTTTGTCTTTCGCGGCGCCGGTGAACGCCCCCGCCTTGTAGCCGAACAATTCTGATTCCAGCAAACTATCCGGCAAGGCGCCGCAATTGACCGCGACAAACGGACCATCCCGCCGGGGGCTCAAATCATGAATGGCGCGGGCGATCAATTCCTTTCCCGTTCCTGTCTCACCCCGCACCAACACGGTGCTGGGACTGCTGGCCACGGCCGGAAGAATCTCAAAGACCCGCCGCATACTGTCGCTGTTACTGGTTAAGTCACCCAACCGGTGCCGCCCCGCCAGCTCCTGTCTAAGCGCGTCAATTTCCGACATGTCGCGAAAGGTTTCCGCCCCGCCCACGACGTGACCGGCCGCGTCTTTTAAGACCGCTGTTGACACGCTGATCGGGATACGCCGCCCGTCCCCGTTAATGATATAGCCGCTGCGTCCGATCACCGGTTTGCCGTCCGCGAGCGTCTCGCGCAAGGCGCAAGCGATGCCGCACATGCTGGACTTAAACACTTCCGAGCACAGTTGGCCAATCGCCTCTTGCCGGGGAATGCCGGTGATTTCCTCGGCCGCCCGGTTGAATGATGTCACCCGCCAATGCTCATTCACAGTGAAGACACCATCCGAAATGCTTTCCAGAATGGCCTCTGTGGGAGTGGCGGAAAGTCGCTTTTTCATGTCTTTATACTGAGTTCCAGAATAAAGTGTCAAGGGTCAGTTCAAAATAACCCACCAAAGGGTGGCATGAAACCGTGAAAGGTTGATCATGCCACAGGCGGTTCGCTTCCAGTGGGAGGCTGTATTGACATACTGTATCCGCTGGACGTGACGTGGGAAATCAGTACTTGATGAACTTATCTCCCGGAACGCCGCATATCGGACACTTCCCCGGAACGCTCTTCTCTATGTTGCCGCATACCGGGCACAGATAGTAGAACACTTCCTCTTCCTGATCAATGTTTTCCAGGGCCTCCTGGTAAAGGCGGGCGTGAACTTCCTCCGCTTTCATGGCGAACTCAAATGACTTCAGGGCGGCCTTGTTTCCCTCCGCCTCGGCAAGCTTGACAAAGTCCGGATACATGTCTTTATATTCATGCGTCTCACCCGCGACCGCGTCTTTCAAGTTCGCGGCTGTATCCGCCACCTTTCCCGCCACTTCGAAATGCTTCAGAGCATGGAGCGTTTCAGCGTCAGAAGCGGCCTTGAAAAGCTTCGCGGCATTGAACTTGCCTTCCTTTTCAGCCTTCTTTGAATAAGCGAGGTATTTTCTGTTCGCCTGGGATTCTCCGGCGAACGCTTCCATCAGATTATCGAGTGTTGTGGGCATTTTCTTCTTCTCCGTGTTGTTTGGTGTGTTTGTTTTTAGAAGTCCAAGCAGTCTTGCCGCCGTTTCACTTGGAAAGTCGTCGCTGGGTGGCGCGTCCAGCCAGGATTGTATAAGCGTCCGCACCTCCTCACCCTGTGGAAGCATATACCCGGCTTCGCGAAGCAGATCCTCAGCCATCAGCTTATTGGACGCGCTTAAGACGTTAGCAAGCTGTCTTGAAATGGGATTGTCGGCTTTCTCGGCCATGCTGTTAGCGATCCGCACTTGTTTCACCTTGCTCCCCGCCAATGAAAGGAGCGCGGCCTTGACCGCGTTCGTTTTCGGCTGCGGAGGAGGAAAATTTTCGGGCACAAGAGAGATGGCGTGGGACGGGCAGGCGTCCACACACAAGCGACACCCGTCGATACACTTTCCGGCATCAATCTGACCGGTTTCCGTATTGGTTGCCCCCGTGGGGCAGACATATAAACACAGACAGTCTTTCGTACACCGTTTTATGTTTCTGACCGCATGCATATGATTAACTCCTTTCGACCTCGACCAGTTTATCTTTGGGAACTTTGCAAACGGGACAAACATCAGGCGGTTCATCGCCCAGAAAGACAAAACCGCAGATCTGGCAAACGTAGACATTCGTGTTTTCCAGCAGCGCGTCCTGCTGTGATTCATACCGCTTTATCAGCGAACTGAGGATCTTCGTCACCTTCTCTCCCCAAACAACAGCGCGCAGGGCGCCGCGGTCAGCCGCGCCGCCAGCCGCGGCGGCGGCTGACGGATAACCTGAACTGAGATCCCGCTGAACCAGCTCGATGAGATTCCCAAGCTCTTTAGCGTCTCCAACCGGACTGGCTTTTCCCGCATAATACCGGGACAACTGGTCAAACAGCTCCGCCTCTTCCGGGCGATACTGTTTGTCGCAACCCTTGGAGAGATTCGAGCACACGGCGCTCAGTTCGCCGAAGGTCAACTCACGCAGGTCATCATCCACCTCTCCCACCGCCGCGCCAACCGCGGGGGCACGGTCACCGCCATCTTCCTCCTGGAACTCAGCTTTGGTCGCCCCGCACATGGGGCATTGCCAATCCTCCGGGAGATCCTCCCACAGTGTCCCGGGAGCGATCCCGTTGTCCGGATCCCCCGCGGCCTCGTCATACACAAAACCACATATATCGCATATATATTTCTTCATACCTCAGCCTTCCATTTCTAAAGCCCGTTCGCCGCCGTGATATCAAACCGGTCCGGATTTATAACAAGGATCCCACTCCCGCGGAACTTCCGCGTTTTCTTGGAACCCCAGAACCCTTCAAGTCTTTAACCCGCGTGTGAGACTTTACGTTGTTTCTTCCGACATTTCAAACAAACACCCCGCAGCTCAACATAGGTGGAAGCGACATCCCCCATCTCCGCCACGGCCCGTGGCGGCTTCAAGGTGTTGAATTGATCATCATAGAAATCGCGCACCAGTCCACATTGCGTGCAGACAAAATGGTGATGCTGGGAGATGTTGGCGTCGAATCGCGCCCGGTCCCCGCCAACACCCAGTTTCACAATGACCCCTTTCGCTTCGAAAAGCCTGAGGGTGCGGTAAACTGTATCCAGTGACACCGCGGGCATCACCCTCCTCACGCACGTGTGAATGGTCTCGGCGTCGGGATGTTCTCCCGAGCCCGCGAGACATCTGAGTATTTCAGTGCGTTGCGGGGTTATCCTTATACCCGCCCCCCGACACACGCTAATGTATCGGCATAACCTCGCGTCCACCTGACTTTTGGGAGTCACAAATCCAGCCTTTTTGCATTGTTATTATTATATAATACGAATATAGCAAAAAAGTCATCCGCCGCAAGCCATGATTTTGAGAAAAGGCTGACAAATCCCGTGACGGCCAACAGGTTTTCTTCAGGGTCGCAGCCAGAGGCGCGCGGCGGAACTGGCGGGAATAATCCACTCCTTTGGGGAGGTGATCTCATTGCCAGTCAACGAGACATGTGGTTAAGCCCCGCTTGTCCGGCGGGGAACATCCACCTATCACGAATCAACGGCGGCAATGACTCTTCATTGCTGGCCTTGCATGAGGTGTCAATAGCTTTTCGGCCGCTCGGGGCTATAGTAAGCGGGGCCTGAGATTGGCACATTTTATCTACGAGACGCTGTCTATGGAACATGATTTTTTGCAATTATCGGGGAAATGGTTCGCCGTTTTTGGTGTGGCCAACCGGAAGAGCGTGGCTTACGCGGTGGCCAAAAATGTGGAGGCCGCGGGCGCGAAGGTGATCCACATCCTCAAGGACGCGGCCGTCGCCGCGGGCGCCGCGAAGGCCATTGGCGCCGCGCCGGTGATCTTGTGTGACGTGGAGAATGACGCGGAGATCGCCGCGTTGCCGGGAAAAATCGCGGCGCATACTGATCGTTTAGACGGGTTTGTGCACTCGATCGCCTTCGCCAATTATTCCAGAGGCTTCGGGGCCTTTCACGAGACCGAAAAAAGCGATTTTCTGCAAGCCGTCACCATTTCCTGTTTTTCCCTGATCGCCCTGACCCGGGTTTTGAAGCCCATGTTGTCTGACACCGCCTCGATTGTCACCATATCCATCTCCAGCACCAAGATGGCCGCGGAAAACTACGGGTACATGGCTCCCATCAAGGCGGCGTTGGATTCCGCCGTTGTTTTCTTAGCCAAGTCACTCAGCGCCGACAGCCGTGTCCGGGTTAACGCGGTGGGCGCGGGATTGCTTAAAACCTCCGCGTCAGCCGGTATTCCCGGATATGTTGACTCCTATCTCTACGCGGAGAAAATCATTCCCCGGGGGGAAAGCCTGGGAACCGGAGAAGTCGCGGACACTGTGACATTCCTTCTCAGTGACCGGGCCAGCGGCATCAACGCGCAAACTCTCGTCGTGGACGCCGGCATGAGCATCAATTATTTTGACAAACGGGTGACCAAAGTCGTCGCCGACGCTGTCGCCCGGGGTGACTTGTAGCTCTTCCCGGCTCCTCATCCCAGGCTCAAATCCGGCCCTCCGGGTGTTCCGCAGTGACACCATTCCGTGACATCGCGCGGGTTGCCGCGTTTTTTTTAGGGTGGGAGCTTGCGTCCGTGGAAATCATGTGTAAATTACTTGGCTTTGCTATCCGTGGGTGACCGGCCGTGATCCATCACCTGTCGACGGATGTTTTATGACTATATTTAAAGAACCAAACAAACCATGCCAATTCCCGTACAACCCACACACGTAGACACGTCCTCATTTGTTGACCTCGACAACCTGCCCAGTATGGACTCGTTGATGGGGGAAGACACCGCCAGCAATTTCGCCCAAGGCACCATGGTGCAGGGCAAAGTCGTCGGGAAAACGGATTCCGCTGTTTTAGTCGACATCGGTTACAAAGCCGAGGGAATGATTCCCAAAGACGAATTCAACGATTTCGACGGCATTGAAATTGGCCAGGACGTTGATGTTTACATCGACATGCTGGAAGATGAATACGACAACATGCCCATGTTAAGCGCCCGGAAGGCCGAGCTGCAGAAAGCCTGGGACAACATTGTTGACAACTACGAGGAAGGCGGCATCATCAAGGGAACCATGCGCCGCCGGGTCAAGGGCGGTTTGATTGTGGATGTCGGTGTCGACGCCTTTCTTCCCGGCTCTCAAGTTGATGTGGGACCCGTCCGGAACTTGGAAGATTTTCTCGGCAAAACCGAGGATTTCAAAATTTTAAAAATCAATGCGGAACGCCGCAACATCGTGGTTTCCCGCCGGGAAATCATCGCCGAAGCGCGTGCGGAGCAGCGCGCGGCGTTAATGGAAAATCTGGATGTCGGACAGGTCCGCAAAGGGGTTGTCAAGAACATCACGGACTTCGGGGCCTTTATCGACCTTAACGGCTTGGATGGTCTTCTGCACATCACGGACATGTCCTGGGGCCGGATTTCACATCCGAGCGAAGTCGTCAAGGTTGGCGAGGAAATTGAGGTCATGGTATTGGATGTGGATACGGAACGTCAGCGTGTCTCTCTCGGGCTCAAGCAGCGCGAGGGGAACCCATGGGATGATGTGGACATTAAGTTCCCGATTAACGGGCGTATTCATGGCCGGGTGGTCAACGTCATGCCTTACGGGGCCTTTGTCGAGCTGGAGCAGGGTGTTGAAGGCTTGATTCATGTGTCTGAAATGTCCTGGACGCGGCGGGTGACGAAAGCCAGCGATGTTCTGAGCGTGGGCGACGAGGTGGACGCTGTGGTCTTGGATGTCCAAAAAGACAACCGCAAAATTTCCCTGGGCCTGCGCCAGACGCAGGAAAATCCCTGGGAAGTCCTGGCGGAAAAATTCCCCAAAGGCGCGAAGATCAAGGGTGAAGTCAGAAACATGACATCCTACGGCGCTTTTGTTCAGATTCAAGACGAAATCGATGGCATGATCCACGTTTCCGACATGTCTTGGACCCGCAAAATCAACCATCCGAGCGAAATGCTTGAAAAAGGCCAGGAAGTTGAAGCCGTCGTCCTTGACATCGATCCTTCCCAGCAACGGATTTCTCTCGGACTCAAACAGCTTGCCGATGATCCATGGTCGTCCATTGAGAATCACTTCAACGTCGGCGACGCGGTGGAAGGCAAAGTCACCAAGGTCACCTCTTTTGGCGCTTTCGTTGAACTCCGGGATGACATTGAAGGGCTTCTGCACATTTCCCAACTCAGCGATGAGCATGTCAAGCGCGTCAAGGACGTGATTAACGTCGGCGACACGGTGAATGCCCGCGTGGTGAAAATTGATGTTGAGGAACGGCGTATCGGACTCAGCCTGAAGACAGGCGCTGATGACTATGACGGCGCCGACTTCGGCAGCGTCGACACCAACCTCCGTCCCGGCGATGAAATCGTGGACTTTGGCGACATGTTCGCCAGCGCTCTTGAAGATGCTCAGGCACCGGAGGAAGAGGCGGAAAAACCGCTCGCCAAAGCTGAGAAAAAAGCTGCCGCGGCTGAAGAGAAAACGGTTGTCGCGGCTGAAGAAAAAGCCGCGGACACCGCTGACACCGAGTCCCCGGCGGAGGACGGCGAGTAAGCCGTGGTTGATTTTTCGCGGGACTGGGGGGTCTCCCTCATCCCGCGGGAAAATTGTTCCACTTTGTCAGACGGAAAGTCTTGACAAGCGGGATTCAACCAGTATATTTTACACCTTTTGTCCTGGAGTAGGCATTCGAGGCCCACGTAGCTCAGTTGGTAGAGCGCATCCTTGGTAAGGATGAGGTCATCGGTTCAAATCCGATCGCGGGCTCCATTTCATCGATAGCGCCGGAAACCGCTGGCAATATTTTGGCAGCGTTTTCGGCGAAAAACAGACGAACACACACGTACCGGTTTCCGACATAGTGTCACATCCCGCGAGGGGTGGGTACAAAACAAACCTGAAGGCAGGCCAACAGGCCAAAGTCCGGAGGAAACAAAGCATGGCTAAAGAAACATTTGTAAGAAACAAGCCCCACGTCAACATCGGTACCATCGGTCACGTCGACCATGGTAAAACCACGCTGACATCCGCCATCACCATGACGATGGCCAAGCAGTACGGTGGAGAAGTCAAAGGTTTTGACGAAATCGATAACGCTCCTGAAGAAAAAGAACGTGGTATCACCATTAACACCGCGCACGTTGAGTACGAGTCGGCCAAGCGCCACTACGCTCACGTTGATTGTCCCGGCCACGCCGACTATGTCAAGAACATGATCACCGGCGCCGCTCAGATGGACGGCGCTATCCTGGTTATCGCCGCGACGGACGGCCCGATGGCCCAGACCCGCGAGCACATTCTCCTCGCCCGCCAGGTCGGTGTGCCGGCCATGGTTGTCTTCATCAACAAAATCGACTTGGTTGATGATGATGAGTTGCTCGAGCTGGTTGAAATGGAAGTGCGCGAATTGCTCACGGAATACGGATTTCCGGGCGATGACATTCCCGTCATCATGGGTTCCGCTGTTCAGGCCATGGAAGCCGAGGGCGAAGGCGACGCGGTCAAGCCCATTATCGACTTAATGGAAGCTGTTGACAGCTATATTCCCGAGCCGGAACGTCCGGTTGATCAGCCCTTCCTGATGCCGATCGAAGACGTCTTCTCCATTGAAGGCCGCGGCACGGTTGTGACCGGCCGTATCGAGCGCGGGATCATCAAAACGGGCGAAAGCATCGAAATCGTCGGGATTCATCCCACGGTCACCACCACCTGCACCGGTGTTGAAATGTTCCGAAAAATCCTGAATGAAGGACGGGCCGGTGACAACGTCGGCTGCCTTCTCCGCGGCACCAAGAAGGATGATGTTGAACGTGGTCAGGTCCTGGCCAAGCCCGGCACCATTACTCCGCACAAGAAATTCAAGGCGGAAATCTACGTCCTGAGCAAAGAGGAAGGCGGTCGTCACACCCCGTTCTTCAACGGTTACCGGCCGCAGTTTTACTTCCGTACAACTGACGTGACTGGTGTGATCGAACTGGGTGAAGGCACGGAAATGATTATGCCGGGTGACAACACCACCATTACCTGTGAGTTGATCACATCCATCGCCATGGATCAAGGTCTTCAGTTCGCCATCCGTGAAGGCGGCCGGACTGTTGGCGCTGGTCAGGTCACCGAAATCGTCGAGTAATCGGGGTGACACTGTTACGCCCTGGCAGGGTTTTCCCTGTCAGGGCGTTGTTCTCCCCTCGCTCTCAAAACATGTAAAGGGCTTTAACATGGCTCGCGATCTAGTTATCTTGGAATGTTCTGAGTGCAAACGTCGTAATTACACCACCGACAAAAACAAGCGGACGGTGACCGGCAGGCTTTCAAAAAAGAAGTACTGTCCCCACGACAAAAAGCACACAGTTCACACGGAACGCAAATAATTTTTCGTCGATTCGCGCGACGGTGATTTTGCGCGCAGGTGAGTAGCTCAGTTGGTAGAGCAGCGGTCTCCAAAACCGCAGGCCGCAGGTTCGACCCCTGTCTCACCTGCCATTTTATCTTAACCAAATTCACGCGGGTTTTGACGCGTGTCCTCGAGGTGATCAAGGATGTGGAATCCCTTTGAAAAAATCAGTGGCTTTTACAAAGCGGTTGTCTCCGATCTAAGTAAATGCACATGGCCGACCTGGGAAGAGCTGTATGAATCCACTGTTCTGGTCATCACCTCTTCGTTAGTTTTAAGCTTATTCGTGCTGGTTGTGGACCTGTTTATTCGGAATATCGTCAGCTTTCTCACATAATTTTTCCGAGCGTTTTCACCCAGGTCAATTACCCTCCGAAATAACGTTTTATCAGCAGGAACCGTCATGGAAAACACCCACAGTGGTAAATGGTTTGTCGTCCAAACACTTTCCGGCCAGGAATTCAAGGTTCAGGAAAGTGTGATGAAACGGCGTGAGATTGAGGGCGTCGCGGATCGGGTGTTTGATGTCGCCGTGCCGACCGAGCGGGTTTCGGAGGTGCGTCAGGGACGCAAAACCACCATGAACCGGAAATTCTTTCCGGGCTATATTCTCGTTAACATGGCGTTATATGATGCCGACGGGAAGGTGGACGGTGAGGTTTGGGCGTTCATTAAAGAGAGCCAGGGCATCATTGGATTTATCGGCGGGGACCGTCCTCTGCCGCTGACAGACACTGAAGTGTCGGACATTATGAACCAGGCCAAAGAGGCGGATGAGACCGAGAAACCCAAGATTGATTTTGAGATCGGGGACGTTGTCAACATCCGTGACGGCGCCTTTGAGAATTTTGAGGGCGAAATTGAAAGTGTTGATCCGGACCGTGGCAAACTGCGGTTGTCGGTGAGTATATTTGGTCGGTCCACACCGGTCGAGGTTGAGTATTGGCAGGTTGAGCGGGCCACATAATGGCTCGTTTGAAACTCCGGTGTGGAGTTCATCCCACAACATGACGTTCCTTCCTGGGAGAGGCACCTGCCGCTTCGAACCAGGCTGGAAAGAAAGAAAGAGGGATTATGGCGAAGAAAGTCGTAAGCGAAATTCGTTTGCAGATTCCTGGTGGCGCCGCTAACCCAGCCCCCCCCGTCGGGCCGGCTTTGGGTCAAGCAGGCGTGAACATCATGGAGTTTTGCAAGCAGTTCAACGCGGCGACGCAGGCCCAGTCCGGCACAGTGATTCCCGTGGTTATCACTGTGTATGCTGACCGGTCGTTCACCTTTATTACCAAGTCTCCTCCGGCCGCTATTCTGATTAAGAAGGCGGCGGGATTGGCGTCCGGAGCGAAAGCGCCGGGCCGTGAGACGGTTGGCAAGGTGACCCGGGCGCAGCTCGAAGAGATTGCCGACATTAAAAAGGACGATCTCAACGCGCGTGACAAGGACGCTGCCGTGAAGGTTATCGCCGGCACTGCCCGCAGCATGGGAATTGAGGTGGCTGAATGAGCAAGAGTAAACTCTACAGCGCCCGGCTCGATAAAATCGACCGGAGCAAGGCGTACTCTCTCGAGGAAGCCCTTCAAGTTCTCAAAGACCTCCCCGCCGCCAAGTTTGACGAGACCGTCGAACTGGCGTTTCGGTTGGGCGTGGACCCCCGCAAATCGGATCAGATGATCCGCGGCGCGATGAGTCTGCCCAAGGGAACAGGCAAAGAGGTCAAGGTCGCGGTGGTCGCCAGTGGTGAAGCCGCCACAGCCGCACAAGAAGCCGGCGCTGATGCCGTCGGTTTTGAGGAACTCATTGAACGCATCAAAGGCGGATGGCTGGAGTTTGACACACTGATCGCCACACCTGCCGCAATGAAAAATCTACGGCCTCTGGGCCGGGTGCTAGGTCCGCGTGGACTCATGCCGAACCCCAAAACCGGAACGGTGACCGATGATCCGGCCACAGCGGTTAGGGAGGCGAAGGCCGGGCGCGTGGAATACCGTACTGATCGCGGCGCCTGCGTACATGTGCCGGTGGGCAAACGCTCGTTTTCCGTTGCCGATTTGATGGAGAACGCCAACACCGTAATCCAGGCCATTTTACGGGCTCGGCCAGCGTCAACCAAGGGGAATTATCTCCTGAGTTTGACCGTCTGTTCCACGATGAGCCCTGGCATTCGGATTGATACCCATAGCGTAACAAAAGCGTAGGTGACAAGATGAGAGCGGAAAAATTACAGCTTGTTAAAGACCTCGGTGACCTGATGGGGTCTTCTGCTCACGTCTTCATGATGAGCTACCAGGGGTTGGAAGTCGCCGATTTTAGCGAATTGCGCGGCGAACTGGCCAAGACTGGTGCCGAGTGCCATGTCATCCCCAACCGTTTGGCCGCCAAAGCGGCTGAAGTCGCCGGGATCGGCGGTTTGGATCAATTCCCTTTCACACGGGACAATGCGATGATCACCGGTGGTGAGGATGTGGTTAGTGTGGCGAAAGCCCTCGACGGCTTCGCCAAAAAACACGATGGAGTCGAACTTAAGGGCGGCGCCCTGCGCGGCAAACTCCTTGAGGCAAAAGACATCGCGGCGTTGGCCAAGCTGCCGTCACGGGATATTCTGTACGCCCAGTTACTGGGTGTTTTGGAAGCGCCGAAACGCAACCTGGTTGGTGTCCTTAACGCCAAGGTCTCCAGTATTGTTTATGTCCTACAAGCTTATCTTGACAGCAAGAAATAAGCACTTAAAACCCATTGCGGAGGTATAACATGTCCGAAGAAACTAAAGTAGAAGTGTCTAAGGAAATGGATTCATTCATTTCCTACATTGAGAACCTGACGGTTCTCGAATTGTCTGATTTGGTCAAAGCTCTGGAAGACCGTCTGGGTGTCACCGCCGCCGCTCCCGTGGCTGTGGCGGCCGCCGGCGCGGCCGTGGGTGGTGGTGAAGCCGCCGCCGAAGAGCAAACCGAGTTCGATGTCATTCTGACCGGTGCCGGCGACAAGAAAATCGCCGTCATCAAAGAAGTCCGGGCCATCACAGGTCTGGGTCTTAAAGAAGCGAAAGCTCTCGTTGACGGCGCTCCCAGCCCCGTTAAAGAAGGCGCGTCCAAAGACGAAGCTGAAGAGCTCAAAGCCAAGCTGGAAGCGGCTGGCGGGAGTGTCGAATTGAAGTAAGCGGTGACGCCGCGTTCAACTTGACTCTTTTTGTGGAATCGGAGGCGCGTAAATCGGGCCTCCGATTCCTTCTGTTCGCCACCATGGCGATTTGTTAGTTTAATTTTCATTATTTTGTGGGGCAAGTGCAAATGGAAATTCGCAAAAATTTCGGGCAACTGAAACAGGTGCTCGACATCCCTGATTTGATTGGGATTCAGCTCCAGTCGTACGAGCAGTTTTTCCAGCTTGACGGAGACACCGCGGAGCATGGCAGCAAAGGTCTTGAGGCTGTGTTCAGAGAGGTTTTCCCGGTTGAGAGTATCGACCAACAGTGCATTCTGGATTACGTCAAATACGACGTGCTCGAACCGAAGACCCCCGTCGTGAAATGCCTTAAAGAGGGCTTGACCTTCGCGGCGCCGTTGTATGTGACTTTTCGTCTGACCACTCCCAAAGACACCAAGGAAGAACGGGTCTTTATGGGAGATGTTCCGATTATGACTGACGCCGGGACATTTGTCATCAACGGCGCGGAGCGGGTCATTGTCAGCCAGCTTCACCGCGCGCCGGGGATCTGCTTTGAAAAAACCCGGCATCCCAGCGGCCGGCCGCTCTATTCTTTCCGTGTCATTCCTGACCGCGGCTCCTGGCTGGAAGTCCAGTTTGATATTAATGATTTGATTTTTATTTATCTTGACCGCCGTCGGCGCCGGCGCAAATTTTTGATCAGCACCTTTTTACGGGCGCTGGGCACCGAAAGCAACGTTGAGTTATTGGACGCGGTTTACGGGTGTCAGGACATGACGCTGTCCAAGATTTCCAAGATGGACGATCCGAGCGCGTTTTTTCTGGCTGAAGACATCAAACAGGCGGACGACGGCGAGGCGATCGCCCATGAGCTGGAAGCCTTGAATCCGGATATCATCGCTATTCTCAAGGAGGCCGGTGTCAAGAAAATCAAGGTTGTCGACACCTCCGAGGCGGGCGACTTTTTTATCCGTTGCCTTCAACGCGACCCGTCCCGGACCACGGAAGAGGCGTTGAAAGAAATCTATCGCCGCCTGCGTCCCGGCGATCCGCCAAACGTCAACAGCGCCAAACAGTTGATGAAGCGTCTGTTTTTCGACGTGCGCCGCTATGATTTGGGCTTTGTGGGGCGGTATAAAATCAACCAGAAACTCCACTTGGATCTGCCCCCTGATGAACGCACATTGACCGCGGCGGACCTGACTGGCGCCACGACGTATCTGATGACCCTGCGCAACGGCAACGGGCAGGTGGATGACATTGACCATTTAGGCAACCGGCGTGTCCGCACCGTTGGCGAATTAATGCAAAACCATTGCCGGGCCGGGTTGATGCGCACGGAGCGGCTGGTCCGCGAACGCATGACCCTTCTGGACATGGATGCTGACGATGTCACGCCGGGGAAACTGATTAATCCGAAAGCGTTTATCAGCGTGGTCCGTGACTTCTTTGGCCGTAACCAGTTGAGCCAGTTCATGGATCAAACCAATTGTCTGGCTGAATTGACCAACAAACGCCGCTTGAGCGCTCTCGGCCCCGGTGGCTTGACCCGCGACCGGGCGGGCTTTGAAGTGCGGGATATTCATCCCAGCCACTACGGCCGGGTGTGTCCGATTGAGACCCCTGAAGGGCCGAACATCGGGCTTATTTCCTCCCTGGCGATTTATGGGCAGATCAACAAATATGGATTTATTGAAACGCCTTACCGCAAAGTGAATAAAGGGGTCGTTTCCAAACACATGGATTTCCTGACCGCGGACAAAGAAGAAGGGTTTGTGATCGCTCAGGCGAATGCGAAAATTGACGCCAAAGGGCGTTTTGTCAATCCGCGGGTGTTATGCCGGCGCGGCGGCGATTTCTTGGAGCTGCCCGCTGAGACCGTGGATTACATGGATGTGTCACCGCTGCAATTGGTGAGCGCCGCCGCCGGTCTCATTCCTTTCCTGGAGCATGATGACGCCAACCGGGCGCTGATGGGATCCAACATGCAACGTCAGGCGTTGCCGCTTTTGGATGCCCGCTCACCGTTGGTCGGCACGGGTATGGAAGCGGTGGTCGCCCGTGATTCACGAACCGTCTTGCAAGCCTCCGCCAAAGGCGTGGTCGCCGCTGTTTCCTCCGAAAGAATCATCACCACCGCCGACGGTAAGATGCCTGAGGAAACCAAAGAGCCCGAGAGCGTTGTCGTTTATCAGTTGCGCAAGTTTATGCGCTCCAACGCGTCGACGGTGATCAACCAAACTCCGATTGTGAAAACCGGACAAAAAGTGAAAGTCGGCGATGTGCTGGCTGATGGCGCGTCCAGCGAGATGGGGGAATTGGCTCTCGGCCGCAATGTCATGGTCGCCTTCATGCCGTGGTGCGGATACAACTTTGAGGACGCCATCGTCTTGAGTGAACGGTTGGTGAAGGATGATGTTTACACCAGCATTCATATTGATGAGTTCGAGTTGACCGCCCGCGACACCAAACTGGGGCCGGAAGAAATCACCCGCGACATTCCCAATGTCGGGGACGAGGCGCTCCGCAACTTGGATCCCGAGGGGGTCATCCGGATTGGCGCCGAGGTCGAACCCGGCGACATTCTGGTGGGTAAAATCACCCCGAAAAGTGAAACGGAACTGGCACCGGAAGAACGCCTGTTGCGGGCGATTTTTGGCGAGAAGGCCGCGGATGTTAAAGACAGCTCATTGTATGTTCCGGGCGGGTCGTCCGGGATTGTCATGGATGTCGTCATTGAGCGCCGGGTGGATCCCACCAAGGCGCGGTTGACAAAAGCCGAGATCAAGCGTCAGATCAAAGACGCGGAATCCACGTTCAAGTCACAGCGGAACGATATTGTCGAGGATTTGGCTGGCAAATTGGCGGATATTCTTCTGGGTTCCAAGTTACCGGTGCCCATTGTCAAACATGTTGATGAGGAAGAAGTGCCCATCATTCCCGCCGGCCGGAAAATCACCAAAGTGATGCTCAAACGCCTGGCCCAGTCGTACGCGGTGTATGAGATGCCCGACTGCCCGGCCAAAAAGCAGGTGCATGAAGTCATCAACGCCATGGTTCCCCGGTTTCAGGACGTTGATCTTCGGCGCGAGGAAGTCATCACCCGTTTGGAAGAGGGCGACGGGGCGGATCCCGGCATTTTGAAACGGGTGAAAGTCTATGTGGCCAGCAAGCGGAAAGTCTCGGTCGGCGACAAACTCGCCGGCCGGCATGGGAACAAAGGGATTATCGCCCGCATTGTTCCGCAGGAGGATCTTCCGTTCATGGCTGACGGCACGCCGGTCGACATTATCCTTAATCCGCTCGGTGTCCCCAGCCGGATGAATGTGGGCCAGGTGCTGGAAACCCATTTGGGCTGGGCCGCTGACATTCTCGGCATTAAGATCGCCACGCCCGTGTTTGATGGTATTAGTGAAGAGAAAATTCACGAGATGCTGACTGAGGCCCGTGGGATCAAAGCCACGGAACTTGGCTGGAAGATGGACAAAGACGGCAACGTGAAGGACCAGGATGGCAACATGCGGAATGACTGTTTCATCGGCAAAGACGGGAAAACGGTTCTGTTTGACGGCCGGACCGGTGACCGCTTCGCCCAGCGGGTGACGGTGGGACAGATTTACATGTTGAAGCTGGACCATATGGTTGTGGACAAGATTCACGCCCGGGCCGTGGGCCCCTACTCGCTGGTGACCCAACAGCCGCTTGGCGGGAAAGCCCAGCATGGGGGGCAGCGGTTTGGTGAAATGGAAGTGTGGGCCTTGGAAGCGTACGGGGCCGCCTACACGCTTCAGGAAATGCTCACCGTCAAGAGTGACGATGTGCGTGGCCGGACCAAGATCTATGAGTCCATTATGCGTGGTGAGAATACCTTGGTGGCCGGTGTCCCGGAATCTTTCAATGTGTTAATGAAAGAAATGCAGAGCCTGTGTCTGGATATTCGCGCTCCGCGGGGACGTGGCGTGACGATTTAAGGTCAACCGCCACCGGTTTCGGGAATGGCTGAGCACGGCTCCCCTTCCCGGATCCCGCCCCCGCGTCGATATTGGCATTCAACCACTCATGTGAGTGATTAAAACATGGAGGGCTGTTATTTTGGACAGCAGCACATTAAAACAAGTTCTGGGCATTGAAGAATCCGACAGCTTCAGTCACGTGACCATTGGGATCGCCGCTCCTGAGACCATTCGGTCTTGGAGCAAGGGTGAAGTCAAAAATCCTGAGACCATCAATTACCGGTCGTTCAAACCGGAAAAAGGCGGTCTGTTCTGCGAACGTATTTTCGGTCCCACCAAGGACTGGGAATGTAATTGCGGCAAATACAAACGCGTCAAACACCAGGGGATCGTCTGTGACCGTTGCGGGGTGGAAGTGACCCAATCCCGCGTGCGGCGCGAGCGCATGGGGCATTTGGAATTGGCGGTGCCCATTTCCCACGTCTGGTTTTTTAAATGCCTTCCCAGCCGGATGAGCCTGATGCTCGATATGACGGTGCGAATGATTGAGCGGATCACGTATTACGAAGACTTTGTCGTCACGGATCCCGGCACCACGCCTCTTCAATATAAGCAATTGCTCACGGATGAGGAATACCGTGAGGCCCGTGAAGCTTACGGTGACGATTTTCAAGCCGGCATGGGCGGGGAAGCGATCGCTGAGTTGCTCCGGCAAATTGACTTGGAGGCGTTGTCCGTTGAATTGGAAGAGCGCATGACCAGCACCCGGGGCAAGGCCGAACGGAAGAAGATCGCCAAACGGTTGCGCTTGGTTGAGGGCTTCCGTGACAATAACATGAAGGCCGAGTGGATGGTGTTGACCGTGTTGCCCGTGATTCCCCCGGATCTGCGCCCGTTGGTGCCACTGGAAGGCGGCCGTTTCGCCACATCCGATCTGAATGACCTGTACCGGCGGGTGATCAACCGCAACAACCGGCTGAAGAATTTGCTTCAACTGCATACGCCGGAAGTGATTATCCGCAACGAGAAGCGCATGCTTCAGGAAGCGGTTGACGCCCTGTTGGACAATGGCCGTCATGGCCGTCCCGTCACTGGAACGGGCAACCGCCCGCTTAAATCCTTGAGCGACATGCTGAAGGGCAAGCAAGGCCGTTTCCGCCAGAATTTGCTGGGCAAACGCGTTGATTACTCCGGGCGCTCGGTGATTGTCGTGGGGCCGGAACTGAAATTGAATCAGTGCGGTTTGCCCAAAAAGATGGCCCTGACCTTGTTTGAACCCTTCATTATCCGTCGGCTTAAAGAGCGCGGCTTGGTTCACACGGTGCGCAGCGCCAAGAAAATGATTGAGAAACAGCTCCCCATTGTCTGGGATATCCTGGACGAGGTGATTCAAGGCCATCCGATCATGCTTAACCGCGCGCCGACACTGCACCGGTTGAGCATCCAGGCGTTCGACCCGATCCTCATTGAGGGGCAGGCGATTCAACTGCATCCGTTGGTTTGCGCCGCCTACAACGCGGACTTTGACGGGGACCAGATGGCTGTCCACGTGCCGTTGTCGAATCAGGCGCAGTTGGAAGCCAAACTCCTCATGCTGGCGCCGAACAACATCTTCTCGCCGGCGAATGGAAAACCGATTACCACGCCGTCACAGGATATCACCCTCGGATCCTACTACCTGACCTTCACCCGGAAACGGCGGCGGGGAGAAACAGGCGCGGAGTTAAAATCCTTCAACGGGTATTTTGAAGTCCTGCGGTCATTGGAAGAAGGCGGCGTGGATATCCACGAGATGATCAGACTCCGCAACCCTGATTTAGGCAGAGAAGGCGATGTGCTTTGG
Organism: Lentisphaeria bacterium; assembly: GCA_032251435.1. Taxonomy (GTDB): domain Bacteria; phylum Verrucomicrobiota; class Lentisphaeria; order Oligosphaerales; family MVZH01; genus JAVVEH01. The sequence continues at coordinate 2,866 of JAVVEH010000021.1, read as the reverse complement.
GGCGACACCCAAAGCAAATTTATCGAAACAACCCCTGGCCGGTGTATTTTCAATGAAGTCTGGCCGGATGAAATGGGGTTCTTCAATAAGGTCGCCGACAAAAAGGTGCTGGGGCGAATGGTCAAGGAAAGCTTCGATTGCGTGGGCCGCGAACGCACGATTGTCGTGCTGGATGACTTGAAAGACCTCGGCTATGAATACGCCACCCGGGCGGGATTCTCCATGTCGATTACCGATATGATTATCCCCGAAGGCAAATGGGAGCGCATTGGCGAGGCCCAGAAAGAACTGGATAAGGTCAGCGCCCAACGCCAAAAAGGGGTGATTACTGAACTGGAACGGTATAACAAGAGTATTGACATCTGGACGCAGGCCAATAACGACTTGGCCACGACCCTTTTCCACACCTTGGAATTGAATAACAACATCGAAGAGATGAACCCGGTGTTCGCCATGCTGGACTCCGGCGCCCGCGGCAGTAAAGACCAGATTCGCCAGTTGGCCGGCATGCGCGGGCTGATGGCCAAGCCGTCCGGTGAAATTATTGAGCGGCCGATTCTCTCCAACTTCCGTGAAGGGTTGTCCGTTCTTGAATACTTCCTCAGCTCGCACGGGGCGCGCAAAGGGTTGGCCGACACCGCGTTGAAAACCGCTGACTCCGGGTATATGACCCGTAAGCTCGTTGATGTCGCCCAGGATGTCATTTGCTCCGAAGATGACTGCCATACGGTCAGCGGCATCTGGGTGACACCGATCCGTGAAGGGGACGATGAAATGGTTCCCTTGTGGGATCGTATCGTCGGCCGCTTCAGCATGGATGATATCCACGATCCGCTGTCCGCCGAAGCCGATTCGCTGATTGTGGAAGCCAACAGCTTGATCACCCCGGACATCGCCGATAAAATCATCGATGTCGGTATTGAACGCGTCCATATTCGTTCCGCTCTGACCTGTGAAAGTCAACGGGGCATTTGCGCCCGCTGCTACGGCATCAACCTGGCCACGGGCGAGATGCCGGCCATGGGCGACGCTTTGGGGATTATCGCGGCTCAGTCCATTGGCGAGCCGGGAACGCAGTTGACCATGCGCACATTCCACTATGGGGGGACCGCCTCCGCGACATTCAAGCAACCCATCCTGAAGGCGAAAATTGGCGGGATTCTCCGTTTGGAAGACGCCCGTACCGTTCAGCAGGAAGACGGGGCGCTGGTTGTCGTCAATAGAAACGGATCCGCCGTGCTGGAAGACGAGGACGGGATTGAAATCGAACGCTATCAAATGATGGCCGGCACGGTGATCGCCAAAGCCGAGGGCGACACCGTCAAAGGCGATGAGATTTTCGCCCGCTGGGACCCGTACAACATCCCGATCATCACCGAGCACTCAGGCGCCATCGCTTACCGTGACTTGCTTGAAGGCGTGACCTTGCGCCGGGAAGCCAGTGACGCCAGCGGCGCCGAGGAAATCACCGTTCAGGAACACCGTGACGACTTGCATCCGCAGTTGATTATTCTGGATAAGAATGATAAGATTCTCGGCCACTACAGCTTGCCGGGCGGCGCCCATATCATGGTTGAGGAAGGCGCGAAGGTTCACGCCGGTGAAATCATCGCCAGAACGCCCCGCCAGAGCGTCCGGACGAAAGACATTACCGGGGGACTGCCCCGTGTCGCTGAGCTGTTTGAGGCCCGCCGCCCGAAAGACGCCGCGGAAATCGCCCGCATTGACGGGATTGTCGAGCTGGGTAAAATCACCCGCGGCAAGCGTGAAATCACGATTCGTGACCCGGAAAACAATGAGGCTGAATCCCATGTGATTCCCACCGTCAAACGCTTGATCGTGTTCGAAGGGGACTATGTGCGGAAAGGACAGCCCTTGACCGACGGCGCTGTCGTGCCGCACGAAATCCTGGAAGTGTGCGGGCCGCAGGAATTGCGGGAATACCTGGTGAATCAAGTGCAGGAAGTGTACCGCCTCCAAGGGGTTGAAATCAATGATAAACACATTGAGATCATTGTCCGTCAGATGATGCGCAAAGTGCGCATCACTGAACCTGGCACGACGCAGTTCCTTTATGGTGAGACAATTGACCGGATCGCCTTTATTGATGAGAATAACCGGGTCCTCGCCGAAGGCGGACAGGCCGCCGCCGCCCAGCCGATCTTGCTCGGTATCACCAAGGCGTCTTTGGAAACCGACAGCTTTATCTCCGCGGCCTCGTTCCAGGATACCACGCGTATCTTGACGGAAGCGGCGACGGTCGGCGCCATTGACCAACTGCGCGGATTCAAGGAAAACGTCATCATGGGGCATTTGATTCCCGCCGGCACCGGCTACGGGAAAATGCCGGATGTCAAACTGGTTAAAACCGTGGATGAAGCTGAGTTCGAAGCTCCGTCCAGCGGCGCCGTCGAGTTGTCGGCGGAGGAACAAGCCAGTAAGGCGCTGGGTCTGAGCTGACCCCGCTTGCTGCCTCACTCATTATAACGGAGCCGTCTTCGGACGGCTCCGTTTTTTTTGCGTCCCAGACTCAGCTGCTGGCGCTGGAGCGAAGCGGCGGAGGACTGGCGGATTTAAGGGAATTTCGGATTTGGGATTCCGGATTTCGGATTTAAGGGAATTTCGGATTTAAGGGAATTTCGGATTTAAGGGAATTTCGGATTTGGGATTCCGGAGGTCGGATTTAAGGGAATTTCGGATTTGGGATTCCGGAGGTCGGATTTAAGGGAATTTCGGATTTGGGATTCCGGAGGTCGGAGCTCGGAGGTCGGAGGGGTCGGATCCAGCTTTTACGCCAAAGGCGTTGTGGCATATAGCCCGGGGTTGCCTCAACCCCGGGAGTCGGGAAAAAACCATCCAACGCCAA
>JAVVEH010000020.1:56877-79058 GCA_032251435.1 Lentisphaeria bacterium | reverse complement strand
TTACAATAATCACCTTTATGACATGCGCAAATAAAATAGGTATAATTTTATGGTTACGGACAGGCCTCAAGCACAAACCTTTTTCATTGCGATCCTACAACCCGTCAAAAACGGGCTGTTTTTTCGAAATCCGTATGGATGCGGGTGGACGAATCTCTGAACGGTACGGTTGATTATTCACCTTAGGTGAATTGATCGGAATGGCTGTCAGCGAGTTTTCGCGCCAGCGCCCGCAGGGCGGCGTGGGACGGGGAGTCGGCGGTGGCTTGTTCAAGCATGATCAGACCGTTGTGAATGTAGTCTTTGAACCAGTCGCGTCCGTCTTTTCGCCAGAGTTTGCCGTAGGCCCCCAAGGCCTGCATGAGCCGTTGCGCGGCGGCCGCGGTTAACATCTCTGTTGTCACTGTGGCCGCCCCCTCCGCGTCCAAGCAGGTTAAATACTGCCGCCAAAGCGCCCCGCGATGAGCGGCCGGAAGGCATGTGTAGGGATCAAAGAGCAGGGACGCCACGTCATAAGCCCCGACTCCCAAACGCATGCCTTGGACATCGATGACCCGCGCTTGGCCATTTTTCACCATGATGTTGGCGCTTTGTAGATCGCGGTGGATAACGGTCCGCGGTGCCCGGATCAGCAAATCCTGTCCCGCTTGGCACTCCTTTTCGATCTCGGGTGTCCACAAGGATGAGCTGTGAAAAACGGCAGCCAAGGTTTCTTCCCGGAAATAATTCCGTTCCCAAGCGTAAAGGTCCGGGCCGAAAGGCTCCTGAAGGGGGAGAGGAAATTGGTTGAGAACGGCTGGCGCTTGACTGTGAAGGCGGGCGATTTGTTCGATCACTTGTGTCAGAAACACCAGACGTCGATCGGGATCATGGATGTCCAATAATCGGACATCGCCTAAATCCTCAAACACGATCTCGCCGGATTCCGGCGTGTGGAGGAGCACTGCCGGGGCGCGGACCCCGCATTGGGCCATAAACTCCGCGCAGGCCGCGGTGTGCGCGTTTTCAGGCCGATCCTGGGTGTAGGCGCTCCATATCCAGGAACGTCCGCCGTCGCTTAGCCGGGCATAGCGCCGGCCGCTGCCTTGCTCGGGCAAGGGCGTGAATTGGTGAGAGGCGGGGTCCAATTCCAAGGTGTTTAAAACCGCCGGACTGGGCTCCGTGATAGGCTGGTGTGGGGGGGTGACCCGGCTGCCCCGTGTGATTATCGCGGTGGACACGTCCATAGGCTCAGGAATGATGACATTGTCCCACAGAACGCAATCATGCAAACGGGTTCCGGGAGCGATCGACACATTTTTCCCGACCGCCACGCCGCCCGTGAGAATGATCCCGTTTTCCCGCAGGCCGTCTTGTCGCCGCCGCTGTTCCCGGACGGCACCCGCCAGTGCCGGGAAATGAGTCCAGTTCCAATGGGCGGCTCGCCGATGTGCATCTATATAACTCCGCGGGGTCCCTAAATCACTCCAAAAATGGGTGGTGGCACCGGGCAACCCGATGATTCTCTCACCGGCGGTCAAGGCGTTTTCAAACGCTTCCACAATTGATGGCGCCGACGTGTCCGGCAAGTAATCCAATAAGTGACGATGAAAGACGTAAATGCCGGAAAAGGTGTAATGATCATGGCGGGACGGCTCACGGAAAGAGACAATCCTTCCATCGGAAGCGATTGAAACAGTTTTGGGGCCACGGTCGGGAATGAGCAGAAGCGTCGCCAGATTTTTTTTCTCTATGTGGGCGGACAGTAAGTCCGGTAACGGGTAGTCTGAAATGACATCCGCGTTATGCGCGATGATCTGAGAACACCTGGGGACGAGCAGGCACCCTTGACGCAAGCCGCCGCCTGTGTTCAGTAGCGTTGGCTCATGTGAGAAGATGACAAAAGGTGGTTCCCCGCGGCAATCATCAGTGATATTCCTGACGGCTATTTCCACTTGGCCGGGAAGATAATGGGTGTTCACCACGATTTGGCGAATACCCGAAGAGGCGATTTTGATGGCGGCCAAAGAGACCAGCGGGCACCCGCAAAAAGGAATGGCGGCTTTTGGGGTTTTCAACGTCGCCGGGCGCAGGCGGCGACCCTCGCCGGCGGCTAAAATAAAAGCCCCGATATCCGTGTCGTTTTTTTCTCTATTTTGCTCCGTCATTGGGGGTTTTTTCGCCGTAAGGTGTTGATGATATAGTGGGATATATAAAAATCACCCATGTTTGTTCATAAGTTACAAATAATGCTAGTGGACTGTTTGTTTTTTTTGTCATTTTCATGTTCGATTTTTTGCAACATATTTGTTTTAAACAAGTAATGGCCCTAAAAAAAATATTTTCATCCAAGCCGCAACCTGTTAATAACTTGTTAGTAAAGTGGGGATAATTCTGTAATTACCGTGCTTTTACCGGGTTATGGATTTTTTTTACAGACCGTTAAGCAAAAGGCCTCGATCGCCAGAGCTTCATCAAGGTTACCGGCCAGCCCCCGGGTCAGTTTTAAGGCTTCATCGGCATCGGCTCTGGCATCCAGAACTGAGCCGATGTCACCGGTGGATTCGGGGTGGGTGAGTTCCGGGTTTGGGGGGGAATTTTTTCCGGTTTTTTTCACGTGTGAGAACCGCTGGTGAAACCACGTCTCAATCACGCCGCATAATTGCGTTTTCAAGCGCACGTACTCGGCTTTAATATTGTTTTCGCGTTGTTCAACCAAACGTTTTTTTAACGCGGGGTCTTGATCCGCGACGGCTTGCAGATCCTGGTCTATTTCCGGTTCTTTCTGTTTGGCTAGATCCATTAACTGTTTAAACGCGTGTTTTAACACCGCGGCGCTTCTCAGCGCCACCGCCGCGCCCGCGCCCCGTTTCATGGGGATCAACGCGGGGATAATATCGACAGACTCGAGGACATCGAAGGTTTGCTTATTCAACCGCCAGGTGAGTAACTGGCAGCGGGACCGGATTGTGGGCAGCAGACGCTGGGGCTGAGTGGTCACCAGCAGCAGCACCAGATTTCCCGGAGGTTCCTCCAAGGTCTTGAGAAAGGCGTTTTGCGCGTTGACATTGAGTCGGTCCGCTTCAAAGATCACGCCAATTTTACGGAATCCCTTAGCCGGGGTCAGGCTGATCTTGGATTCAAACTCCCGCATGTCATCGACGAGAATCTGGCGGGATTTGGATATCGGTTTGAGCTCATTCCATTCCCGGTAAGCGCCCGTGGCGAAACTGGCGCAGGCGTCACAAGTTCCGCATGGCGCGCCGTTTACCGGCATCATACAGACGATCGTGGCGGCCCAGTCCCGGGCGGCCGCGCGCAATACCGCCTCATCGTCGCCAACCAGCAGATAGGCGTGAGCGATGCGGTCTTTGGCGCGCATGGCGTGGAGATGGCGCCAAAGTTCGGGAAAAAGATCACAGGAAGAGAGCATATATCACATCCGTCAGGGAAGTAGTTTGTCCACGGCCGCGACGATGCCGGCGTGAACATTTTCTTTAGGTAATTCGGTGCTGAAAACCCGGAAACGAGCGGGTTCCCGCTTGGCCAAGGCGAGGAAACCGTTGCGGACTTTGGTGTGAAAATCCAAAGATTCCTCCTCAAAGCGGTCTTTGACTCCCTCCCCGTAGTCACGGGAGCGGCTGCGGGCGAGGCCAATTTCCGGCGGGACATCCAGCACGATGGTGACAGCCGGCCAACAGCCCGCCGTGGTTATTTTATGAAGCCTCTGGACAAAATCCATGTCAAGGTCGCGCCCTATGCCCTGATACACCGTCGTGGAGTCGGCGAAGCGGTCACAAATCACGATACCTCCGGTAGCCAGATACGGGGTGATGACTTTCGCCGCGTGCTGCGCCCGGCTGGCCCCCATGATCAGCAATTCCGCGACGGGGACCGGGGCTTCCTCCCCGTCCATATGTTTGGCCAGGACCCGCAGTTCCTCGCCCAGCGGCGTGCCGCCGGGTTCCCGGGTCACCAAGACCGGATACCCTTGTTTTTCCAGATGTGTTTTGAGCAGGTTGACCTGGGTTGATTTTCCGGCTCCTTCGGGGCCTTCAAAAGAGATAAACAGCCCGCCGGCGATTGTTTTGGGAGAGGTCATCATAAAAATCAGGGTTCCACCGGGCTTTTTTTCCCTCGGTTTTCAATGCGTTTACGGAGGGCTTCAATATCACTCAAAGAAATGGAACCGCCATATGACGGCAGGAGTTTTTCGGCCCTTTTTAATTCTCTTTCCGCCGCCAGCCACGCGTCTTTCATCACCAGAATTTCCGTCAGCAAAAAGATTTTTCCGGTGTCGGGATTTAATGTCACGGAACGCAGGACGCTCCGGTAGGCGGGGTTGATCAATTCCATGGCGATTTGGGCGCGGGCCAGGGTTTCCAGGCAGTCCGCCAGTTTTTCATCCGGGACACCTGGTTTTTCGGCCAGACGGACAGCTTTTGACGCGGCCAGATTGGCCTTGTCCAGCAGGTCCGGGTTTGCTTTTTTTAATAAGTGGTCGGCGAAACGCTTAAAGACCAGAGGCGCTTGGGGGTACTCGGCCATCAAGGTGTCGAAGAGGGTCTCTTGGTCCAGTGAGTTTGTCGGCGGCATCCGTGTCAGGAGCAAGCCCAAGACCCGTCGGGCGGTTGATCCCCGTGGTGAGTCGGTGTACAACTGCCGCAGCCTGTCGGGGTGGAGCTTATCCGGGTCTTTAAAGGTGTGGCGGATAAATTTCTCCTGTTGCCGGTCGGGTGTGCTCTGTTCCCGGAATATCTGGAATTGTTTTCCCAGTGATGTGGGCGGGCAGGTCGCCGCGGTGATCCTCACCACCCGGGTTATGTCGCGCGCGCCGCTCGCGTTTAACGCCCGGGCGTTAAGCGACAATGCGGCATCGAGATCGCCGGTGACTAATTTAGCCTGTCCCCACAGCGCTAAAAGCGGCGCCGACAGCCGGGTGGTCGCTTCATGCCGGGCGAGTGTTTCGCAGGCTTCCTCCGCTTGGCGCGTGTCCAGCAGCAGTTGAGTCAACCGGTACAGGGTGTCCGGCGAGGTGTCCAAGCTAAAGGCCTGCCGGAACGCGCGTTCGGCTTTTGCCGTGTCGCCCCGCGCCCGGGCCGACTCCCCGCTGATCACCAGGAACCAGGGCCGTTCTTGGTACATCAACGCGTAGGTGTCGAGCAGGTGGTCCAAGTCATCGGTTTTATTCAACGCGGCCAACTTCAGTCCCAGCAAAGAGACCGCCGTGGTATTGAGAGGGTCGGTTCTGACGGCCTGGATCACGTGCTCCAGCGCGTTTAGCGGGTTTCCCGCGTCCTCGGCGGCGACCGCCCGGAAGATCCATGTTGACGCGTCAGCCGCGTCCATTTGTAGAGCTTTTAAAGCCAACACATCAATCAAATCATAATCAGGTTTCTCAGTGGCGAGCAAAAAATAGCCGGCGGCCAGAATATCACTTGGCCGGATGGCGGGATCGTTATTGACATAGCGGATGAAATCACTCAAGGCTTCGTGATCCCTCTGGCTGGCGGCCCACAGGCATTTCACGCCGGTCGATGGGTGTGTTTTTTCACTGACGGTCTCCAACCATGCGTCCGGAAGGGGTGTCGCCGCCCGTCGCAAACGGGTCGCGAGGAAGCCGACAACCGCTTCGGGGGGAGGAGCGGGGGAGGCGATCAGGCGCTCGAATATTTTCTCCGCCGCGGTGAATTCACCAAGGTCAAGCCGGTGTCGGGCCAAGTCGATCAGCACCGCAGGCGGGGTGGATGGCTGGCTTTCCAGGTGGGTGCGGATCGATTGACTTTCCGTCGGCAACGCGTCATTAAAGAGGGTGGCCAGGGAGTGTTTCACGGCTGGCGGCAGCTCTGATTCCCGCGCCTTGTTCAGCAGTTCCCGTCCTTTCACCAGATCTCCCAGTTCCGCCAGTAACCCGGCGTGTTCAAGGACATTGTCCGGATGGACGGTCAATGGCGGCAGGTCCCGCATGAGCGCGCGGACTCTGGCGAATCGTTTCTCGCGCAGGTGTTTTTGACAGAGGGCCAAGGTTTCGGAGGGGGTTATTTTCAATTCGGCCAAGCGCATCGTTTCCAAGATTGTTTCAGCCTCATGGGCCGAGTCTGTTCCGGATGAGACGGCTTGCCGCCAGGCTGTCAGGATTCGCTCGCGTCCTTCCACGGGTCGGCCGCTTTTCAAGATGGCCAGGCCGAGATGGGCTCTGATCGCCGCGCTGTCCAGAAGCCGGCTCGCGTCACGCAGTGTCTCCACGGCTTGCTCATAGTTCTGTTGGTATAAAAAACTCAGTCCCAGCGTGTCCATGTAAGCGGCTTTTGTGGCGTCAGCGAGATCTTCGCCGGCCAGCGCGGCCAGCGCCAGCGTCTCCGCCTCTTCGGGTCTCATTAAATACACCGCGTATAAGTAAGCCAGATTATTCTTGACGGTTTGTAATGTCGGGAAATTTTTCAAAAGGTCTTCACTGACCGCCGCCGCCTGGCGGTGCCGCCCATCCACCTGGCAGGCGTTGGCGAGGATCAGGCGGGTGGGGATCCATTTTGGGTCATTGGTGTCTATTTTCCGCGACAGACTCTCCGCCAGCTCAGCCGCCTGCTGGTAGGCCCCGGTGTCCCAGGCGCACTGAAGCAGCAGGAATAATCGCCGGGGATCATCCGTTTTTTGCCGCAGCAGAGCGATGCGTGATGACGTGAGAACCTGGCGTATGTCCATTCTCGCCATATCATCCGGATTGTCTTCGAGCGCCGCCAGCGCTGATTGCACATGGCTGAGACATTTTTCCGGCTGGTTCCGGCGATCCGCCAGCACCGCTTTGGCGACATCCAGACGGGGGGAGTTCATTTCCGCGGGCAAATGCTTGAGCACCGCCTCCGCTTCTGTAAAAAGGCCTTCACGGATAAGGGAATCCACGAACAGTTCGAGGGGGGGGGCTGTTTTAAACCGGCTTAGTCCTTTCAGGAGTTGACGCCGTGCGTCATGCGGATTGTCATTCATCAGTGCGGTTCGCGCGGCCATATAGTTCCATTTTGGGGATGTCATCCGCCGGGCTCTGGCCTCACGAATAAAGGTGGCGGCCGATTCGGCCTGCTTATTACGCAAGGCGTTTTCACACTGCCACAAGCGGTAATCCTCCCGATCCGGCCACTTGCCCACCAAGGCGACCAGCTCCCGTTTCGCCTCATCGTAGCGCTTTTGCCTCTCCAGCAACCGGATCAATTCCACCCGCGGAGGGGACAGATTCGGTTGGAGAGAAATAGCCGTTTTGTATCCCAGTTCCGCTTCCTTTAATGATGTGGCGGAAGGCATCCGCTCCAGAAGTCTGGCGCGCCAGATGTGCGGCCGTGGATCGTCCGGAGCGAGTTGGCTGGCCAGGTCGAAAGCTCTCCGCGCCCCGGCGACATCGTTCAAGGCGTGCCGTGATTCGCCAATGAGACCGAGTGTGCCGACGGTTTCGGGGGCGTTGGCCAACACCTCAAGCGCTTGCCGGTGGAGTCCGCGCGTGACGAACAAGCGCCCAATCCGGGTGAACGCCGCGGGGGCTGTCGCCGCCGCCAAGACCTCGCTGGCGTGTTTGACCGCTGTTTCCACGTCTCCTTGAGCCAGAAGCCGGTGGATGCGCTCCCAGGCGATCCGGGCGTCGGCTCCGCTCTGTTTCCCGCTGTCGACCGCCGGGAGATGATAGTCCATTGGTTTCGGGTTGTCTGGATTCGGCGGTGTCTCAGGCGCCGCCTCGGTCTGGACAGTCTCGGCTTCCCGCGGGTCTCCGGCCCGGCGTGAAAGGTGGCGCAAAGCCAGTTTAAAGTCCATATTCGCCGGATTGATTCGTATGGCCTGGCGCAAATTTTCAATCGCTTGTTCCGGGAGCATCGCCTCTTCGCAGGCGCGGGCCAGGAGCCCCCGGACACGGGAATTCCACGGATCATCCGCCAACGCCCGTTGGAAACTGTTCATAGCCGAATAGGGATGTTCAAAATAAAGCTCATGTTCTCCCTTCAGCGCGTTCTGTAACGACTTGAGTGTCAATGGCCGCCGGTTATTATCCACCAGCGCGTCAACCGCCTGATGATCATTCGTTTTCAGCAGGTGTTTGTACCTAAGGATCACCACCCGTTCGTGATTGGGCGTTTCGGCTTCGAGCTCCCTCAGGATCGCGTCGGCCTCCGGATTGCCGGTCCGCCAATAATAGTCATGCAAGGCCAGTCGTCGCGCCAATCCCCCCGGCGGGAGCAACTCCATGGCGCTGAGGAGCGCGCCGGGGTCGTTTTCGGCATTCGCCACGAGTGTGTTCACAAGGTGCTCAATGCGGCTGTCTTTCGTTAGGGACAACCGCGCGGTAACCAGCTCCGCCGCTTCCGGCAACCGGTTCCGGGCCATGAGAACCCGCAGGAGCGCGCGGGACACGTCCCAACGCCGCGGCCGCCGTTTTAACGCTTCCTTCAAATTGGTTTCCGCTTGTTGAAGATCACCTTGTTGAGCATACAGAATGCCCAGTTCAAACCAGCCGCGGTAGTCGTCCGGTTGTTCGGAGACGGCCCTCAGCAGGCAGGTCATGGCTCTGGCCGCGTAGTCATCGCTTTCACCGGTGGCCTTGGCGGCGGGAGAGTCGGCCAGTCCGCGGAAGGTTCGACCGGCGATCGTCCACAAAGGGGGAGGCGGAGATCCCGCCGCTAACAATCCGGTGATCACGCGCTCCGCCTCTTTTTCTCCGCCTGTCCGGATCAACGTCTGGCAAATGAGGTCGCAGAGTTTCAATCGATCTGTCAACGGCAGTTGCTGACTCAGGTCCCAGGCCCGCTTCCCGTGTTCGAGCGCCGCCCCGTTTTCGCCTAGATCTTCCAGCGAAATCGCCAATTGGAGTTTCACGATCGCTTTTTGTTCCTTGAACAGCTGGTCCACTTTCCGCAGTTCGACGACTCCCCGGCGTTTTTCCAAGCCATAACGGTCGATCAACGCCCTGAGGAACGCGCTTTGGATGCCCTTGTCCCGCGTGCCGATCATCTCGAGCGTGGCTAAAAAGTCAGCCTCATCCCTGGCGTCTTCGAGCATGTCATCGTATTGCCGGTCGGCGGGTTGTTTTTCCAACGCGTCGAGGATCTGGAGCACATGACTTTGCGCCGCCCGCATTCTCAGCTTAAAATGGACAAACCGGTTCAGCAGGCCTTTCGCCGCGTCCGGTTGTGATCGGATGACGGCTAAAAGCGCTTTCTCCCGGGCGTGGCTCTCTTCGATGGGCGCGAGGGTTAAAAGCAGCCATGTGGCCAGGGTTTCCTGTTGTCGGCTGCTTATCAAATCATCTAAAACGGTGATGGCGGCGCGGGTCGGTGTCCCTTGCTCCGGGCGCCGTTTGTTCAGGGGAGGGTGGAGACTGGTGACCAGTATTCGCTTGGCGAAAGACAGTCGGGCGCTCGGCGAATCGGCCCCTTCCAGCAGATTGAGAGCGGTCATCTCCACGTCCCGGAGGCTCTGGGTCACCGCGGGGCCCTTGAGCCATTCGGAGATCATCATCAACGCGGCTTGATTGGCTATTCCCTCCGCGTTCACGGCGCCATCATCCAGATCCGGCGGCGGAGCGGTGGCCTGTTGACGCAGCGAATAGGCCTCGCCCGGTCTGGTTTCAGACAGGGCGCGGGCTAAATAGAGCCGGGCCAGATTCAGATTAAAATGGACATCCGCGTCAAAGTCAGCGGACTGGCTGGCTTCAAGGCCGTGAACGACAGTGGAAAGCGTGTCCGCGTCTGACTCGTTGGTGAGTGAACATTGCCGGAATTGATACAGAATGGTGTATCGTTCGAGGATGGGGCCGCCGCTTTTTGTCTCATCAATCACGGTCATGAGTGTTTTTAGCTCATCCCACTCTTCGCCGTCCGGCGAGATCTCGGCCAACTGGTGAAAAAGCCGCAGTGACACCGCCACCGGGAGAGACGATCCGGTGTTGTTCCGGACCGTTTTGAGCAGCGTCTCACGGGCGTTGAAAAAATCTTTAAACTCCTCTTCCAGCGCCCCCCGGTCGCTTTTCGCCAGCTCCACGCAATGCTTTGTGATCAACCTGGCTTTATCGACTTCCTCCCCGGCCCGCTGGGCGGCGGCCGCGTATTGCCGGGAAGCCAGCAGGTGCCCGCCCAAGTCAACCAGTCTGTCCGCGCGCCGTTCGTAAAAATCCGGCGACCGGCGGATTGTCCAAAACGCGCCGCCGGTCAGCAGGACAATCCCGCCGACCAGCGCGCCGAGGATCAAAAAGTAGGGTGGTCGAATGGGTTTGATCATGTCTTGTTTTCGCTGGGAAAAAGGCTAACTTGCGCTAAAGAAAAAACTCCCTTAGTTTAACCCGCTTCCGGCCTTTCTTCAATAGACATCCACCGATGAAATACCAGCAAACCCTTCTTTTCGGCACATTAATCAAACGATACAAGCGTTTTCTCGCTGATATCCGGCTGGATGACGGCTCTTTGGTGACCGCCCATTGCCCGAATTCCGGGAGCATGCGCATGTGCGCGGAACCCGGCTGGCGGGCGGCTCTCAGCCGCGGGGACAATCCCGGTCGTAAACTTCCCTACACGTGGGAATTGGTCAATAATGGAAATTGCTGGATCTGTGTCAACACCCAAATTCCCAATATTGTCGCCGCTGAGGCTATCGCCGCCGGAATGATTCCTGAATTGGCGGGATATAAAAACCCGCGCCGGGAAGTCCGCTATGGCGAAAACAGCCGGATCGATATTTTGTTGGAAAATGAGAGAGAAAAATGTTTTGTCGAAGTGAAAAACGTGACACTGCTGGATGATGACAAGGCCTATTGTTTTCCCGACGCGGTCACCGCCCGCGGGTTGAAACATTTGCGAGAGTTGTCACGGGAAGTGGAGGCCGGCAACCGGGCGGTGATGCTGTACATCATCAACCGGTCGGATGGAAACGGGTTCCGCCCCGCCCATGACATCGATCCCGCTTACGCCCGCGGACTCCGCGCCGCGGCCGCCGCGGGCGTGGAAATCCTCGCCTATCAAACCCGGATCACGCCGGAAGAAATCAGCGTCGACGCGGCGGTGGACATCCTGCCGTCCACCTTCGGAGAATGAGAAAATCGTGAAAATCGTTCAAGACGTTGGAAATCGTGAAAAGCGTGAAAGTCGTGAAAAGCGTGAAAGTCGTGAAAGCGTGAGAGTCGTGAAAGTCGCGCGGAGAATGCTGGAGTGTTTTCTGCCTGACTGCCTCTGGTCGTTCTCGAAAACATCCATGTGATGTCGTAAAGATCCGTGGGCAGGGATGCCGACGGTTATGTTATTGGGCGCGGGCCCTCTTCTCTCCCCCTCAGGTTTCACTCCTCATCCCTTCACTCCTCAGCCTTCATCCCTCATTCTTCAGGAAAGAATGAACCGCCCGGATGTCCATTCGTCGATGGTCCGGGTTTCCTGTTCCACGCAACCCAGAGCTTCGAAGCGCGCCTTGATGTCGGGATACTGTTCCGTGAGAATGCCTGACAAAACCAGATTTCCCGGCGCGGTTGAGCGATCGACAAACTGAACAATGCGGTCGGCGTATGTCAAAATCACGACAGCCAGGATATTCACCACGACCAACCGGCAGGGTTGGGGCGGGGAGTAATCCGCGAGATCCGCGCATGTCGGCCGCGCGTGGTCGATGCCCGCGGCGGTCAGGTTCTCGGTCGTCATCCGCACCGCGTCGGGATCGTGGTCGAAGGCGAACATGGGAGTGTAGCCCAATTTCGCCGCGCCCAGACTTAGAATCCCGGAGCCGCATCCGGCATCCAAAAAAGACACGGGGCCTAACTCGTCGGCCAAGTCATCAATCATTTGCAGGCAGGCCTTGGTGGTGCCGTGATAGCCGGTGCCGAAGGTCATGCCCGGGTCAATCTCCAGGATAATATCGTCCGTTTCCGCCTCAAAGGTTTCCCAACTGGGTTTGACGACCAATCGGCGGGACGCCCGGAACGCGTGAAAATGCTCTTTCCACGTTTCGCTCCAGTCCTCCCGGTCAATCCGCGTCAGGCGGAGTTCAGGTGTCGGCCCCGCGAAAAGATCGCCACAGGTTTCCAGCATGGCCGCCACCTTGTCCCGGGTCGCCCCTTCCTCGTCCGGGTCCGAATACACCCGGAAAACGGCCGAGCCCTTGATCCAGTCCCGCCAGATGGCGAATGCCACGTCGATGGCGGGCAGCAACTCATTCATCAGGGCGACATCCTCGGCGCCGACATCGAATTCGCAGACCGATAATGTTTCGGCCCACGCAGTGGGTTTCTCTGAATCATCTATTTTCATTAACATGCCTGTTTCAGATTGTGTTCAGATGTAATCCGGATCCTCAAATTCAATGCCCGGATCCGTTTTGACCAGCACATAGTATTCACAGTCTTTGAGTATGTCCGTGCCGTCATTGGGCAGGATATTGGGCAGGGCGGTATGAGGGACAGTGAAACTGCCCCCTTCCGGGCTCATCAGACTGAGCTTTCCCCGTTCCACGCTGGCCCGGCCGTAAATCGGCCGCAACTGCATTTTACCGGCCGCCTGATCAAGCACTTTCACAAACACCACGCAGAATTTTCTGCCTTCGTAATAGTCAAGATTCATGATATCAGTTCTAAATAATACGCTTTTACGCTTTCCACGCTTTCCACGCTTTCCACGCTTTCCACGCTTTCCACGCTTTCAACGCTTTCCACTGACATACTGTAACGCCTCTTCTCTAGTCTTCAGCCTGCCATCCAGTTGTTTTTCTTGAATATCCGCCAGAATCTTGCCCATTTGTTTCCCGGGGCGCATGCCCGCTCGGATTAAATCATGTCCTGTCAGCAAGGGTTGTGGCACCGCGGGTTCCGCGGCCAGTTCGATGAGGGTGTCCAAAATAAAATGGTAATGGGTCATGTCGGCGTGGCTGCCCAGACAATCGAGCCGGTGCAGCTCCAGTTCCAGGGGAAAGGTTTCACCATTGATAAACTGGCGCAGCGTGGATCGACGCATCTCTTGAACGCTCATAAATTTCATGTGTGAGTTCACGCATTGGCTGACGGTCCGCCGCAGCTTTTTAGATGAGCGCAACCGGCGCAGAATGTCCTGGGTCATATCGGCGCTGACCCGGGCGTGCCCGTTAAAGCGGAAACGGCCGCCATCGTGGGTTTGAGTCGGCGGTTTACCGACATCATGCAATAACACGCTCCACGCCAACGCCAATGATGGCCAACGCAAGTTCTCCAGCATCAGCATGGTGTGCGTCCAGACATCCCCCTCCGGGTGAAATTCCGGCGGTTGTTCGACCCCTTTCATGGCTTCCACCTCAGGGAGGATATGCCGCAGCAAACCGCAGTCGGATAACAGATTTATCGCCACCGCCGGCGCCGGGCCGGTGAGCATCTTGTTCAATTCCGCGAAAATACGTTCCGGGCTGACATCGCAAATGGTGTCGGCATGCGTCTGTATTCCTGTCCGGGTTTCCTTATCCAGTTCAAACCGTAGAGACGTGGCGAAACGGATGGCCCGCAGCATACGCAACCGGTCTTCTTCAAACCGCCGCGCCGGTGTCCCGACGGCGCGGATAACGCCCCGCCGCAGATCGGCGAGCCCGTCTGTGTGATCATGAATCTCTTCAGCTACAGGATCGTAATACAGCGCGTTAACCGTGAAATCCCGGCGCCGGGCGTCGGTCGCCATATCCGAAAACCGGACATTGGCGGGCCGCCGCCCGTCCGCGTATTCACCGTCCGCTCGGAAGGTGGCCACTTCGATATCCACGCCGTCGCGCGCATGGACGATGATCACGCCAAAATTTTCGCCGACGGCGAAGCTGTGCGGAAATAAGCTTTTTACCGCCGCGGGGACCGCGTCGGTCGCCACGTCGACATCATCCGATGCCCGGCCCAGCAACCGGTCGCGCACCGCGCCGCCCACCCGGTAGCCGGCGAAGCCGTTCGCCCGGAGCGCGCCGATAATCCGGTCGGCTTCAGCTTCCGCCGGGACCCGGGGGGGGAGACTGATTGATTGAATGACGGGAGACGTTGACATGGCTAACCACCGCCCTCCGATGGCGGAAAATCCAGCGGGCTTTTCCGGTCTTTTTTTGTCCGGCTGGGCACCGTGTGCGTATAGATCATCGTCGTCCGCACATCACTGTGCCCCAGCAGTTCCTGAATCGTCCGGATGTCGTAGTTCGCCTTCAGTAGATGGCTGGCAAACGTATGCCGGAAGGTGTGCGGAGTGACCCGTTTTGTCAATGCACAGCCGCCGACCGCCCGCTTCAGGGCGCGATGCACCTCTTTGCCCTGCATGTGGTACCGGCGAAACTCGCCTGTCGCAGCCACACGGGAGAGACGTTTGGCTGCGAATAGCCACTGCCAGATATAGTCCTTTGCGGCGTTTTTATACTTCTTCTCAAGTTGCGAAGGAAGAAACACACCGGCATATCCCGCCTGGAGGTCATCGTGGTGAAGTTGCCATACGCGCTGAAGCTGGCCGCGGATATCGGGAATAAGTGTTTCCGGCAGAGGAACTGTGCGGTCCTTCTGCCCCTTCCCGTCATGTACCGTTAGAGTGCGGTCGCCTAGATTGAGCCAGTGCACCCGAATGTCAAGACATTCCGAAATGCGAAGTCCGCAACCATAAAGCAACTTGACAAGCAAATCATAGGGCGGTTCCAGACGCGTCAGTATAGTGTTCACCTCCTCACGCGTCAGAACGACTGGAATATAACGGCGCCGTTTGGCCCGGACCACACCATCCACTTTCCCGAATTCTTTGCCTAGAGCATGCCGGAAAAAGAATAGCAGGGCGTTGAACGCCTGGTTCTGGGTGGATGCCGCCACGTGCTCTTCCACCGCGAGATGCGTCAGAAAAGCTTTTACATCCTCCGTTGTCAAGTCGCGGGAGGCCTTACTCCGGGTGTAGCCTTGAAGCCGCCGCACCCAATGCCGGTAGGTCTTCAGGGTTCTATCCGAGTAGTTCCGCAGTCGAATCGCATCGCGCAATTCGTCGTATTCCCGCACCCACGATGACGTCGTCACATTTTCAGGGAAATCCGTATTCTGGCTTTCCCGGCAAATGAGTGACGACTCCGGGGGGGCCGTCTTCGCCTGGGCGTATAGGTCCCTTCCCCTGCCGACAGATCCAAGGCTTCCCTGCCGCGAGCGAGTGCGAGTGGCAGGATCTTTGTCGCTAGCTTTGTCCTTAGCTTTGTCGCCGTTCTCCTGAAACTTCAATGTTGGACGTTGGATGTTGGACGTTGGATGTTCGATTTCCCTGCCCGAAATGCCTTGACCTCCGACCTCTGACCTCCGACCTCGCTCCTCCCGAACCATTGCCCAGTACGCCTTGACCGCACGGGAGGCCTGCGCCCGTTTCTCTTCCGACTGTCTCTTGGAAGCAAGCTTGTCCAGAAACAAAGGCAGACTCGCGGCCGCCAGCCGATCGTGCCCGTATTTGCCGCAGAAATCCCAGTAGTACCGCAGCCATCGCCGAAACTCGGAAAGCTCCCGGCCTGAAATGCCGTATCGTGTCAGAAATTCATCGTACTGCGACTGGACGCTGTCGGGCACTCGTATCACAGGAAAATCCCCCGATTGTCACGTATCTATCTTCAAAGAATGTTATATGGAAGTATATTCCTGAAAAACGTACTTGTCAAACACAACTTGACAGTATATCGTAACTCACACCCCGAGCCCATCCCGAGAGTAAAATGGTAAAATGGGGACGTACATAAGCAATGCTCTCTAAAATGGGGACGTACATAAGCAATGCTCTCATTATTAATATTTTAAAACTAATTTTTGCTCTTAAAACTGCTTTAAAATGAATTCTTATATGCTTGGTAATTTATTTTAAAGAAGTTTTCTTGCATTTTTTCCTGTGGTATCCTATTTTAAGGGTGTCTTCCTTCTTACCTCTGTAAACAAACGAAAGGACGGGCTCCGGTGCGGATGCCGAGACCGCAAATTGAAAACTGCTGTGTGCATGTGACTCACCGGTGTCATCGTCGGCAGTTCCTGCTGGATACGGATATAGACCGGAAGCAATACGTCAAACGGCTCTGGGAGGCGAAGACCCGGTTCACCCGGGTGCGCATCCTCAACTACTGCGTCACCTCGAATCACGTCCATCTGCTCGTCTGGTCTCCGCGCATGTCGGATCTTTCAGAGATGATGAAGTGGCTGCACGGGACATTTGCGGGGGACTACAACCGCAGACACCGTCGCGAGGGGGCTTTCTGGAGCGGCAGATTCCACAGTACACTGGTGCAGACCGGTCCCCATCTGCAACGGTGCTTGTTTTATCTTGACATGAACATGGTGAGGACCCGTGTGGTCTCCCACCCCGGGGAATGGAAATGCGGGGGGCACCATGAACTGGCGGGCACAAGAAAACGGTACCGGATTATTGATTTCAGCTGTCTGCTCAGCTGTCTTGGGCTTCGGGATGAAGCGGCCTTTTCAGACTGGTATGCGGGTACGCTGAATAATCTCTGCCGCCTGCCAGTCCAGCCGGCAGAACCGTTCTGGGACAAGGCTTTCGCGGTAGGTGACAAGTCCTGGCTGCAAAAGCTTGCCGGAAACGACACCGATGTTGATGACCTGATCGCTCCCGCCGACAGTGGGGGAGCCGCTTCAGAGCAGTCAACCTGGTATCTGCAGGCAACACAGGGCGTTTTGAACCGGTTGAAGCGCCATCTATCAGACTGATTCGCTTAAAACAAATTGCCAAGCATATAAAAATTGCATTTAAAGGTATATTAATGGTTAAAAATACACATAACATGTTGCCGGAAAATGTTTTACTTATGTACGTCCCCACTTATCCCCCTGATGGACGCCATGGAAAAATACTCAACCCATTATTCATGAAATCTGGTAGGTTTCACTTCATTTTTAACCTTCCCGCATCCAGACCAGCATTTTCCCCGGCTCCCGATTGTTCCATAGGTAAAAGCCAAGCCTTTGAAATGTCCGAAGCGCCACCGCATTCCCCCCCCCGGTTTGGCTGGCTGGCCCATGCGTCGCGGCGGTTTTTGAGTTTTCCGCGTTTCCCGCCGGGACGGGGGAACTCTTAATTTAAGCCGAGATCATTCTCTCATTTGACATCACCTCATTCCCGGGCTATTCTTCACTGGTTGCTGGAATAAGCGATTTATGATCCTGATGTCGACTGTTAGTTATGGAATTAGCGCATGACCCTTCCTCTTTCCGATCCGATTTTGGTTTTTTCGATTCTGATTTCGGTGATCCTGATCGCGCCGCTGGTGGCCGAGCGCGTCCGCATCCCTGATTTAGTTCTTCTGCTGCTGGCCGGCACCATTCTGGGGCCGCACGGATTTGGGATACTGGCCCGCAACGAGGGAGTGACCATGTTTGGCGCCGTCGGGCTGCTCTACATCATGTTCATCGCCGGCCTGGACATCGATTTGTATCGTTTTTCGCAGACCCGCGGGCGCAGTGTGGGCTTCGGTTTGCTGACCTTCGCCATCCCGCAAGCCATGGGAACGCTCATGGGGCGCTATCTGCTCGCTTTTTCCTGGCCGACATCGATTTTGCTGGCCAGCCTGTTCGCCTCCCACACCCTGCTGACCTACCCGATCGTCAGCCGCCTCGGCATCGCCCGGCGCGAGCCTGTGTCGATCACAGTGGGGGCGACGATCATCACCGACATCATGGCTTTGATGGTACTGGCGATCATCGCCGACATGGCCAGGGGGATCGAACTGGGACTCGTTTTTTGGACAGGTATTTTTGTTGGCTTGGCAACGATCGTCTGGCTAGCCCGCACGGTCATCCCGCGATTGGCTCGCTGGTTTTTCCAACGCGTTCCGGAAAAGGGCGGCGCCCAGTTTCTTTTCGTTTTGGCGGTCGTGTGCGGCTTTGCCTATGTGTCCCATTTCGCCAAGATGGAACCGATCATCGGCGCTTTTTTGGCGGGGGTCGCTTTCAATCGGCTGATCCCGGAAAACAGCGTGTTGATGAACCGCGTGCAGTTCGCCGGCCATACCCTGTTCATTCCCTTCTTTCTGATTTCGGTGGGCATGCTGGTCGACCCCGCCGCGTTGCTGACCAGTCCGCGAGGCTGGCTGGTGGCCGGCGTGATGATCGTCGGGGTGGTGGCCAGCAAGTGGTTTGCCGCCACCCTGGCCGCCCGTCTGTTCGGCTATTCCCGTGAAGCCGGCGGGGTCATGTTCGGCTTAAGTGTCGTGCAAGCCGCGGCCACGCTGGCGGCGGTGCTGGTCGGCTTTCAACTGGATGTTTTCGACGCGACGGTGCTCAATGGCGCCATTGCCATGATTTTGGTGACCTGTCCGCTCGGAGCCTGGATGGTTGACCGTCATGGACGGCGCATGGCCGCCAAAATCGACCCAGATGAACGCCGCGCCGCGCCACATGGCCGACGCAGCCAGCGAATGCTGGTGCCGGTGGCCAATCCCCAGTCGGCCGCCAATCTTCTCGATCTCGCTTTTTTTCTACGTGATGACGATGTGCCGGGAGAGATTCAGCCTCTGACCATCGTCCCCGAAGTCGCCGGCGGCGAAGACGATGTGCCCGCGGGCGAGAAGTTGCTTGCCCAGTGTATGAGCCATGCCGCCGCCGCCGACCGTACAGTCGCCGCCAGTCTGCGGCTGGCCATCAACATCGGCGACGGCATTGTGCGGGCGGCCAAGGAGTTGCGTTCTGACATCGTGGTCATGGGCTGGGGAAACATGCAACGCGGCGGATCCCGCGTTTTTGGCTCGGCTTTGGAAACCATTATCGACCAATGCCCGTCCCGCATCTACATCTACCATTCAACGCGGCCGTTGAATACCACCCAACGCGTCCTGCTGCCGTTGCCGCCTTTGGCCGACCGCTGCCGCGATTTTCCCGGCATGGTGCGCGACGCCAAGTGGCTGGCCAAGCAGATCGGGGCGGAATTGCACGTTTACTTGCTTGAAAACCGGGATGGGAAACAGGTGTCCGAGCGAATCGTCGCGACGCGCCCCGCGATGGCTGTCCAGTTTCATGAGCTGGCCGATTGGCGGGCGGTCCGTGACCGCCTGCTGAGCGACATCCAGGCGCATGATTTGGCCTTTCTGCCGTCCGGACGACGGCATGGTTCTTTTTGGCTGCCCGGTCTTGAAAGCCTGCCGGACGTGCTGGCCGCCAAGTTTCCCGATTTGAATGTGCTCGCCGTCTATCCACCGGTGGCATCCGAAGAGGGGATTGCCGGTGACACCGAGGTCGCCGCCGACGGGCAAGCGTTGCGTGTCGTTTCCGCCGGGGGGGCGCTGGCGACTGGCGACATCGAGGAAGCCTTACGCCGCATGCTTGACCACGGGTTACCGGAATTGACTTCCTCCGAACGGGCGCGAGCGTTCGCGTTGCTGGCTCGTTCCGCTGACTCTTTTCCGGTTGAATTGGCACCCGGATTAGTGGTCTTGCATGGCCACGGGGACGTGGTCGACCGTCCGACCCTGATCGTGGCGGTCGGCGAAAAGCCTTGGACTTTCGCCGGGCCGGCGAAACCGGCCCGCGTCATGATGGGCTTGATCAGTCCGGAGGAAAAAACCGGCAATCTGCATCTCCAGGCGTTGGCTGAGCTTGCCGCCACCCTTCGGTGTCCGGGGGTGGTCGAACGTCTGAACCAGGCCGCCTCGGCCGATGAAGCCTGCCGTATCATCGCTGAGGCGAAAGAATGACAGTGACATGACATCAAATAGTCCGCAGAGGAAATATGAAACTCAAACGCTTTGAAAAAAATCCAATTTTGAGCCCCGATGACCGCCCGTGGCGGAATGTGGTGACATTCAATCCCGGCGCGATTGTCGAGGACGGGGTCTTCTACCTGGTTGAACGGGCCTGTAACAGTCTGGTGCCGTTTGTGTGTCAGTTCGGGCTGTGGAAAAGCGCGGACGGGTTCAACTTTGAACTGGTCCAGGAAGAACCCGTGTTCACGCGGGACGATATCGGCTGCCCGGAAGGGACGGTCGAGGATCCGCGGCTGGCCAAATACGGCGACACCTTTTACATGACTTATGTGCAGCGCAACCACACGCCTGAGTGCTATCCCAATGGTCTGGGCGTGCCGAAGTACGTTCGGAACTATACGGTCGCGGAAGGCGATCCCAACAATTACCGGTCCGGCATCGCCAAATCCAAAGATTTGATCCATTGGGAGGATATGGGATTGATGACCCCGCCCGATAACGATGACCGGGACTGCGTCCTTTTCCCCGAAATGATCAATGGCCGCTATGCCATGCTGCGTCGGCCCATGTATTATGTGGGCCCCGAATACGGCTGCGATCGGCCCAGCATGTGGCTCAGTTATTCCGATGACCTCATGAACTGGGAGGCCCCCGTGCTGGTCGCCACGGCTCAGAACGACACCTGGGAACAGCGCAAAATCGGCGCGTCCGGACAACCCGTGCGGACCGATAAAGGCTGGCTGACGCTGTACCATGGGGTGGATGAAAAAGCCGTTTACCGCACCGGTGTGATGCTTCTGGATCTCGATGATCCGACGAAAGTGATCGCACGGGCTCCGGATGTTATTTTCGAGCCCGAAGAATTCTATGAAATCACCGGATTGGTCATTCCGCGGGTCGTCTTTCCCTCGGCGACGGTTGTCAAAGACGGAACACTGTTTGTTTATTATGGGTGTTGCGACACGTGGATCGGGGCGGCCACCTGTGACTTAAAAGAGATTCTGGACTATGTCTGCCAGTATCCGGTTTAAAAGCTATCCCATGGAATCGATTAAGGGAAATGATTAAGGTGAACGATTAGGGTTTCAGAGGGCGCGGTCCATAATCTTTATCCTTATTCATTCGCCCTAATCAAGTAATAACGAAAAATCATGAATAAAAATCCGTTCGAATCATTAGACCGTGAGATTCTGGGAGAATCCGGCATCTCCGGCGATGTGGAAAAGAATCTGTTTTCCCTTTGCGATGATATCGGCCCGCGTTTCGCCGGCACCGAAGGCTACCGCGAGGCGGCGGAGTTTATGCTTGAGAAATTCAAGCGGTATGGTTTTGATCAGGCGGAGCTGGAGCCCTTTGAGTTCACCGCCTGGCGGCGGGGCGAGGCCGCCACATTTTCACTATGGTTGCCGGAGAAAAAAGCTTTTCCCTGCTATGAGTTGCCCTACAGCGCTTCCACCGGTCCGGAGGGAATCGCCCGGGGACTGGTTGATATCGGGGCCGGGGCGAAAGAGGATTTGAAATCCGTCGGCGATGGTCTTAAAGGATGTCTAGCCTTGGTCACAAAGCCTGGCGGTCACCGGATGGATATTTACGCCCGCTGTGTGAAACAGGGGGCGGCCGGATTTATCTGGGGGAACACTGTCCCCGGCATGATGCTGGCCTCAGGCAGTGTGACGGAAGCGGAACCCGGTAAGATTCCGGCGATTTCAATTCCCCTGGAAAGTGTTTACCAGATTCAGCGGGTGTTGAAAAACGGGGCGGAAGCCTGTCAGTTTCATGTGCAGACGGACAGCCGTGTGGAAACCGGCACAACGTGGAACGTGGTCGCGGAGCTGCCTGGCAACGCCTTCCCTGATGAGTGGGTGATTATTGGCGGTCACCTGGATTCCCATGAGATTGGCCCCGGCGCCTACGATAATGGCGCCGGTGCTGTGATGGTGTTGGAAACGGCCCGCTTGCTGATCAGGATACGGGAACACCTGCAACGTTCCGTCCGCTTCATTCTCTTCGCGGGCGAGGAAGTGGGACTGATTGGCTCGCACTATCATGCGAAGGCCCATGCCGATGACATGAAAAAAGCCCGGTTCATGCTCAATTGCGACATGCCGTCCCTGGGACGCCCCCGGGGAATCGCCTTTCACGAATGCCCAAAAGGGGCGGACTACTTGAAAAGCCTGGAAACGCAGATGGAGACAGAGATCGTCTGCCAGAATCGTGGTCATTGTCATTCCGACCATTATCCGTTTATTCTCCAGGGCGTTCCCACCGCCGGTGTGGGGGGCGGCCCCTTGGGGCCCAAGATTCAATCTTTTTACCACATGGCCGCCGACACCCCGGAGAAGATTTCGATCACAGATCTGCGGGACTGCGCCGCCTTCGCGGCCCGGTTTCTGCTCCGCACCGCCAATGACGAATGCTGGCCGGATATGCGGCGGACAAAAGAAGAAATAAACACGTTTGGAAGTGGGAAATGATTAGGGTGAATGATTAGGGTGAATGATTAGGGTGAATGATTAGGGTGAATGATTAGGGTGAATGATTAGGGT
>JAVVEH010000020.1:0-56777 GCA_032251435.1 Lentisphaeria bacterium | reverse complement strand
TTAGGGTGAATGATTAGGGTGAATGATTAGGGTGAATGATTAGGGTGAATGATTAAGGTGAATGATTAGGGTGAATGATTAGGGTGAATGATTAAAATGAATGATTAGGGCGAACAATTAGGGTGGATAGCATGTCGCGGCATTTTCCGCACGAGAAACTGGATGTTTACAGGGTTACTTTGGAATTCGTTCCGCTCGCCCACAAGTTGCTTGGAGTATGGTCATCCTCTTGGGCAGTCTGCAATCAGTTCGACCGAGCGACTGAAAGCATCTTAATTAACATAGCGCAAGCAGCGCGTTTCCGGGGAACACCAAAAGGCATTTTCCTTTTAGAGTGTTGCCTTGGTTCTGTTTTAGAGTGTGCAGCCTGCCTGGATGTCGCGTTCTTACGCCACCTTGTCAACAATGACACGATACATGAAGCCAAGCAAATTCTGCAGCGAATTGCCCGGATGACGGTTGGTTTGCGGGCGGCTTGGGAAGGTAATGTAATGGAAGAGGGAGAGCCGTATCAGACGACTACTCGTAAATACTTCTTACATGAAAATCTAGATGTGTATCAACGATCGTTGCAACTTCATGCAGAGCTTGACAGGATTTGGTGCAACAATAAAATAATAAAGCGTTATACTAAAAGAATTGATGAACTAACGACAGGCTTGACTCTGAATATTGCAGAGGGAAATGGCCGGTTTTCCTCCCTTGATCATAGAAAATTTATTGATATTGCAAAAGATGCAGGAACAAAGCTGTCTGTGTGTCTGGATATTGTTGAAGTGAGTTGCCCGATGCACATTGGCTCCGCAAGAGATTCCCTTCGGGCAGTTATGGCTATGCTTGCCGGGTTGAGTTCTCATCTGCAAGTAGCACCAAACCCTAATCGTTCACCTTAATCATTCATCTTAATCGCTTATGATACGGATAATTTATTCATGAGTACACACATAAAATTCGAAGGTATTTACACACCGGTCATCACACCATTCAAGGAGGATTTCTCCATTGACCGGGACGGCTACGCCCGGATTATCGAGCGCCAGGTGGAACTGGGCATTCACGGTATTGCCATTGGTGGAACCACGGGGGAAAATTACGCCCTGACACCGGAAGAGCGGGTGTGGCAGTTCTCCTTCGCCCATGAGGTCATCAACGGGCGGGTCCCCTGGATCGCCGGCGTGAATGACATCCGCACGGAAACGGTCTGTGAGTACGCCGCGGCCGCACGCGATGCCGGCGCCGCCGCGATCCTGCTGGCTGTTCCTCCTTATTCGACCCCGACCGGAAAAGAGCTCGCGCAGCACGCGCTGGCGGTTGAAGCCGCGGGCAAATTGCCGGTGATGCTCTACAACTATCCCGGTCGTTCCGGGGCCGAGATGGACCGCGATTTTCTGGAGCGGGTGGGGCGCCACTCGGGATTCCAGGCCATCAAAGAAAGTAGCGGAGATATCAACCGCCTGCACATGCTGGCCCGGGAATTTCCGCACTTGCAACTGTGCTGCGGGGCCGATGATCAGGCGCTGGAGTTTTTCGCCTGGGGCGCCCGTTGCTGGGTCTGCGCGGCCGCCAACTTCTTCGCTCCGGAATGCGTCACACTCTACAAAACCTGTGCGGTGGAAGGTAATTTTGAGCTGGGCAGGCGCGTCATGAAAGCGATGCTGCCGCTGATGACGGTGCTTGAGCGCGGGGGCAAATTCATTCAGTGCGTCAAATACGCCTGCGAACTGGACGGGCTCCCCGGCGGTCCCGCGCGGTTTCCCCTGCGGCCTATGGAAAAGGAGCTCAAACGCCAGTTCCGCGACGCCCTGGAAACTGCCCGGACTACTATTTCCCATCTGACGGAGGAAAAATAATGAGCGATATTCTATCCCGCGAAGACTATGCCGCCCGGGCCGAGACCATGGATCTGCCGGCCACCGCCTACATCAATGGCAAATTTATGCCGGCGGCATCCGGAAAAACCTTTGAAACTGTCAACCCGGCGACCGGAACCCTATTGACCCAGGTGGCCGCCTGCGGCCCGGAAGATGTGGATATGGCGGTCGCCAAAGCGCGGAAAGCCTTTGAAAGCGGTGTCTGGTCACGCTTTCATCCGTCCGAACGCAAAGAGGCCATGATTCAATGGACCAAGCTGATCAAACGGCACCGGCACGAGCTGGCGACCATGGAAAGTCTGGACAGCGGCAAGCCCATCCGGGATTGCGCCACGCTGGATCTGTCCGAAACAACCCACTGCCTGGCCTGGTACGCCGAAGCGGCGGATAAATTGTATGGTCAGATGTCGCCCCTGCAGGATGATGCCATGGGACTGATTCTGCGTGAGCCGGTCGGGGTGGTCGCCTGTGTGCTGCCGTGGAATTTCCCGATGCAGATGCTCGCCTGGAAAGCGGGTCCGGCGCTGGCGGCTGGCAACAGCGTCATTGTCAAACCCGCCGAACAGACCAGTTTGACCGCTCTGCGGCTGGCGGAACTGGCCTCCGAAGCAGGGATTCCCGATGGTGTGTTCAATGTCGTTCCGGGGCTGGGGGAAGAAGCCGGCGCGGCTATCGGCCGGCACATGGATATTGATGTCATTTCTTTTACGGGATCCACCGAAGTCGGGCGGCTGTTTCTGAAGTACGCCGCCGACAGTAATCTGAAGCGCGTGGTTCTGGAATGCGGGGGGAAAAATCCCGCCGTGGTGCTCTCCGATGCCGGGAATCTTGATTCCGTCGCCGCGTACGTTGTCCAGGGGGTCTTCTGGAACATGGGTGAAAACTGCACATCCAATTCCCGGCTGATCGTTCATGAATCACTGAAAGAAGACTTGCTTTCCCGGATCATGGAAAAGGTTAAAGACTGGCGCACGGGCGACCCGCTCGATCCGGCCAATGCCCTGGGAGCGATTGTGTCCCGTGAGCATTTCGACCGGGTCATGACATATATCAACGGGGCGAAGAAGGAAGGCGCCAAGCTGCTGCTGGGCGGGGAGCCGCTGAAGATGGGCAACGGACTGTTCATTCCCCCGACGATTTTTGATGGGGTGACTCCGGACATGACGATTGCCCGTGAAGAAATTTTCGGCCCTGTCCTGGCGGTGATGACGGTCGGCAGTGACGAGGAAGCCATCGCTCTGGCCAACGACACCTGTTACGGGCTGCAAGCGTCTCTCTTTACCCGCAGCATAAAAACCGCCTTGCGGGCCGGGCGTGACTTGAAAGCGGGGACGGTGTCGGTCAACTGCTACAGTGAAGGCGATATCACCACGCCATTTGGCGGTTATAAGCTGTCCGGTTTCGGCGGTCGTGATAACTCTCTTCAAGCCTTTGAGCAATATACCGAAACCAAAACCATCTGGATTGACCTGAGCGACCACGCCTTGGATGCCGCTGTTATTGACAGCTAGAATAGCCACTGAAAATCATTTACAGAAAGACGAATTTGACAGAAAAATTATAGACATAAACATGGGTGAAAGAGCACAGAGAAAAGGCTGAAAGCTTATGCACTTCGAACAGATTAATCTTCTCGCGAAGCGGTGACAACCCATTGGTCATTTTGTCTGCGTTTAAAAAGTGACACCGTCACCCGCAGAGAAAAAGACCCATGCCTCTTTTCTTCATTTTTCTGTCCCAAATTTTTCTGTCTAAATTTGACTAGGAGATATAATGATTCCCGCGAGTAAAATGTTTGACAAAAAACCTGTAGAGCTGTTGTTCACCCAGGATTTCACACCTGAAGAGCTGAAGACCCGCCGTCGTCACATTGCCGGAGAAATTGGTGAAGGCGCCCATCTGCTGATCGCCGGGGCGGCGCCCGTTCCCCACGACGCTCTCGTGCAGGATGCCAATTTTTATTATTTCTGTGGGCTGGATGTCCCGCAGTCGTATCTGTTAATCGAAGGCGGCACGGGACGGACAACGGTCTTCCTCCCCTCCCGCACGCTTATGGACGGCTTCCCTGAGGACTGTCTTGGTTTTGAAGACGCGGCGTTGATCGCCGAACGCTTGCAACTGGACGCGGCCCTGCCGGTCTCTGAGTTAACCGCCGCTTTAAGCGGGACCACATGCCTTTTCACCCCCTTTGGCGAAACGGAAGGCGGGGGTGCCACCCTGTTCGGAGCGAACGGTTGCGCACGGAAATGTGCCGATGATGAATGGGATCAGGCGGAACCCCGGCACAAGCGGCGCTTGCGCCTGCTGAACGAGCGCTTCCCGAAACTTGCCCTTGAGGACGCGTTGCCTTTGATCCGGAAAATGCGGACCCTTAAAAGTCCGGCGGAAATTGAGGTGCTCCGGCAGGCGGGAAGCCTCTCGGCCGCCATCATGATTGAATCCATGAAAGCCACCCGACCGGGAATCAATGAAAACCATTTGCAAGCCATCGCGGAATATGTCTTCCGCGACCGGGGACGCTGCGGGCTCGGTTACGGCGTGATCGCGGCGGGCGGCAAGCGTACCTGGAATGGACATTATCATTACAACAACATGACCCTCAAGGAAGATGAGATTGTGCTCATGGACTGCGGCCCGGATTTTCGCCATTACAGCAGCGATATCGCCCGCATGTGGCCGGTGAACGGCCGCTTCAGCGACTGGCACCGCCAGGTGTATGGCATGATTGTCACCTACCATAAGACCTTGCTCAGTCTGATTCGACCCGGTATCACCGCGCGGGAAGTCTATGATCAATCAGCCGCGCGGATGATCGCGCTGTGCGAGGATCCCGCATCCGGACTGACAGAGATGCGCCCTTTAATCGATCAGATGATTGAACGGGGGGTCGGCTACCTGAATCACGGCGTTGGCCTGAGCGTGCACGACGCGATTGATCCGGCCTGGAAAAACGAACCCCTGCGGGAAGGGTTTGTCTGCGCGCTGGATCCAATGATCTGGTGTGAACCTCAGCATGAATACATCCGGGTAGAGGATACCATTGTGGTCACAGCCGACGGCTGCGAGCGGCTGACGGGTGCCGCCCCCTTTGAAATGGATGAAATAGAAAAAATTGTCGGCACCGGATAAACGGAGCCACGCCTTCCCCGTGACCTTCGCGAAAACCCGGCCAATCATCGTTGTTCCACCAGCCGACGATGTCCGGCCAACTAACACGGACCCGCCTACATCGCTTGCGCTCTCGCTGCAAGCGACCCGCCTGTAGCGCTTGAAGTTTGCACGACTTCACGCAAACAATGCGGACAGGTGCAGGCGGGTCCGTGTTGAGCAGTCGAACATGGTTGCAAAATAAGTGACCTTATCTCTTCCTGTTCGGAACGAGGTTTCCAAACCTCGCACAAGCGCTACACCGGATAAGAGCATATCCCTGCTCTTGCCTCAAACGCGTGACGGCAAAAATCGCACCACTTCAATCGTTTTCCGGGAAGAAAAGTAATGGAAGCGCGGTAAATTATGGCTTGGTTACCCTCAGATGGGGATTTAAAACAAGAACATTAGACAGAATCATTTATCGACAAAATCATTTAAGAGAAGCCCAAAAGGAAAAATCATTCTGTCGACCATCATTCTGTCGAAAAAATAGTTTTCCTCCGGTGCGGCGTGCCGGCAGGAATGAAAGACACCCGACATATCTGGTAACCACTTAATGCACTGGACGCTCGAAACTCGCGCCAGTAATTATCACGTTCGCGCATGGCGTGACCCTCTTCAATACTGACTGGCCAATACACCGTATTCGTCTATTATCGATTAACTAATAAAGCGGACACATGAAAGAATTTACCACACTTAAAGAAGACGGGTTTGCCTATAACAAAAACAACGAAATCATCTGGGTGACCCCCTGGGGAAAAAACGGTGTGCGGGTCCGCGTCACCCGGGAATCCGGTTTCCGGGATATGCCCCAGGGATTGTTGGACAATCCTCCCACGCCCGATGGGGCTCAGGTTAATGTGGAAGATACCGGCATCACCCTGGTTAATGGTGAAATCACGGTGACGCTGACCATCCCGCGCATGGGATTGCTGACTTTCCAGCGCACATCCGATGGCGAAGTCGTCCTTCAGGAACAGCGCAAGACCACTGCCGAACACTGGGCCCGGACCTTCGTGCCCGACCGCGGTTCCTGGACCATCGATCAGCGTTTTTACGCCCACGACGATGAAAAATTCTATGGCCTGGGCCAGCGTCAGCACGGATTTCTCGACCAGAAGGGCTGCACCATGGACCTCATGCACCGCAATTCCGAGGTGTCCATCCCCTTCATGGTCTCCAATAAAGGCTACGGCTTTCTATGGAACAACCCAGGCCTTGGCCGGGTCGCGCTGGGACGCAATGATACCCGCTGGACCATGGAGCAGGGCTATCAGATCGATTACTATGTCGTGGTGGATGAATCTCCCGCGGCTATCCTCGAACGCTATGCGGAAGTCACGGGCAAACCATCTAAATTTCCCGAATGGGGATCAGGTTTCTGGCAGTGTAAACTGCGCTACAAAACCCAGAAAGAGTTACTGGAAGTGGCCCGGGAATACCATCGCCGCAAGCTGCCTGTGTCGGTCATGATCATCGACTTTCATCACTGGGCGACCATGGGCGACTGGAGTTTCGATCCCGACTGCTGGCCGGATCCCAAAGCCATGGTTGAAGAACTCGAATCCATGGGCATGAAATGCATGGTCTCGGTCTGGCCGACGGTGAATATCGCCAGCAAAAATTACGCCCCGATGAAAGAACACGGGTTGCTATTGCAGAACGAACGCGGCATCTCGCATCAGGACGGGGATTCGGTGGAAGCTTTCTACGACGCGACCCACCCCGGCGGGCGGAAATATATCTGGGAGCAGATTGTCAAGGGCTATGTGGACAACGGGATCCGCCTCTTCTGGCTGGACACCATGGAACCGGAACTCATTCCCCTGCAACCGGATAATACCCGGTTCTATCTGGGAACGGGCCGGGAAGTCACGGGCATGTACCCCCATTGTCACTATCAGGCGTTTTACGAAGGCTTGAAATCCGTGGGTGAAGAGGCCCCGATGATGCTGGGCAGGTCCGCCTGGGTGGGCAGTCAGCGCTATGGCGCCGCCGTCTGGTCGGCGGACATCCCCTCGACCTGGGATTCCCTGCGGCGGCAGATCGCCGGGGGGTTGAATATCGCCATGAGCGGCATTCCCGTGTGGAACACGGATATCGGCGGGTTTCACGGTGGCGACATCTCCAGTGAAAACTATCGCGAACTGTTGATCCGCTGGTTCCAGTATGGAACGTTTTGTCCGGTCATGCGCATTCATGGGGTACGCAAAGATTCCGCCCCCAAGCTGGATGCCGATGAAGGCAAGGCGGATCCAAACCACCCCGGTGTGCCCAATGAAGTCTGGAGTTACGGCGAAGCGGCCTGCGACATCCTATCCGACTACATCCGGCTGCGCGAAAAACTCCGCCCGTATATCATGGGGCAGATGAAACTAGCGGAGAAAACCGGGTTGCCCCCCATGCGCCCGCTGTTTGTTGACTTCCCGGATGATAAACAGGCTTGGGAGGTGGAAGACGCCTACATGTTCGGTTCAGACATTCTGGTCGCCCCCGTGGTCACGGATGGTCAGCGCGTCCGCGCGGTCTACCTGCCGGCAGGGACGACTTGGCGGAACGCCTGGACCGGTGAGGAACACGTCGGCGGCGTGACCCTGGATGTGCAGGCCCCGCTGGAACAGATTCCCGCCTTTATCCGTGGCGATTCCCCGATCACGTTAAACGTTTAGCATGAAGGCAGAAGGATTGGAATAAAGGAACAAAGTAATGACAGAATCATGGTCGACATAATCATTTTTTAAAGAAAGACGGTGCATAGAAAATCTAATACTTATTGCGTGACGATATTTAGTTGGTGAATGATTGTACGCAATTTTTCCCCTTGTCGGATTTTCTATGATTCTGTCGACAATGATTCTGTCCTTGGTCTTCATTTTTTTGTCCCAAATATTTCTGTCGAAAAACAGGTAGAGCGAGTCTTGCGCAACAACAAGCTCTTAATTAAACAGTTAAAATTAAATTTTGTGGAAACTTTTGACACAATCTGAAGCAAAATCAGGAATCGTGTGATGAAACATATCGGTGTGATTGGATACGGACGGCGGATTGACCATGTTTTGAAAAATGTTCTTAAATTGGCCCCGGAAGACATTCAGATTGACGCCTTCTATGATATATCCGACAAAGCGGTCAGCCGGGTGACTTCGGAAAACCCGAAAATCCGTGTCTGCGACAGTGTAGACGAACTGGTCGGCATTGAAGAACTGGACTGGATTTTTATCGGATCGTTCAATGCCTGTCACCGGGATCATGCGATCGCGGCACTGGATGCCGGCAAGCATGTCTTTTGCGAAAAACCCATCGCCACCACTAAAGACCAGTGCCTGGATATGCTGAAAGCCCGGCGCCGGAATCCGGACAAGGAGTTTGTCGTGGGCTTCGTCCTGCGCTATTCGGCCTTCTACCGCACCATGAAGCAATGGATTGACGAGGGACGCCTGGGCGACTTGATCAGCATGGAGTTCAACGAAACTCTGGCTCCATTCCATGGAGCGGCCATGCAGGGCAACTGGCGGCGCCACACGAAATGGGGTGGCCCGATGATTGTCGAAAAATGCTGTCATGACATGGATATCATGCACTGGCTGACGGGCAGTCTGCCTGCCCGGGTGGCTAGTTTCGGCGGACTCAGCTTCTTCAAAAAAGAAAATGCCGCCTACAACGACCTGTATCCCGTCGGGAAAGAAGGGTACAAGTATTATGACCGGGGTCTGGCCACCGGATTTGCCGTGGGTGAAGAAGAAAATATCACGCCATTCAGCGATGATAAAGACACGATTGACAACCAGGTGGCCATCATGGAACTGGAAAACGGCGCCCGCGTGTCGTTCCACTTCTGCATGCACAGCCCTCAGCTTGAACGGCGGTTCTACATGGCTGGCACCCGCGGCTCCATCCGGGCGGACGTTCTGACAGGACGGATCGAGTATACCCCGGCGGGCTGGGATCCCAAGACCGAATCCGTCCGCCCCATCGAAGGGGATGACCATGGCGGAGCGGAAATCCCCATGGCTCAGGATATTGTCGACTGTATGCTGCGGGGCAAACCCATGCCGACCACACTGGAAGACGGAATCAGAGCGTCCTTGACCTCTCTCGGCTTGGAAGAGGCCAGAACAGCAGGCAGCGTTCTGGACATGACCGCCTACCGGGATTCAGTGCTCGGGTGAAACGCGCAAGGAAAAGCAACCTGTATTTTAACCCTATTTCCGAGACCGGCCCCTATTTTTAAGAGAAGCGATACCGAGAGCAAGCAGGGCAAGGGAAGTCGGTTCAGGAGCTAGAACAAGACGAACATTATCAATCCGGTAGATTTTGGGGTCGGCGGGGCTGTAGTTAGAGATCTCCTGCATACGTATCGTCAGATCATGCGTACCGGCATATTGTTGATTAAATTGTATGCCAATATCCAGATTCTCGGCGGTTGATCCCCAACTGGTGCCACCGTCGTTGTGCCCATTGTTTGTATATTCGTCCACGAGTTGGTCGTCGACGAGAAATTGCAGAAGCAGCCCGTCTATGCCGATATCCTGACAATCAAATATTATACCTGTTGCAAAGGTCAAGTCTACAGCTTGGGTAATCTGGCCCAAATAATTCGACGAGGAGGAGCCTGTGTTGCGATAAAATTGATAACTACGCACACCTTCGCTACTCCATGATTCAACATAAGTACCGGTAATGTCGGAATTACTGAAAAAAGTCCAGCCTTCGTCATTTTCGAAACCACCATTAGTCAACCCGGCAAAGGCAAAAAATGGGCACACCAACACGAATAAAATTAGCGATACTCTCATTATCAATCCTTTTTGATTGTTAAAGAATAGGAAATTACTTCTACAAAACCTTCGCTGAACATAGTTCGCTGATGAAGGTATGTCAAATACAATGCGACATTCGCGTTATTCAAGGTTTTTCCAGCCGTCTAGGGTGTCTGAGAATGCGGCCCGTTAGAACAAGGTCGTCTTACATTTGCCGAAAGCCAGGTCCTGTGGCTGGTTACGAACAGCAGCGAATACCAGTCCCTCAGCAGCCGCTTCTTAAAATTAAACTCTCATAAACCGACAGGCTTGGGCAGCCGAAGATCACCCCGGCGCGCCTTGTTTTACAGCGGATTCCGCAATTGGACAAGCCATAAAAAATTTAACTACTAAGGACGCAAATCACACGAATAATTATTCAGAATCTTTTGCTGGTATATCAGTCGTCTCCCATTCGTAAAGGCGGGTCAATCCACCGATTTGCTTTTATAATCTGAACTTCTACATTGCTTTCAACGATTCATGAAGCAACAGCAGTCCTTTGCTATGCCAAGACCTTTACGCATCGAATGTCTCAGTGCCTGCACTCATGTCATTTGCCGAGGCCGATATTCTCTGTCCGCGATAGCCGAACAGCTGGGGCCGCTGACAGTTTCACCACTGGACAGCGCCCGAAGTAAGATGGCTGCAAGATTAAAAACGAATAAACACTCGTGAAAACGAATCGGACAAGGTGAAAATATTTTTAGCGGAAAGAACGTTAAAAACAAATCGGAGGCTGACCCGCTTTTCCGTGTCCCGGGAACGGGGTTTGTCATGGTCGTGGAATCGTCAATGGTGAAAAGGCATACAGGGGGTCATCATGCGGAGATGGACGATGGAGCAGGCAAACAACTGGGCCAGGCAGCAACCGTGGTTGTTCGGGGCGAACTTCACGCCCAGCACGGCGATCAACCAGTTGGAGATGTGGCAGGCGGAGACCTTCGACCCCGTGACCATCGAGCGCGAGCTTGGATATGCGCAAGGGATCGGCATGAACATCATGCGCGTCTATCTGCACGATCTTTTGTGGGAGCATGACCGGGATGGGTTTATTGCGCGCGTCGAGCGCTATCTGTCGATTGCCGACAGCAAGGGCATCAGGACGATGTTCTGCATTTTCGACGATTGCTGGAACAGCGAATTCGCCCTGGGGCCGCAGCCGGCTCCGAAACCCTACACGCACAACTCGGGGTGGGTGCAGTCGCCCGGTTACAGGATTGTCGAGGATCCCTCGCAATGGCCACGATTGGAGCGCTATGTCAAGGAACTGCTGGAGCGGTTCAAAGCGGATCCGCGCGTCGCGGTCTGGGATCTCTACAACGAGCCGACAAATTCCGTCGGAGACCCCATCACAGGCGCCCGCCGCCCCATCAACTCCATGCCGCTGCTGAAAGCGGTTTTCGGATGGGCGCGCGATGTTGAAGGCCTGACACAGCCGCTGACGGCGGGTGTCTGGCTGGATATGGCCGAGGACGGCTGGGTGGACCGGGAAGATTTGAACGCATGCATCCTGGATCTTTCCGACATCGTGACCTTTCATGCCTACATGGCGCCGGAAAAAGGCCTTCTGAAGCGGATAGAGACATGCGCGGCGACTGGCCGCCCGCTCATCTGCACCGAGTGGCTGGCGCGGGGGCATGGCTCGACATTCGCCGACTGCCTTCCGGTTTTCCGCAAACATTGCGCCGGCGCCATCAACTGGGGCCTCGTCTCCGGGAAGACCCAGACCATCTATCCCTGGGGTTGGAGCCAAGACAAGGGCGAACCACCGGTCTATCATCATGACATATTCAACCCGGACGGGACACTGCTCTATCCGCACGAATTGGATGATCTACGGAGCGGACGATAACAATGGTTATTGCCAACGTCCGGGATTATGGCGCTATCGCTGATGATTCGACGGACAACACCGTTGCCTTCTCGGCATGTCTTGACGCCATCGTCACGGCCGGGGGGGGCGGATGCGCATCCCCGCCGGTGTCTATCGCGGCAGGATTATCGTTCCCGGGACCAAAGACTGGATCACGGTGGAGATTGCCGGATATCACACCGGGATCCTCGTCAACGAGCACACCGATGGCGACAACCTCAATCTCGCCAGCAACGTGAACGGACTTCAGTTTGCCTTCGGCCACCACGCCTCGCGCTTCGGGCGCGTCGGCTCCCAGCGCTGCGCCAACACTATCGTGGTATCCGGCAGGCACGGCTTCTGCATAGACCAGTTGGACATCGAAATCGCCGGCCCGCGCCAGACCGACAAACACAACGCCTGGCAGGCGACGCAGTTCAACCTCAATGACCCCGACAACCTGGGCAGCGGCGACCTCAACTACTGGGTCGTCGAGGGCAATGTCGGCACCGTCGAAACCTTCACCCGCCATGGCGGCAAGGGAATCCGCGCCCGTCGCATCGGCGCCTGCGCCACCGGTCGGGAATGACCGGCCTCCAGGCCGCCTGCGGCGGCAAACGGCAATTTCACAGGGGGTTGCTGAATGTGTCTTTTGGTGTATATTCGTCAAATAATTTTACAGAATGACATCATTTCTGACAAATTGTTTTGCAAAAAGGTATACTATGAGTCTATCCCGGGTATTGGAGCTTCATGATCTTGGAAAGGCCGCCGCAAGCAAGCATCCGCGTCGCCGTTTTCTGTACGACCGGCTTGCGGGGTCGGAGGGTCGGCATTTCACGGGGATTGTCGGCCCGCGGGGCGCCGGCAAGACTGTCCTTCTGCGCCAGTATGCCCTTGCGCATTCCGAGGCCTGTTATATTTCCGCCGACACGTTGGAGCCGGAGGAGGATCTTTGGGATTTGATCTGCTCGCTGAAAGAGCATTATGGATTCCATACGTTTCTCCTGGACGAGGTTCATTTTCTGGCGAATGCGAACGGCCTTCTCAAACGGCTGTACGATTTCCTGGATATCCGGGTGTTTTTCTCCAGTTCGATGGCTCTTGCCATGCGGGCTTCCGAACATGACTTGTCCCGGCGCGTGAAATTGCTGGAACTGCACAATTTCAGTTTCCGCGAATATCTGGCGTTCAAGGAGGGCGTTGATCTGCCGGTGTGCAGTCTTGAGACGCTCGCGCAGTGGCAATGGACCACCGATCACCTCCGGGCGGGAAGATTTTTCGACCGCTACCTGACCGGCGGCGGATTGCTGCCGTTCGCGCTGGAGGAGCCGGAACCCCTGCCGTTTCTCCGGAACATCGTTGAAAAGGTGATTGCCCGGGACATCCCGTCAGTGGCTAGGTTGAGGATGGACGAGCTGGATCATATCCGCCGGTTGCTACGCTTTGTCGGGCGATCCGGCGTGGACGGGATCAACTATTCGAGTCTGTCCCGCAATTTGGGGATCACCAAGTACAAGGCTGAGCAGTATGTCGATTGTCTCGAAAAAGCCTTTGTTCTTCACCGCATACTGCCGGCCGGGACGAATGTCATTCGGGAACCGAAGATTCTCATGGCGCCTCCCTGTCGGCTGCTGTACAGAGATGCCGAAGACGCGATCGGTGGGCTTAGGGAGGATTTTTTTGTGGAAATGCTCCGCCAAAGCGAGCACGAGGTGGCCTACCTGAAGAGCACCCGCGGAGCAAAGACACCGGACTATCTGGTGACCGACAAACAGATCCCCGGCACTCCCCCGCTGGTGGTTGAAGTCGGCGGCAAAGGAAAAGGCCGGGAACAGTTCAAAGGCATCGACATCGACCGCAAACTGGTCTTTGCCCATGCCGATGCGCCCGCCGCCGGGAAGATCCCTCTTTTTCTGGCCGGATTTCTGAACTGAAAACATAGGCTGAAAATGAATGAGGATAAAGCGATCCCGAATCCGGACATTCCGGACATCAACCTCGAAAACGGCGGCGGCGCCACGATAATTCTGCCGCCGTCCAAAGCCGCCATGGCGTTCGACGACCATCTGGCAAAACAATGGGCACGTGATCATGAGCGGTAGCGGCACCAAATGATTCCCGCCTTTCCGCGGTGTCGGCGCGCTTGGCGGTTTCAGAAGCGCGGCGCGCGCAGATAAATCCATCCCAGCAGAATGGCGAGATTCGCCGCGGTGACCAGCAGGCCGACCCGGGCGTAATCCCGGAATGAGACGCGGATCCCAAACGGCGCCGCCTGCTCGATGACGATCAGGTTGGCCATGCTGCCGATGGTCAGCAGATTGCCCGCATAGGTCGTGGCGAGCGACAGCGCGTACCAGACTTCCGGCGCGCTTCCTTCCAGATGGGGCGCGATCAGCACTGTGGCCGGTACATTGCTGACAATGTTGCTGAGCAGAATCGCCGTGATGCTCAGACAATAGGGATTCGACAGCGGCGCCCCCCTTGCCGCCAGCCAGTCCAGACCCTGCGTCGGCAGGCCGGTCTGGTTGAAGGCGCGCACGACGATGAACAGCCCGCAGAACAATGTGATCAGATGCCAGTCCACCAGCCCCAGCATGTTCCGCGTGTGCATCCGCCGGCTCAGCAACAGCGCTCCAGCCAAGGTTAGCACTGACAGTTCGCGGGGCAGCCCGCCGAGCAACAGCGCGAAGGCGATGGCGGCCGCCACCAGCCCTTTCGACGACTGCCAGCGGTTGAACGGGGGCCAGTCCGGTTCGACAAATGATTCGGCATAGGCGGGGGCGGTCGTCAACCGTCCGCGGAAAAGCAGCCGCAGGAGGCCATAGGTGACGGCCAGGCAAAGGAGCGAGGGTGGCGCGCACCAGAAGAGAAACGCCCGGAACGAAAGCCCGCCAAGCTGTCCGATCAGCATGCTTTGCGGGTTTCCAATCATCGTGGAGGCCGAGCCGAGGTTGGTGGCCATGGCCAAGCCCAGCAGGAACGGCAGCGGATTGAAACGCCGCCGCCGCAAGGCCACGGCTAGAACTGGCGTGAACGCCAGGCAAATGATATCGTTGGCCAGCACCGCCGCCAGAAGGCCGCCGACCGCCATCAGCAGGAACAGGAAGAGCCCGGGACGGTCGATCCACCGGGTCACCCGCCAAGCCAGCCAGGTGTAAAAGCCGCCTAGGCGCAGTTGCGCCGAGATGATCATCAGCCCGTAGAGCAGCAGGAGTGTCGGCGCGTGGATCGACGCCATCGCCGCCGACGGGCTGATTGAACCGGCAAGCACCATCGCCAGCGCTCCCAGCATGGCCATCCCCGTACGGTCAATTACCAGCCGGGGCAGCCGCCCCATGGCGATTCCCACATACGTGGCCAGAAAAATAAATGCCGTCATATCACAGGCGCCATCAGGATAGGAAAATGCTTTTTAAAAGTGTGGGAGGAATGTACTCCGGCCATGTGGAACTGTCAAGAAAAGCGTGACATTCACCCAGCGCTGCGGAATTAAATTTCCGCCGCAGTTCCTGGTTCCTGGTTGACCGTGAAGACCCACAGAGGCAGTTCCGCTTCCAGGTCGACGAGCGCGTGGTGGCGGTATCCCCAGAAGTAATGCACCGTTTTCTTTTCCGGCCATTGCGGAAGAAAGGAAAACAGTTGCTCCCACTTCAAGCGAGGAATCAGATGCTCGGGCTGAATCAATTCTGGTTGGCGAGGTGCTGGCATTTTGTGAAACCCTATGGAAGATTCCAGTTCTTAGGCGTGACCCCGATTCTCCCGATGCCACCTGATTTCCCGATTCCAACACGGGCTGGACGTGCGGACCGGTGACCTGCGGGGGCGCACGGCATGCGGGCCGCTTCCACAGTCGCAGTGGTGGCAGGAAGGATAGATCAAATACGACGCGTCGCCCCCGGGCGTTGCGCGGTCACACGCATGAATGCGTCGGAGAATGCATATTCGGTTTTATAGCCAACCCGGCTGGCGATGTCGGCCAGGGTCAAGTCCGTTCCCTGCAGCAACTGTTCCGCAATACTCATACGTATCATGGCAACCTTCCGCATGGGCGTGACCCCCGTGTGTTTTTTGCATAGCCGGGATAGCGAATGGGGGGACAGACTCATTCGCCGGGCCAATTCGTCCAGCGACCAGGAATGTGCCGGATGTTCACGCACTGTGTTGAAAACATGTTGCAGGCGTTGCTGGAGAGCCCGTTCTGTCGGATTTTGAAGCAGGTCCAGTTCTCTAGACAGGCAAAGCAATAAAATTTCAGCGTAATGGGTCATCAACTTTCCAGCCAAGGGATCTTCTCCTTGAGCGCAATACAAAATTGCCTGGGCGGCTTGCAGCAGCATCGTCGGGTTCAGAACTTTTTGAACATGGCGCTCAACATCCAGTAGAAATTCCCAGCACGGCTTCTGCCACAGATGAAACCAGACCACCGTTGCGGGGGCCTTTGCCAGTCTCAGCCAATGCGGCCCCCGGGCGGGTGCCATCAGCATGTCGCCCGGCCCGATATATAGCGGTTTTTTCCCCGCCCGGCATTCCAGCTCTCC
Source organism: Lentisphaeria bacterium (assembly GCA_032251435.1). Lineage (GTDB taxonomy): Bacteria > Verrucomicrobiota > Lentisphaeria > Oligosphaerales > MVZH01 > JAVVEH01. Next base: position 40,558 of record JAVVEH010000020.1, on the reverse strand, counting down.
TTCAATGGTAACATGCAGCAAATGGGTCTCACAACAGTCCGTTCCCCCCATAAACTCTTTTTCCAACCGATTCACGCCCATGTATTGGATGCCCGCCAAAAAAAGCGGTCTCCCAAAGTTCTCACGGGGTTTAAAACCTGCAAAGCGGGATGCCGGGTCCATAGACACTTTGACAGTCGTGTAAGCGATGGGTGTGCCTTTTCCTTTCGCGTCGCGACTCATGTCGAATATGCCCTCCTTTTCTATGGAAATTATTTTTCTTGAACTATTATCACGATTATTTTTCACGTACTCAATACATTAAAATACTGCACCAATATTTCATTTAAATTATAAAAAATGCTATTTCGCGTATTTTTTTGTTTTTTTTACGCATTGTTAAAAAGCTTGAATTCATTAAAGTGGAACTGTTTTTAATTTCGATTGTTCAGCGTCACGATAACCGGAATTTATAAGGTTTCATTTGTTGGGTAACAGTTAATCAACTTGGGAGATCAGCCATGCTTAGAAAGCCTATTGCCATCATCTGTCTTTTAACGATTGTTTCATTCGCGACCGCCAGCTACGCCGCTCCAATTGTGAACGGCACAACGATCGGAGTCGATTTCGGCCCGACGGCCGCCACCAATAATTTCAATGTTACTGGTTCTGGTTCGAATTCCGGAAGCATTGCAACTGGCACTCTCATTGATACTTCCGGTGTCACTGTGGATGTCGTGGGCTTTGAATGGACAAAGCCGGGGGGGTGGTCGAACAACGATTCTACAGGGAGCACGGATCTGTCCGGCCAACCCGCGATTTTCAATGATTCCAATTTGACCGACTGGATCGGGGAAAATAGCAGCGCAGGAAATCTCAAATTGACATTCACCGGCCTGGATGATGATGCCACTTACAATCTGGTCATCGGGTCAGGGTTCATTGCCAATGGAACCAATGTTGATACCATCTGGTTTGTCGATGGCCAGTCGAAGGAGACTCAACACGACGATGGAGCCCTGGCCTATGTCTATTTTAACGGTCTGTCCACGGATGGCGCGGGCAACCTTGTGATAGACAGCGCGCCGGGCGCAGGAAACACATCAAACATCACAGTTGTATCCGCTCTGGGATTGACAGCGGTGATAATTCCTGAACCCTCCACAATAATTCTTGCCGCACTGGGCTTGACGGGTGTGTGCTTTCGTCGTCCGCGATAAACAATAGGAAGTTGTTTTCCCAAAGCCTTTAGGGGTTGGCAGGATTGCCTTCCGCCCGATGCCAGGTGCCGGCGGCATCCTGGATGGACAGCCACCCCAGCTTGGTGTCGGGGGTCGGGGTTGGCGGCCCGAAGTCAACGGGGCCCTGCTTTTCTGCCAGCATCAGCCCGCTCTCGGCATCGGAAAAGCTGATTCGAATGGAGCGCCCCTCAATTTTGTGAGACTTGTAGAGCGGCGATACGCCGATCTCCTTGAAGCCATAGACATTGCGCAGCACGGTGCGGGCCAGACGGTCTCCGGTATCGTACTTGTTCGGCGGATGTTCGCCTTTTGTGCCGATATCGATGGTCACCGCCAGACCGGTATTGGGCAGTCTGAGGGCCTCGACATAGGCCTGCCGGATTTCAGCGCGGCCGTCGCCCATGGCGGGGTTGTCAGTCGGCGAGTCACGGAGCCCGGGCAATTGGACGTAGTAAAACGGGACATCCCCGAGGCCCCAGGCCTCGCGCCAGCCTGTTATCAGCGCCTCCAATTTCGGCTGGTAGCTGCGCCGGTCATTCTGATTACTTTCGCCCTGATACCAGATGACCCCCTTGATGCCATATCCCAGTTATGGGTTCAATGTGATACTTGTAGTTACCCCCGGTTTCGTATGGCTCTTTATTCAGCCATGACTCGATGGCTGAACCGCCAACGGCTTTGCGAATCAGGCCGATAGGTACCAGTGCGTCCTGTTGTACACGGCGCGCAAAGAAGAAGGAGACCTTGCCGAAGTTGGGGGCCGTCTCAGGCGAGCAGATCGTCCCGGGCTCTGGTCGACAACAATGGTAATCTGCCGCCGGTGCCGGTCGGCCAGTTTTTGGACAAGAGATTGTTGGTTTTTCGCAGGGAGCATGAGATGGAATGTAGCCGTTGGTAGGCTTTTTTTCAACAGTAGAGCGGTGATGGAAGAAGAGCCTGCCCCCAGCATCCACCTACTTTTGCCATGTGGAACGATCGGGAAAAGCGTGACATTCGCCAGTTAAGGGTGTAAAGTCAAGATGTGGTGACCTCCGCCATTACGACGGTCTGGCTGGCGGAGCAGAAGACCCCGCCGGTGGTTCTCGGCAACAATATCTGAACCCCGAATACTGAAAACTGAAACCGACGCGTATGAAAGCTGTGTCGCACGAGTCTGACGTTTATCCCAAAAAGGAGTCCCCAAAATGAAGACACGCCAAAGAATGAAACCCGTACGCATGTTTGCCGCCGCCCTGGCCCTGGCCGCCTTCGGCATGGCGGGTCTTCTGTCCGTCGGCGCCTCCGGCGCGGAAGCTGACGACGCGTCGCTGGCCCGCTACGCCGGCATGCTCAGCCAACTACAGACCGAACTCGCCGCCAAGCTGCCAAAGGACAAACCTGCCGATGCCGCGGTAAGCAAGGTCCTCGACACTGACGCGCTGGATGCCAAACTGGTCAAGTACGTCGTTCTGCGCCAAGCCACGCCGAAAGGCCTGGCGGAATTCGCCCGGCAGGGCGAGGAGCAGGCGGCGCTGGTGGAGCAATTGCTGGCGGATACCGCGCTGATGAAGCAGATGCTGGTCGCGGACGGTGCCGCAGGCGGCAAGTATGGCGAGGCGATGAAGATCTACACTGACATCCGGAAAGCCAGCGGCAAGGCCGAAAACGGGGTGCTGCAGCGGTTGGCGCTGGCCATCAGCCTCGAGCACGCGGTGCCGGTTGGCCAGTCGAATCCCCGCGCCCAGGCCGACGCTCCGAAAACGGTCGACCCGGTGCGGCGCTACCTGCACTACGAGAAGGCCTACCTGGATGGCGAGCTGGATCCGGCTTTCGACCGTCTCGGTGTCTGGGATCTCCGCTTTGTGGTCGACGGCGACGAGCCGGACTGGACTCTCGCCTGGGGGCGCAAGATGCTCCGCAACTTCCGTCCCGATCATATCTACAACCCGAACTACGGCTGGCGCTACGTGAATATCGTCGCTTCCGACGTGCGGTACGGATCGGGGGATGTGAAGTTCGACCGGTCGGAACTGCAGAATTATCAGAACATTCTGATGAACGGGGGGGTGTGCGGCCGACGGGCCTTCTTCGGGCGTTTCATCCTGCGCGCCTTCGGCATCCCGACCACAGCCCGTCCCAGCCGCGGCCATGCCGCCCTCGCTCACTGGACCCCCAACGGGTGGGTCGTCAATCTGGGCGGAGGCTGGGGCGCCGGCTGGACCAAGACGATCTACAACAAGGACAAGGATTTCCTCGCCAGCACCCAGGCGCGCGGCGACAGCGACGAATTTCTGAAGGTGAAGCGGGCCTACTGGATCGGCGATGTTCTGGGGGAAAAACGCGTCTACGGAGAGAGCGCGGGCAGCCCCGATTTCTGGAATGGCGTGGCGCTGCGCACGCAACGGCGGATCATCACGAAGTCGAAGGCCGTGACCCTCGCCGCGCTCGGCGAGGATCTCGGCGAATCCAACGAGCCGACCGTGGCGGAGAAGGTCATGGCGTCGCCTGTCACACCGGCGGACAAGAAGATCAGCTACGGTCAGGACGGTGTCATCGCGATACCGGCCGCCGCCTACAGCAAGCCATCTGGCAACACGCGGGATGTCGTGGCGATGAAGAGTTTCGACGGCGGCCTGCAGGTTTGCCTGCCGCGGTTTGCCCGCCAGGGCGTGACAGTTCTGCGGGGTGGCGCATGGCGGGGTGGCGCTGAGTCCTGCAGGTCCGGATGGCGTATGCCCAGCAGCGGCTACGGCAGATACAACAACTGGGGATTCCGCGCGGCGATGACGCCGCCCGCCGGCGGCAAGCACCCGGACGAGATGACGCTCGACCTGGGCGACGGAGTCACCATGGAGTTCGTCTATATCAAGCCGGGCACATTCATGATGGGCGGCGAGGATGCGACGGAGAGCAAGTGGCATGGGCGCGAGACACCCAAGCACGAGGTGACGATCACTCAGGGCTATTATATGGGCAAATACGAGGTCACGCAGGCGCAGTTCACCAAGATCATGGGATCGAATCCCAGCAAAGCGAGCAAGGATCCGAACGCGCCGGCCGACACGGTATCCGAAGGGGACGCGGTCGAGTTCTGCGACAAACTGGCCGAGAAGACGGAAATGGCGACCCGGCTTCCCACGGAGGCGGAGTGGGAATACGCGTGCCGCGCCGGGACCGCGACGAAGTATTTCTTCGGCGACGATCCCGCGAAACTGGACGAGTATGCCTGGTACGACCAGAACGACGGCGGCAAATCGCATCCGGTCGGGCAGAAGAAACCCAATCCATGGGGGCTTTACGACATCCTCGGCAACGTCTGCGAGCGCGTCTCGGACACTTATGACAAAAACTACTATGCGAAAAGCCCGAAGCAGGATCCCACCGGCCCCAGTCAGGGCATCAGTTCGCAGATCGAGTACACGGTCAATGTTCCGCGGTCCGGCGCCTACGCGCTGACCGCCCGGGCGGTTACGGTCAACTATGACCAGCGGATCAACGTGACCGCCAATGGCGCCGGCGCCGCGGCCGTCATGGAGATGCCTTTCACCTGCGGTGACTGGCAGGAGTCCAAGCCGGTCACGCTCGCCCTTAAGGAAGGCGCGAACACGCTGCGCTTCTGGCGCGACAATCCTCCGCAGTACGGACTGGCGGTCAAATCGTTCACCCTGCGGCCCGCGAAATAGGCGGTGGACGACGGTGGACGCCATCTGTCATGACGATAAAACCCGGCTGCCGGCTGGTTGTCGGCGCCGGCGGGTATCGGTTCTGCGCCGCGGCCGCCCGGCCGGTCATGCTGGAGCCGTTGCCAATGCTGTGACACTATGAACGTGACCTATGCCATTGATCTATCGCAAACGGGCAAGCGCAACAATCGCGGCTACCAGGCGGCGGGTTGCGACTACCTGTTTCCGCACACTGAATCGGACGTGGGGCGGACGCTCCTTGACCGCATGCGGAAACAGCGGGCGCTGCGCTATCTGCGCTGTCACTCTCCGTTGAGCAGCGCGGTCGCGGGGGGCGAGGAAATTGGCTGCAAGGTGTATTCGGAAGACGAGAATGGCAACCCGGTCTATGATTTTTCGAGGATCAACCGGCTTTACCGGGAATGGGTGCGCCGCGGCATCAAGCCGATTGTCGAAGTGGACCGGTTCCCGGCCGAGCTGTCCAACCGGCTGGATGAGGATGCCCCCGAGCGTGACGAGGGAATGCCTGCCGCCGACCGTGGCCCGAAGTCGTGGCGCAAGTGGCGGGATCTGATCGAGGCGTTCGTCCGCAACCTCGTCGCGGAGTTCGGGATTGACGAGGTCCGCTCCTGGTATTTTGAAGTCTGGAATGAGCCGGACTCTTGGCCGCACAACGATCTGCCGACATTCTTCAGGATGTATGACGTGTTCGCCCATGCGGTCACGTCCGTGGATGAAAGACTCCGGGTTGGCGGTCCTGCCTGCTATCATGAGGGATTCCTGAAACTGTTTCTGGAACACGTCATCAATGGCACCAATTACGTGACCGGCGAGCGGGGGTCGCGTCTGGATTTTGTGTCGTATCACATCTATGGGCTGTCGGGCGGTTGGCTCAGGAACGGGCCGGTGATTCAACCGCAGGTGCAGCGCTTCACCCAGAGTCTGCTTTGGCTATCCCGGCTTTTCGCCCTCTACGACATGCCTGAGGGATTCGAATTCCATCTGAATGAATGGGGACTCTGCTCGAACTTTTTCCGTTCAGTCCGGGATTTCCCGGCGCTTGAATACCGCGACAGCGAGGCTTCCGCGCTGTTCATGGCCAAACTGGTCGACTGCCTGTGGCACATCGAAGACCGTTACGGACTCGAAACCGCCATCGTACTCTACTGGGGGTTCGCGTATGAAGCGCGGCAGGATACTCCATTCCTCGGACAGAGAAGCCTGACCACGGCGGCCAATATTCCGAAACCGATCCTGACTTGTTTTGAAATGATGGCGCGGCTCGGAGAGACACGGTTGAACGTCGACAATCATGTGCCGGGCGCGCGGTGCGGGATTCTCGCCACACGCCATGCCGATGACACGCTGGCGATCCTGATCTACAATTACGAGGAAACCGATGACAACCTGGAGATGACGGACACCATCCGGATAAGCCTCGCCCATCTGGATCGCGGTCAACTTGTCGGAACCTTGACTCCCTTGGACCGGGAACGCAATAATACCTATCGCGAATGGCAGGCGCTTGGACGCCCTGAACGGCTCACGGACGACACCCTCGCCATTCTGCGGGACGCCGCGGAACTCAAGGCGGCGGAGACCATTCCTATTCCAGTGGAAAACGGCGAGGCGGTCCTGAAGGTCACGTTGAAGCGGCACACCATGCTTCTTGTCGAGCTGGCATGAATGAACGGTCATCCTTCACAAGGAATGCAGATGCCAAACGATTTTGATTCAGCGGCCCCCAAGCCCTACGGGCCGGTTCCGTCGGCGCGCCAGTCGCGCTGGCACCGGCGCGAGTTCTACGGCTTTCTTCACTTCACTTGGATCAAGTATGATAACCATCAGTAGAGATGAATTCCGCGACAAGGTGCATGCCTGCTGGATGGGCAAGAACATTGGCGGCACGCTCGGCGAGAAATGGGAGTGCAAGCGGCATACGCACGCGCTGACCTTCTATGATCCGATGCCGAGCGAGGCGTCGCCGAATGATGACTTGGATCTGCAACTGGTGTGGTTGAAGATGCTCGAAGAGCAGGGAGTGGATCCCTCGGTGCGCGCGTTCGCGGAGTATTGGGGGCGATATCTCTGCCGCTATCCGTGGAATGAGTACGGCTTCTTCATGCGCAACTACAGCCGCGGCCTGGTGCCGCCGGTGGCCGGTTGTTTCGAGAACTATTTTGTCGACGAGATGGGTTCGCCCATCCGCAGCGAGATTTGGGCCTGTCTGCATCCCGGCGATCCGCAGGCGGCGGCGCGCATGGCGTGGAAGGATTCCGCCGTCGACCACGCCGGCGGCGAGGGAACCTGGGGCGAGATGTTCTGGTCGGCCGTCCAGGCGGCCGCGTTTGTCGAGCGCGACCCCCAAACCCTGATCCGCATCGGCCTGAACATGATTCCCATCTCCAGCCACCTCGGCCGCGCGGTCCGCGAGGTGGTCTGGTGCCATGAGAATGGCTGCACCTGGGGCGAGGCACGGGAGCGGATCGCCAGCCGCTTCGGCCACCTGCAGGCCTGCAACGCGGTGCCCAATCACGGCTTTACCATCATCGGCTGGCTCTATGGCGCTGATTTTGGCGACTGCCTCTGCAAGGGCGTCAACTGCGGTTATGACACAGACTGCACCGGCGCCACCCTCGGCGCCCTGCTTGGCATCCTCAACGGGACCGTCGGCATTCCGCAGAAGTGGAGCGAACCCATCGGCGAGGGCATTGTGCTTCACAAGCTTACCGGGGAATGCGGCGCGCCCAAGGACATCACCGAGCTGACCAACCGTACCATCGCCCTGGCCGAACAAGCGATGGCCGCGAAGAGCGGCATCGCTTTTGGTGAAACCACCATCCATCCTCCCGACCTGCCGACGCGGCTGTTCGAGAACGGCCAGGCCCTCGCCGCGCGCCGCCAGGACAGCCAGGCCGGGGTCGAACGGGTCGGCGACACCGAGCTGTGGTGCCATTATGGCGGCGAGCCGGTGCTCTATCCGGGGGTGGGACGTGACATCGCCTTCTCCACCCCGCGGAACGACACGCCTGAGGTCGAACTGACCGTGCCGGAGGGCTGGTCGTGCGATCGCCGCGGCCCCAACCGCTTCCTGATCCGCTGCTCTGGCGAGGTGCCGCCGCGCAACCGCATCACCGCCCGCCTCGCGGAGGGGACGGCTTCGTTTACCATCCTCGGCCCGGACGAGGCGAAAGGGTTTCCGGCCGGTGTCAACGTGCCGGCATGCCGTGCCTGCGGAGCCCGCGTCGAAGCCTGTTACTGCGACACCCGCCCGCGACCGGAAGGACAACGCCGCCGCGGCGTTGAATAAACGGGGCGATGGAATACATTTCCCCCCGGAAGTAAAATCTGATAACGTCACATGTGTTAGGAATGATTACCATGTCCACAATGATTTCCGCCGCGGATCGGGGTGTTATCCGCGATCTGGCCCTCCGCTACCGTGAGCTGTGCGACGGCGAGCGCAACCGGGCCGCGCTGGCGCGTTGGCGCGCCCTCAACAACCTCAAGTCCGAGCGGCCGCTGGTTTTCTGCAATGTCTTTCATCTCCTGCCGGAAATTGACCCCCATCTTCCGGAACCGCGTGTCGCGGATGAGCGGTTGTGTCCCGTGGAGCGCTGGTTTCAGCGCGCCCTGTGGACGGCGGAATTGGACGACGACCGCTTTTTCGATCCCTGGTTCACGGTGCGGGCGACCATGCTCGAACAGCCGGAAGGCCTCTGGGGGGTAAAGCCAGATTGCGTCCATGACGATGCCAGCCGCGGCTGGCGCAACCTGTCGGTGCTCCGGCGCATGGAGGATTTGGATCGCCTCAAGGCCACGCCGCATCGGGTCCTCGATCCGGACCCGCCACTGGCCCGGATGGCTGAGGACATTTTCGGCGACATCCTCCCGGTGCATCGCAATCGCGTCAGTGTCTATCACATCTGGGAAGGCGTGATCGGGCCGGCGGCCGGGGCGCTGTTCGGTCTCGAGGAACTGATGCTGGCGCTCTACGAAAATCCGGATATGGTTCATCGGTTCATGGCCTTCGCGAGGGATGGCATCATCGCCAATTACAAGCAGTGCGAGGCGGCGGGCGACTGGAGCGCGGCCGACTACTGGTACTACAACACTCCGCCGCATTGCGACGCCTTGCCTGACCCGCGGCCCGGTGTCCATGGCGCCCGGCTCAAAGAGCTGGTCGGCTTCTGTCATTCCCAGGAATTCGAGTCGGTCAGTCCGGCCATGTTCGAGGAGTTTCTTCTCGACTACCAGCGGCCAATCCTCGAGCTGTTCGGACGGGTGAGCTATGGCTGCTGCGACACTCTCGATAGAAAACTGGATAGCCTCGCCCGCCTTCCCAATCTGACCAAAATCACGGCCGGCCCGTTGGCCGACCCGGCCCGCTATCCCGAGCCGTTCGGCGACCGGGCCGTCATCTCGTGGCGGCCGCTGACGACGCTGATGGTCAGCGATCAACTGGACGAAGAGGCGTTACGGAAGCTCTTCCGGGATGGGTTTGACAAGCTCAAAGGCTGCCAGGTGGAACTGCACATGCACGACCTGATGACGATCCGCGGCGATATCCCGCGCGTCTTCCGCTGGGCGCGGATCGCCATGGAGGAGGCCAGCCGCGTCATGTGACCAGGCGCTCTTACCGCCGGTCCGGAGCACGAGACGGATCTGGAAGCGGAAGCACGCGCTTGAGAGGATTGGGAGAGTCGTGCTCACGCCGAGGGTGTTCCCGGGCGTACCCCACTACGTTTGCCTGATCAAGGGCAGGGGACATGATTTACCGTTCTTTCACGACCGTGGCCAGCCAGTGGGGCATGGGTGGCGGCAACGGGGCGACCGAAAATCCGGAAAACCCCGCTTCGGTCAGCCAGCCTTTCAATTCAGCGTCAGAAAACACCCAGCCGTTGGTGGTGGTCAGCGCCATGTTGACCGCGAACAGAGCCGAGAAAGCGGGCTTGGTATGGGTCTCGTCCGTCATCATGTCCATGACATAGACCTTGCCGCCGGGTTTCAGCGAGGCGTACGCCTTTTTAAACAAGGCCGTAATATCCTCGGGAGATTCCTGATGCAGAACACCGAGGAAAAGAACGGCGTCATTGCCTTCGGGGAACGCCGTGTCGTGGTAGCTGCCGGGCAGGGTCTTGACCCGGTCACTCATGCCCTGTTGGACGATCAGTTCGTCAGCGACCGCGGCCACACCGGGCAAGTCAATGATGGTTGATGACAGTTCCGGATAGCGCTGAGCGATCAGCACCGAGTAGGTGCCGGGGCCGCCGCCGACATCCAGGATCTGCCGGCAATCTTCCAGGTCAAGCTGCGGAATCAGCAGTCGGCCCATTCCCAAAGCCCGGCCGTGCATGGACAGAACAAAAGTCCGCGTGCGGTCAGAATCCTCACCCAAATGCGTTTCCGGGCGTTCCACCGGCTGGCCGGTCTTAATCAAATCCGGTAATTTCCCCCAGGCCTCATACACATCCCGGTTGTAGCGGATCGCCTGGCTTAAATCACCGGGGCTTCCCGGCACTAGAAACAGCGCGCTTTCAGGGGTGTTCGCATACATATCCCCATGCTTGCTCAACAGATCTAAACTGACACAGGCGTCGAGCAGCAACCGCGCGCCGCGCGGATTCAGCGCCGCGGACTCCGCGACCGCCGCCACATCCGCGGAGCCAAGCTCCGAGAGAATGCCGAAGATATTCAAATCGGAAGCGGTAAATAAAACCTGTGAGTCATAAAAGGCGCTGGCCAGTGAGATAATTCGACTGGGATTGGTCATGTTTTATTCCGTCCTGTTTTTTCCGCGTGTTTTCAGGGCCCGTTTCACGGCTTCGGCCACCGCTTGACCCACCACCTCTTGTTGCGGGCGGCCCCAAAAGTGAACATCCGTTCCCTTGCTCCAATCAGCGAACACATCGGTGGTTTTCACCGCCTCACGGATGACACGATTCAGATTGTTGATCAGGATATCCGGATGATTCGCCATGACCTCCATGGCCGCCCGGTTGAACACGAGATCCTCATCTTTCCGCCGTCCCATGACACCCTCGTTCCAGCGCCCGACCGAGCTGCCCGGCACCGGTGTCGTGGAGCACCACATCAGGGTCGCGCCCGTCTCGCGCATCATCACGATTTCCTTCTCCAAGTTCGCCTTGTATGACTCGACATCAAGTTGATGTTTGCCATAAGTCCGCGTTTCCTCGTCATAGAATTGCTTGAGATCATGCAGGCCGTGATTGAATTGGATCACGTCCCAATGCAGTCCCTTCGTCTTATAATCACCCAGCCACAACTCCATGCAGGCGACGCCCCGATCAGAAGGCCCGGCGTTACCTTCGACCCGATAATAATTGGCCACCCCTTTCAAGGCGCGTTTGGCCGCCTCATGGTAATTCATGCTGATGGAGTCTCCGATCACCAGGACGCGCGGCAGGCTGGGATCGTCCACTTCACGCGGATCAATTTGGGGATAAATCTCCATCGCCGACACGACAAACGCGCCATTATCGGCCCGTTCTCCTTGAATGTGACATTCCCAGACTCCCGTGCTGATCGCGTCAGCGGTGGCTGGAGTGTGGACATCCACCGCCCCGTTTGGACCCGGTAGTGACACCTTGATCTTTATGCCGTCACACTCGAGGATGCCGTTCCGATGTTTCGTATCCGTTTTATCAGGAGTGAACCAGCCGACCACGCTCGTCCTGTCTTGGGACAGACCATGCGGTTTTTCAGTGCCTGGCAGGATCTTCACGGCGCGATGGCGGAAGGGCTCACCCGCCTCGATTGCCGCCGCCCACTTCTCGTTGAAACCGTGGAATTCGGCTGTAACCCGCCCGGTGATGTCCTTGAAACTGGTGTGGCGGACCACCTTTGTGAACCGGGTTTGATCCGTCCAATAAACGGTATGCCGGGACTTTCCCTCATTGGTTTCCGGATCAAAGACCGTCTCCTTCAACAGTTCAAACCGCTTGTCGACAGGGTTCACATGAAAGATTTTGCCTTTCACGTTATTGAGATCTTCGGCGGCGCGCACGGTAAAGGCTCCAATCAGAGACATCAGGGTTATGAGCGTTTTAGTGGATGTCATCATCTACTTGAGGAACAGTTCAATGGTCGGAATGTCGATATTCGGTTTGACCACCGGCAGGAGCAAAACAAGATCACCCGCGGCGGTCTGTTCAGCCAACGCGTTGTGTTCCCGCGGCTTGTCAACGCGGAACCGCACTTCACTGGCGTCATGAAGAAACTGAGCGTACGTCACTTTACCCGCCATGCCCTTAAGATGAATGGTTCTGAATGGCCAGGCGAAAACGTGCAGATAGAGGCGACGGGTCTCGGGATTATAGGTGTACCGGCAGTCTACGGGGGCTTCCATGCCTTCCGGGGCGGCACCGCAGTTATAGATGGACCGGCCGTTGTATCTCATCCACTGGCCAATGCCTTCCAGGCATCGCCGGGCGCGGTAATCAATCTCGCCGCGGCCGGTGGGACCGACATTCATCAGCATATTGCCGCCTTTACTGACACCATCAATAAGCATGCCCAGCACCTGCTCCACCGTTTTCCATGTCATTTCATCGCGGTGATAACCCCATGAGCCGGAAAGTGTCTGGCACGCTTCCCACACGGCCGGTGTGCCATCAGGATTTTTGGGACCCTCTTTCGGCTGGAATTGTTCCGGCGTGACAAAATCCCCGCAGCCAACGAGATCCAGGCGGTTGTCGACCATAATGTCCGGCTGCAATTCGCGGATCATGGTGATCAGTTTTTCCGACTCCCAGTCATCTTTTCCCTTGCCATCCTCGCCGGGATAGGAAAAATCGAACCAGAGGATGTCAATTTTGCCAAACTTCGTCAGCAGCTCTCTGACCTGGTCGCGCATATATTCGGCGTAGATCTTGACATCACGGCCTTTGGTGGCTTCGCGAAACGCCTGATCGTCCCGTTGCGGATGATGGTTATCCACGGGAAACTCCGGGTGATGCCAGTCGATCAACGAATAGTAGAACCCCACCTTAAGCCCTTCCGCGCGGAAGGCGTCGACCATCTCACGCAGGAGGTCTTTGCCAATACTGGTATTGGTCGCTTTATAGTCGGTATAATCACTATCCCAGAGGCAGAATCCTTCGTGATGCTTGGTGGTGATGACAAAATATTTCATGCCGGCTTGTTTAGCCAGACGGGCCCATTCTTTCGGGTTATAAAGATCCGGGTGGAAGGTGTCAAAATACTTCTGATAGTCTTCGTCCGTAATCCGTTCCCGGTTCTTGACCCATTCGTGCCGGGCGGCCTGGGCGTAGAGCCCCCAGTGAATAAACATGCCGAAACGGTCTTTCACAAACCAGGCGGTGTCGCCGCGGCCATAAGGGGTGTCTGTCATCGCGTGAATCCTTTTTTACGTGTATTGAAAGATAATGAGATGCCGGATTTCACCCGGACTGACACCGAACAGGAGACCCAATACCGGGATCAAGGTCCAGATGGCGTTAGCGAAAATCTCACCGAGAATGAGGCCCATGAACAGGGGCATGGCCGCCCGGTAAGCCCGGGCGCCGAAGAAATGAACAACAACTTGCCTGAGCGCCCATCCGACACACAGGCTTACGCACAATCGCAAGCCGATGGAGGAATGAACAAAGATCAAGCCGATCGGGTGCAGAGGCCAGCCGGGAAAACGGGCGCAGAGAAATAACAACCCCCCGGCCAAAGCGATGCCAAACAGCATGAACTTAAAATTGCCAGCGTCAAAAACATGCGCCCGGCCGAGCGCCATGTCCATCACGGGCTGCAGGCTCATCACCCGGGCACCCCGCCCGGTGACCGGGGTCTGGGTGGCATCGTAAGAACTGGCCAGATTGTACCCCATGTGGAGGTGCACAGCCCCGCAAACAAGCAAGCCCAGAATCAGCACAAAAAGCCCGATCGCCATCAACCGCCGGTTGGATCCCGGCGAGCGGTCCCGTTTCAGCCCCATGGCGAGAATCATCATGACCGTGGCGCTGACCGCCGAAGCCCGGTTGGCGAGAATGTAGTGGGCTTCCTGTAAAAAAGCCGTGGCGATGGATGTCCAAGCCCGCGGAAAAAAGCCAATCAGACGGGAGGCGGTCAGGGGGATGATCCAGACATACGTGATCCCGGTCTCCGCGACGATGCGGGCGACGAGCAGCATGATCATCACACCGACGATCACCAGCATCAGAGACCAGAAGACACCCGCGCCGGCCCAGACAAACCAGCCGAACATGACACCCCCGCCAATTAAAAACAAGCGCCCGGCCAAGGCGTTGGTCTTTTCCTCTTCCGATTTGGCCGGCCGGAAAACCGCGGCGCCCACCCGGGCGTAATGATGCCGGCCCAGCCACAGGATGCCCGCCGCGATGGCGATCAGCGCCCCGCATCCTTGATCATACAGGTTAATGGGGTCAAAGGTGGGCATGTACTGTTGAGTGGCCATGACAAACAGACCGAAAAAAAGAATCGTGAACCAGATGGAAAAACTGTGGCGGGCGGGCATGAAATAGGCCAACCCGACAAATAAGAAGTAGATGCGGGACTGCTTCAGGAAACCGGGCGCGTATTGCCACACGCCACTGGCGAAAGCGTGGGAAATATTCCACGACAGGGGAAACTTGGGGAACGCGTCGTTTGTCATCAAAGCCAGGCCGTTGAATGAGTGCAGGATGATGACGATTCCGCAAGCGAACCAAAACAGCGGCGAGCGGAAAACCGGCGGCAGCAGTTTTCCCGGTTCAGGGTCGTCAATGAGCGCGTGGTAGACTCTGAGCAACGGAAAGGCCACCCGCTCGTTATATCGCCATTGCGGGTAGACAATGGCCCCCAGGCCAATCATCAAGACCCAGAACGCGATAATGACTGTTCCCCACGATAAGAGCGGGGCAACCCAGGCCCTCCACGGAATCGACGCCCCCGGTTCCAGCTCCTCAACCAACTGATCGGAAACCGGGGTCGGCACATCCAGGCCGATGGGATCGGGAAATAACGACGGGGGTAAATCGGACTGTTGGATGGCCTCGGCTGTGCCCGGTGTCGTGTTGATCGTCTGTGTGTCCAAGGCCAGGCAGTGCGGAAAGAACCGGAAAAGCCCGTTACTGGGAATGACCGCCGCGAACAGTAGCATGCCGGTCAAAAGAACCACATGCCCGTGGGGGATCCTCAGCGGGGGCGCGAATCGGCGGAGCAACGGGTTGATGACCAAAACCACGCACGCCAGGAACAACATGACAATTTCAGGCAGATAGCCGTCGCTGACAAAGCTGTTGTTCAGGGCGAAGTTGTTATACGGCACAACGACCCAGAGCCCGACGCACAACACCAGGCCAATAAGGAATGTGAGGATATACAGAAGGATATTGATGAAATTTGACGCCGTGCTTTTCATGCGGTTAGGACATATGCCATCATGCGCTCAATGACTCCTGCCGGGTGTTTGGTGATGAGGAGATGACCCCGTGGCGATGGTTATGACACGGTCATTGCCGCGATTTGCTCGTGATCAAGTTCGATCCCCAGTCCGGGCCCGGTGGGAACGGGCAGGCAGCCATCCGCCGCCACCGGCAACGCTAGATCTTCATCCAGCCGCCCCTGAAGCAGAGGCCCATGGAGTCCTAATTCGGTAAACTCAACCGCGTCGATCATGCCGATCGTGGCGGCGGCCAAATGCAGCTTGGCGGCGATCTTGACCCCCGTCCCGAACGCGGTGCCCAGCACGCATTGAAGCCCCGCTGACTGAGCGAGAGCGGCAATTTTCGTGGCGTTGAGCAGACCGCCGGCCTTGGCGATTTTAATATTCAACACATCGGCCGCCTCATAACAGATAATCCGCATGGCGTCTTGAATGGAAAAACAGCTTTCATCCGCCTCGATAAGCGTGTCAACGGAGCGGCGGACCTGGGCCATGCCAACCAAATCATACGCCTCGACAGGCTGTTCGAGGAGCTCCAGATTCACCTCGTACTTCTCAGCCAAACGGCAGAGCCGAATCGCTTCTTTGGGTGAATACCCGCGGTTGGCGTCGGCCCGAATGGACACATCCGGGCCCACCGCTTCGCGGATGGCGCGGAGGCGGTCGGCGTCCTTTTCGGGAATACTGCCGATTTTCGGTTTAAAGGCGCGGACACCCTTGTCCATATACTTGAGGCATTCGCCGGCCATGTCATCCGGCGTTCCACCGGCGATTTCGATGGCCACGGGCACCCGGGCGCGGTGCGACCCCCCGAGCAAATCACTGACCGGCACGCCCAGCGCCTTGCCGGCCAAATCGTGCAAGGCCAGATCGATCCCGGATTTGGCGCAACTGTTTTCCCGGTAATCAATCAGGTCCATCAAGTACTCCCGGTCAAAGGGATCTTTGCCGACCAGTTGGGGACCCAGATAGTCCTCCACCGCCACTTGAATGCCCTCTAACGTCTGACCGAAAAAACCAATATCCGCGGGCGCCTCGCCCAGACCGGAGACACCCTCGTCGGTCTCAATGTGAACCAGCAGATATTCCAGAATCGGGCCTGGGCGTTTCGGG
Source organism: Lentisphaeria bacterium (assembly GCA_032251435.1). GTDB lineage: Bacteria > Verrucomicrobiota > Lentisphaeria > Oligosphaerales > MVZH01 > JAVVEH01. Next base: position 24,146 of record JAVVEH010000020.1, on the reverse strand, counting down.
GAGACGCGGCTCAACCGCCCGCCCCATTCACGCTTGGTTCCGGCCCACTCAGAATTATAAAAAAAACCTTTCAGCGGGATGCGGATCGGCGTCGTGGTCACGCGGGTTATTTTCATGCCAGATACTTTGTGCTTGGTTTTTGGTGCTTTACTACTCGCGACTCGCAACTTATCTTTAAGCCAATTCCAAAAGCTCGTGCGCGGATTCCATGACTTTGACCAACAGATCCACGGTGGCGTCCAGATCATCGGCGTGACAAAGCTGCACGGTGGAGTGCATGTAACGGGTCGGAGCGCCAATGGTTGTCGCCATGACATCAGCCCCTGATTTCTGAATTGCCGAGGCGTCCGTGCCCCCGCCGATATTCAGTTGATGGGGGATGCCATGCCTGGCCGCCACGCCAAACAGGAACCGCACCAGGCCGGGATGTCCAATCGTCAATTTATCGATGAGATAGATACCCGTCCCTTTTCCAGGCTCAGTAAGATTGTCACGGTCATTCACATAAGCTCCGCGGGCCATACTCCCGTCAATGGCGATGGCGATATCCGGATCCAGACGGCGGGCGGCGGCGTGCATGCCGCGGAGACCCACCTCCTCCTGAACCGAGCTGACCGCGTACACATCAACCTTGGTCTCACCGACCTGGCGCATCGCTTCTAAAAGACAATAGGTGCCAGCCCGGTCATCAAAATTGCGGCCGACCCACATGCGGTCATTGAGAATGGACGCGTCGCCCTCGTAAGTCATCGGATCCCCGGGGGATACCCGTTTTTTCACCTCGTCAACGGGCAATCCCGTGTCAACCAGCAAATCGGCGATCGCCGCTTTGGTGTCGCCGCCTTTGGGCACGATGACCCCGCGGACGGGTTCGGCGGAATGAATCACGACACGCTGGGATTCGCATGCCTGAGCATTCAGTCCGCCCACTTGAATAAAGTGGATAAATCCTTTGTTGTCAATGTGTTTCACCATCATGCCGATCTCATCGGCATGGGCGGCCAAGAGCAGCCTCGGGGTCCGTCCGTCACGCTTGCCGGCCGCTTTCTTGATCCCGATGACATTGCCAATGCGGTCGCTTGTGACCTCATCACAACAACCCGCCAGGATGTCTTTAGCGATCGCTTGAACGTTATCCTCAAATCCGGGAATGCCGGGTGTGTCACACACCCGCTTAAATAATGTGTTATCCATCTAAATATCCGTTTTTTATATCGATTTTTCCAGTGTCCATTCCCGGGTTTCGCCGGGCGGGATGGACACCCATGCGCCGTCTTGCACCCGGACAGGAACCGCCTGGGATTCCTCCGCGCCGACCGTCACCGTAATCCGTTTTTCCGTAATCTCAACGTCAACAAGCTGGAAATGCCAATGGACGGCGAAGGACAACCATCGCCATTGCCGGGGAAGATTGGGATGAAACGTGAGCCCCTCACCGGAAGCGGTCAATCCTCCAAATCCATGGACAACCGCGCACCACTGCACGGCGCCGCCGGACAAATGCACCCCCCGCTCGGTATCCAAATTCACATCATCCAAATCCATCCGGCACGACTTGTGCAGATTGTACAACGCCTCATCATTCAACCCGCAACGGGCGGCGGCGTAGGCCATGCCCGGCAGGGACAATGAGGATCCGTGCAGGGTCCGGGCATCGTAAAACCGCCAGTTCTTCCGGCGGGTTTCCACATCATAGCGATCCTCAAACGGGATGAACGCCGCCAACACATCGGGCTGTTTAACCGCCTGTGAATGACTGCAATACGTCTCGCAAATCCCGTCAATATCCGCGTCTAAATCGAAGAAACCATCAAATTCCTCAATGACGCCATCCGCGTCAGGGGGGATAATGTGGATTTTTTCGGCCATGTTCCGCCACCGCGCCGCCTCCCGCGCGTCAACACCAACGGCGGCCGCGGCCGCTTGATAGTCAGCCTGGGCGAACAAGTCGGCGGCGTGACTGAGATTCCATTGGGCCCACAACGAGATAAAGACATTGTTGTCAGCGAAGGTGTGATACTGATCAGGACAACCGATATCCGGCAGATCAAAGCGGCCCATTGTCTCGTTCCACACCAACCGTGACGCGTAAAAGCGCGCGGTTTCGAAAGCGAACTCCGCCCCCATGTCCAGCATGACTCGCTGGTCACCGGTCATCTCGGCGTAACGCTTGAACATGTAGGCGGCATCCGCCGAAATATGAATTTCGCGTTCTTGGAGGCACAGCCACGGGGCTGTCTCCTCTTCTCCCCGGGCGCCGGTTTCCCACGGCACCTGGGCGCCTTCCGCGCCCCATTTGCGGGCGTTTTCCCGGTATTTCGGCAACTGGTTGTAGCGGTATTCGAGCAGCTTACGCGCCCAACGGGGTTTCGTCATCAGATAGTATGGGAACATGTGGAAGTCCATGTCCCAAAAGGTGAGGAACCGGTAGCCGTGCCCGGTCAGCCCTTTGATCGGCAGGCCGGATCGATCCGCCGTGGGACCGGCGGCCATGTGCATGTGCGTTTGACCAAAGTTGAATCCCTGCACCGTGGCGGCGTCGCCATCGAAGTCCACCCGCCCGGCCCGCCGTTGGGCCGCGTAGCTTTCCTGATGAGCCTGAAGGCACTGATCAAAGCCCGTATGCCGGGCGGCGGCCACCCGTTCGCACGCCTCGGGCAGAGACATGGTCCCGGCGATGGCGAATAAATCGAGGGATATCTCATCATCGGTATTGACAACGTGTTCCGCTTGACCGATGGCGATCGTGAGGCCAGTGCCGCGGGTCAGACATTCCAGACCCCGCAGGCCGGGTTGCTCAAGACGCTCGCCAGCCGTCCACAAGCGCACACCGTTGGTGTTGGCCACATCTTCAAACAGAAATCCGCCAAGGTCCACCGGCGCCTGGTGGTTCAGACGCCGGACAACCGCGCGCAGACAGATGAGGTTGTGGTCCGCCATACTGACGAACCGGCATGAGTCGACCCGGGTGCGGCGGTTTTGATCGTCACGAAACACCAACGTGCGACGCATGACGGCGGTGTCAATCTCAAGCAGGCGCTCGGCGCTGAGAATCTTGTGGGTGTCAAAGCCGAATGGCGCGTCCCCGACCGACAGCTTCACGCCAACCGGAAAGGGCAGGTTGGGCAGGGTCTGAATGGCGTCATCACCCAGCCCGTTTAAATGGTCCTCCGCCATCCGGTCGGGATGCGTCAAAATGTGATCGGGATCATGAAAGCCAAGCAAGGCGGGCGGGCCGGCCGCGTACGTGTCGGCCACATAAAATTCCGGGCGTCCCCAGTCCGGACACTCCTCATGGGCGCCGCGCAGTCCCAGCAACCCGTTTGACAACGAAAAGGTTGTCCCAAGTTTGCCCTCAAGTTCTTTTTTGGTCGACTGAACCCAGTATCGAGTTCGCGGATTCCGCGGCGCGCTGCTCATCGGCTCTTCCTTATCACTGTCTGGTCATCCCGCGGACGCGCGTTTTCTCCGTCAGGCCTGACGCGCGCGCCGCCACTGGCTTTTCGCTCACAGATCGATGACCACTTTCAGGGTTTTATCCCCTTGTTTCTCAATAAAGTGGTATGCGTCCTCGTAGTGTTCGAAAGGAAAGTGTTTGGTGACCAGAGGGGCGGTGATGATTTTCCCCTCCGCGATCCACGCCACCGCCTGCTCATAATCCGCCTGCTGGTACATGAGCGTGCCGATCAGGGTCAATTCACGATCACCAACGACGGACATGTCCACCCGGGGCCGGTCGCCGAAAACACCGAGCACAACAATATCACCGCCTTTTTGAATGTTCTGAACCGCGTCATCCAGGGACGCCTCAACACCGACCGCCTCGAAGGCCACCTCAAATCCCTGATCGCCGAACGCCTCCTTGGCGGCGTCCGCCAGCGAGCGTTCCCCGACATTGCAGGTGACATCCACGCCGACTTCTTTGGCTTTCGCCAGCCGGAAGTCACTGAGATCGGTGATCAGCACCTTGCCGGCGCCCCGGCAACGGGCGGCTTGCGCGACCAGATTGCCAATGGTGCCGGCGCCGAGCACGACAACATTCTTACCGGTCAAATCACCCGCCCGGTTGGTCGAATGGGCGGCGACCGCCGCCGGCTCGATTAGAGCGCCTTGATCATAGGACAGCGAGGACGGGAACGGGACAATCCGCTCTTCGGTGGTGATGAAAAAATCCTGAGCGCACCCCGGCGCCTGGAATCCCCGGACTTTGAGGGCGTCACAGATATGATAATCACCTCGTTTGCAGGGATTGCAGACACCGCAGACCTGTTGCGGCGCGGCCGTGGCCCGGTCACCGATGGTCACTTTGGTGACACCGTCACCCACGGCTTCGACAATGGCTGAAAACTCATGTCCCTGGACGACGGGATAAGGCGTGAACGGATGTTTCCCGTGCCAGACATGAATATCCGTCCCGCAAACGCCGATACGCTGGACCCGTAAGAGGATCTCTCCGGGGCCCGGAACGGGTTTTTCCGCTTCGCCAATCACAATCTTGCCGGGTTCCGGCATCACCGCCTGTCGCATGGTTGTCATGTTCTAATCTCCTGTCAAAATCTCAAAGGATCGGTCGAGCCCGTCTGATCGGTCTGATGTTGAAATTTACGCCCGATAGGTTGTTTTCTCTTTCACCGCGGCGTACGCCTTGTAAGCCGCTTTAAATTCCTGATATCCGGTCCGGGTTTCGAAGACTTGGCTGTCGTCCCAGAGAATCCGCCAGTCTCCTTCCGCTTCGGGCCAGAGAAAAACTTGGCCCCAAATGAGCCGGTTGTTGGCATCGATGCCCGGGTTATCCGGCGTGCCGTCGCCGCACAGGCGCAGCAGTTGGTCCGGCGACAGGAGATCTTCCGTCGCGCAGGCGAGGTTGTCCACCATCCAGTCGGACCGGGTCGCCATGGCGACGTATCCACCGCTCTTATTCATGCGCTGAGCGGCCCAGGCGAGGCAAACCTTCGGGGGCACAACGCCCAGTTCCCGGGCAATGGCCTGAAGGGTCGGGTCCTGCATGTCGGCCCGGTGTTCTTTGAACGTGTCCCGGGCCGGCCGGTTTGGCGACCCCATGGCCATGTAGCCCGTGCAGACAATGCCTTCAGACTCGAAATACCGGCGCAGGTCGGTCTGCTGGAACAATGGATGCATTTCCATTTGATTGACGACCGGCCGTTCGTCCTCAGCGACATCACGAAGCAATAATGCCATCGTGGCGCGGGTATGATTGGACGTGCCGATGTCCACAACCTTTCCCGCTTTTTTGAGCTTGACAATCTCCGCCCAAGTTTCCAGGAAGGCTTCATGGATATAGGGCACGGCGTCGGGATTCCGGTGATCCCCGGCGCAACCGGGCGTGTGCACATTGGGCCAGGGCCAATGATTCAGGTACATGTCGATGTGATCAACACCCAAGGCCTTCAAGGTCTCATCAAAAGCCGGGGCCACGTCTTTCGGGCTCATATGCCCGTTCCACAGTTTACCGGTGATGAACAGGTCGGCGGCGGAATGGATGTAGCCCCTGCGGATGGCTTCGCGGATGGCTTCCCCGACATCGGCCTCGTTTTCATAAGCCCGCGCCGTGTCAAGATGACGCCAGCCCAGGCGAATCGCCTCAACCGTCGCGTCTTTCATGTAATCCTGCGCCCAATCGGAATGGAATGTGCCGAAAGCGGGCGCCGGCATGTTGGCGCCGCTGGCGAGAGTGAGCGAATGCACGCTGGCCGGATCAATACCTTTTACCGCGGGGTCGAAACAGACTTGGTTGTTGGCGCCAGTCATAATGGATGCTCCTTGCTGTTGAAAAAGTCCGCGCGCGACAGCCGTTGACACGAAGGGGTGTCCGGTGATCAACGTGAATGACATCTCCCGGGCCCCGGATCGTGACCCGTTGGAGGGGCATCCCGCATCCCGCGCGAGTCGTGTTTAAAGTATGGAAATGACGACATATAATGTATATCGGCAACCCGTCCGCACAATCGCTTTTCCGGCCAAAATCACATCTTTTTACGCCAGCGGCATGGTGTGGGTATCCGCCTGTTTTCGACTTGTCTTTCACACTCGGGACACCATCTTAACAGCGCCGCTTCGGCCCGGCCCGCCGGTTTCTTTTCGGGTCCGGGTTCTTTTCCCGCCAAATCGGGTTATATATTACGGAGTCAAATGATGTCGCCCGCGCGTCTTTTCAACAGACCAGCCCACAGGATTCACTATGATTGTCAAATACTCACTTCTCACCCTTCTGCTTTTTGGTTTTTCAGCCGTTCAAGCGGATAACGGCGCGCCCGCTCCGGACGCCGACAAACCGGGCGCCGCCGACACGACGGCGCCCAAAACGGACACACCGGTGGAGAAAAATGTCGTGATCGAAGGAGACAACATCACGTTCCCGGGTTTGACGATTAACCGCAAGACGCGGGAAGTGCGCATGGATGCCAGCGTCTGCCTGGAAAGCGGCATTCTGGAATACCTTGTCTGCCTGCCCGACACCTTTGAGCATGAGGCGATTTTTGTGACCACCGTCAAACCGGAAATTCTCCACACGGCGTTGCTGCTGGCGGGTCTGAAGCCCACTCCCATGCCGCCCGGTCTTGAACAACTGTGGTGGGAAAGAGCGTTGAAAGTCGCCGATTCCCGAGTGCGTGTCGAGGTGGAATGGGACATCAACGGCCGGACGGAGCGGACGAACATCATATCCTTAATCCGAAATCGGCAGGGCGGCGATGAGGATATGTGGGGAGGCGAAGCCGCCGCCGCGGAGGAGGAACCTGAGGAGGTGACTGACAGCTGGGTCTTCACCGGCTCGTTCTTGCATACCCAAAAAAATGGCGAGCGCGTCTACGCGGCCAACTTCGGGGGCGTGGTGATCGGCATCTGGCCCAATCCAAGCGCCGTGATTCAATACGGTAAAGAGAGCAAAAATCCATACCACGGGCCGGGTTTCGGCATGGAGGTGAACGATGAGTTTGTCCCCAAAAAAGGCACGCCGGTGAAGCTGGTTTTCTCAAAATACGTCCCTCCGCGAAACGAGGTCTTGGAGAAGTAGGCGCATGCTTCCGGAAATTCAACGAGTGGAATTCGACATTCCCTTTCAGACTATCACCCGGAACACAACGGAGCAGCTCCATCGGGAAAATCTGTGGGCCCGTTTCCTGGCCCAGCCGCTCTTCGACGCCAAAGTCATATCGGTCGGGCTGGCCCGCAAAGTGTCCTATCCCGCTCACCCGCCGACACGGGCGCAGGATCACTGCCTGGTACTCGTTTTGCAGGGAGAACTCAATGTGCGGTTGGGAAAAAGAAGACTCATTCAGAAGCCGGGAACGCTGTCGTTCTGCCCCAAAGGAACACTGTATTCCCGCGGCAACCGCTCGGCTAAAAGCTGGTGGATCTATTTCACCCTGCTCGACCACCCGGTTTGGGATCCGCTGGTTCAACGGGGGCCTTACATGCGCCCGTACGAGTCCACGGTTCATATGCTGTTGCTGGTCAGCCGGATCATGGAGGCCCGCCAGAAACAAACAGTGGTCTCCCAGCTTGGCGCCTTGGAAAACTCGCATGCTTTGGGCCAACTGATTCACCGCGAATTGCGCAGCGCCGCGGTCAAAAAACCAAGTCGGCGATCCCTGGCCATTCAAAAACTGGCGGTGGAAATTCATAATGTTCCCCAGGCGAAATGGAGCGTTTCAGTGATGGCCAAGAAGACGGGTCTCCCCCCGCGCACGTTGAACCGGCTGTTTAAAAATGAACTTGGCATGGGGCCGATGGATCTGGTCATCAAAAACCGATTGGACAAGGCTTCGTCGCTGCTTTTGTCCACGGATTACACCATTGAGACGATCGCCGGCGAGCTGGGATATAAAAGCGCGTATTCCTTCTCCAATTTGTTCCATCGGCATGTCGGGATGCGCCCGGGACAGTTTCGCAAAAAATGCTTGACAGAAGCACAGGACACGCCGCTCTGATTTTGTGCCCATATTTGTCTACCAACCGGTTGAAAAAAAACTCTTCACAGTTATTGTTTCCTACTTTTCGCCCGAATGCTATTATGAGACTGTAAATAAAGAAGTGCCGCAGGACAGAAAAGCTTATTAATGAACAAACTTTCATTCACACGAACACTTGTCGCGGTTCTCATCGGGTTGGCTTGCGCCTTCACGATCTGGTTCTGCCAGCCGTTCAACAACTACCTGTTACAGAATTCCGCCATCGCCGACAATTATTTACCGACCGCCGGTGTCGCGATGATCACGATTCTGGCGCTGTTCATCAATCCGTTTTTGCGCTGGGCGATGCCGCCCATGGCTTTGACTGTGCGCCAGTTGGCCCTGATTTTCGCCATCATTGTGGTGGCCTGTTCATCGACCGCCGTCATGAGTTCACTCCCCCATTCGCTGGCGGCCAGTAACAAGATCATCTGCGAAGACAAAGCGTTGGCTGACATCCACGCCGAGATGGATTTGCCCTCGGCGCTCTATCTTGATCCGGTTGAATTCGGCGCCCGCGCGCCCGTTTCAGAGGCGATGGTCGATGAACTGGATGAAGGTGAGCCCATCCCATGGGGGGCCTGGTTGAAGCCGGCGGTCGCCTGGGGAAGCATGATCGCCACCTGTGTGTTAATGATGATTGGCCTTTCGCTGATTGTCTTTCCGCAATGGCGGGATAACGAGCGCTTGCCCTTCCCGCTGCTATCCGTCCAGCAGGCGTTGATTGAAACCCCGGATGACGGCGGGCGGTTCCCGGCTCTCTTCCGCAGCAAACTGTTCTGGTTCGGTGCGCTGACGGTCTTTTTCATCTATTTACTCAAAGGTCTGAGCCTTCACACAAAGGGCGCGTTTCCGGATCCCGGATTCAGTTGGGCGTTCTGGGAAATTTTCCCAGGCATGCTGGGTCGCATTCCCTGGTATGTGAAATCCGGCCGGATCATCTTCGTCATTCTCGGCATCACCTACTTTGTCCCCAGCCGTATCTCCTTTTCACTGTGGTTCACGGTCATCGTTTATTCGGCGTACCGGGTTTTAGGTTACCAGTACTTCGCCCCCTTTCATGGTGACGCGGCGCGGCTGGATCATCGCAGCGGCGCCGTCATGGGCATGGCCCTGGTCATTATCTGGCTCGGGCGGCGCCAATGGCTGGCGGTCGCCAAGGCCATGTTCAGACCGGCGCGCGATGACGTGGATCGGCGGAACCGGGCGGCGGGGCTGATGTTTTGCCTCGGTTGCCTTGGCCTGCTGATTTGGCAAGTCTGGGCCGGGAATTCAATCCTGTTCGCATTGCTGGCGGTCGTGATGGTGGTGATCACCAGTCTGGTGCTGGCCCGGATGGTCGCTGAAACCGGCATACCCGTTTTCGCATCCACTCTGGAAGTGGGCACAATCCTCAGCATGATGCCCATCGGCTGGCTCACTGGCAAAGCGATTTTCCTGACCAGCGCGGTTGATCTGATGCTTCAATCCAGCGCCTCCAAAGTGAGCGCCGCGGTCACCGCCATGCACGGCTTCGGTGTTGACCGGGACAGCGGTCCGAAGGCGCACGCCCGGTTGGCGAAGGGATTTTTTATCTTGATTTTGCTCGGCTTGCTCGTCGCCGGCGCCGTCCACATTCACATGGGCTACACCAATGCGACAGCCATGAGCGGTCGGCACAGTATCGGCGATCCCAATGCCATCGAGCAGTTGATTCACAGCCCCTTGAAGGCGTTTTCCCGTGACAGTTGGAACAACGCCCAGCACAGTCGCCTGGGGCACACCCTGTTCGGCTTTTTCCTCGCCATCGGGCTTCAGATCGCCTGCCTGCTGAGTCCCATGTGGCCTTTGCATCCAGCCGGTCTGATTGTCATTCACGCCGAATTTTTCTTTACTCTTTGGCCCTGTATTTTTCTGGGCTGGGCTATCAAGCGATCCATCGTCATTTATGGCGGCGCCAAAGCCTACCGTCTGGGAAAACCGTTATTCCTCGGGCTTATTCTCGGGGAAGTTTTCGCCGCCATCCTTTGGGCGGCCGTGCCCGCCATACTCATTTGGTTAGGTGGCGATCCCGCCGAAATCGGGCATCTTAAAATCTAGTTTGGAAATATGTTTATCCGGGATATTGGTTAGAAATCCTATGCCTCTCAAGAAGAAAACACTCTTTTTTCTCGCCGCCGCCCTCTGTTCCAGCAGCGTCTTCGCCGCTGACTTCATTGCGGATGTCAAAAACGACACACAAGCGCTGTGCGCGGCGCCGTCCCGCCTGCTCGGATCCCCCGGGCACGCCGCGGCCAAGGAAATGCTGGCCGCGCGTATTGAAACCTATCCCGCGGTCAAGCGGCTGATACGCCAGCCATTTCCCGTGATGGTTCCCGAAACCCGGCGGTCGGAACTGACCATCACCGCGGGCGAATTTTCAGGAACCCACCAGGTCTATCCTGTCTGGCCGGACAATGTCCGTATGAAAACCACCCCGCCGGAAGGCATCAGCGGCAACATCATGTATATCGGGACCGGACAATACGATGAATTGCCGGCGAAGTCGCTACGGGGCGCTATCGCCGCCATTGAGATGTCGGTCTATGATGAGGGCACATGGTTGCGGGCTTTTGAGTTTGGCGCCGACGCGGTCTTGCTGCTGGGGTCCCCTGATGACAGCGCCAGCGTGCCGCTCTACACATCGATTTATAAGCCGCGGTATTACATTCCGGACGGGTCATTGGCCGAGGCCATACGGCGGCAGACGATCACCGGCGATGTGACGATTCATTGCGACGGCGAATGGGTTGAAAAAACAGGTGAGAATCTGCTCGCCTTGGTGCCGGGGACTGATCCGGCCCTTAAGCCTGTCCTGTTGATCGCCAGATACGATGCCATGAGCATTATTCCCGGCCTGGCGCCCGGCGCCGACAACGCGGTTGACGCCGCCTTCCTCTTGCGGTTTTTGGATCACCTCAGCCAACACCCCCCGAAACGAGGCGTGATTGTCGCTTTCGTTGACGCTTTCGGGTTCAATCTGCTGGGGACCCGGGAGCTGATGGGTATGCTGTCAATCACCCCGGATGACCTGACACGCCAAGCTTATGAGAAGAGCATTTTGGACAGCACCGCGGAGTACGAGAAGCTGGCCGCGCAGGTGGAAGCGCTGGGCGCTGACTACACGACCGCGCTTCCACAACTGGCCGACACCGGTGACTATAAGGAACTCCAGCGGTATGTCAAGGATATCCTCAGCCCGGAAATTCTCGGTCTCCGCGAGGAAATATTCGCCCTCCGTCTGGATGAAGTTCATCTTAAAGGCGACGAATCAAAAGCCGCGACCGCTCTTAAGGAAGAGAAACTTGATCGCAAGGCTGAATTGGATTCCATTCTCAGCGGGATCATTTCCAAAGGCACGCTTCCCGAGGGACTCGAAGACGAATGCCGCGTTGTCTGGGAGAAGCTGCGGCACCGGGTGAACACGCAATTAACTGAGATTAAACAGCAACCGCTGCTGTTTAAAAGCTATGACAACACGCGCGCGGAGGTTCTGGCCGGCATGGGCATAACCGCCCCGGATCCTGTCGCCATCCCGTTTGTCTTGGGGATTGACCTTTCTGACAGCGGCATCAATGTCGGACCGTCATTCATGTGCGACGCGCATTTTATGAACTACAACCGGTCCGGACGGCAATTCACCCGCTGGCTTAAAAAGGTTCTTAAAGACACGGATAATCCGTACGCCGATATCGCCGGGGAACGCTTGGCCGCTCTGGGGCTCCGGGCGGACGGGCTGCAGCAACTCGTCAAAAAGATTCTTAACACGGAAGCGCTGGAAGGCGCCACCACCGAACAGGTGATTAAGGACAGCATTCCCGGACTCGATGACGCGGCTGTCCAGCGCATCATCACCGGTGTGAGTATGGAAAAAGGACAAGGCGCGGTTCAGCTTGAAGAAGCGGCGTTCCGCGTTCTGGCCGCGGAACTTCCTGACCTTAAGGAAGAGCAAATTGAGATGCTCGTCAACAAAATCGTCAACCAGGAATCCATTCAAAGTGGTGTTGACGCCGGTTCTCTGTCCATCCAGCGCACGGCCCTGCTCACGAATGTGGCTGGAAGTTTCCAAATGACCGGCGTCACGTGGTCGACATTAGAGAGCATCCGTCACCGTCTGGACACCCCACAGGACACGTATGACCGCTTGGATTGGGACCGTCTCGCTCCTCAGATAAGAATGACCGCCCTGCTCGTCGAGATGATGTTGAATGATCCGTCGTTCGAACCGGTTCCGGATCTGGTGCGGGGTGGCACGTTCCCGAAATGGCGCATGCCTGACGGCGTGCTGGTCAGTGAATCCGTGGCCGAGACCATCGCCCGCACCCCGCGGCCGGGGATGTTGGTGACCACCTTTAACGGCAATCCCACTCAGCCGCAAGTTGTCGCCATGCGCGGACACGAGTTTGTTCTAACCGGGTCGGACGGGCGCTTCCGTTTCAGACCGAAACCCGCCGACACCAACTGGCCCGCTCGGAATCGGCGGCTGAAAGGGTATGAGTTGGATGAGCATGGACGCATTGCCCGCTCCATCGTCAAAATCACCAGCATGCTGGCCAGTGACGAGGCCAACCAGTATAACATGAACCAGAAAGCGCCGTTGGCGCCCCTCAGAGCGGACACGTTCGAGTGTGTTGAACTGAACGGGCCGGTCTTCCGCGACCCGCGTTATCAAGCCCCCATGAGTATCAGTAAACTCTTTGATGTCAGGCGTGGCGGCGTTCCCAAGAAACATTTCTGGGGCCCCGTTCAGCATCCCATGTTCGCCTTAGTTGAGCCGGGAACACACTACCAGGTGATCCTCGGTAAAGGCGGGGGCAAGAACCGGATGGCGTTGATGAATGTGCCGGACGATCTGCTTGAGTCCGGGGAATCCCTTCAAGTCGCTCTCAAAAAAGGGTTTCCCTCCGACAAGCCCCTCCCGGCCTTGCCTGAATTGATTTCCGCCCGTGACTTTTTCCTTATAGACGAGTGGCGTCTCCGCCGCCTGGAAGGAGCGGGCGTGGTTTGTAAAGCGATCCGTGAGATCCACGAAGAGACCAGAGAGTGGCTCAAAAAAGCTGATGAAGCCTACGCGGCGGACCAGGGAGCGGCGTACAAACGCGCGGCGACGGTCGCCTTGGCTAATGAAATCCGGGTTTACCAAGCCGCTCAAGATCAAGCCAACGATGTGACGCGTGGAGCGATTTTCCTGCTTTTGCTTCTCGTGCCTTTTTCCATCGCCATGGAGCGCCTGCTTTTCGCCTCCCCGGAAATCGCCAAACAGATCAGCAAAGCCATGATGATTTTCGTGATCATGTTTTTCGCGTTGGCCAGTTTCCATCCCGGTTTCAAAATCACCAGCATGCCGGCGGTTATTCTCATCGCGTTTATGGTGCTTTTGCTGAGTGTTTCCGTCATCAACATGATTTTAAGAAAATTCCGGGCGGACATGGAAGAACTCCGCCGCGGCACACTGGCCGAGGCCAGCGGCGCGCAAACCGGGCGCGGGGGGGTTATCATGAGCGCGATTTGGCTGGGAATCGCCAATATGCGCAAGCGGTTTGTCCGGACCATGCTCACCGGTTTGACCATCGTCCTGGTGACCTTCTCGCTGCTCTGCTTCACCTCTTCCTCCACCTATCAAAACAAACGGACGGCCACGTTGGAAGGTGTCCAGTCCAATCATAACGGGGTGCTCCTGCAACATCCCAGTGAGATGCCGCTGGATAATAACACCCTGGAGAGTGTCGCCAACATGCTGGGCGAGGGCAAAGAAGTTATCGGCCGCTACTGGGCGGTCTCACCGCACACACCGGAATGGCGCATTCATGTCCGCAACGCCAAGACTAACCAGTTGGCGACACTGAAAGCCGGTTTGGGGCTGGATCCAAGAGAAGATAAATTTATCACGGCGATTCCAGCCGTTCTAAACCATTGGGAACAGTTTGCCGAAGGGGGCGGCTGTTACATCTCGACCGTGACCGCTCAAAGACTGGGCGCGGCCAAGGGCACTGAGGTTGTCGTCGCGGGAACCCCGCTGAAAGTGATTGACACATTCGACCCGCGGGCGCTGGAAACACACGTCAACAAGCTGGATGGCCGGACCATTCTTCCCTTGGATTATTCGGTCCAAAAAGACGACTGGGTCATGGGTGATCAATCCACCATGGAAACAACCATGGCCAGCGGCCAGATGGCGGAGCCTGATCCCACGCTTATCCACGTTTCCGGTGACGAGGTGATCATTCTGCCTGTCGCGTTGGCGAACGATCTGGGCGCCAGCCTCCGCAGTATCGTCATTCGATCCAAAACCGGTTCGGAAACCTCCAAGACGATCGCCGACGCGCTGGTGAAGGATATCGCTTATCCCTTGTATTATGGCGCCGCGGATGGTGTCAAGGTGATTGTTTCCACGCCCTTGATTCCTAAAGCGCCCCGGAAAATTTTTATTCCCATTCTTATCGCCGCCCTGATTATTTTCAACACCATGCTCAACTCTATTGCCGAACGTAAGAAAGAAATCTACATCTACAGCAGTCTCGGGTTGGCGCCCCGGCATATCGGTGTGTTGTTCTTAGCGGAAGCGCTGACCTATGGGGTCATGGGATCGGTCTTTGGGTATATCATCGGTCAAGGCGTGGCCACCGTTCTGACTAAATTTGACCTGATGGGCGGCATCACCCTGAACTACTCCGGATCCAATGTGATTCTGACCATGGGACTGGTGCTGTTGGTGGTGATTTTATCGGCGCTGGTGCCGGCGTATATGGCCACTAAGGTCGCCAGTCCGAGCGGCGATCTGGACTGGAAGGTTCCGCAGCCGAAAGACCGCCGGATACGCGGGCTGCTGCCTTTCACGGTCAGTCAGAAGGCCGCGCCGGGTCTGGCCGCCTTCCTTTACGATTATTTAGTGGCCCACGCTGATGGCGCCATCGGCAATTTCACCTCCGACAACGTGCGCCTTGAGAAGGGTGATGACACGACCGTTGTCTGCTTAAAATCCACCATTTGGCCCGCTCCTTACGATTTGGGTGTGCGTCAGGATATCGCGATTCGATTTGATCTTTCAGAGGGTGACATCTGTGATTTGAAGTTTCAGTTGGATCATCAAGCGGGGCCCGAACGCTCCTGGTGGCGCCTTAACCGTGTTTTTCTCGGCAATATCCGGGCACAACTGCTCGGCTGGCGCAACGTCGCCCCGGAACGCATGCTGAGGTACATCCGCCAAGCGGACAGCATTAATCAGTGATCTTAAGGTATACGAGTCATGCGCGAAGATAAAGAGTTTCAAGAATTCAGAGATCTGATGAAACGTCCCGACACGTTCGAGGACGGCTTCAACAGAGGCACCATTCTCATGGGGCTGTTTGTCGGCTTTGTGATGGCGCCGGCATCCGTTTATATGGGTTTGGTGGCCGGTCTCCACATGGGCGCGGCGGCCCAGTGGGTGACCGTGCTTCTCTACGTTGAAGTGGCCCGCCGCGCCTTCAAAAAGTTGAAGCGGCCGGAGATCTTTATTCTCTTCTATATGTGCGGAGCGGCGATGGCGGCCGGAGGGCAGGGGTGGCTTTACCGGCAATTTATCGTCCAGAGTGAGGAGCTCAGGAAAATGGGGATTTTGGAATTTATCCCGTCCTGGTACGGCCCCACGGATCCCGCGGTTTTGGCGAAGCGCAGTTTTTTCACGGTCGAGTGGCTGGCGCCGATTCTAATGACCTGTCTGATGATGGCCATTCAGCGCATTGATCATTTCGGTCTGGGTTATGTTTTGTTCCGCCTGACAGCGGATGTTGAGGAATTACCTTTCCCCATGGCGCCTGTAGGGGCGGCCGGCATGACCGCGCTGGCCGACGCCTCGGATGACAAAGAAACCTGGCGCTACCGCATTTTCGCCGCCGGTGCCGCTCTGGGCATTCTTTTCGGCAGTGTGTATATCGCCTTACCCGCCGTGAGCGGGGCCATATTGGACTCGCCAATCCGCATGATTCCATTGCCGTTCGTAGACTTGACCCGATACACTGAGATGAAGTTGCCGGCGATGCCGATCATGATTTGTTTCGATTTGGGGTTGATTATCACCGGCATGGTGATGCCATTCTGGGCGATCATGGGCTCCTTATTCGGTGTGATTGTCACGTTGATCGCCAACCCGATCATGCAGAAGGCCGGTATTCTCAGCGGCTGGACCCCGGGGTTGAGCGCCATGGACACCGTCCGCTCCAACACCATGGACTTCTATTTCAGCTTCCACTTGGGTCTGCTGTTCGCCGTGGCCGGCATCGGCATGATCCATATGTATAAAAATTTCCAAAAGAAGAAGCGGGAAGCGGATGAGCTTGGCAAATCATCGATGAAATGGAGCAATCTATTCAAAGCGCCAGAAGGCCGTGGAGACTTTTCGATCTGGGTTGGCGTGGCCATCTACCTGTTTTCCACGGCCACCTATATTAGCTTGGCCTATTGGCTGGTCAATCACTGTAGCGGTCCTCTCATTGGGAAGGAATTTCCTCTCTGGATTCTGCTTGTTTACGGGTTTGTCTGGACCCCGTTTATCAGTTACATCTCCGCCCGAATGGAGGGTATTGTCGGCCAGCAGATGAACATTCCCTTCTTGAAAGAGGCGACGTTTATCCTGTCGGGATACAAAGGCGCGGCGATTTGGTTCGCTCCGATTCCGATTCACAATTACGCCAACCAAGTGCTCCAATTCCGGAAAATGGAACTGATCGGCGCGAAATTCACATCCTTGATCAAGGCGGAAATTTTGACCTATCCGCTGATGATCATCGGCACCCTGTTTTTCGCCCAGTTTATTTGGTCACTGGGGCCGGTTCCCAGCGAGTCCTATCCATACGCCAATGAGTTCTGGGAACTCCAAGCCTACCAGCAAGGCTTGATTTATTCCGCCACCTTGCCTGGAGACGTGGTGAATCCGTTTATGGAAGCGTTCAGGGCTGATTATCTCTTCACGGGGCTGGGACTGGCCTTCGGACTCTATGCGATTTTAGCCCACTTCAACCTGCCGGTGTTTTTAGTGTACGGAATGATCCGGGGTCTGGATCAATCTCTGCCGCACACGATCCTGCCGACAATCGCCGGGGCCTTGATTGGCCGCTACGGGTGTCGAAAATGGTTCGGCGACAAATGGCCGCAGTATCGTGTGGTTTTCGCCGCCGGTTTCGGAGCCGGCATGGGCCTGATCAGCATGTTCGCTCTCGGCATGGTCTTTATGAGCAAAAGCGCCAATGTGTTGCCGATATAGCGGGAAACAAGTGAAAAAAAGCGTGACATCGGTGGTTCCGCGCCGCCAATTTAAGCCATAACAGCCATGACAAAGGACAACGACAACCAATTGCTCGCCTGGCAAGGCCTGACCATACCTCTCAAGGAGGACTGGCGGCCGCTCAAAATTGAGGGTGATCACACAAAAGGATCGATAACCATTGGCAATATGGACGGCCCAGTTTTTCAACTGCGCTGGCTGCGGCCGGCTAAAAATTATGACGGCGTGAAGTGGATTAAGAACCGCTGCAAGGTCGCCGCCGGGGGACAGACCTCGGACAACCCGCCCCGTCCCGAGGCCTTTGATGAAACCGAATGGATTGAGGACTTGGCGATTCGTCAGGAATCAGAGAAAACCGTCTGGTGGGGCTACGCCAAAACCGCTAACGTGCTTGTTGAAATACTGCTGACCAATCTCTGTTCTCAAGAGATTAATCGATGGTTTAAACGGCACGCGTTGCCAAAGCTTGATGTCATTCCGCCGACGGAGGACTGCGTTTGGAGCATTTACAGTTGCCGGTTTACGATACCCCCGGGGTATGTCCTCAACCGAAAGCGGCTGGCGGCGGGGGACTTGGCGTTTGAGTTTTTTGGTGACACCGGAAAAAAAGTAATGATCCGGCAGGTCTTTCCGGCGCTTCTGGCTCTCCAGCGGCGGTCGTATCAAGGCTGGCTCCGGGATCGTGTGTTTAAAGAACGGCGGCGGTGCCGCAAGGAACGTGAGACCACCATGGATGACGGGCTCCAGCTCACTTGGAGGGGACAAAAAAAACTTCCCTTTCCCTTCGGCTTTCTTTTCCCCCGCCAGTGGGTCGCGGTTATCGCCCACGATGAGGACTTGGATCGGCTCTTGATTGTGGAGAGCGAGTGGAAAAACGGCCGGCAAGCCGCGCCCGCGGAACCGATCCTTGACAGTATGCGGAGAACAGCGTAATGGGATTGTTCGGCACAAAACCACCGATGCTTGACCGGGAAACGGCGATGACGGGATTTCCTGTCAAGCTGCCCGCACAGGCGCGGGAGGAAAAAGACGGGAAACTCCATGTCACCGTCAAGTTCCACCGTCCCCGTTGGCAACAAGTTCTCGGCGCGGAAAAAGTTTGTTCCCGGACATTCGCTCTTGATCCGTATGGCCGGGAAGTCTATGACGCCTGTGACGGTAAAACAAACGTCAGTCAAATTATTAAACGTTTCGCTCGTCATCATAAGATCACCATCGCCGAAGCTGAAGTCTCTGTGGCCACTTTTTTTAAAACACTGATTGGCCGGGGCATGATCGGCATTGAATTAAAAAAACGACTGTGAACCCCGCCATTTCGTCGAAAAATGGAATTGAATGACTATGTCTGACTCAACAAAAACCCATGAAATTGAGGCGCTTCCTTTCCGGAAAATCGTCCGGATCACCTGCAAGGGGATCAAAATCCGGATCTGGCGCTCGTTAATCGTGGTCAGCGGCATTGTGCTGGCCATCGCCTTTCTCTCTTATATTCTGTGTGCGGATGGTTTTTTGCAGAACGCCGCCGCTAACGGAACCCCTGAATTGTTGAAGCGTCTCAGCCGGGCTGGCATTGAGTTTGATGACATGGATAATCAACGGGTCCAGACCTACTGGATGGTGGGGCTGGCTCTGTTGATCAGTTTTGTCGGGATTGTCAACGCCATGCTGATGAGCGTGACCGAACGCTTCCGTGAGATCGGCACCATGAAGTGCCTGGGCGCTCTGGATGGATTTGTGTTGAAAATGTTCCTGATTGAGAGTTTTATCGAAGGATCGGCCGGGGCGGCTCTGGGCATGGTTATTGGCGTCGCCCTCGCTTATGTGGAAGGCGTGTTTCAATACGGTGGCGCCGTATGGGCGCTGTTGCCCTTCCACTGGCTGTTTCTCGTCGCCGCCGGATCTTTTTTAGCTGGAATTGTCATTACCGTGCTCGGAGCTTTATATCCCGCCAGAGAAGCGGCTAAGATGATGCCTGTCGTCGCGTTACGAGCGGAACTCTAGGAAATATGATGACAGAAGAACCTACCCAATTCACAGATGAGCAACTGTTGAGCCACCTTAACGGCAGCTTGGTTGTCCGCGCCATCGGCGTAAAGAAAATCTACAAGATGGGGGATGAGGAAGTCCACGCGCTGCGCGGCGTGAATTTTTCCGTCCGCCGCGGGGAATATGTCTCCATCATGGGCCCTTCGGGATCCGGAAAGAGCACTCTCTTCAACATGATCGGCGGCCTGGACAAGCCCAATGCGGGTCAGGTTTATATTGACGAGGTGGATATCGCCGCCCTCAATCCGGTTGAGCTGGCCTGGCTGCGGTGCCACAAAGTGGGATATATTTTCCAGACTTACAACCTTATTCCCGTGGCGACGGCGCTGGATAATGTCATGTTGCCGATGACCTTCGCCGGGGTGCAGGCGGCTGAAGCCCAGGACCGGGCTGTTGATCTGCTCAAAAAAGTGGGACTGGGGGAGCGGATTCTTCACAAACCGCTGGAGATGTCCGGCGGCCAGCAGCAACGTGTCGCTGTCGCCCGCTCGCTGGCGAACCAGCCCACCATGGTCCTGGCCGACGAACCCACCGGGAATCTTGATAAGGCGACCGGACTGCAGATTATTAACTTGCTGAAGGAATTAAACCAGTCCGAAGGTGTCACCATCATTACCGCGACGCACGATCACAAGATGCTGGCCATATCCGACCGGATCGCCTGGGTCCGGGACGGCCAGATTGACCGGATTCAGAACCGGGATGAAATTGAAATTGAAGAAGGTGAAATGCATGTCAACTGATTCTGTAATCTCAATTTCCGGTGTCACACGCCGTTACGAACTGGGCGATGATGTGGTCATGGCGCTTGATGGTATTGACCTGGAAATCATCCGGGGGGAATACTTGAGCATCATGGGGCCGTCCGGATCGGGCAAAAGCACTCTCTTCAACATGATCGGCGGCCTGGATCTGCCCAGCGACGGGGAAGTCAGTATTGATGGCTTGCGTCTGACGGAAATGAACCAGAGACAGTTGGCATACGTCCGGTGTCGTAAAATCGGGTATATTTTTCAGAGCTTCAATCTGATTGAGGTTATGACTGCC
The DNA here is from genome assembly GCA_032251435.1 of Lentisphaeria bacterium. GTDB lineage: Bacteria > Verrucomicrobiota > Lentisphaeria > Oligosphaerales > MVZH01 > JAVVEH01. Next base: position 3,803 of record JAVVEH010000020.1, on the reverse strand, counting down.
CTGGAAAATGTGACTTTGCCCATGATCTTCGGGGGAGAGACGGAGGAAAAAGCCGAGGAGCGGGCCCGCGAGATCCTTGACAAGGTGGGCTTGGAAGGCAGGCATGGCCACCTGCCAGGACAGCTTTCCGGCGGGCAGCAACAACGCGTCGCCGTCGCCAGAGCTCTGGCCAACACCCCTAGCATCCTGCTGGCCGATGAACCCACCGCCAACCTTGACCTGAAAACCGGTGAAGAACTCATCGCCACCCTGAAAAACTTGAAGGACGAGTTTGGCGTGACAATTGTCACCGCCACCCATGATCATAAAATGCTGGCGGCTTCGGACCGGGTGATCTATCTCGAGGACGGTAAGATCGTCGACATCAAAACCAAAGATCAACTCAGCTTCAGCTTCGGCACAATCAACGGCGAAGATGACTGAGAACTGAGCGACGGGGCGATGCCCCAAGTCATTACCTGTCACGGAAACAGCCGAAGCGCGTCGTCCCCCCCCCCCCCCCCTTGATATCCGTGCTCTTTGGGTCTCCAGGGTTCCTTAACATACATGTGGTTCCGAAACGAGGCCGTTGAATGAATTCTGAACATCTGATATGGCATGACGCGCTGGATTTGGGTGTCGAAGGCAAGGGATGGGATGACACGGTCGAGCCTTATGACCGCTTACCCCGAAAAGCCCAGTCTCTGGTCCCGAAAAGTGTTTGGGTACTCAGCCAGTCATCGACAGGCATGTGCGTGCGGTTTCGGACCGGGGCCACCGCCATTCACGCCCGCTGGTCGCTACTCAAAAAAGAACTGGGTGAAGCCAATTTTAACCGTTGCGCGGACAGTGGTTTGGATCTTTACGGCGACGATAACGGTACTTGGCGGTGGATCGCGGCGACCTGCCGCTTCGACAGTCAGACACCCCAAGTGCCTATCGTTGAAGGCCTTGACGGTGTCGAACGCGACTATTTGCTCTATCTTCCCTTACGCAACAAGCTCGCCAGCCTGGAGGTGGGCGCGCCCGCGGATGCCGGACTCAAACGGGTGCCGCCACGAACGCGAAGACCCCTTGTCGTCTATGGCACCTCAATTGTCCATGGCGCTTACGCGTCCCGCTGCGGTATGGTCTATCCATCGATTCTGGGGCGGCGACTCCAGCGCCCTGTCATCAACCTGGGCTTTTCCGGAAGTGCCCGGATGGAGATTGAATTGGCTGATTTGCTGGCCGAACTGGAAGCCGCTGCCTACATCCTCGACCCTTTTCCCAATATGACCCGGGAGCTGGTGGATGAACGGTTGGACCCCTTCGTCCGTCGACTGCGTGAATGTCGGCCGGCCACCCCGATTGTTCTTGTGGAGGACTTTCCGCGGACAAACAGCTGGATACTGCCGGAACAGGAACGATCCGTTCGGGAGAAATGCCGGCGCTGCCGTGAAATCCTTGATAAACTGGGTTGTGAAGGGATAAACGGCCTTCATATCATCCAGGGGGATCGTTTGCTTGGAGACGACAACGAAGCGTCCATTGACGGCATTCACCCTGGCGATCTGGGGTTCACGCGTATGGCGGACATCATAGAACCGGTGTTAAACGGGGTTTTGGTCGGCCAATAAAGGGGATAAGCGGGAAAATGAAGGGGCACGTCATTGCCTTTGAACAAGTTAATACCAGTATGTCAGAAAGGTAATACCCCGGTGCCGGGTTGTCAAGACATAAGCAAAAGGGCCAGCCGCATGGTTTCAGAGGGTGTTTTTGATGATAGCTCGGAAGCCGAAGTTATGCCGGATTCCCCAAAACCCCTGCCGGGGTTGTAGATAGAAAATAAGATCAGACAACAGCCATGCGCCTGTGAATTCACCCGGGCAGGCGCTGGAACCCCTGTTCCGCGAAGTGCGCGTCAAATGCGAAAACATGCCGCAGCCCCCGGCGGCGCATCACGTCGAAGCTGACACAATCCACCAGACTCAATTTCTTGCGACGCGTCGTCAACACGGCCGCCATCCCGGCTTCATGGGTGGCCGCTGTGAGCCACTCGATATTCAACAGCGGGTAGATATCCTCCTGGAATGTCTGCACGGCTTCGAGCCCCAGCCGATGCTGCGGCAGGGCAGACGTTTCGACCAGAACATAGCTGGTCGTGACCATCACCGTATCCGTTCCGAGAAGCTCCTCCCAAACCGGACGGGCCCGGACATGGTTATTATCATCGGCACATCCCTTATGTTATCATTTATAATGCGATGTAATCACTTTGGGGACGTTGTCAAACAGGCGCGGACCCTCTTTGACCTAGCCGCTTCCGAAGCGGGGAGAATTCCCCCGGACTTGATGGACCGAAAGGAAGTCGTGGAAATCCTACCGGCGTTTTTCCGCATAACGGGATCACTCAAGACCGCTAAGGAACGTCAAGAAGAGGGAGGAAAAGTCAAAAAAAAAATCCTTTGCGATCTTAGCGCCTTTGCGAGAGTATTCTCTTCCGTTTTTAACGCGCCGGTGTGGGGCTGGGCTTGGCGCCAGCCATGCCCAGTCCCTACCACTGAATTGTTCAAGCTAATAGTGATATCGGGCCTGGGCAATTAGAATCTGTTGGTCCTCAATTGCGTAGACAAGCCGATGTTCGTCGGTAATACGACGCGACCAGAAACCGGATAGGTCATGTCTCAACGGTTCGGGTTTGCCTATCCCCTCAAAGGGGTGCCGTTTGATGTCATCAATCAGGCGCAGAATACGCTTAGCAATCTTGCGGTCATGCAGCACCCAATAGCTGAGATCTTCCCATCCCTTGTCTGCAAAAACAACCTTCATGACAGTTGAGGCAGTACCCTCTCCACCCCTCTGCCAAGTCGTAGCTGGTCAACCGCTTCACGAAGGCGTTGGGCATTTCGCGGACTCCGTAAAAGGTAGGCCGTTTCCTCCAAGGACTCGTAGTCCTCCAAGGACATCATAACCACGGCTTGATCCCGCCGACGGGTGATGACCAACGTGTCATGGTCTTCGCAGACCTGCTGCATGGCACTCGCAAGGTTTTCACGAGCCGCCGTATAAGTCAAGGTTTTCATATGGACAATATAATGTACAGAAGAGGTCTGTCAAGTAGTTTTCCAACGTCGCGGCTCACCGGCGCGCGTTAGCGCGTCATGGTGAAGCCGCTGGTTGGCTTCCGTCTTCCGCATTCCTCGTTGTCGTTGTCGTAATCGTTGTCGTAGTCGATCTTTTTCGCCGTTCGGAGGCCCCGGAATCGATCACGATTACGACAACCGTTCGGACCGTTCCGGTCCTCACTGACAACGACAACGACACAAAATCGAGAGCATCGCGCCATCAGGCGCTCAGGTCATTCCTGAGCCAACGTCGCGATCACTGGGCCGACGAAGGAGGATCCAGTGCATTGGCTTGCTCTGTGATTTTTTTCTGATCAACCTAGACGGATCGGCTGCACAAAACTCCCTGGACCGTTCGCGTCCCCGCGAACATCCGTCTTGCCAATCAAACCGCCTTTTCATGGTTGAAATGTTTTGATCAACCTGCCAATCACCGTTGTTCCACCAGCCGACGCAATGCGGCCAACTAACACGGACCCGCCTACACCTGTCCGCATTGTTTGCGTGAAGTCGTGCAAACTGCAAGCGCTACAGGCGGGTCGCTCGCAGCTGGAGCGCAAGCTCAAGCAATGCGGGCAGGCGCATCCGGGACCCGTCTTCGCCAAACTTGGCTTCGCCGAGGCAGGCGCATGCGCTCCAGACACCGTCCGGCTATCAATCCTTACTGATTGATCCAGCCTGCGGAATCCGCAAAACATCCGTCATCCTCTGATGACA
>JAVVEH010000019.1:0-80528 GCA_032251435.1 Lentisphaeria bacterium | reverse complement strand
AAGAAGCGTTTTGATGATTCGGGAGCCGGGCTGGTGTCATTCCGACAGTTGGGAGCTCAATGATCAGCATGTCCCGAATTTCCCGAATTTTCACGAGTTATGGGATCACTGTGACTCGAATCCTGAGTTAATGGGCGCCAGTGCTTCTTCAATCCGCCAATTTCGACACCTGAATATTGTCAGATTGACCGCGCCCGTCATGACAGCTCACGGTGAAATGACGCGCTTCACAGGCGCGGTCCAGATCCGTCACAAGATCAAACTCCGCGCCATCACGCGGAGTCCGCGTATTTAAAGTCGGCGGCATCACGCCGGTCTCCATGGCCATAAGCCCCGCCATGATATGGAACGCGGCGCTCGCGCCGCCGGTTTCCCCCGTCATACTTTTCACCGCGGTCACGGGAATATCTTGTCCCGATTCCCGCACCAGCTTGGCTATAGCCGCGGACTCCGCGGTGTCTGTTTCCGGACAGCCATTCGCACACGAGAAAACAGCGTCGGTTCCTGTTTGGCCATCCGTGAATTCCCCATAGATCCGGGCGCCGCGGGCGGCCGCGTGCTCAAAATCCTCCAACACCAGAATGGCGGCGCCCTCACCGGGAACAAGCCCCGAAGCGGCTCTGTCGAAAGGCGCGCTGACACCGTCATCAGCCAGGGCGCCTTCCGCGGACAAAGCCGTGAGCCATTCCCGGCTCAACGCTTCGACACCCCCGGTCAGCATCATATCGGCCCGCCCCAGACGGATCTGGTCAACCGCGGCCAGAATCGCCTGCGGTCCCGCCGCGGCGCCGGAAGCGAAGACCACATGCGGCCCCCGCAAACCATACTCGATAGCCAGCATGCTGATGGATGTGTTGACATACGTGTGGGGAAATAAAATGGGCTTGACGAACCGCGGTCCTTTGGTCAAATAGTCCGCGTAAAATGTTCCTGCGGTTTCAAGGCAGCCTGTTTCGGTTCCCAGGGCGATGCCGCGGCGGTTTCCAGCGGTTCCGTCACAGGACAACCCCGCGTCCCGCAAAGCCAGCGCCGCGCCGGCGAATGCGAATTGCGTCGCCCGGTCCAAGTACCCTTTTGGCTTGCTGAAATAATCTTTCAGAACAAAGTCCACGACTTCCCCGACTGCCATGTCAGCGAACCTGTCCTCGGGATACAACAAGCAAGCGCCGACACCATCATCCCCAATGGCCAGCCCCTCAAAAAAATCAGCTTTGCCGACACCAATGGATGACACCGGCCCGATCCCGGTTATCACCACACGCCGGGGTTTCGGACACCCCCGCGGCAGCGTCAACCCCGGTTTCGTGAAAATCACAGCTGAATTACACCCGCCAATCCCCGCCGAATTTGATAAAACTCTATCCACCGTCATCCTCGCCGCCGTGTTTTTCACCACCCGCAAATCACACGCCGGGTCTTGGTTGGAACAATTAATCGTGGGGGGAATTTCATTTTCAATCACGGTCAAAATCGACGCGATGGCTTCCGCGGCGCCCGCGGCGCCCAGCATGTGTCCCAACCCGGATTTAAGCGCGGTGACCGGCATGTGGTCGGTATGCGCCCCGAAAACCTCTCGGATCGCCTGCGTCTCGGTCACGTCGTTCGCCACAGTCCCTGTTCCATGGGCGTTCACATGATCAATCTCAGCCGCCCGCAATCCGGCGTCCGCCAACGCCGCCCGCATGACCTCCGCGCTTCCCGCCCCCTCTTTAGCCGGCGCGGTGATATGGAAGGCGTTGTTATTCGTCGCCCCGCCCGCGTACTCCGCCAGCGCCACCGCCCCACGGGCGGCCGCACGCGCCCCGGATTCCAAAATAATCACCCCCCCACCCTCGCTGAACAGGGTTCCATCCCGGTTAATATCAAAGGGACGCACGGTATCCTGAGCCATCGTGCGCAACGCCCCCAGCCCTGACCAGACGAAGGTTGACAGCGCGTCAAAACCGGCGGCGATCACGATCTCCGCCTGGCCGGTTCTAATTAAGTCCGCGGCCACTGACACCGCGGCTGATCCCGATGAGCAAGACAGAGACAACGTCAGCCGTCGGCCAGTCAACCCCCAAGTCTCGGCGATGGCATCCGCGCCGCGCTGAAACGCGGATTTTTTCCAAGCGAGTCGGTCACAGGTTTGATCATTAACAACGGCGGAGAAAATCTGTTCACCCGTGGCGGCCCCGGCGAAATTTGTCCCCGCCACGATGGCGATATCCGGTTCATGGGTCAGCCCCGCTTGGCGCAGAGCCTGTTCCGTGGCGCTCAAAAGATATTGAACCGCCAGATCCTCCTGGCTGGCGGCAGCCCGCGGAAACTCTGAGAGAGAAAAATCTCTGACTTCGCCTCCCGTTTTTACCATAAATGATGTCGTGTCGAACCGGGTCAAAGGACGGAGACACGATTCCCCCGCCCGGATCGTCCGCCAGAACGTCGCCACATCATTGCCGGCGGGGGAGACGATGCCTAATCCTGTCACGACCACTGAAGATGTGATGTTCATGGTTATCTTTTCTTGTTCTGAGAATTGGTCTGCGGCTTCGCGCGTGAGACGGCGACCTCTCTGACCCCGAGTCTTATTGGGGCGAAGGGGGGCATTCGGTGTTTTCCACCAGACCGGCACCTCCGGTCGCGAATCAGTTTACAATATACTTCCGAACTTGATTCTCAAGCTTTCAACATGTTTCCCGTGTCCGTCCAGTTGACTATTTTGGCCATGGGTTTTTTAAAATTAAAAAGTCTGTACTAAGGCAAAAAAAATGACCCGGAAGCATCCATTCATCTTATCGAGGCTGTTAGCGACCCTCCGGGCGCCTGCCTCCCGCATGTGAGTCACGTTCCATGTGCCAACGTGGTCACGGGACTGGCGCTCAATCGTCCCGGCGCGTTTAAGACAAAGCTGATTACTCTCCCGGTCATGGTCGATATTTCGTATGGGTGAAGTATATTCGCACATCGGCGAACATATTCATTTTTAAACCAGTCACAGTGTTTTCTCATGGGTCAGATCAATTGTAAACTCACCCCCGCGATGCGCCAATACATGGACGCCAAACGGGACGCCCCCGACGATGCGATTCTACTGTTTCGCATGGGGGATTTTTATGAGCTTTTTTTCGATGACGCGAAGACCGCCGCGCCAGTGATGGATGTGGTTCTGACCGCCCGGGCGGGCGTGCCCATGTGCGGGGTGCCCTATCACGCGATGAAAACCTATGTCAGCCGGTTGCTGTCCGGCGGGTTCAAGGTGGCGATCGCGGAACAAATGGAAGACCCAAAAACCGCCAAAGGGCTGGTTAAACGGGCCATCACCCAGATCATTACGCCTGGCACGGTGATGGACGACGGGGTTCTGGACGCGGGGCGGAGCAACTTTCTGGTCGCGGTCAATCCCGGGTCCAAGGGGCGGTTCGGCCTCGCGCTCATCGATGTCAGCACGGCTGATTTCCGCATGACGGAACTGACGGGGCAGCAGGAATTGGAAACGGAGATTCAGCGGCTTCATCCGGCGGAGTGTTTAATACCAGTGTCTTTGGCGGAGCGATGGCGACGGGAGGGCATGCCGGACACGCCGCCGGGCGTGACGTGGACACCGGTGGATGACTGGCTCTATGATCTGGACTTGGCGGACAGCGCCCTGTGCCGTCATTTCACGGTGGCCTCACTGGACGGTTTTGGCTGCCGGGGCCTGGAGCTGGGCGTCGGGGCCGCCGGCGCGGTGATGAGCTATACCCAGAACAGCTTGCGTCAGGACGCTTCTCATATTACCGGCATGAGTGTCTACCGCAACGACGCTTACATGGTCCTGGACCGGATCTCGCAACGCAATCTAGAACTGACCGAACCGATTTTCGCGGACGCCCGGAACGCGACCTTACTCAGTGTGCTGGACCGCACGGTCACGCCCATGGGGGGACGCCTGATGCGGGAGTGGATTCTGCGGCCGCTGTGTTCGGTGGCGGACATTAACCGCCGTCTGGACGCGGTACGGACATTTGTGCGGGATCCGCTTTTGCTCAGTGAACTTCGGGAAGCCTTGTCCGCCGTCCGGGATTTGGAACGGACGATTGTCCGGGTCAACGTCGGCAGCGCCAACGCCCGGGATATGAAAGGGTTACAGTTGGGACTGGCGGCGGTGCCGGGCTTGAAAGCCCTGGTGAGCGATCATCAGGACGGACTGTTAGCTGAGCTGGGGGCCAGTCTCTCGGAATTACCCGAATTGACCGCCTTGCTGGAACGGGCGATCGCCGATGAGCCGCCGATCACCATTAAAGACGGCGGGGTCATCCGGACGGGATACAACGAGGATCTGGACACGCTGCGCCGGGCCGCCCGGGAGGGGAAGAGCTGGATCGCGGCGATGCAGTCGAAGGAGCAGGAACGGACGGGTATCAAGTCCTTGAAGATCCGGTTTAACAAAGTGTTCGGCTACTTCATCGAAGTGACACGGACGAATTTGGATCAAGTCCCGGCGGATTATATCCGGAAACAGACCTTGACCAACGCGGAGCGGTATATCACGCCCGAATTGAAAGAGCTGGAGGATAAAGTCACCGGCTCCGAAGAGAAGTCAAAGGCCTTGGAATACGAGCTGTTTCAGGGGCTTCGGGAAGAGGTGATCACGGCCACGGATCAGATTCAGGGCACCGCCCGGGCGATCGCCGCCATTGACGTGATCGCCGCGCTGGCCGATGTCGCGGCGGAACGCGGCTATGTCCGTCCGACGTTGACGACGGATCCCGTGCTGGAAATCATTGACGGGCGCCACCCGGTGTTGGAAGCGCTGATGACGGATGAGCCGTTTGTTCCGAACAGCACCCACCTGGACACGGGGAACAATCAAGTGGCGATTATCACCGGTCCCAACATGGCCGGCAAGTCCACGTACATCCGGCAAGTGGCCTTGCTGGCGCTGATGGCGCAAATGGGTGGCTTTGTGCCGGCGAAATCCGCCGTGATTGGCGTGGCCGACCGCATTTTCACCCGTGTGGGCGCCGCCGATGACCTGTCCCGCGGTCAAAGCACCTTTATGGTGGAAATGGTTGAAACCGCGAACATCCTCAACAACGCCACCGCCCGGAGCCTGATTATTCTCGATGAGATTGGCCGGGGAACCAGCACCTTTGACGGGCTCAGTCTCGCCTGGGCGGTGGCGGAGTACCTCCACGACAACGCCGCCGTCAAGGCCCGGACCCTGTTCGCCACCCATTATCATGAATTGACCGAACTGTCGATCACCCGGCCGGGCGTTCAAAACTATAACGTCGCCGTGCGGGAGCAGGGCGACAAGGTGATTTTTCTGAGAAAGATCCTGCCGGGCAGCACGGACAAAAGCTACGGCATCCACGTGGCCCGTCTGGCCGGTTTGCCTGGGGAGGTAATTTCCCGGGCCAACGAAGTGCTGGAGAATCTGGAAGGCAACGCCATCAACGAGGCGGGCGCCCCGACCTTGGCGAAACACCGGTCCGGCGGCCGGAAACGCCCGCCGGAAAAACCACCCGCCCCCGATCAGCCCTGGCTGTTCGAGATGTGAGCCAGGCTACAGCAACCCGAACTGTTTGCTGGCCAAGGCCGCCGGCAGTTCTTGAAAACCGCGGGGTTCCATGGAAAATGACGCCCGCCCGCCACTGAGTTTGGGCAGGGATTTTCCGAACCCGAACATTTCGGCCAACGGCACTTCGCAACTGATCTTGGTCACGCCGGCCTGTTCCGTCATTTGATGGATCACCGCCCGCCGGGGTTGCAGGTAGGAACTGATTTCACCCACCGATTCCGCGGGGCTCATGATTTCCAGGTGCATCACCGGCTCCAGCACACGCGTCCCCAGCCGGGAGATCGCCTGATCCACGGCCATCAGCACGGCTCCCACCACGGCGCCTTCGGTGCTTTTGTCCGGCGTTATCTGAATATCCGTGATCTCCGCCGCGACATAGATGAGGGGATAGCCGTGATTGCCACCGGTTTTCAGCGCGCCGGCGAGCGCGGTCTCCGCGGCGGTGAGAATGGTTTTGGACACATGGGCCATGCTTGGCACGGATGAGGTCACGGTGAACAACTCATCGCCCCGAGGCAGGGCGCTGAAGCGGATCGTCGCCCCGGCCGTCAGTTCATTTTCGCCAACCATGCGGTCAAACCGCGCGGAAATCGTGTCGCTGGATTTAAACGTCTCCCGATAGGCCACCCGCGGCTCACCCACCCGGACGGGCACGTTAAACTCTTTTTCCAGCCGTTTCAAGTTAATTTCAAGATGCAATTCTCCCATGCCGGCGAACAACGACTGGCCCGTGTCCTCGTCCCGGGAGAGAGACAGGGTGGGATCTTCCCGGCAGAGCAGTTTCAACGCGTCGGCCAATTTATCTTTATCCTTGGTGGCGCGGGCTTCCAGGGCCATGGAAATGACCGGTTCGGGAAATGACATGGCTTCCAGAAAGACACTGCGGTTATGCTCGCACAGGGAATCACCGGTTCCGCAATCCCGGAGACCGATCAGGCCGACGATATCGCCGGGCCCCGCTGATTCAATGGTTTCGTGGCTTTTGGCGAACAGGCGGAGAATTTGTTTAATATTGACGGTCGCTTTTGTGCGGCTGTTCACCAACTTCATGCCGGTTTTCAATACGCCTGAATAGGTCCGCATGAACAGCAAATCCGCCGTTGTGCTGGCGGCCACTTTGAAAATCAAACCGGTGAAAGGTTCGGCCGGATCCGGCGATATCACCACGTCGGCGCCGTCTTTGACCCGTGTCGCCTTGATGAGCGGGCATTCCGCCGGCGAGGGCAGATAGTCCACCACGGCGTCCATCAGTGGCTGGACGCCCAGACGGTTCTTGGCGGAGCCAGTGAAGACCGGAACAATGTGGCGGGCGATGGTCAGTTTCCGGGCGGCGGCTTTCACATCCTTGAGTGGAATGTCCCCGCCTTCTAAATAGAGCATGGCCAGATCATCATCATGATTGGCCAGTGTTTCAATCAAGCGCTCCCGCCAGCTTTCAGCCTCTTCCCGCAGAGATGCCGGCACCGGAGATCGTTCCACAACGTCGTGGTTGTCACCGGAAAACTGGACAAGTTCGAAGGTGACCAAGTCAATCAGCCCGGAGAAATCAGATTCCACCCCCACGGGCATTTGGAAGGCCACGGCGCAGTCGCCAAACGTGTCATTTATTTCATCAAAGACCCGGTCAAAGCTGCCGCCGAGCCGGTCCAGTTTGTTGATAAAAGCGATTTTAGGAACCCCGTAATGTTCCGCCTGCCGCCAGACTTTTTCGCTTTGGGCTTCCACACCTTCCACGGCGCTGAACACCACGACAGCGCCATCGATCACCCGCATCGACCGCTCAACTTCGGCCGTGAAATCAATGTGGCCAGGTGTGTCGATTAAATGGATCAGCGCCTCCCGCCACTTGAAGCCCGCCGCGGCCGCGATGATGGTGATGCCCCGCTCCCGCTCTTCATCCAGATAATCCATGACGGTGTTGCCGTCATCAATGTTTCCCACGCGGTGCGTCAGCCCGGAGAAAAAAAGCATGTTCTCAGTGGTGGTTGTTTTCCCCGCGTCAATATGGGCGATGACCCCGATATTTCTAATTGTCTCGATCGCTTCGTTCATGCGTGTGTTAGACCTGTTCTGACCGTTTTCATACATCTTGATGGCAAGCGGTAAATGTAACCTCTCCACGCTTGGAAGCAACCCGCCGCGGCGGATGCGCGGTAACCGGTTAGCAGCTGGGGGAAACTGTGTGGGGCGGTCTTCCAAGGCCGACTGTCTTAAGGCATAGCCGGGCAAGGAACCCCGGCCTACGCCCCAGCCACTAACCGATTACGACGCGCGGCGCGGCCAGCGCGCGACGATCACGGTTGAGCCTGGTCGATGGATGTCCCGCCCGGCGGCGCGGAGGAGTGAAGGGGTACATTCCGCCATCGAGTTCGTTTTTTCCCAAAACGCTCTTGACGGGAAACAGCGGCCGGGTATATTAGGCGGACTGACACGACCAGGAAGGCGTGGGTGTCTCTATTTTTGACCCTGGCAAGTGTTTCTCCTCCTTCCCTCCTCCTCTTCCCTCACTTGCCAGGGTCTTTTTTTGTTTAACCGTCGGCGAGGTCATCCTCGGCGCCGGGAAGGATCAGGCTGAAGGTGCTGCCCTTACCCGGCGCGCTGATCACGTCCACCCGGCCGTTGTGAAGTTGGGCGATGTGCTTGACGATCGCCAGTCCCAGCCCGGTGCCCCCCGCGTCCCGGCTCCGCGCTTTATCCACCCGGTAGAAACGTTCAAAAATACGTCCAAGGTGTTCTCTGGGGATCCCGACACCATGGTCCTGGACGTGGATGGCGACACCCGTCCGCGTCTCTTCCACTTTTATGGTGACGCTTTCGTCCCGGGGACTGTAGTTAACGGCGTTGGTCAACAGATTCACAATCGCCTGTTCCAACAATCTGGGATGTCCTTTCAACGAGGCGGTTTCCGGACATTCCACGAGGAGTTGAATGCCTTTTTCCGTAGCGGCCTCATAGCATTGGTCAACCGCGCCTTTCACGGGGACCTGCGCTTTCAGGCGGATCATCATCTTGAGAATATCGCCGTCATCCTGCTCGATTCGGGACAGCATGAGAATATCTTCCATGATGGCGTTCAGCCGTTTTGTCTGGCGGAGAATGATTTCCAGGAAACCGCGGACATCATCGGGGTTTTCATTCAAGGCGCCATCCAGCAATGTTTCCACATAGCCTTGAATCGAGGTGATGGGTGTTTTTAATTCATGGGACACATTTGAGGCGAATTGCCGCCGCATGCTTTCCAGGCGCCGCAAGCGGGTGATGTCATTGAGAACAATCACGGCGCCCCGCCGGGACGGGTCGTCGGTTTCCAAACGCGTGCCGTGAAGACGGACGACACGGTCCGGGTCCCCGTAAAAAATCACTTCTCCCTCAACGGGTTCGGCGCTCGCCAACGTCCGGGCGACCAATTCCTCAAGTTTGGCGTTGCGCACCACCACCCCGAGGGGATGGCCAATTAAATCTTCCGGCTTGACACCCAGGATACGCGTGGCGGCGGCGTTGATTTTGAACACCCTTTGATCATTGTCGACCGCCATCACGCCCTCGATCATGCTGGAAATCACCGCCTGCAGCTCGCTGTGGTCGTGTTGGATGGCCCGGAGGCGCGCGGCCAGTTGCCCCGCCATTTTATTGATTCCTTTGGCCAATCCATCCATTTCCAAGGAGTTATACGACCTGAGATGGGTGTCCAAGTGGCCTTTGGCGAAGCGGGCGGCGCCCGCCTGTAGTTCCTGTAGCGGCACGGTAATGCCGCGCGTCAGCCAGAGGCTCAGTAAAAAAGCGAGGAGGCAGGCCGCCGCGCCGCCGAGAAGCAATTTCGTCAGCGTGTCGGCCAATTGCTCGTCTAAAAACGCCAGCGGCTGGGCCGTCCGCACGATTCCCACCAGCCGTCCGTCGATCCGCACGGGCCGGGCGACGTACAGCATGTTTCGCCTGATGGTGCTGCTGTACCTGACCGCGCTGCCCAGGCCATCGGTCATGGCGGCCTTGATTTCCGGGCGGTCGGCGTGATTCCCCATGATCAATGGATTCTCCGCGGTGTCCGCGAACACTTTCCCTTGAGGATCGACAATGGTGAACCTGGCTTTCACGGTCGCCGGGAAAGCGGCGCTGGATTTTCGCAGAGCGGCTTCCTCAAACGGGACGTTTCCGGTCTCAATGTCCGTCACCACCATCGCCGCCAAATCCGCGAGATGATTTTTGACCATCCGGGTGTGGAAATGGTGCGTGACCCGGGCGGCGTAAATGACCACCCCGGCCAGTGAGAGCGCGGTGATCAACAGCATTAACGGAAAAATCCGCCAGAACAATCGTTTCTTTTTCATGGTGTTCCAGTCTCAAACAAGTGATCATATCAGGACGGCGCCACAGTCGGCGCTGAACACAGTCAACCCGCTTCCCGGAAGCGATAGCCCATGCCGCGGACGGTTTCAATCCGCTCGCCGCAGGCCCCCAGTTTTTTCCGTAACCCGACAATTTGCACATCCACGGAGCGTTCTGTCACCGGGTAGGATTCCCCGTGCACCGCTTTGATGATTTGATTGCGGGAGAACACCCATCCCGGCCGTTTAGCGAGGAAGTGCAGGGTTTTGAATTCCGTGTGAGTCATGTCTACCACATCATCATTCACGCGGACTTGGTGCCGCCGGGTGTCAATGACAATCTCTCCCCGCCGCAACAATTCCGCCTCATCCGCCGTCGGCGGGGCGGTTTTCCGCAGCAAGGCTCTCACGCGCGCCAAGAGCACGCGGGGGCTGAAGGGTTTAGTCACGTAATCATCCGCCCCCAACTCCAAGCCGGCGACGACATCCACGTCCTCGCCGCGGGCGGTCAGCATGAGAACGGGAATCCGGGCGGTAGCCGCGTCGATCTTCAATCGGCGGCAGACATCAAACCCGTCGACACCCGGCAACATTAAATCCAGGATAATCAAATCCGGCACATCGGCCCGGGCGCGGGCCAGCGCGTCCTCGCCAGAGCCCACGCAGGTGGTCCGGTAACCATTTTTGCCTAAATTAAACGAGACCAGGTCCCGAATATCTTTCTCGTCATCCACAACAAGTATGTTTTCTTTTGGCATAAGGACATCCTGACTGACCGGTTAAATAGATGGTTGTCCGGGCTGGCGGGCAGGCGCGGGGGCCACCCGCGCGGTTTTATGACCGCTCAATCTCCCGTTCGTCCATGTGTCGGATAATTGTTCCTTGCAGCATATAGACCACGTCTTCAGCGATATTGCCCGCATGATCCGCGACCCGTTCCAACGCCCGGCAGACCAGCAGAACACTGATTAATGTCTCCATGCTGCCCGGATGGTCTTTAAAAGCCTGGCTGACATCATTAATCACACCCCGGTGCATCGCCGCCAGCTCCGGCGCCTTCGCCAGGAGTTGTTTGGCCGATGCCGCGTCCTGTTTTGTGAACGCGTCAAGACTGCCGCGGAGCAACCGCACCGCGTGATCCGCGATCGTGTCCAGAGACTCGGACAAGACCACGCCGGGGATCTCACCCATATGCTTCACGCTTTTGGCGATGGTGACCGCCAAGTCCCCAATCCGTTCTAAATCACCGTTGATCTTCAACACAGCGACAATAAAGCGCAGGTCACCGGCGACGGGCTGGTACAGCGCCAATACTTTGAGCGCCTCCTCTTCAATAAAGACTTCCTGCCGATCCAGCTCGATGTCGCTGGCAATCACGTCGTCGGCCATGTCTTTGTCCACGTCATGACAGCAGCGGACCGCTTTCAGAACACTTTCCTCCACCAACGCGGCCATGCGCAATAACCGGCGTTCCAATCGGTTCAATTCATAATGGATGATTTTCGCCATGCGTTCACCTTACTTTCACTAATGTATGGACTCATTGTCAATGATCAAGACGCGTTACCCAAAACGCCCGGTGATATATTCTTCAGTCTGCTTTTCGGTCGGATTGGTGAACAGCTTTCGCGTGCTGCCGAATTCAATGAGATCTCCCTCGTACATGAACGCGGTCTGATCCGAGACCCGGGCGGCCTGTTGCATATTATGGGTGACGATGATGATTGTGTAACCGCCCCGCAGTTCAGCGATCAAATCCTCAATCCGCGATGTTGATTTCGGATCCAGGGCTGAGGTGGGCTCATCCATCAGGAGAATTTCCGGTTGCACCGCCAGGGCCCGGGCGATACACAGCCGCTGCTGCTGGCCGCCGGACATGCCCAGAGCGTTTTCTTTCAGGCGGTCTTTGGATTCTTTCCAGATCGCCGCCCGGCGCAGACTTTTTTCGACAATATCGTCCAGTTGAGCGCGTTTTTTTATTCCCTGCAAGCGCGGGCCGTAAGCGACGTTATCATAAATGCTTTTGGGAAAGGGGTTCGGTTTTTGAAAGACCATGCCGATCCGGCAGCGTAATGACACCACGTCAATCCGCGGATCGTAAATATTCAACTTGTCAAAAATCAATTGGCCGCCGGTTGAGGCGACGGGGATTAGGTCGTTCATCCGGTTAATGGACCGCAAAAAGGTGCTTTTACCGCACCCGCTGGGGCCGATGATCGCCGTCACCCGCCCTTTAGCGAAGTCCGCGTTCAGTTTTTTCACGGCTTCAAAGTCACCGTAAAAAACTGAAAAATCCCGGGCGCTGACATGGGCTTCCCCCGGTCCGATGTCGGCCGGTTGGTCCAAGTCATCCGAAAACTGGCTCATCGCCTTCATTTTAATGGTGTCCGTGCTGGCGTTTGTGTCCATAATCTCGCGATTCCATTGGTTAGGATAGGGGCCGCTATCCCCTCAATTTTTTAGAGACTTTCGCGCGTAAAATAATCGCGCTGAGGTTAAGAATGAGCACCATCGCGACCAGTGTGAAGACCATGCCGAACTGCACATGGCGCAGTTCATTGACCGCTTCATGCTCGGTGCACAAATTGTAGATATTCCAAGGCAGGGCGGGGGTCGGTTGGGAAAAAGCTTTAAAGATTGACAAGGGTTGACCGACGCTGACGGCGGCGGTGAAGATGATCGGAGCGGTTTCGCCGGCGGCCCGGCCCATGCTGATAACGATGCCGGTGAGGATGCCGGGCAGCGAGGCGGGCAGCACCACGGTTAACACGGTGTGCCAGCGGCCGGCGCCCAGCCCCAGAGCCGCTTCCTTATACGTCTGGGGAACGGCTAAAATGGCTTCTTCCGAGGCGCGGATGATCGTGGGCAGAATCATTAACGCCAGGGTCATCGATCCCGCCAAAACGCTTTTGTTGTGAGAGACTTCCAGGGTGTTCAGAAAAAACGCCAGGCCAAACAGGCCGAAAACAATGCTCGGCACGCCCGCCAATGTGCTGATGCAGGTGCGCAGAAAACTGATAAACCGACTTGGCTTGGCGTATTCACAGAGATAAATCGCGGCGATCACCCCCATGGGGACGGCGAACAGCATGGCGCCCAGCGTCAGATAAAACGTGCCGAGCACCTCCGCCCAGATGCCCCCGAAAAAATTGGCGTCTTTAGAGGTGTCGGTGAGAAATCGCCAGTAAAAGGTGAACTTGGGTCGGAGCATGCTTTCCAGGTCATGTTCAATGAGGGCGAAGGCGGGTTCGAGGGCGGTGCCTCTAAAATGCTCGATCCGGGGAGTCTCCTTAATATAACTGGGGGCGCCGTCCGGCGGATGCACCCATTCCTCCTCAAAGAGGAACTGGCGCTGTTTAATCAGCGCCCGGTCCCACCGGGTTTGCCCGTACTGGGACCGGAGCAGGCGGGGCGGGGTCTGTCCAGGCAGAGGTCCCAGCAACTCTGACAGGGCGTGTTCAAAGGCTTCAACTTTTTCATTCAAGGTGGATAAACCAGCCAATATGGTGTTCATTTCCGCCAGTTCGTCAACAACATCAACTGCTCCCCGGTTGGCGGCGGCCCGGTCGTAAACGCCTTGCAGGGTTTTCAACTGGCTGGAAAACGGCGCCTGGGGATCGAACCGGCGCATTTTCCGGGCCACGGACCGTCCCAGACTGTCCTCCCGGGCGGCCATGCCCTGGGCGATGGCCGTCAACCGGTCCAGTTGCTTACTCTGCCCGTCGGCGAACGCGGTCAGACAATCGTAGAGCGGTTGCCGGGCCTGCTCCGCCAGCCGCGCTTCGGCTTGAACAGCCGCGCGGTCACCATGATCAAACTGGTCATTCATCGCCTCACGGAATTCAATTGTTCCGGTGAACAAATAGGCGCTCAATCCCTTGACGATAATCGGCAGCAGAATGACGACCAGTGACGCCGCCATAAAGAAAATGGCGACAAAGCCCAGCCCGGAAAAGGACCGGTCAAGTAAATGTCTAGTTTCCAGTCTCACACTTATTTCCCCACTTTTTTCCGGGATCGGCGGACGACCCATTCGCTGGCCAGATTCATGCCGAAGGAAAAGATTAACAACAACAAGGCCATGGCGAAAAGCACGCTGTAGCGATAGGAACCGGTGACGTGATCAGCCTCGCCCATGTCACCGGCGATCGTGGCGGTCAAGGTCCGCACCGGCTGTAAAAAATTATAGAAGGGGGCGGGAATTTGCGCGGCGTTTCCAGATGCCATCCAGACCACCATGGTCTCGCCGACCGCCCGCATGACCCCGAGAATGACGGCCGCGCAGATGCCGCTGATCGCCGCCGGGATAATGGTCAGGCACAACGTCTCCGCCCGGGTCGCTCCCAAGGCGTAGCTGCCTTCACGCAATTCCCGGCCGACCGCCTGCAAGGCGTCTTCAGAGACGCTGACCACGGTGGGCAGGGCCATGATACCCAGGATGATGGACACGTTGAAGGCGTTGGTGCCGCTGTCAATCTCAAGGCTGTTAAGAAAGCCGCTGAAGCGGTGGAGAAAATACAGAGATCCGCCGCCGAAAAGTCCCCAGAGAACCAAACGGGAGCCTGTCCGGATCCGGCCTTTGAACCGGTCAGAAAGCACATCGCTGGCGACCAGCGTTCCTAAACCCAGGATCGGGAGTAAAATGATCCAGCTACCCACCGCCAGCAGGGTGTCACCCTTTTCCTGCAGCATCGGAGCGAACACCACTAACGCGAAAAAGCCGTAAGCCACCGAGGGAATGGCGGCGAGTATCTCAATCACCGGTTTGACAATTTGGCGGACACGGAAAGGCAGCACGTCACTCAAACAGACGGCGGCGGCGATGCCAAGAGGCACCGCGACAATAATCGCCCCGACGGTGACGATCGCGGATCCGTAAATAATGCTCAAAGCGCCGAATTGGCCAGGGGTCCCGGCAGGATACCACTTGCTGCCGGTGAAGAACTGACGGGTGGTTTCCCAGTTGAACCCGCCCGCGGTTTTCAAAAAGAACGGCACCGCGTCTTTGGCGATAAAATAAAAAATGAACAATACCGCCAAGGTGGACATGGAGGTGACGGCCAGCAGAAAACCCTGGCCGGCCATCTGGGTGAGCCGCTGAAAACGGGACTTGCCGGCGCTCATGACCAGGCTCCGCCGCCTGAATTCCGAATATTCATGTGTCGATGTCTGCGGCATGGCGTGTTTCCACTGGGTCGTTGAAAGTCGTAAAAGTCGTGAAAGTCGTGAAAGTCGTTGAAAGTCGTTGAAAGTCGTTGAAAGTCGTTGAAAGTCGTGAAAGTCGTCTGCCCGCCTGCTTGCGTACCTTGCGGCGGGTGAAAGTCGTGAAGCCATAGCCAAATGACCTTTTCCCGGACCCGTGAACCGGGGAGGGGAAAAGGCCGTTTGGCGCGATGCCGATTAGTAAGAGGTCACGGGGATAAAGCCAATTTCCTCAACCAGTTCCTGGCCGGTTTCGGTCAGATAAAGGTTAATGAAGTTGTAGAGATGCGATCCCATTTTCGGGGTGCCGTCGGTGAACATGTACAAGGGACGGGCGATGGGATATGAGCCGTTTTTAACGGTTTCGAGTTTGGGCTCGATATTGTTTATTCTCAGGGGTTTGACGGTGTCGTCAATGAAGCCGATACCGGCGTAACCGATGGCGGCGGGCGTGCTTTGGACACGGGCGCGGACAGCGCCGTTGCTGCCGACATATTCGGTGTCAGCGGTCATCTTGCCTTCCACTTTTTTACCTTCCGCGTCTTTGTAGGTCATCACTTTGCCCTGGAAGGTCTCGTATGTGCCGCTGTTGGTCTCACGGCTTATTTTGACAATCGCCATATCGGCGCCGCCAACCTCTTTCCAGTTGGTGATTTCGCCGAGATAGATCTTGCGGACTTGTTCGACGGTCAAGTTGCTGACCGGGTTGCCCGGGTGGACCAGGACCGGCAGACCATCGAGAGCCACAACATTGGCGACCGGAAACACGCCGGCGTCGACACATGCCTTGAATTCACTGTCTTTCATGAACCGGGACAGGTTGCCGATGTCGCATTTCTTGTTCAAGAGGGACTTGGCGCCATTGCCGCTACCGGACTCGCTGACCGTGATGTTGACATCTTTGTTGACGGACATGTAGTACTGGGCGAACGCTTTCGCGATGGGGCCAACAGTTGTTGAGCCATCCATGACAATCGCTTCGCCGGCGAACGCGGTCACCGCGCCCATGAGACCTGTGACCAGAGCTGTTGTGATTTTCTTCATGTTCATGTGCCTTTTCCTTTTTGGTGTGTTTACTCCGCCTTTGTTGACGGTCCGGAACTTCCGGAAAACAACAACACAATAGTGGCCGTTTGTTAGGATATGATGAGCGCGGTTGTCGAACTCTGTTAGAAAACGCGGGAATGAATCAGGCTAGCAGTAATCAGTAAGCCATTAATCAATAATCAGTGACCGGGTTCAGTCAATCACCTTCTCGTCAATGAGCAGTTTTGCGGAGCCCGCAAACCAGAACTTGATCTTGGTTGTGTTTCCGCGGATTCCGCAGTAAAGTAACTCCAGAAAAAAACAGGCGGAACGGATAGAATCCCTACAGCCCGAAATCGGCGCAAACCTCAGCCCAATAGGGATGATGATTCGGCTTCGTAAATCACCAGACTAAACAGCTTGAGCGGCCAAATGAATTAGCAATGAAAAATGCTACACAACCATCCCTTTTTGACGGACTCAATTCATCTGCCTTGACACTCGGTCAGGGAGTGGAGAAAGCCGTAGCTAAACTTTCATTGGCCGAAAGGGATAAGTCGCATGGGGCTGTCTATACAAAACTGGAAGTCGTTGATTTTATCCTTGATCTCGCCGGTTACAAGGTTTCGAAGCCTCTCTATGAATACCGAATCCTTGAACCGTCCTTTGGGGGTGGGGATTTTCTCCTGCCGATGATTGACCGTTTGGTTGAATCTACCCAAAAGCATGGAATCGGACCCTCTTTTGATAATCTTAGGAACTGTCTTCGCGGTATCGAACTTCATGAAGAAACCTATCGGAATACGAAAGAGAAAGTTTTTCAACGGCTTCGGGGACATGTCTCATCGGAAATCGTGGAAAAGCTCATTGATGAATGGCTGATCCAAGGGGATTTTCTGCTTAAACCATTCAAGACAGGCTTCGATTTCATTGTCGGAAACCCGCCCTATGTTCGGCAGGAACTCGTCTCGGCTCCTCTACTGTCGGAATACAAGGCCAGGTATTCCACACTATATGATCGCGCCGACCTCTACATACCGTTTATTGAACGATCCCTGTCTTTGCTCAAATTAAAAGGAGTGCTTGGCTTCATATGCTCAGATCGCTGGATGAAAAACCGTTACGGTGGTCCTCTGCGCTCCTTTGTCTTGCGAGATTTTCACCTTGCGGTCTATGTGGATATGGTCGGAACCGACGCATTTACTAAGGAAGTGACCGCCTATCCGGCCATCACAATTTTCACACGTGGGTCAAACAAACCAACTGCAACAGTTCAACGACCTAAGATTTCAAGGCCAGTCTTTGCTGAAATTGTCAGCGCCATTGAGCGTAATGATCCTGGAAACGGTCGAAAAATTTTCAAGCCAACGCAAGTACAGAGTGAAGGTTCTGAGCCATGGATCTTAGAATCCAGTGACCAGATTGATTTATTGCGCCACATCGAAAAGAATTTCCCGGCTATTGAAGAAACGGGTTGCCGGATTGGCATTGGTGTCGCGACCGGAGCGGACAAATGTTTTATTGGCCCGTTCGACTCGCTGGATGTCGAATATGACCGTAAACTCAGATTGGCGACAACCAAAGATATTGTGAGCGGCGAAGTCCACTGGCAGGGACTGGGCGTAATCAACCCGTTCTTGGATGATGGGGGGCTGGTCAATCTCAAACAATATCCACAACTGCGAAAATATCTTGAATCGAGAAAGGATGTCATCGCAGGCCGCCATTGCGCCAGGAAAGCACCCGAGAACTGGTACCGAACTATTGATCGAATCTGGCCCGAGTTGGCATGCCGGCCAAAACTGCTAATTCCGGACATCAAGGGAGAGGCCCATGTTGTCTTCGAGAAGGGCGGACTCTACCCTCACCACAATCTCTATTTTATCACCTCTGACGAGTGGAATATCAGAGCGCTTCAAGCCGTTCTTATGTCGGGCCTCACACGACTCTTCATCTCAACGTATTCCACCAAAATTCGAGGTGGTTATCTCCGCTTTCAAGCCCAATATCTCCGCCGTTTGCGGTTGCCGAAGTGGCAATCGGTCAAGGAATCACTGCGCCACGAACTTGCTGAAGCCGCACGGAAACGAGATATAATCGCCTGCAACGAAGCAGTCTTTTCACTTTATGATTTATCTGCCAGGGAGCGCGAGGCGCTCAGAGAAGAAGGAAAATAAAACTATGGCATTAGTGCTTGAAAACTTTGAACAGAAAGCCCGTGAAGCGATCCAGGCTTTCTGGGGAAACCGGGAAGCCGCTCGTAAAAATCAAATCAATTCTGGTAAAGCCGATCAAGGCGAGCGGGCAGGTGTCACAGCGGGAAAGAACATGGATGGCTTCATCGCTCTTATCGTCGGCATCGTCAAGGACAACGGACTTCCGGGAGCGGAGATTCACCGTGATAGCACAGTGCTTACGCTGCCCGGTTTTTTCCGCCCGACTAAACGTTGGGATTTGCTCGTGATCCAGGATCATCAGCTTATTGCCGCCATTGAATTAAAAAGCCAAGTTGGCCCGTCATTCGGCAACAACTTCAATAATCGGACAGAAGAAACTATCGGAACAGCGCACGACTTTTGGACGGCGTACCGCGAAGGCGCTTTCGGTGATCATCCCCGCCCATTCCTTGGCTGGGTCATGCTGGTTGAAGACGCGCCAAAATCACGAAAAGAAGTTAAAGTGGATTCTCCGCATTTTGAGGTTTTCAGTGAGTTTAAAGGCGCGTCGTATGTCAAACGCTATGACCTTCTTTGCCAGAAGCTGGTGAAAGAGGGTCTTTACACAACTGCAAGCTTAATTGCATCGCCACGTGAAGCATGTCAAGCCTGTCACAGCGGGGATTCCTGCGCAATCTCGAACATGACAAGCTTGAAGACCTTTGTCACTTCGTTGGCTGGCCATATTGCTGCTGAAGCCGCTCGGATTAATGAATAATAAGCGAATATAAGCGGTGCCCATGTTCAGATTTTCTTTTCACGGATTCCGCGGTATAATAAATTATTCGGTTTAAATCCGGCCCGCAGATAGATCTGACTATCGATCACTCTCAGGTATACTTGCCGGTTATCCCTATGGTTGGCGATGAGAGACAAGGACGAGAAAGATGGATAAGAAACAAATACCGACGTATTTAGCAAACGTCTTGAGCGTTGCTCGGGCAGACAATGTTATCGCTGATTCAGAGCAGGTGGCACTTGATACATTGTGTGCCGAAATTGGAGCCAAGAAGACGGACCTAAAAAAGGCAGAAAAACTGGTGGCAAGCACTGACTTTGTGCCGCAACCGGTTGGCCGCTTCTCTGATCGAGTGAGAAACGTCGAGGATATGATTTTTGTCTCTCTTATGGACGGCGATTTGGGAGAAGCCGAAACCGCCATCATAGTCTCCTTCATCAAGAAGACTGAGCTTAATCAAGAGATTGTGGATGGCTTGATGGCTGAAGGTCAAGCGAGAGTTGATGCAATTTGTGACACGACTTGCTCCAGTTGCGGTAGCGAAATAACCGCTAGTGCAAAATTCTGTCCCAGCTGCGGTGCACAGCTTGGTGCTGTTTTGCCTCAAGAGGATGGCGTTCAGATCGAGTTCAATTACCCAACCAGTGGCATCTCGATAGAGTTTGCCGAGTCAAGTTCGGCAAACTTCGACACGGCTCTTGATTCTGCAAGATCCGCCCCCAATTTTCAGATGTGTGAGAAGTCTGGCAAAAAATGGTATCTTGCCACTTGGCCCGAAGAACAGATTGCTGATGTGTTGGGATTGGTTGATAACCTGAAAGGATTGCGCAATCGAAAGATATACATCAATGGGGAACCGGCTCAATGGGATGAGGCATTCGCCTTCGATTGGTGCTTCCAGAAGCAACAGCAGGCATACAAACCGGCTGAGTATTGCTTTGGCGTGGATGAAGACAGACTGAATGTGTGGGGATGCCGACAGGCCAAAATGGACTGGACAAGCTGGGCCAAATGGTTTGCATACGGGAAGTTTAGAAAGAAGGATATTTTCGTCTTTGACAAAGATCGAATCCGTCACGAGCTGGAGACCAATCTCTACAAAGTCAGGTTTTGTCCATGTCTGCGCCCAGACTTAATCTCTACAGTTCTGGATATTCTTCCCAACGAAGTGCGTGTTTCAGAACGTTTGGGTTGGTCCTACAAACGGGAATATGAGGAAGGACCGCAGTCTATGAAAGTCGTTGTGAAGCAGGTTCAGGATGAATACACTTACAAAGACGAGTTCTGGACCAGCGGCGTGTCACCTGTCGGGTGTGTTATCGCTCTCGATATTCTGAAAAAAGCCTTCAAGCAGTGCGGTATACGAGATGTGACCCCAAAGATGTTGGCCACAAAATAGAAAAAAATGCGCCAACACGTCCACGAACCGGACCGGAATAAAGGAACCGATTGTTTATTTTTCTCGTCGTTGGAAAGTAATAAAGGATTTACCATTTTATGCAAATTGAGTTAAAGGGTTTTACGCTTACTTCAAACGACACACAACTTTGTGTTGAGGGACCAGATGATGAAGCCTCCAAGAATATCGGGCGGGCTTTTCTTAACTTGCTCAAAACTCCCGATGGTTATGCCTTACTTGAACGGTATATGGAAGCCCGAACTGAGTTGATTGACGTATTGTGTGTGCCCACGATTGAACAGGACAACCCTTCACTAGACAATCTTATTGAATGGCTAAAAGATAATCCTGACTGGATAGCGTCTGTAGAAGAAGCTCTTGGGCCTCATGGATACGAAAAGTTAAACGACAATTAATTCCAACAAAAATGCCCTTGACAGTAAAGCCACCATCGAAAACCGGCCGGCGGGCACACTGCAAGTGACATGCCCAATACCAAATAAAAGGAGGACAGGTTGTTATTATCAGGATGCGCTCAAGGGCTCTGCTTCGCATCGCCGCAACCCCATTAGTTCGGTGCAGACAGACATGGCAGACAATACTATCAAGCGAGACGATTTCACGATTCTGCGCACGCCCGCGGAACTGGCTACATACGTGAGCGAAACCTACGAGGTGATTGCATCTGTTCGTGAATTCCGCCAGACCGCCCGACTACGTCGTGAGCCCTACAAGACGTTCATCGAAGAACTAATGCCGTTCAGTCATTTCTGCACCTGGCGCTACGGCGAACAGAAAGAAAAATAAAGGAAAATAAAAGGACAGGTTGTTTATTCAGGTTGTTTATTCATCCTGGGTGGGATATCCGCCGATGGAATCCGGTCGCTTTGGCGACGAACGGTTCGCTTGCGGATGCAAGCGAGACCGTTCATGGCAAAGGGGCAAGAGCTTCTCCGCCAAGGCGCCACTCCCATTTCTTGGACTGACGAGACAACCGGAATACTACACTCAAATTGAAGTCGTGGTTGGAGTTTTGGGGTCGATTCGACTCGGGTTCAATCCAGGGGAACTACTCGACTTCATTCTGGGATGGACGACCCTCGATATCTATGGCGACGAGCTTGGAAAACGAAAGAAAATCGAACAAGCCGAGTCCACTGTCCGGTGACTCGCAGCGTTCGGCAGGAAGAAGTTAAGGCTGAAAGGAGAAATGGATGTCATATCAAGCTATAGCCATAAATGTCATGATCGCTTCGCCTGGTGACGTAGCAACTGAGCGTCAGAATATCCGCGAATTAATTCAGACATGGAATGCTATGCATGCCGAGGAAAGGCACTTGATTCTAATGCCCCTCGGCTGGGAGTCCCACGCTTCCCCACAGATGGGAGATCGGGCACAAGGAGTCATTAATGAACAGGTGCTTGGTCGATGCGATCTACTCGTTGCCGTATTCTGGACTCGTCTTGGAAGTCCTACTGGAGAGGCACCAAGTGGAACTGTAGAAGAAATCAATAGGCACTTGCAAGATGGCAAGCCAGCGATGCTGTATTTTTCTAACGCGCCGGTAAGGCCCGACAGTGTAGATGAAGTACAATACGCTGCTTTGCGGGATTTCCGTACTGATTGTGAGGGTCGTGGCCTAATTGAAACATATGACTCAATTGAGGAATTTCGAAACAAATTCGCGCGTCAGTTGACGCAAACCGTCTTCCGTGAATTTGCCGAGACACAATCTTCGGTTAATAATGCGGGAATCGAATTCGCCGAATATAGCGCCTTGCCAGAGCTTTCGGATGAGTCACAGACAGTGCTTCTTGAAGCGGCTCAGGATGACCGCGGAATTGTAGCGTGCATACGTGTAATGAGGGGCTCCATCGTACAGACCAACGGTAAACAATTGGCAGAGATAGGTAATCCCCGTTCGGAAGCAAAGTGGCGAGCGGCCATCGATGCTCTCGTAGCCATGGGGTGTCTTGAACCTCGGGGACACAAAGGCGAAGTCTTCGGGTTAACCCACACTGGATACGAGATTGCAGATCGTTTGAGCCAATCGGCACACTGCCCCCCCCAAGCAGTCGTGAAAGGAAAACCGGCTCAGTCTTCCGATTTGCTTTTAAAATAACGGGACCGGTTGTTTTTTTAATTCTTTCCGGCTGACTGGTGCCTTAGTTTGTGTTTCCGCGGATTCCGCGGTATACTAAATTGCTCCGGTTAAATCCGGCCCGCAGAGAGACATGATGTTTGAAACAAAGCGTTTTATAAATTTGACTGATATAGGTCAATATCAGGTAGAATTGCCCAAATTTATCCGGGCTTGAGCAAAAATTAACTCAATATCAGGTAATATTGCCTGATACCCTTATGTCGACCAATCAGATGAATGAGCAATTTCTCATGATGATTGGCGGCCTAGCCGCGGTGACTCTTGTGTGACCTTGGGGGCCTCTCCTGTCGATACTTAACGCTGATGTAAGATTACGGACATGAAAATAGAAAAAACAATGGAGACCAATAGAGAAGGCAAACCCGCAAGGAGCTTTTTCTTCTTTTTCAAGCCATCAAACATGGGTTTTTTCGTTCTGCTCTTTGCCACGCTCATCGTTTCGGAAGCTTACTACCGGTTCCGCCTTTATCCCGATCAAGGGTTGGAGAACTGCCTAGGGCCAGCCGGTTTCTCCGCGATCACCCTCCTTGCGGTAAAATTACTAATGACGCGCAGTGACCGCCAGAGTCGGTCTGCTCGCTGGAAACGGCGAGGTGTCTCCACTATCCAACGGGTCGTCGTGGATGACACCGGGATAAAACTGTGCGTGGGATCACTCATGCGCGTGTCTTATACATGGCAAGCGCTGGAAGATGTAAAGGCTGACCGCAAGCATTTGCTGTTCTATATATCAGGTAAAGATCAGCTCTGTGTGAAACGATCACCGTTTTCACAGGAGGAACTTGATCGTATTATTTCTTTTTGGAAGACGAAGGAATGGTTGAACAAAGGTTTCAATAGCCCTGACCCCAAGCCGATACCTCCTCCTATTCCCAAGGCATGAAACCCGTCGTCGTCATGTGATGACGTTCAGACCCGCCTACATCGCTTGCAGCTGGAGTTCAAGCTCAAGCAATGCGGGCAGGCCGGTCAGAAACGGTTGACAGCCGGGTTTGGACGTTGGGATTGGTTGCCGAATAGATCCAAACGAATTGCGTGCTTTCAGCACGCAGTCATATTAATCCCGACCTGGGGCTGGTGCCCCAGGCTTTTGAATTGAGCCCCGCTGGGGCAAAGATTTTTTCGAACCAATCCATGCACCGTGACCGGTGTGCCCCGTCGCCGAAGACGGCTCTGGGGCACCCCGGCAGGTAATGGTCACGTTGGCTGAGACAAGGATGCAAGCATGCAGATACTTGATGAATTGGCAGCAATAACGGCGAAATTGGACGAAGAGGGAATCCAGTATGCGCTGTGCGGCGGCTTGGCCATGGCGATATACGCTCTCCCCCGAGCCACCTTGGACGTGGACTTGATGATTGAGATGGACTCGCTGTTCCGCGTCAGGCGGGCCATGCAGGAGCTGGGATTTACTCTCACAGCGGAGCCAATGGAATTCCATGGTGGCGATGTGCGGATTTTCCGGCTCTGCAAGATTGACCGGGGTTCGGGTGAAGACCTGGTTCTGGATCTGCTGATTGTCACGCCTGGAACAAGGAAGGCGTGGGACAGTAGGAGAAAGGTCGAGTGGGAAGGCGGACAACTGGCGGTCGTTTCCCCGGCTGGTCTAATTGCCCTGAAGTCATTGCGAGGCAGTGGCCAGGATCACGACGATATCAGCTATCTTCGGAGCATTAGCGATGAGCAAACAGATTGATTTGAGCCGAGAAGCTGTCACGATGCGCCTACGGCAGGTAGAGAAACTCCGTCGTCTTTGCCTTTCTCTCTCGGACAGCACTGCCGGAAGAGACATTCGCAATCGATTCAAAGCCAACAAATTGGTGCAGCGGACCTCGCATGCGCTCGGCCGCTGACCGCAGCGTTAAGAAACGGAAAAATCCCGCAAAGGCGCGGGAATCGTGGAAGACACATATCCGTGTTGACGGCGCGTGAATTGCCGGAAGTAAGCGCGTGTTAAACGCCGCGGGTCAACTAACCCGTTTCAGCCGTGTCAAACCTCCTGTTAATGCCTGAAACCCACGTCATTACCGGGAGGTCAAACATGAAGATATCCTTCAACAGTGTTCCGCTTTTATTATTGGTCGCCTTGGCTGTTTGCCTGGTGGCCTGTCGGTCACGGGAGAAAACGCTCTCGTCTCTTGTCGACGCGGAGTCCGCGGATCAGGTAAGTCCAGTTGAGGCGGGTGAAAAACCGTTGTCGGTGTATGATTTCCAGGTGACTGACGCCGCCGGGAAACCTGTCGGCTTGAACAAATACCAAGGAAAGGTGTTGCTGATTGTCAACACGGCCAGTAAGTGTGGATTCACGCCTCAATATGAGGGATTGGAAAAGCTTTACCAAACATACAAAGATCAGGGGCTCGTTGTCCTCGGCTTCCCCTGCAATCAGTTCGGGAATCAGGAACCCGGAAAAAACGACGCCATTCAGTCATTTTGCCAAGTGAATTACGGGGTGACGTTCCCGGTCATGGCTAAGATTAAGGTCAATGGACCGGAAGCCATTCCGCTTTACACATATCTAAAAAAAGAAGCTTCGGGACTAGCCGGCACCGAGGCGATCAAGTGGAATTTCACGAAGTTTCTGGTTGACAAAGACGGCCGGGTCCGCGCGCGCCACGGGTCAAAAACCAAACCGTCTTCCCTGGCCGGCGACATTGAAAAGCTGTTAGCCGAAGATTGAACCCTCTTTCACCCTTATCGGTTGGTAGCTGGGGCGTAGGCCGGGGTTCCTTGCCCGGCTATGACTTAAGACGGTCGGCCTTGGAAGACCGCCCTACACAATGTCCCCCAGCCGCTAACCGGTTACCTTTCACCCGCTCGGGCTTTGTTGACATGGCGGCCCGGTCCGTGTATGGTAGGGGAGTCTTTAATCGTTTCTCCTAACTTAAATGGTCTCAAGAGTCGTGCGAAATAGGTGAAAACCTTGTCCAGAACCTTGTCTAGAACCACAATCCAAAATTCTCTGAGCACAAAACAGGAGTAAGGTTCTGGACAAGGTTCTGGACAAAGTTAAATTTCTCGCATTTCGCATGACTCAGTAAATGGTTTCATATTTCGGTGAGCGGCTGCTCAATGCCTAAATTCATCCTCCGCATTATTATTCCCACCCTGCTGACTTTCGCCCTGTTCACGGTGGCGATTTTCGCTGTGCTTCTACCCGCTCTAAGGGAGACCAGCATGGCGCGCAAGCGGGAGATGATTCGGGAGCTGACCCATTCCGCCTGGAATATTCTCGCCAATTTCGAGGCGGAGGCGCGGGAGGGCATTCTCACTGAGGCTGACGCTCAGGCCGAAGCGATCCGGCAGTTCCGTCACCTTCACTACGGGAATAACAACAAAGAATATTTCTGGTTGAATGATTTGACACCCCGAATGATCGCCCACCCATACCGTCAAGATCTGGAGGGCCAGGATTTGGGCGCCTTCACAGATCCGACCGGGCGCGCGGTTTTCGTTGACATGGTGACGGTGGTTCAGGCGGGCGGGGAAGGGTATGTCTCTTATTTTTGGCAGGACCGGGATGACCCGGAACGCATTGTTCCGAAGGTTTCCTACGTCAAATTGTTTGAACCCTGGGGGTGGGTGGTCGGCACGGGTATTTATGTGGACGATGTCGAAAAAGAAATCGCCGGCTTTACCCGGCGTCTTGGCCTGATTTCCCTGTTTATTCTGCTCGTCACCGCCGGCCTGCTGAACATCATCGCGGTTGAAAGCCTGCGCACGGAAAAAAAGCGCGAACAGGCCCGTGAGGCCTTGCGCAAATCAGAAACCCGCTACCGCACGCTGGTCGA
Source organism: Lentisphaeria bacterium (assembly GCA_032251435.1). Classification (GTDB taxonomy): domain Bacteria; phylum Verrucomicrobiota; class Lentisphaeria; order Oligosphaerales; family MVZH01; genus JAVVEH01. Next base: position 54,123 of record JAVVEH010000019.1, on the reverse strand, counting down.
GTCCGCGGGAGGGAATATTTTCATGGTTCTTGAGGGGGAGCCGCTTTATGCGAACGCCAGCGCTCTGACCTTGCTGGGTTACACCGCGGAAGAAGCGGCTGAATTGCATTTTGATGATATCGCGGAGATGGCGGCGGGCGAGGATCCCGACGTGAATATCCCGCGGACAGGTGATGATGTCCCCGCCCGCCAGGAAGCTTCGCTGGTTCGAAAAGACGGCCGCCGTGTCGACGTGACGCTCGCTTACTCGCGGATCAGCATCGGTCCCCGGCGGGGCTTTATCGCCGTGGCCACTGACATCACGGAGCGCAAAGCCGCCGAAAAGGCCGCGGGTAAGACCGAGGAAGCGTTGCGCGAGTCCTTGGATCAATTCCGCGATCGGGACATGGCGCACCAACGGCAGGCGCGCCATCTGGAGGAAACTGTTTGTCAACTTAGAAGCGCGGCGCCGGAAGATCTTTTCGCCGCCCAAAGGGAAAAGCTCGCCCAGGCGAAAGACCCCGCCGCGGTCGCCGCCTGCTCGCGCGCCTTTAACCGCCTGCTGGGTCCCTTGATCTCCACCGGGCTCCGACCGGATTTAGGGACCCGCCTGCTGAGTCGTAACACGGACGCTGTTTCTCGGCGCTTGATTGATCTGGGGCTTGAGCAGTTGGGAGAAGCCCCTGTGGGTTTCGCCTGGATGGTGATGGGGAGCGAGGCCCGCTATGAACAGACGTTTTGCACCGATCAGGACAACGCGATTGTGTTCGAGGATGTTCCCCGGGACCAGATGGCGCCGGTTCGGGAATATTTTATGCGGCTGGGCGCGTTTGTGTGCGATGGTCTGGCGGCCGCCGGTTACACGCGTTGCACCGGGGATTTGATGGCCTGTAACAGCCAATGGGTGCGGTCAGCCAGTGAGTGGGAAAAGCAATTCCGCCACTGGGTCTCGACTTTGGAAGCCCGGGAACTGATGAACAGTAAGATTTTCTTTGATTTCCGCGCGGTTCGCGGCCGGGAATCCCTTGTGGATCAGTTACGTGACTATGTCCGCCAAACCCTGACGGCTCATCCGCGTTTTTTCCCTCAACTGGCGCGCAACATGTTGTTCTATGAACCGCCGATTGGCCTGTTCGGCAACTTGCGGCTGCAATCCGCCTCCGGCAGATCCCGCGGGTTTGATATTAAAGCCGCCATGATTCCTCTGGTGGATTACGCCCGGCTGTACGCCTTGAAAAATAACATCCCCGCGACATCCACAGTGGACCGCCTGGAAGAATTACGCCGGCGGGAGCTTCTGGATGAGGACACTGTCCGGGATGCCACGGCGATCTTCGAATCACTCATGAAAATCAGGCTGGAGAATCAGGTCCGCCGGTCGCTTCGTGGAGAAAATCCGGATAACTGGATCGCTCCCAGCCGCCTGAACGGCATTGACCGGCGGGTGATTAAGACGGCTCTGGCGCATATCCGCACGTTGCAGCGGAGTATGAGCTACGACTTTTTCGGCCAAGTCGGGGTGCCGCAATGATTTTGTTTATTACCGACACCCATTGCCGGTACGACGTGATCAATCGACAAGTTGAGGCGGCGGAAAGCCTGCTGAACGAGACGGTTTCGGATGTGATTGTTCTTGGCGATTTCGGTTTGTACGAGCCGTTTCTGCGCCGCTTTCTCGGGCGCGGGAAGCCTGGCTTCAGTCGGCCGGTATCCTTTATCGAAGGCAATCATGAAGATTTTGACCATTTTGACCGTTTAGTGAGACGATACCGTGAGCGTATCACGCATCTTCCCCGGGGCACCGTGCACACAAAAGACGCCCGGGCCTTCCTGGCGCTCGGGGGGGCCGCCTACATGGACGCGCACGTGACACCCGAGCGTTCGGTCATCAAGCCCAGAGACATCCACATGTGCCTGAGTCACGCCCCTGACACCGTGGACATCGTTCTTTCTCACGATTGTCCTGATGGTCTGGGGATTGAAAACCGGGCCGGCTTCGAGCATTATGGCGAACCGGGGTTTGTCGGCGGGAAGGCGATCGCGGACCATTTTCATCCTTCACACTGGCTGTTTGGGCATCATCACCGGTGCATTGAAAAAACGATTGGCCGGACTACGTATATCGGCCTGCCGCAGAGTTGGGAGGGCTTCGCTGTGTTGTCAGATTCCGGAGACATCAGGCTGATCGGCCACACCATTCCCAACCCCCCGCTTCCCCGCCATCCGCTTATCCAGCGGGTGTTTCCGATCAAGGAGTAACTCTTTCATCCGCGTTCGCCGCGGTTGTCTCCAAAGCCATTGACTGCTCATCGTTTGCCGGGGAAAAGGTGCGTAGGACCAAGGTTGCCGGCCCGGTCCCGCAAGCGGACGGACAGCCATTCGGACCGGGGTGTTTTCGCCGGTCTGAGGGTTAGTCCGGAAAATTCTTTTTCCGTATCGTCGGCTTTGACTGTGATGCCCGCCATGCCGCTGACATCATACCCGTCAAAGATGATCACATCCTCATCGTTCCAATCTTTGCTGACGCACATATCTTTGATGTGCAGAACGTCTTTGAGGGGGGCTCCAACCACGCGGAATCCAACCATGCGCACACTTTGCCGGGCGAGAGTCTCCGCCGCCTTGGCGCGATACGAACTGTCGGCGCCGGCTTTATATGTTCCGCCGCGCGTGGCGTCCCGGATAAGCTGCCGGGTTAATGTTTCAAGCATGATTTTTTCCAGATCAATGACACCTCCCGTCCACGTTTTTTCACTCCAGTCAAAGGAGCGCCCTAACGTCATATTCAACGACCCGGTGTCGGTGTCCCCGCCCACGGGAAAGACATAAAGCTCACGCCGGTTAAAGCTGACAAACAGTTCCACTTTCACGCGGTCCTGTTCTCCCGCGTGTTTGGGGCGGCGGATGTTAAACGCGAAAAGCGGGTACTTGGTCAAGTGCCATTGACCACTGGAAAAGGCTTTCCAAACCTGTAGGTCACCCGCTTGATTTTTCGCTTCCACATAGGAAGAGGCGCCCAGTTCCGTATGCAGGGACAATGAATTTTTCACTGAAATGGCTAATCCGATGGCGGAGTCATCCAGCCAGTCCCCGCGCCAAAGCACACTGGCGGGCAGGCGGGCAGGCAGGCTGGCGGGACCAAGCTGGTCCTTGGCGTAATTGGTCACGACGGGCAGGGACATATCCGCGAGCCTGTTTCCCGCGCCGTCACGGATGCCAGTGACCGTGATCCGGTTCAAGTCACCGTCACGGGTTTGCTTCAACTGTTCTCGAAACACGCGGGGCCAGTTGATTTCCAGCTCGCCGGTTTTACCGGCGTGGGCATAGCGGGCCATCCCTTCTTCCAGCGTCCCGCTATGACCGTTCCACGTGACGCCCAGTTGGGCGGGATCCAGCGGCGCCCCCTGGTCACAGTCAATGGCCACATTCAGGATCTGTCCGTTTGTGGCGGGATTGGCGGTCGACCTAAGAGAGCACGTGACTTTCGGAGGGGTGGTGTCAACGAGAAAAGGCACATCAAAGACGGCGGAATCACGGTCACCGGCACCGCGGGCTTTCAGAAGCATGTGCGCGACACCATCCGGGGGGAGGTGCCTGAGTTGGATGGGTTCACCGGGGACCGTATGGGACCAGCGCAGCGCGTCACGGTCCTTTCCGGGTAGATTCATATATGGGGTGGCGCCGCTGTAAACGCAGAACATGACTTGCTTGACACCCTGGGGCGCGTAATAGTCCGGAGTCAAGATGAGTTGGTCCGGACTGGAAATCACGGGTCCGGCGACCACATTGTCCACATCCAAGGTGGCGTATAAGCCGGTCTGATCCCGTTTGTCATAGGAACGGAATACCAGAGTAGGTATGTCGAAGGTTTTGGTGATGGATGTTCCCCCCTTGACCGCGTCCGGTAACATGCCCAGCCACGCATGCCACTGGTCATCTTGAATCATGCCCGTGTCGGCCAGCCGGACCGTTTTGCCCGGGTGCCTGTCTTCGGAAAAGGCGATCTGGTTGAGCCGCCCGGCTGATAAACTGACATTCGCCATGGCCCCTCCCCGGTAGTTGAATTGCAGCAAGGGGAAGCGGCTCAGATCCAGGGATTGATTGATTTGGGTTTGCAAACGGCTGGCCGCGCCTTGGTTGCTCACCCGTAAATAACTGCCGGGCGCGCCCGGATCTTCACGGATGGTCATGCGCTTCGCGTCAAACACAAGGGGTGCCGCCGGCGCGCGGTCGTCAAAGGACAGCGCGATGCCCAGAGGCCCTTTTAAGTCCATCAGAACCGGGACGGCTGGCACCTTGACCTGGTGCCAGTCAAGCTGATCACTGACGTGATATGACCCCGCTTCAAACCGCAGCTCCAGAGGTGAGTCGGCGTGAATACTTTTATGTTTGGGAAGGTGTCCTTCCAGTTTGTTGATGGCCGTTTGCTCAAGCGCCACGGGCATGCCGTTCGCCGTGGCCCGCCCGAGACGCAGAAAACGATGGTCCGGAATCCCCGGGGGGGTGGTGAATGTGACTTTTCCGCCGTCGGTCTCGTGCCAGGCCATGGTGATGTCCGGAAGGGGGGGCGGATGGATCCACCAAACAGGAAAATTAACCGTCGTGTCCCCGGCTTGAGCCCTGATATAGAACCGCCGCAAACCCGGGTTGGCGGGGGAGTCCGGCAGCATCGCGTTCACCGCGTCGATGTCAGTGGTTTCGCCAATCCCTTTTCCCTGTTGATTATATACGGAAAAGCTCACGGACCCGCTTGACTTGGCGGTGAAGACGGGTTTATCAAACCGGATGGGGGTCACGTTTTTAACGGCATACGCTTCGCCGGGGGCATTGCCAAGGAGTCCCTGGCTGACGTAGCTGGGTTGCGGGTTGCCAAACCCTTCAGGGCGCGCGCTCCAGCCCGTCGTCGCTTGGCTGGAGGCGCTGGCATGGTCATCAATCCAGACAATAACCGGTGTCCATTCTCCACGTGTGTGCCAATCCGGTCCCGGCGGGATGTCTGATGGGATGGCGGTTTCGCCGCCCTTGAGATACCCGCTTGTCTCTAAATCGGAACCGGAAAGGTGATGAAACAGATGCCTCTCCGGCAGAAAATCACCCGCCCGTGTTTGCCGACCCAAGGCGTAATGAAAATTGAAGCGGGCTCCCCGGGTGCGTTTGACGAGCATAAACCACCCGGCGATGGACTCCACGGGTGCCGCCGGGGTGTTGTCGCAGGCGGCGAAAAAGCCGCCGCCGCCCAAACGGCTTTCAACGGTCATGTAGGGCGTGCCGTCTTTGTCCGTGTGCCAGGTCAAGGCGGCTTGCCCGACTTCATCCCGCGCTGTCCAATGAGAAGGACCGGTGAGAGGATAGGGTTGGTTGTTCTGATCCAGGAGGCCCCCCCCCCCGGCGCCTGGTGCCGGTTGGGCGGTGAGCTGATAGTCAAGCGGAACCTTGGTGACGGGAATGGACTTGGCCCGGATGTCTTCAGCCGCGCACTTGACCCGGGCGACCATCATGGAATTCATGTATGTCCAGATGCCTAAAGAGCCCATGGAAATCGGATCCGGGTCACGGACCGAAAAAACCAGCTCGTTGTCGAAATAAAACTCCATCACATCGTTCACACGGCGCAATTTAAGATAGTACCAGGCCCCGTGGATCGGCCGGGCGGACGACAGCAGAGGATTGTAGCCCCGGCGCTCGTTATCTTCCCGGATGCGGGGAACCAAATATTTGGATGACCGCGCCAGTTCCTTCCCGTTTTTATACAATGTCGTCCATAGCTGGGAGTGATCCGGATCCCAGCCCGTGGTCGTGATGGTGTAGCCTTCGCTGGGGGTGCCGCGTGTATTCATAATCGTCATGTTCAAGTCGCCCGCCCGCTCGTACCAGCCGTGGCGCATCCCGGCGTACATTTCCAAGCAGAAATCCCCTTTAAAGGCGTACTTGTTCCACAGCGCGGCCAAGCCATGCGCGGATTCACCGTTCATGTGCGACCAGCGGGGCTGACATTGAAAGCGGTTGACAATTTCCCAACTGCCGCCGTTCAGTGTCCAATTATGCAGGGATTCATTAAATAAAAAATCCTGGACATTATACCGGTCGACACGGCTGTGCATCAAATCACGGGTGGAGAACCCCTCGACACGCGCGCATCGTCCAGTCAGCGGTTCCGGCAGATAAAATGTGGCCAGCGTTTCACCCCCGCTGGTGATCCGTACCAAGTGGTTTTCAATGTCCACGGCGTATAGTTTCACCTCCGAAGAAGACGAATCGGGCGGGCCGCCGCCCGGTTTCAGGGAAGCGACGGGTACGGATGCCACTAATTCGGGCGGCTGTCCGTCCGCCGCGCGATAGAGGTTCACGTGTTCCTTTTCGACCCGGGCGGTTAATTCGCCGGTCATTTCTCCCTCCGGGACGGAGAAATGGACGCTGCTGTTCTCAACATACGGCATGTGGATGGCGAACCGACCGTGGAAATCACTTTTAAACCAAGTGGTTTTATCGGGCAAGGTGATCCATTCCCCCTCGGGAGAAGACCAGTGCCGCATAAAGGGATCCGTGGCGAATGTGCGGTTTTTTTCAAATTTGTTCCGGAAAACAGGGGGGGGAGAAAAATCATATTCAAAGGATGCGAAAGCGACTTTTGAATCTTCGGGCACCCACACTCCGGAGGCGCCTGTCAGGCTGTCCTCAATGAGCGTTCCCAACACCAGCGTTCCGTTCCGGTAAAACTTGATTATTCCCGGCTCGGTGGTGTCGCAAGCCAAGCTCAAACGGAGATGCTCCTCGGCCGCCGGCACGGTGAAAGAATCCAGCACGTGAGGCGTTTTCCCCGGCACGTGTTTTTCCAACTGGAAGTGCTCGCGGCCGTCTTTAAAGGCGTAGACCAGGCGGAAGTGTGGCGTGTCAGGCCCTGTGTGGCCGACGACCAATCCGACCGTGAAGGCTGTTTCCAGCGGGGTCACATCACATTTGAAATAATGAGGATCATGGGTGTAAGCGCCAATAACCAGCTCCCCTCCCGGATGGTCATGCGGCAGGGATAACGTCAACCGTGGCTGGCGTTTCCGCTTGAACCAGCCTTTCCGCTTGATGTCCCCGGCGAACGCCCCGGTGATTCGTTTCGCATGACCCAAAAGACCCTCCACGCCGCGCAGATCCAGATCCCGGAAGCTGCTCACGCTCACATCATCAAATCGAATGGGCTCCTCCGCATGCGTGAACAGCCCGTACATGCCGCCGGCCGGTAACGACAGTTGCGCGTCGAACACCCGTGTGTGATCCATGAAACAGCGCACGCGGTTATCCTGAATGACAACTTTCAATTTGACCCACTGCCCCAAAGGGACATCCGCCGTGGCGGCGCCAAACACTTCGCGGACGCGGCAATCCGTGTCGCTGGATCGCCACAGCCGGAACAAGGCTTTCGGCGCGCCCTCGACAAGAGAAATTGTGAAGGCGTGCGCGGCGGCGCCGTCCCGGCTGTAAAAAACCAGCCCCGCCTCGCCGACTTGGGTCAAAAGCGCCGCCTCGATGGCGTAGTCGTCATGAAAATCGTAGCCGGCGGTGATGATTCCCGGTGATCCACTCCCGCGCAGGCTATAAAAATTGGGACTGCGGGAGGGTTCCGGATGCTTCGCGGCGCCTTGAACGATTGTCTGCCGGGCGACTGAGTTGTCCACGGCGGTGTGCAGTTCCCAAACGCCGGCGGCCTTTGTCCAGGCGCTGAGCGCCCCGCCCTCTCCTTCCGGCACTAAAAAATCGTCAGTAAAGGTGAAAGGTTCGGTTTTTTGAAAAAACAGATCGTCGTCATCCTCGGCAGGGATGTCCTCGACCGGTTGCTGTAAATCAGCCGGTGCCGAAAAGGGGGCGGATATGGTTAAAAGGCGCCGGTTGTCAACGAAAAACGCCCATTCAGATTCTCTGAATTTCACGGTGATTTCAACGGCCCCCGCCTTTTCCGGGAACGCGGATTTGTTAACCCGGGGGGGTGTCTTCAAGGGCAACGGCAGCCCCGCGGCGGGAGGCACGCGGATCTCGTAGGCGCCCGGGGCGATGAGAATGACGCTTTCCAAACCACCGGACGGATCGCTGAAGCGTAAGCGCAACCCCGTATCTGTGTCCCATTGATGGGTGAAATAAAGGTTGCCGGTGGACGAGGGCACGTGGAAGCGTTGCCGCCAGGTGAGCGCTTCCTCCTGAGCGGACGCGCTCAGAAGAAGGAGAAAAATGAACAGACTGACGAGGCGGGCATGGTTTTTCATGACTGACATCTTTACGTGACTGGTGCGTGGCCCATCAGCGCCGCGCATGAACCCGGCGCGTGATAAGTGTCCATGTAACCAATAACCCGTTTTCGCCTTAATCCAATGGGTCGAAAAGGATGAAGCCAATCCAAATGATTCCATCGATGATCAAGGGGCTGTCCTGGATATGCGGCATCCCCCCGCTTTTCGCCCGCGAGCCGGGGTCGGATAAGCGGCTTTTCACCGGTGGCGTGTTGAAAAAGAGAGACGCGGGCTTATGTTCATTTTTAATTGAACAGTGAGGATGTTGCCGGGCGGTGGCGGGTTCCCGCCACGTTCCGGGCGACCGTTTTTTTGCAGAGGGAAACGCAATGGGTTTGGAAACGAGTTCGACGATTATTCAAACATTGATTGACAACGCCGGCGCCACGACCCAATCGCTGGGAATGGGCCGGGTGATCGGAAAAATTTTCGCCTACCTGTATTTCAGCGAAAGCCCGCGCTGTATGGCTGACATGCAACGCGATCTTAATATCAGCAAAGGAAGCGCCAGCATGAATATCCGCCAGTTGCAGGACTGGAGCGCGGTGAAAAAAATTGACCGTCCGGAGCAGCGCAAAGACTTTTATGTGGCCAGTGATGCGTTTGGGCGCATTCTTAAGAACGCGGTGGCGGATTTGGTCAGCGCGAAAATGGCCGCCTATCGGGATATTTTGCAAGAAGTTCAAGACGAGTTGGCATCTGTCCCCGATTCCCTTGACGAGAAAATTTTTCTGGCGGAACGGCTCGCCCGTTTAGATAAGTTTCATGACCGCGTGGCGACCACGTGGGATAATCCGTTAGTTAAAGCGCTGTTGAGATAGGTGAGACCATGAACATCATTGTCACGGGCGGGGCCGGGTTTATCGGCTCCAGTTTTTTACTCAAATGCGTGCGGGATTTTCCCGAGCACATGTTCATCAATGTGGACGCGTTGACATACGCCGGTAATCCGTTTAATCTATCCAGTATCGCCGCCGCCGCGAATTACGCCTTCGAGCATGCGGATATCACCGACCTGCCGGCGCTGAGAAAGATCTTCGCGGCATGGGAACCCGACGCGGTGATTCATTTCGCGGCGGAAAGCCATGTGGACCGAAGCTTGGTGGGGCCGGCGGCCTTTGTGCGGACCAATGTTATCGGCACGTTTCATTTACTCGAATGCTGTCGTGAGCGTTGGCTGGGAAAAGAGACCGCCCCCGCCCGGGCCGGTGATACCCGCCCGATGTGGTATCACCGCTTCCATCACGTGTCAACGGATGAGGTGTTCGGCTCGCTGGGGGATGACGGGAAATTTACGGAAACCACGCCGTATGATCCGTCTTCCCCGTATTCCGCCAGCAAGGCGGGAAGCGATCACTTGGTTCGGGCGTATCAGCGATCCTATGGCTTGAACACGTCGATGACGAATTGCTCAAACAATTACGGTCCCCGCCATTTTCCTGAAAAGTTGATTCCGCTGATGATTCTCAACGCCTTGGAAGGCAAACCGCTGCCCGTCTACGGAAAGGGTGCGAATGTCCGCGATTGGCTCTATGTGGATGACCATGCGGACGCCATTTGGGCCGTGTTCAGCCGGGCGGAAGCCGGGCGGACCTATAATGTGGGCGGCGATTGCGAAATGCGCAATATCGATGTGGTGGACATGATTTGTGATCTAGTCGAGAAAAAAACCGGCAAGGCGAACCGCCGGGATTTGATCACTTTCGTCAAAGACCGCCCAGGCCATGATTTCCGCTACGCCATGGATATTGCCAAAATCCGCCGGGATCTAAACTGGCGCCCGAAAGAGACCTTCGCCTCCGGCTTGGAGAAAACCGTTCAATGGTACCTGGACAACCCCGACTGGGTGGAAAACGTCCGTTCGGGTGATTACCGGCGCTGGCTGGAAACCAACTACGCGGAGCGGTGAATTTGAAATTGTCCTATTTGATAGTAGATTAGCCCCATGGGGTTTATGCCCGGCATCCATATTCCGCTGGCGTGGCGCTTATAACATGTGTTTTTCAGACAAACAATTCAGGTTCCCGCGGTTCCCGGTAGTCAGCCTGGGACTATTTGTGTCCCTCTTGATGACGGTTCGGGCCGCGGAGTTGCATGTGGGCGCCGGACAGACCTACACGGCGATTCAAGACGCGGTGAACGCGGCCGCCAATGGTGACACGATCATCATTCACGAGGGAACCTACAGCGAGCACCTCACTATCAATAAGCAGCAACTGACGTTAATCGGAGCCTATGGAGAAGCCCGCCCGCATATCCAGGGGTTCCGCACGGACGCGGATCACGGCGAGTCTGTTGTTAATGTGCCTTCCGCCAACGTGACGCTCAGGGATTTGGAAATTTCCAATGCGAATGGCAATGGCGAATTCGGCTATTTAGTCACCAGCCAAGGCGCCAATCTGACGGTCGATAATTGTGTGATCCGCAATGGCCGCTACGGGGTTATCGGAACGGGTGATAATATGACCGTTCAACATTGCGAAATCAGTGACTTTCTCCGGGACGGGGTGAGCTTTCGAGGATCCGGAGGCTGCACCGTCACGGAGAACTGGATTCATGGTTCAACGTCCTATGAAAATAAAGCCGACCAAGGCTCGACTTATGGTGTGCGTCTGGACGCCCCGGCGGGGAGCGCGGGAAGCACAGCGGACGTGTCTTATAATTACATCTCCGGCACGCGGACAGGCATTGTCTACCGGGCGGACACCTCTGGATATCCCACTGGCACGGTCCTGTTGTCGCACAATACCATTGACGGGGCCGTGACTTACGTGCCTGTTGATGAGACTTCGGGTTATTATGTGACTCCCTGGGGAGACGTGTCATACACCCGTTCAGGCATTGATTTATTCGCTGTCAAAGCGGCCACTTTTAACGCGGGAAATTTCGCGATCCGGGACAATCTGATCACGAACTGCTGGTGGTATGGCATGTATTTCGGGACGACGGCCGAAGGCGGGTCGTTGACCGCTGACCTCCCCGTTGAAAACGCCCTGTTCTATAACAATTTCTCGCGGGATTTATGGTGGGCGAATCCCGTCAACCGCTACCCCGAGGAATTCCCGTCCGGTATTCCTGACGGCGCGCCGGCGGGCGCCCGCCCCGAAGCGGGGTGGGTGGATATCGGCGGGGATCTTGTGTTTGTTGACGCGGTGATCGCGGATCCGCAATTTACTCAGAACAGCCTGACCGGGCCTGAGGATTATTACGCGTTGCTGCCCACTTCACCGGGCTGGAACGCGGCTTCGGACGGAACCCATATCGGCGCCTGGCAGTCCACGGTGATTCCTGAACCGGGAATGCTGTTATTATTCCTGCTTTCAGGGACAATCTTGTTCAAGCGGCCCGGCCGAAGCTCTGGTGACACGTCCCGGCGGGCATAAGCAAGCGCCCCATACCGGGCGCGTTTTGAGTCGCGCTCCCATTGCCTGGGCCTGTGGATCTGGTGCCGCGACCGCCCGTGTCCCGGTTTTTTTAATGGCTGTAAAAAAATCTCAAGCCTTCTTGCATCGTCTCCCTGAGTCACTATATTAACCGTCCAATTTATGAGTGGCGGCTTAGCTCAGTTGGTTAGAGCAGTGGAATCATAATCCACGTGTCCGGGGTTCGAGTCCCTGAGCCGCTACCATTTTCCCTTCCTTCCGCGCCTTTTCCTGGCGCTTGCCACAGGGGCTGTCCTGTGTGTGGTTTTAAGGTCGGGGCTGTAGCTCAGTTGGCTAGAGCACCACGTTCGCAACGTGGGGGTCGTGGGTTCGAATCCCATCAGCTCCACCATTTTAAAAGCTCTATTCTTTTGAATAGGGCTTTTTTTGTGCTTATGTGTTGGTTTTGTGCGGGGATGTGGTGGTTTTCCTTGTGTATTGATGTTTCGTTATTCGCCGTTATATTTGCGTAATTCCCTCTAAAAGTAGCAACCAAACAGCAACCAAGGTCAGTGTGTAATGCCTGTAGTGAAATATGACAGACCAGGGCGGCCGAGCCCGTATGGTGTGAAGTGGTCGGATGGCGGCAAGAGGCGGTTTAAGTTCTTTAAGACATCCTCCATGCGGAACGAGTATTTTCGCCGGCTTGTCAAAAAAGAGAATGAGCTGGGGACCGCGTTGCTTTCTCTCAGTGGGGATGAGGCGGCGATCATGCGGCGGCGCTGGAAAGGCGGCTACATGGATTCGGAACGGATACTCTCGGCCCTGCGTGCCGCCTGCCTGCGGACCTCGCAGTCCGAGGTCGCTAGGCGCGTGGGGATAACTCAATCAACGGTTAACGATTACTTAAACGGCAGGAGCGATATCCGGAACATGACCCTCGAGACCTTCGAGCGTCTCATGCCCGTCCTCGGCCTGCGCCTGTCCGAAGCCCGGGACCCCTCCCACGAGGACCTCGCCCCCCTGGCCGCCAACTGGCACCGGCTCACCCCGGACTCCCGCGCCGCCATAAAAACCATGGCCGACGCCATACTCGACAGCCACGGCATTAAAAAAGAAAAACCTGGCGGCTCCTCTGAGAAAACCGCCTGACTTGACAGCCCCCGTTTCCCCGCCTATATTGCCTCCCTCAAAAAGGCGGAAAATAAGGATACACACAATGGTAAAGCGAGCCGACACCCCACCGAGTGAACTGACCTTCCAGTTCGTCTTCCCAGACGATCACAACCCCGAATACGCCACCGGCTGCTGGGGCGGCGTGTGCCCCAACACCGATATATCCATGCACTTCTACGTCGAACGGGCCGCGCTGCCCAAAAAGGTCACCCACACCGTTGAAGGCGGCAAGCTCGGAAGCGAAGTCCGGAGGGATCCCCAGAACCCTCCGCTCATCCGGTTTGTCACGACCGGCGTGGTGATGAACCAGGCCGCCGCCGAAGGATTCCACCGGTGGCTCGGCCAGAAACTTGAAGAGGCCAAAAAGCTCAGACAGACCGCGACAGGAGGAAAGTGACCCGTGCCCGCGCAACCAAACCCCTTTTACCCTGGTCTATTCAACGCTACAGATCCGGTGGGCTGGCTCGGCGCGGCCAGACCCGCCCAGACCGCGTCCCAGCCGGCTCAGCTGACGGCTTATGTCACCAATGAACAGCACATTCACAACCACACGGGAGAACACGACATGTCACTGACTATCCAGCGCCTGGCGACCCTCCCCCTAAAAACGCCTCTTTCCGTTATCGTGTCGCCCGACGAAGACGCGTGGCTGGCCAAAGCCCCCGACGTGCCCCAGGCCCTGGGGTTTGGCGACGACTCCTTTGAAGCGGTGGAGGATTTGAAAGAGCAGATCGAAGAGTTTATCCGCGAGCTTCACGAAGACGACAACTTCTCCAGAGCGCTCCTTTCCCAGCGGTCGTTCCTGGACAGCCTCGTTGTCAGCTAGAGAAAGGGCGTGGGATGAGCAACGGAAAGTTCAATTCTGACGACATAAAGGCGAAGTGCGAAACCAAAGGCGATGTGTCCTTTCGCAGCGGTAAACACTTCGTCGGTTATGTGCTCGGCAAAGGCGGCGAAAAAGTGTCCCGGGTGACCATCCCCAAAGGGAGAAAACCCGTCCCGCCCAAAACATTCAAAGACATCGCCGGGGGCATGCTTCTTGATGTCGGGCAGATGACCGAGTTCGTCGCCTGCAGCCTGAAGAAGCCGGCATATCGGAAAATTGTCGACGGCCTTAGTGATGACATCAATTGACATCAAACTTTGTAGAAAGGTTTGTCATGCGCGCCTACACCTGCCCCCACTGCAAACAGGAACTTGAATCATCGGAAGACCTGTCCGGACAAGAGGTCGAATGTCCGGGATGTGAACGTTTGTTTACAATTCCGGCTAGAACAGCCAAACCTGAGCTTCCCCGGAAGCCCGCGGGACACCCCGATCCGAACCATTGGAAAAACAAGCCCAAACCTGACAAGCCGTCAATCAACGGCGTTGTCTGTATTCTAGTTTTCTTCGGCGTTCTTGGTTTGCTTGGCAGCGGCATGCAGATATTAGAAGGCACCGAGTTGGGTGTCATGGCCGGCTACTTTGGTTTTCTTTTTTCCATCCTCCTTTTCGGCTTCGCTGAGATAGTCAACAACACCTACAAAACGGCCTACTACACCAGGCGGATATTAGAAGTCGGCAAGGCCGATTTTTACGCCGGCATGGCGGGCAAATAGCAACCAATCAGCAACCGCTTAGCTGATTCGTGCTGAATTCCCGAATCCCATCAGCTCCACCATGCTTCGCCCTCCGGGCTTCGCATGGCGCGGCCATGTGAGGTCGGAGAAGAAGCATGCCCTGCGTAGCCCGGCGGGCGAAGCACGGGCTTCCGCTTGGAGACGGGTCATGCATGATGCCCTGTTTCACACCGTGACACCTTTTGGGTCCATGATGCCAAAATACCTGAAAGTCCGCGACATGCGCGAAAAAAAATTCACCCTGCTTGAAGTCATGGTGGCGGCGCTCATCCTGGGCCTTTCCCTGGTCCTGACGTTGCAGATACTCGGGACGGCGCGCGGCCGGATTCTACGCGCCCAACGCCGCTGGGCCAGGACACACGTGCTGGAGCAAGGGCTGGAATTCCACCTGTTGACCGGCCCGGATGAGGAGATTCCCCCCGCATTCCTGCCCGAGGGTTTTTCGGTTGTCTGTGAAGCGCTGGACCCCGCGGACCTGCCGGATTACGCGGATCAGCCCATCGCCGGGAAAACGCTCGCCCGCATGAAGGTCACAGTATACGGGGTGGACAAAGAGGAAACCAGTAGCTTCACCATGGAAAAAACAATGGAACAGAAGGGCTACTGACGGATTCATGATGATTAAGGCGAAGACCCATTTCACGCTTCTGGAACTGCTTGTGGCGGTGACCGCTTTTTTGCTGCTCACCACTGTTTTAGTGGCGGCGCTGACCGGTGTGGGCAATTCCTGGAGGCGCCTTTCACTGGAAAACCGCAGGATGCGGGATCTGCTGGCTTTGGACCGCACGCTTGATTCAATCTTGTCACAAACCGTCGCGTTTTCATGGCGGGACAAAGATGATGAGCCATTTGTGTTCTTTGACGGCAAGCCTGACTCTGTCCGTCTGGTCTATCGGCATGTTCCCGGCACGTATGACGAGGGGGGGCTGCGTTTTGTTGATATCCGCGTGATTGACGCGAAGCTCGTGGCGGTCTATCAAGATCGTCCTGTTGAGGATATGGGGGGAGACTTCTCGAACGCCTCAACATCGGTATTATCCGAAGAAGTTGATCATATCGAATTATCCTATGCGGACGCCGATCCGGCGACCGGCTGGCAATGGCTTGATGAATGGGACTATGACACGGTTCACAGCGAGACACCACCCGCCATCGCCATCCAGGTGTTTTGGCGGGACGGCAGATGGGAGAGCTGGTTGCGGCGGACGGAATACGGTATTAAACAGTTCTGAACCCAAGTGAAAAACCGATGAGATCAGCAATTCAACCGCGCGTGTCACCAGGCGGCGACCGTGGCAGCGCGCTCGTGATCGTTCTGGGATCGATAGCCGTGATGGCTCTGCTGGTTGTCCATGTGACCACCTGGTCGGAAATCGTGGGCAAGGAAACGAAGACCGACACGACTCTTTCGATGCTCAGATATGCCGCGGAATCAGCCGCGGAACGCGCGTTGTGGATGCATGTTGCCGATAAACGGGATTATGGCTCCCGGACATTATTGACCGCGCGCGGGAACTCGGAAGAAACAAGAGAACGCTGGCTGGCCGACGGGGCGCCTCATCGCGTCATTGTCGATGGTGTCCGCGTGGATGTGGCCATCAAAGACGCCGCCGCTGGCTTCACGATTGCCACCGTTCAGGGGGTGGAGACGATGCGCCAAGCGTTTCTGGCGAAAGAAACGGACTTCGCGGCCATTCAAACTGTCGAGACCTTTGTGAATTCCTGGCTTGATTATATTGACCGGGGCGACGCTGACGCCGCCCGGTTGAATGGCATGGAGAGGCCGGAATATGACCGGGCGGGGTTGACGGGACTGCCCCGCAACGGGGCACCGCTGTTCCGGGAAGAATTGTTCTGGCTGCCGTCGTCCGCGGCGCTGGCCCAATTGATGGGGCCGGAGATGTCTCCCACACAGTTTCTCGACTTTTTTCACCCAGTGTCGCCAGGGGCCGACACCAGCCGCCAGCGGATAAAACCGGCGTTTTTTTCCTCATCCCCCGCCATGCTGCGGTATTTGGCCGGCCTCGATGAACAGGAGTTGATGGATGTTCTGGCTGACCGAAGCGCCCATTTGGCGGGGTCCGGGGATCTGTTCGCGTCTGTGGATCCCACTCTTGCCGCCAGACTCAAAAATCTGTTTTCATTTGTGGAGTCCGGCGTGATCACGATCGAGGTGACAGCGGTCAGCGCGGAGGGAGACATGCGGCGGACTCATACGATCACGGGAAAAGCCGCCTTGCCGCCGCGGAAACCTCTCCACCCATGAGCCCGGCCAACCATGACGCGGGGGAACGCCTCACGCCTTACGCCTTTTCACGTCTTTTCACGTCTTTTCACGTCTTCAACGACTTCCAACGACTTCCAACGACTTCCAACGACTTCCAACGACTTTCACGCCTTTCACGACTTTCACGACTTTCACGCCTTTCACGCCTTTCACGCCTTTCACGCCTTTCACGCCTTTCACGCCTTTCACGCCTCACGCCTCACGCCCCGCCACGGCTGTCACCCGCGGGGCGCGCAAGGCGAATCAAGCACAGCGATGACGCTTCACTGCTGGCGTTGACTTGGTTCCGACTGTAAAAAGAAAAAGACGCGGGTATATTGATCCGCATGAAATTTTTCCCTCCCAGACAGTCTATTGGTGTCACATGGCATGCCGACGGGTCTTGCCGCGCTGTGAAGCTGCGGAAGACTGACAGCGGCTACCGGGTTGTATCATACTGGTCAGGCGGGGCGGGTGACAGTTCGGACGTCCCGGCGTTGCTGGGTGTCGGCCTGGAGGCGCTGGGTGACGATGGAAATACTGTCATCGTGGTCGGCGGTGGGGATCCGACGGTGGCCATGGCCGATGTCTCCGTGCCGGCCATGGCTTCCCATGACCTGCGGAACGCCTTGCGCTACGAGGTCGGCAAACACGCTCCCCTTGCCGAAGATGACCTGGCGTGGGGATACCGGATCATCGGCGGCAAAGACGCCCGCCTGACAGTCCGGCTCTATTATTCGCGTGTGAGTGAATGGGAGCGTTGGGCCAGCGCGGTCGCCGCCATGCCGCGGGGTATCGACATGCTTATTCCTCCAATGGCGGCCATGGATCCCGTCCTTGGGGATATCGCTGTCGAGGAAAGCGGTTTGCCGGGCCTGGCCTTCGCCCCGCCCCTGGGGAATCAGACAGGACGTGAGCTCCTGCCTTTTGATGATGGCGCCGGTGTGTTCGGCGCCCTCCCCGCTCCGCTCGCCGCTCCGGGACTGGAGCTTGGCGACTTGGCGGCGGCGCCTGAGGGTGACCAACGGGGGTTCGCCGGGGCGGTCATTCTGGCGATGTACGGTTTGGCGGGAACGATAAAACGCGACGCGGGCACTTGCCCCAAGTTGCCCGCCGGGTTCAGATTGGCCCGCAACCGGGGAAGCCGCTTGTTGGCCACGGTATTGTCGTGTTATCTGCTAACCATTGTCGCATTGACCCTCGGCGTGAAATATTATGCCGCGGCGGCGGAACTGCGTGATGTCCAAGCCACCAACGCGGCGTTGCGGGAAACGCTTGATGAGCTTGAGAAAACAATCCGTCCAGACACCGTTTTTGAGAGCCTTCAGGATGAATTCAACATTCTGGCGGCTGGTGGCGGTGTGTCTCTGCCTAAGACCTTGATGGCCCTTACGGGACTGCTGGACGAAGGCTTCTGGATCTCTAACTTTAACTGGAAAAACGGCGCGGTTGAGATTGATGTGCGCAGCGCCGAAGATAACACGGATTTTCTGCGGACTCTCGAGGAGTCGGGACAATTCGCTGATATTGTGCCGTTAAGAAAAGTGGTTGACCATAAAAACACGATGACAGTTAAAGTTCGGATGCGCCCGATAGCGGCTGACGAGCGGGTGACGCAATGAAAAAAGTGATGGCGAAATGGAAGAGCATATCCGGCCGCCGACGGCTCTTGGTGGCGGTCGCCGTCCTGCTGATCGCGTTGGTGGCGGCCAAGTATGTTCCCAAAACCGCTTTCACCCTGCCGCTGCCCCGGACCATCGCGGCCGCGCGCGGCGAGACACAGGATCTGGAAAAAACCCTGGCGAAAACCCGGCGCCGCGCCGACAGACACGCACGTGAGCGGCAAGCGGTCAGGGAACAGGCCGGATCGCTGGTCTGGGATATGCGGGGAGCAAACCCGTCAACGGAAGTGCAGGCGGCTCTCGAACGCGTCGCCAGGACGGCGAATGTGACCATTCGAACAATGGGGCGCCCGCGCACAGATGATGTCTCTGAGACGATCCGCGGCATGGAACTTTCGCTTAATATGACGGGAACCATGGGAGAAATCGGCCGGTTTTTGGTGGCGGTGCGGAATTTTCCGCGCCCGTTCACGTGGACGGCCTGCTCAATCCGACCGACCAATCCGACGGAAGCGTCCAGTGTGACGCTGGCTGGCAGTGTCACCGCCTATTACCTCACATCCGCGGCCGAAACAGCCGTGTTTGAAAGCCGGGAGGCGACTCCATGAGCGGATGGTATAAAATGATCAATCTCGTCCTCATTGCCGGCGCCGCCGCGGCGACCCTTTGGCTGGCCCGGGCGCTCGGCGGGGCGGAGCTGAGAGGAGACGGGCTAATCCCGGAACCGACGGGGCGTTCGAATGTCGAAACCGGCGCGGAAGACAGGCCAAGTGACATCAGTCCTGACCAGGAGGGCCATGCCAAACGCCTGCCGCTGGATGACGATCAGGTGAAAACGCTATGGGAAAAAAATGTGTTCAGCCCGACTCGAAGCGAAGGGGTGAATATTGAAAATGGCCGCGCCGACGGGGAAAGGGGTAACGCCGAGATGGAGCTTATCGGTGTCGGCTCGGTTGGCGGGGAATCCGCCGCTGTCATCCTTTTCCACAAAAAGGGGGGGCGCGGAGAGGGGAGCGGCCGGCATGTGTATAAACCCGGAGATATGATTGCGGACACCGGCTACACGCTTGACAAGGTGAGCCTCTATGAAGCCGTTCTCACGAAGGGCGCGGATGAGCGGGTCCTGCGCATTGAAACCGCTGACGCCCGCAGTCAGAGGAGAAGTTCTGACGCCGTGCGGGCGGAGGCCGAGAAAGCACCGCCGCCGCCCGTGGTTCAGGCACCCGATAAAAAAGAAGAGGCAAGCGGCGGCGCTGAAACGTCCGCCGCCGCCACCACCGCCGCGGAGGCGGCGGAAGTGGAACGCCGGGAACGGATTAAAAAAGCGCTTGAGGCGCGGGCGAAAATTATGGAACTGCGGCGCCAAAAGGCCCAGCAAACAGGAGACGGGCAATGATGACACTGAGCCGATGGACTTTTTCACGCTTGGGAACGCCATGGCGGCTTTGTGTGGTGACGCTGGCTCTGGGCGCCCGCCACGCCGCCGGAGATGACTCCGGGCCGCCGGCAACGCCCTTTGACATGTCGGCCCCGGCCGCCGTTAAGGCGTCGGTTCCGGATGAGACACCGTTGATTGTGGATCGTATCGCGCCCCCGCGGGGACAGGATATTGACACGGGACCGGCTTTCCCGCCACGGCCCGTCTCACCGCCGCCGACGGCGCCCGCGGACGACTACCCCGGCAATCTTATCAAAGGTATCGCTGATCCCGCCAAACGGGTGGAAGTGATGCTGAATTTTGACGCGGCGCCCCTGTCCGAAGTCGTGCCGCTGTTCGCCAGTTTGCTCAAGTTTGACTACCTGGTTGATCCCGCGGTTAAGGGAGCTGTGACCATGACCGTCGACAGCGAAATGACCGCCAAAGAAGTCTGGGATATGTTCGAGCATGTGTTGTGGCTTTCGGGCGCCTACGCCTCACGCAATACTGGCGTGGTTAATGTCATGCCGTTTCAAAAGATGGCGCGGGAGCGCCGTCTGCTCGCCAGACATGAGCCGCTGGCGAATGTCAGCGTGGTCGTGTTGCCGATCCGTTTCGGCAAAAGCGGGCAATTGATGGGGCACATCCAACCCTTCCTGACCGAGGGCGCCACCGTGACAGACCTGGCCGATTTGAACGCTTTGCTGATTGTGGAATCGCCGGCCAATATGTCTAAAATAAAAGAACTCGTCGGGTTGCTTGACATCAGAGGTGAAGCTGATTGGCCGCAAGTGGCGGTCAGATGCCGAAATGTCGACACCGCCACAATAAAAGAGGAGCTTGACCGCCTGCTTCCGGTGCTGGGATTTCCCGCGACGGACGCCACGCCATCGCAGGGCCGGACAAAAATAATGGCGCTTCCCCGCTTGCAGGTGCTGGTTGTTTCGTCCGCTTTGCCCGAAGTCCTTCAAGAAGTTGAGCGGTGGATAAAAGTTCTTGACCGGCAGGACGCTTCGGAACAGGAAAATTTATATTTCTACAATGTCCGTCACAGCACCGCCGCGCACTTGGCGGAAGCGCTGCCTGTCTTTTTTAACAATACAAAAACCACCTCGCGAAAACCGCGGACATCGGCGACCCAGTCTGTCTCAGCCAAAGCGGCGCCGGTCGGCAGCGCGGCGCCACCTCCTTCTCCTCCCTCCGCCACAGCCCGGAATGACGATGATGAGGGCAATATTTTCGCGTCAGAACTGATTATTTACGCGGATAACGAGCAAAACCGCCTGACGATCCGGACCACCCAACGGGCCTACACGATGGCTGAGGCTTTGCTTAAACGGCTTGATATGCCGCCCCGGCAGGTGATGATTCAGGCGATTGTCGCGGATATTTCGTTGTCGGAAAAAACGGAGTTCGGTTTTTCCTACGCCGCGCAGACCACGTATCAAGATTATCTGGTTAAATACGCCGTTCTCGGCGCCGGAGCGTTGTCCGGAACAGGCTTTCCCCCGACCCCCGCGGCCTTTACCGATGGCATGGCGCTGATGTTCGAGAAAGGCGACGACCGAATCGGTTTTCTCCGGGCCGTCGCCGGCGACACCAATGTCAGTGTGTTGTCCGCTCCCCAGATTCTGGCCACGAATGATAATGAGGCGATCATCAGTGTGGGCGACCGTGTGCCCATTGTCACCGGCGACTATTCCGATGTCGGGGTCAGTGACGGCACAATCCGCCGGAATATAGAATATACGGACACAGGTGTCACACTCACGGTCACACCGCATATCACCGCCGGCAACGAAGTGAAACTGGATGTTGTCCAAGAGGTCTCCGACGCGGTCAAGACGGAATCCTCCGGAATTGATTCGCCCACGATTCAGACCCGTCGGCTGTCCACATCGCTCGTTGTGCCGGACGGAGGGACGGTTCTGTTTGGCGGCCTGATAAAAAATAAAGAGACAAAATCACAGACTGGCATTCCGGTGCTGATGAAACTTCCCCTGGTGGGAGCGCTTTTCCGGAGCAACGCCCATGATGAGGGGCGGTCTGAGCTGTTGGTGCTGATAACGGCCAATGTCGTCCAGGATGAATCCGACACGGAAAGACTGGCCCGGCGTTACCAGGCCGCATTGAAAAAAATCAGTGAAAAATTGGATATGTAGGACACGCCATGGCTTTGTCAACGGGTAACCAGGCAATTTTACCAGCGCGGGAGCTGGCCGCGAACGTGGCGGCCGCCGTCGCCGCGGCGGGTGGCGGTGTCGTCAGCGCCGACAGCGCGCCGGAACCGTTGTCCGAATGGGAGGCGGTCAATCACGGCGCCATCAGCGAACGGGACATCCTGATGATCTACGCCAATATGACTGGTATCGGCACGGCGGACGATGACCTCGTCAAGGACACTATCCGGGTCGAAAATGTTTCACGCGACTTTCTTCACGGGAACGGCTGCCTGCCAATGGCGCTGGCCGAAGCGGTTCCCGCCAACGCTGACGGGGACGATCTGGAAAAGGGCTTTTCGTCCGCGACGGGTCTGGAGATGACGGGGGAACCCGTGACATTGGCCGTTTACCACCCGTACCACATCGGGCGCCTCACACACCAATGGCGGGCGATGTTCGGTGTTGTCCCTGAGTTTGTTCTGGCGCGGCGCAGTCTGATAGAGCATACGCTTGATTCGCTCTATTCAACCGGGGATGAGGATGCCGCTGATCTTGACTTGAGCAGCGAAAAAACCTTAAAGGATCTAGCCCGGGAGGCGCCGATTGTGCGGCTTGTCAACACCATATTCGGGCGGGCTGTGGAATGCGGAGCCTCGGACATTCATATCGAGCCCTCCGACCGCAAATTCAATGTCAGATATCGGGTTGACGGGGTTTTGAACACAGCCATGTCACCACCAGCGTCACAGTATCCGGCGGTGGCGTCAAGAATAAAACTGCTCGCGGGAATGAACATCGCGGAACGGCGCAAACCTCAAGACGGGCGCATGGATTTGCCGGTGGGCGGCGGCAGAATTGATGTCCGCGCCAGCACCGTTCCTTCCGTGCATGGCGAAAGCATTGTGTTGCGGCTGCTGGAGAAGGAAACCTCCCAGTTTGATCTGGAAAGTATCGGCATTGATGAAACCACGCGCGCTCAGTTCGGAACAATGGCCCGGATGCCTTACGGCATGATCCTCGTGGTCGGTCCCACCGGCAGCGGTAAAACAACGACACTCTACAGCGTGATGCAAGTGCTGAATTCCGACTCGGTGAAAATCATCACGATTGAGGATCCGGTTGAATACCAGATTGACGGATTGACTCAAATTCAGGTCAACCCGAAGATTGATGTCACCTTCGCGAATGGTCTCCGGTCCATTGTGCGCCAGGATCCGGATATTATTCTGGTGGGTGAGATCCGCGATCGTGAAACCGCGGAAATCGCCATTCACGCCGCCCTGACAGGGCATTTGGTTTTTTCCACTCTGCATACGAACGACGCCGTGGGAGCGGTCGCCCGGTTGCAGGAAATGGGCATTGAGGGGTTTCTTATATCCTCCGCCCTTCTCGGTGTCATGTCGCAGCGGCTGGTCCGGCGGGTTTGTTCCAGTTGCGGCGGGGATACCGCTTTGCGGCACAAATGCCCCCTATGCAACGGGGCCGGATACCGCGGACGAACCGGAATTTTTGAACTGCTTGTTATCGATGACGCGCTGCGCCGGGGCATCAATGAGAAGCGGGACAGCGGTGAGCTGGCCGCTATCGCCAGACAGCGCGGGATGCGCACACTTTTCGAGGACGGGATGGCGAAAGTGGCGGCGGGCGAAACCACCCGCGCGGAAGTCGCCCGGGTGTGCCAATTGGACAGCGAATAGACCATGGCCATATATCGGTTCAAAGTAGCGGACGCGACGGCGAAGATAAGCGAAATCCTGGTCGAGGGCGATTCGCAGTCAGACGCTTTGCGCAGGATCGCCCGCCGCGGCATGACTCCGGTTGAATGCCTTGGCGAGGGCGGAGTTTCCGCCGGTCAGACCGAATCACGGTTATTCAGATCCGAACTGGACATTGTTGATTTCACGGACCGCCTGGTGCCGCTTCTCGAAGCCCATGTCCCGCTGGAAAAGGCGTTGGATATTGTGGCCAAGGGATGTCGGGAAGGCAACCCGCGGGAAACGGTGGAGGACATCCGGCGCGGGCTGCACGAAGGCCGGCGGTTTTCCCGCATGGTGCGGGATCGAAGCACGATATTTCCGCCGCTTTACGCCAGCTTGGTGGAAGCGGCTGAAGAAGCCGGCGCGCTGCCGGAAGTGCTGGCGGATCTGCGCGATTTTCTCAATGAACGGCGGGAAATGCGCTCGTTTATTGTCTCATCATCCATCTATCCCGTGGTCATTCTAGTGGTGAGTCTGACGGTGGTGGGCGTATTGCTGGGCGTGATTGTCCCGAGATTTTCCGATATTTTGCTGACGGCCGGCGGCGAATTGTCAGCGCCGACCGGCATCCTGCTGGCGGTGTCGGCCTGGTTCAGAAAACTGTGGTGGATGCTGATTGTTGTTCCCATATTCTGCGGCTGGCTGTATTACGCGTTCAAGAGCAAACCGGCGGTTCAACTTTTCAGGGACCGGTGGCTGCTGCGCCTGCCGGTTGTCGGCAAAGCGGCGCTGGCCGCTGATATCGCCAGAATGTTCCGCACAATGTCCATTCTTATGCGGCGGGGAGTCGGTATTCTGAACACGGTCAGACTCGGGGGACATGTGTTGCAAAACCAAGTGTTGCGTCAGTCTCTAACCCATGTCGCCGGCGAACTGCGTAAGGGCGGAAACCTGACCGACGCGTTGTCACACAGCCGCTTTATTCCGTCGGTGACGGTGCAAACTCTGGCCATCGGCGAGGAAACCGGCGAACTTGCCACCATGCTGGAAAAAGTGGGCGAACGCTATGAGAAAGATCTGAAAAAAATGATCGCCAGAGCCCTCGCATTGCTGGAACCGGCGATTATCCTGTTTCTGGGACTGCTGGTCGCGATGATTGTGGTCACCATGTTTCTGGCCATCATGGACATGCAGTCAGGAATCTAAAAAATGGAGATGGTCATGAAGAGACGGACACGACGATTTTCGCTGTTGGAATTGATGATTGTGCTGCTGATTCTCGGCTTGCTTGCCGCTTTGGCGGTCCCCAACTTGATGAAAAAAGCCGACAAAGCGAAATATAAAACCGGGGAGCTTCAGGTGAAGTTGCTGTCCAATGCGATCAAGGATTATTACCTGGATATGGATGAATATCCTGACACCCTGGAGGATCTTGTCACGGATACCGGCGATACCAAATGGGATGGCCCCTATCTTGATCCTCCCAAAATACCGCTTGACCCCTGGGGTGAGCCGTTCCGCTATGATTTTCCCGGCCGACATGGACAATTTGATCTGTCCAGTCTCGGCGCTGACAAATCCCCCGGAGGGGACAAGTACAATGCGGATATCAACAACTGGGAATAGACGGCGGTTCACACTGGTTGAGATTCTCGTTGTCCTGGCCATTTTCTCACTGGTGCTTGTCTTGGTTCTCCCCCGGACCGCCAAAGCCCCCGCCGGTGTCGCCGTCCGTGTCGCCAGGCAAGCCATGGAGGAGCCTCTGAGAATGGCCGCTATGCGCGCCCGGGCGACCGGCAGGACCGTGACAGTGACCCTGAATCGGGAAGAGTCCATGTTTATCATCTCAGCCGGTGATAAAAGCGAAAATGGCGCTCGGACAGCGTACCCGGTGCCTGATGATGTGGACCTGCTGAATTCTGAAGAGACACCCTTAATCCACACATTTTTCAGCCATGGCGGCGCTGCCGGCCCGGAACTCAGCTATGTCTGCCGGGACCGGCGTTTTATTCTCTCCGTGGATAAACTGAACAGCCGGGTCATGGTTACGGAAACCAACGATGGTATGTAGCTTTCGCCAATCGGACCGCGGAGTATTCATGACCCACAAACCAGGTCTCTCCCATTCAGGGTAATGGACAATCAGCCGTCAGGCGTTACCTTAACAGCACATTATTTTTTCAAGACAATCTCAATCCAAGGACCGTGATATGGCTCATATAATCTCCTGGAATGTCAATGGTCTCCGGGCGGTGGCGAAAAAGGGATTTCTGGAATGGTTCCAGTCAGAAAGCCCGGACATCCTTTGCCTGCAGGAAACCAAGGCTCATCCGGATCAGTTGGACGCCTCGTTGCTGGAGGTGCCCGGCTACCACAGCTATTGGGCGGCCGCCGAAAAAAGAGGCTACAGCGGCGTGGCGGTTTACAGCAAAACCGAACCGCTGCGCGTGGCGCTTACGGGGGATGACCGGTTTGACCGCGAAGGACGGGTCCTGGAAGTGGATTATGGCGACTTCGTGGTGCTGAACAGCTATTTCCCCAACAGCCAGGCGGCCGGCGCCCGGCTGGATTACAAACTCGCCTTTTGTGACACGATGCTGACCCGATGTGACGCGTTACGGGCCGCCGGGAAAAATATGATCATCTGCGGGGACTACAACATCGCCCACAAACCCATCGATTTAAAAAATCCGAAAAGTAATGAGAAAAACCCTGGTTATTTACCCGAAGAGCGCGCCTGGATGGACACCTTCACCGGCAGCGGGTATGTGGACACCTTCCGCATGTTTAATCAAGAGCCCGGACATTACACATGGTGGTCTTACCGTTTCCGGGCGCGGGAAAAGGACATCGGCTGGAGAATTGACTACCATTGCGTGAATCCTGAATTCAAAGACCGGGTTGAATCATCCGTCATTTTAAACGATGTGATGGGCTCCGATCATTGTCCTGTTAAATTAACCGTGCGCTGACCCGTGAAGAAGACGCCTGTCCCACCCCCGCCAGCCGAAAAACCCATGTCCCGCCGGGACTTTCTTAAACTCGGCGCCCGTGTCGCGGCGCTGGGCGCCCTGGGCGCGCTGGGAGTGAAATTGTTCGCCCGCGGAGATTTCACCTGCGCCCCGGGCGGCTGCTCAACCTGCGCCGGCCGGGGCGTTTGCGGCATCGCCGACACCGCCAAACCGTTGTGGCAGATTGATCCTGAAAAGTGCGTTCAGTGCGGGCGCTGCGCGACCCACTGTGTCCTCAATCCGTCGGCTGTCAAATGCGTCCACTCCGCCAAAATATGCGGTTATTGCGAGTTGTGCGGGGGGTATTTCAGGCCGGACGCCAAAACATTGACCACGGGCGCGGAGCATCAGCTCTGTCCCGTCGGAGCCATCTCCCGGACATTCATTGAGGAACCTTATTTTGAGTATAAAATCGACCGCCGCCTGTGTATTGGCTGCGGCATGTGCGCGAAAGGCTGCGGCGCGTTCGGCAACGGCGCCCTGTTTCTGCAGATTCAACACGACCTGTGCCGGCATTGCAATGAATGCGCCATCGCCGTCGCTTGCCCGGCCCGGGCGATCCGGCGGGTGACCCCCGATCATCCATACTTGCTGCGGGACGCCTGACCAGCGCGCCTGAATCCGCCAGGTGTCATCCGCGGATCCGGTGGCTATAACAGCTTTTCAACATGATTTTCACACGAGTTATGGGATCACATATGACCGCAAAAGCATGCCCTCTTCCGGACGTTTCCAGCGGCTGTGACCTCGCGCGGCGAACAGGGCCGGCCCGCACCGTGATCATCCTCATTCCGGGACTGATGAGCGCCGCCGCCGCGGAAAGCCGCTTTCCCCGCCCGGATTTTGTATCCGGCCACGTGTCCCCCGAGACCATCGCCCCGGCGGTCGAAAGCGGCTGGCTCGGCTGGCTCGACACCGGCTTGCTGCTCGTGGCGCTGGCTCTGGCGGCGGCGCTGGTCCTGCGCTGGCGGAGCCGCGCGGGGCTGGTGGCGTTAACCGTGGCGTCAGTCAGCTATTTCGGTTTTTTCCGGCATGGCTGCGTGTGCCCGGTGGGAGCGATTCAGAACGTGGCGCTAAGCGTCACCGATCCTGACTGGCTTATACCGGCCGGTGTCATCGTCATCTTCCTGGCCCCCTTGGTTTTTTCCCTGTTTTTCGGCCGGGTCTTCTGCGCGGCGGTCTGTCCCTTGGGAGCGATGCAAGAGCTGGTTGTGATCCGCCACCTTAATCTGCCGCCATGGGTGAATAAGGTCGGCAGTGTCACCCGGCACTTATTTTTAGGATTTGTCGTGTTCGCCGCGGTCACGGGCACGGGCTTTTTTATCTGCCGGTTGGATCCCTTTGTGCCGCTGTTCCGATTTGGCGGCCACGTGCCGGCGTTGCTGACCGCCTTGGCGGTGCTGGCTGTCGCCACGGTCATCGGCCGGCCCTATTGCCGGTTTCTATGTCCTTATTCCGTGTTGCTGGAATGGGGAGGACGGTTGTCTTGGAAACAAGCGGCAATCACACCGGGAACGTGCGTGAACTGCCGCCTTTGTGAGCATGCCTGTCCCTACGGCGCCATTGAGAAACCTGAATTAACCGCCCGCCAAACCGCACGAGGGGTGGCGGGCGACCATCGCGCCTTGGTCATGACGCTTGTGTCACTGCCGCTTCTCGCCATTGGCGGATGGGCGGGAGGCGGCGTGGCGGCGACCTGGATCGGACACCGCCATCCCGATGTCCACATCGCCGAGCTGCTGACCCGGACAGACACCATCTCCGCCAGCGACCGTGAACGGCTCGAAGCCTTTGACATGTCCGGACAATCCCGGGAAAACGCGGTCACCACCGCCCGGAAAATCTATTCCCGCTACCAGTCCGGCGGCCGCTGGCTGGGAGCTTACGCCGGCGTGGTTCTGGCTTTTCACTTGATCCGCCTTTCGCGGCGTCACTACCACACCGACTACCGTCCCGATCCGGCCGCCTGCCTCGGCTGCGGCCGCTGCTTCCGCTATTGCCCGGTACCCGTCCCCCCCACCCGTTTTGTGTCCCGGGAACGTTCCCGGGAATGTATGCCCGGGACAAAAAAAAGCCCTTTCCCGAGAAATTCCCGGGGAAGGGCTGATGGCATCTCACCTGATTAATTAAAGATATCCACTTGTGGATCTTCCTGGCCTTCTCCATCGTCCTGATTGTTTTTCTTCCCTTTTTTGCCGGGCCCCTTCTTGGCGGGTTTTTCCGCTTTCGCCGGTTTTTCCTTCTTCCCCTTCGCCGGTTGAAGAGCCTTCGTCTGGGCTTCCAGAGCCTCCAACCGCTGGATAATCTCCGCCCCTTCAGGATCCGCTTTCACTTTGGCGGCCGCGGCGTCGTTATAGGCTTTTTGGGCATCCTGAACCGCCTGCTTCAATGTGACCAGTTCGGGATCCTTCTGCAGGTTCAAGCGCTTTTGCACCTGCGCCAAACTCTTCTTCAAGGCCGCCTGCTGCTCCTTGATTGCCTTGACATCATCGGCTTGAGCGAACACATAACCGGACAGAGCGAACACACAAAGGCACATGACAAACTTTTTCATTACATCACCCCTTTTGTAGGATGTCGAACCTGGACACTCACCGGGACAACGGAATTACACTCGCCAACAACAGTTGGAGGCGGTTGTCTCTAATCAGTGGCCGAATCATGTAACCATATTCCGAGTAAAAGCAATGGTTTATTTTTTCAGTGTCCGAAAAGTCGGGAATCAATTCATTGGACCGCTACTCCAAAGAGGTAATACGCCACAATGGTCCCGAATCAACTTCCCACGCTTTCACGCTTTCACGACTTTCACGCTTTCCAGGGCAGTTCGGCTAACATCGCCGGCGTGACATGGAAAAACAACTTGCGGGATGTGTAGGTTTCCCAGATACGGGCGATGTCAGCGGCGGTCAGGTTGTAATACCCTTGGAAAATCTGCCCCTTCCCCAGCCCGTCGATCTTGGCGTTGAGGGCGCTCCAGTCGTCATCATAATAGCCCTCGCCGGGCATCCACTGAATCATATCCAGTCGCTCGATAGCGCAGAGACTTTCAGTGTGCTGCAAGGCGTCCGGGCCGTCAAGGTGATAAATACTGGCGTCCATGGTCGCGACTTCCGCGGCCAGATAGGGCCGTTCCAGATCATCAAACATCTCTTTGCTGATCATACAGGACACATCACACTGGGGCACATCGATGACACCCGGACTGTACATGCCGAAGCGGTTGAGACTTCCCCATGTGGAAACGTCCAAAACCTCAGTCAGAGCTGTTCGAACCTCCTGGTAAGCCGTGTCCACCTGCTTCAGGGCCCGATGGACCTTTCCCGGATCCATGGCCATATCCAGCAGCAACGGTTGCGTCCCATAGAGCGCGACCAGGGCATCCAGGCTGCCCTGCAAATGCGTCCCGGTAATAATCAGTTTCCCGTCACAGCGTTCGCGGAAGCGTTCGACACACTCCACCGTCCGCTTCCACCAGTGGCCGTCACGCTGAAACGTGATCTCAACATCATCCAGGCTGGTCAGGCAGGGCTCCACCCAATTGGTTTTCCCCGCTTCACTTCGCTCAATTTTCGCCCCAAGCAACGCGGCGAAATGATCGGGAGCGAACGTGATCATAAACGAGGGGATCGTGTCGCCCGGAAAGTCATGCGTCCCGGCCCAGGCCAACGCCTGATCAATAATCGGATCCAAGTCCCCGAAGGCGCAATCATAGGGACGCGGACGCGGTGTCGGCGTGACCCCGTCTTTGGGGACGACAGCATGAAACAGCGGCCGGGCGCTTTCGCCGCGCCAGAACGCCGCCCAGTCTTCCCGCGCCGTCTCAAAATCAGGTTTGAAGTCTAATTCCATTTTATTTCCCTTTGATGGCATCCAGGGTCCGCTGACAGATTTCCTTGACACCTTGATCCTTTTTTTCTTCGGAGGCGACAATGTGTTTCAATAGTGGAACCGCTTGGGACGCCTTGGCGCCGTATTTACCAAGAAGTTCAATGGCTTTCGCCCGGGGATTTCCACGCTGGCGGCTATAGCCCGTTTTGTCGCTGACGATCTCAATGAGAACCGGGATCATCTTTTCTCCCCCGGGGTCGAGGGATTCAGCCATGGCCATGGCTTCAACCAGCAATAGTCCTCCCCCTCCCTGAGGTGGATTCCGCAGGAGAGTGATCAGCGCCTCCAGGCGCCCGTCGCCCCCTTCCGGATATTTTTTGAGCAAAGAGAAGGCGATCCGGGGAGCGGTGTAGGCTGTGCCCGGTGTGTTCAATGCCTCCAGAGCGGCGGCGATGCTCGAGTCCGCGTCGGTGTCGACCGCCTGGATTGTCCGGATGGCGGCGGCCCGCGCCCATTCATCAGGATCATTGACGCGTTTGAGCAATTCGGGAACGGCGGCCGTCGCCAAATCACCGAACTCCGCGAGGGCGACCGCCGCCTGGACGCGGACCCAAAAATGATCATCGGAAAGCAAACCGGCCAGCGTCGGAATCTGGGCGCCCGCGTATGCCAAACCCGGTTCATCCGCCGCTTTTTTGAAGGCCTTTTGCGCCTTGGCAAGAACACGGCAGACAGACGCGCGGACTTTCCAGTCCGGATTCCCGGCTTGCTCCACCACCGGTTGGATGCCCTCCAGACCTTGGGCGACCAGCGCGTCTTCGGCCAAATCTCTGCGAAACGCCACCCGGTCCGCTAAATCGTTCACCAACTCATGATTCCCTTTCCGGTCATAATCCGCCCGCAACTGCCGTTGCGCCTTGTTTTTAGGCTCGCGGACGCGCAAGGTGAAATCAGCATCCTCATCCCGGTCATTCATAACCGGATGGTCCACCCGCTGTACCGGCAGAGCGCGTTTTTCAATGGCGACACGGTTTATATCCACCCCCGCGTCCAGATGATTGCTCCCCGTTCCCTGACTGCTTGACCACACAGCCAACAGGTTTTGCCCTTTTTTAAGTAATTGACGAGCCGTTTCATCCAACTCAATGGCCGCATAGCCACCCCGCTGGCCGCGGACGGCTTCAACCACCTGCTGACCATTGAGATAGACCCGGGTTTCGGCCGGGCGGACGGTCCGCAGTCGTATCCGCAGTCTCACGCCCGCAGGATTGTCGACGGTAAAAACGCGGCGTGCGGCGATAGCCATCTCGGCAAGGGCTTTTTTCTCCTGCCATGTCAGATTTTTCAAAACGGCGGCTTTCGCCTCCGGATCAAGCCCTTCCACCTTTTGATCAAACCGGGTGAAAACGCCATTTGTCTCTTTCCAGGCACGGTCGTCAAACGAGATTGTCTCCCATCCTTTCGGCAGGTCCTCCCCCTTTTCCGGCAACAGAGTCCGCCAGGGTTGCGGTGTCAGTTGTGAGGTCGGCGAGAGAGGTTCCCATATCGGCTGGCGCAACGTCGGCAACCCCTCAATCAGCCGCTTGGCCTGCGCCCCTTGCGGGACCCAGCTTTTGACCGCGAATGCCTGCATGTTTTCCCACGCATCATAATACTGTTTGCCTTCCCGGATATACCATTGAATCTGGCTGTCCGCGAATTGGCCATCCAATTGGGCGAACCGATCGTCCCCCGCTTCACCCAGGCACCGTTTCAGGGCGCTGTATTGTTCAGAGGCCCGGTAGGCGGCCCCCTCGATCATGTTGCTTTCGATTTCCAAAAGAACTTGTTCAGTGGAAGCCCGGGTGACTTCACGGGCGGCCTGTAGCTGTTTTAACCAGCCTTTTTCCGTGGCGGTTTTCAGGGTGTCGGTTTTCATTCCCGCCAGAACCCGATCACAGTCTCCCCACCGCCGGGCGAGGTAGTGATCGCGGGCGGCCAAAAGATCACCTTCCACCCCGCTGTTCGGGCTGAACACACTTTCTCCCGCGCCCATGATCCGCAGACGTTTTTTGGGCAGAGCGAAGGCCAAAGCCAATCCGCCAGTGGTAAAATCGCCGCCGAAATAAATGTAGCTGGAATCGTCGAAGCGAGTTAACGCTTCCTGGTAGGGCAGCAGGATCAGGTCGCCCTTCCACGTGCGGCAGAGGGTGTAGTACCAGCGCTGGTAATCCATAAAGGTCTGGAATTTTTCTTGTCCCGCCAGGGCGGCGCCCAGAGGTCCCCAGACCAATGAAAAGAACCCGCCGGTGTGTCCCTCTTCACGCATCCAGTAACTCGCGGCCACGGATTCGCTGAAAGCCGCGGACTCCGCGTCTTTTCCAGCCAGTTTCATGAGAATAGCCGCGGACGCGTTATGGCCGTTGTCGTCCAAAGCCGGCCAGGGCATATGGTCGCCATAAGGAATACTTCCCAGCATCGCGTACTTCCCGAAAAAACTCAAGGCCTTATCCAAGGCGGTCTGATCCACGGCGACACCGCATTCTTTTCCCAAAACCAGCGCCAGGGCGCAGATAATCCCCGGCTGATTCAAAGCGCCGTAACCCCCGGACGGACTGCTGTGTCCCCATGACCCGCAGTTCATCTGTCCCATGGCCAGATCGCGGCAAATGTCACCCAGCTTCGGCAGAACGCTGTCATCCCCCGTCGCCAGGTAGTATTCCGCCAGCAGCACGCCGCCATACCCCATGGGCCAGTTGCAGTAGTCGATGCTAAGGTAATCCAGCGACGCGGCGTGGTAAGCCGCCCGCCGGGCCCCGTCAAGAAACTCCGGTTCTCCGGACGCCAGCAGCAGCAACCCCGTCAGAAAGACCCCCATACCGCCGTCCGTGACAACCTTCCCGTCAGGCAGTTGCGTGTTAAGCAGTTGCCGACAGGCCGCGTCGAGAATCCGGGTTGATGTGTCACACTTGGCCGGCCAGGTCGGGGAGTATTCCCCCAGTTTCGGCAGAGACATGTTAACCTTGCGTTTTCCGCCATGACGGACCACCCTCAGCGTCAACGGTTTTCCCGTCGCTTCCGCCTGGCCAATGGCGTTCCCCAAAGTCATACGCGGATCGGCGTCAGGGCCGAACGTCGTGCCACCGGCGTTATAGACCACGTCCCCAAGCATCAGCACGCCATCAGCGGGAGAGCCTTGGTCGATACTCATCACCTGCAAATCGTATCCGCGCATCCAGGCTTTGGCCCCCGTCGGGCCCATATTCATATGGCATTCAAACCTGGCGGCATGCGGCGAATAAAGAACCGGACGGACATCCGCGGCGGCGACCCCCACCGATAAACTTAAGACTGACCCGGCAAAAACACAGACCAATGATTTAAACGTCATGTCAGATTTCCTTTAATTCGCGGTGAACGCGAGAGCCCGGAACGCCGTGCCTCCAGGCTTGATCCGCCCGGGACGATTGGGTGAAATGACCAGCTCTAAATGATGGCACAATCCTTTTCACAATGGCTTTTCCCCCGCTCGTCAATCGGCGCGGCGGACGACGACCGAATTAGGAGCGCATGTCCGTAACGTAACCTGAATTTGCCCGGACCACGCATGTGAATCACTAGAAATCGAACAAAAAAACGCCCTGCCGGGGCCGGAAAAACGGGCACCGCTTATTTTCGCTTATCGTCGCTGATTACAGGAAGATGGAGGGGGAACATTTTTCGCGCCTTTTTGTGGCTGTCTTCACATTCGTGTCAGATCAGTGTTAATCAGTGGTTCAATCTTTGCGCGTCGTCCACCGCTTCAGCGTGTCTTTGGTGGATGGGTTCGGAGCGGGTTTATTCCGCAAATCCGACATCCACGGATTCGCTCTTCTGAGACAAGAATGATGAGCCAGCGGTTTTTGACCGGTCGAGACGGCTGTTTTCGAGACGAAAACGGTCCATGGAGCGCATCCGTCCCGGATGCATCCGTGTTGAGCAGTCGAACGTGGTTGCAAAATAAGTGACCTTATCTCTTCCTGTTCGGAGCGAGGTTTCCAAACCTCGCACAATGGCTACAGCGGGACAGGCTGCGGAATCCAGCGCCGCGGGGGACCGCGGAACCCAAAGACAGGCCGCGGTGGACCCGTCCTTGTGTCTCATGCCTTCTTCGCTACTCTTTGATATAGCGTTTCAAGGCGGAAGATGTTTGAACCGGCACCGGCATGTCGCCTTCGTTCTCCCTGATTTCGAGAAGCCGGATATCAAAAATCAGCGTGGCGAAGGGGCCGATATTGACACCAGCCCCCCGTTTGCCCCAAGCTAAATCAGGTCCGACAAAAAATTTATAGCGGGCGCCGAGGGGCATCAACAGCATTCCTTCCCGCAGGCCGGCGATAGCCTCCCGGAGAGAAAAGCGGTCTTTTTCACCCGTGCGATAGGTGTCGGCGACAACTGTCCCGTTCAGCAGGCTGACGCGTTGATCAACCACAACAACATCGTCCATCGCGGGGGACGGACCGTCGCCTTCATCAATGATCATGTATTGGAGACCGCTTTTGGTTTCAATCACCCCTGGTTTTTTAGCGTTTTTCGCCAGGAAAGCTTCAGTCTCTTTGCGGTTCAGCCCGGGAGATCCCTTGCTGTTCGTATTTTTCCTTCGGCTTTTGACCATAAGAGTATTTATCCGTTCGCGATGTTGTTTCGAAATCGACCCAAAATATAACGCCGGAAGACAGGATTCACAGGAGCTCGCGGAATCCGCGGGATTCATGAGCGGAATATGGATCGCTGATATCAGCCTTTCCCTCCTTTGCCCACGAGCATTAAAACTCCTCATCCTTCAGGTTGAACACATCTTTATTTTCTATTTGCCGCCGTTCCTCAGAGACCTTATACGTGGGCAAATTACGAATGGGAGGAATGGCAAGTACCATAAGGGCCGTGGTATAATAGGGATCGGCAGGTTTTCCCGAGTAAACGTCTCCCGCTGGACTTTCCCAATGTCCATCCGCATACTGATGGTCCAGCTTCATTTGTGAAAACAGCGGCCACCAGTCTTTGTAAGTTTTACGCCCACTGTGAAATCGTGCCTGATCCATGAAATAAAGCCTGTTTGCCGCCGGTAAGGATGTTCCTTTTTCCCAAAGCGGTTTGTATGATTGAATGATCGCCTTTGCCTGGTGACTTTGTTTTGATTTCCCTTGTCCCAAAAGAATTAGAAGAAACGTCCCTTGTGCAGTTGAAAGCACATCGCCATCCGCGAAGGGTGTTTGCCGAAACAGGCCATCCGTATTGGCTGTCACTAAAAGGAACTGCGCGGCTTTCTCCATCGCTTCTTCCAGCCCCGGCGTTTCAGAACCCGCGACATAGGCTGCTTTCAGGGCCATCATGTTCCAAGCGGAAAAATTCAGGTCCCACGCGGCTTCTTGCGCATACCCTTTGGCAAATCCGCCGCCCTTCTGTTGTCCTTTAATGATTGTTTTCACACCGGCTTCCGTAGCTGGTTTGATAAATGGGATCCTGATCAGGCTGTAAGCCTCAGCCAATGCCCATGTGCTGACCGCATGAGTAAAGTCGTCATTCGCCAATTTCCCATGATTTCTCTGCATGTCGATGGCTAACCATTGAATCGCCTTGCGAACAGTTTCACCGTATGCTTCGGAAGCGGGTGTCTCTCCCTGGCTGAGAAAAGCCAATACCGCCAAAGCGGTCATCGCCTCCGGATTCTGTTTGGGCGACCATGACCCGTTTCCCTCCTGATTCGCTTTTAACCAGCGCAAAGCGTTAACAGGCATGGCATAAACTTTCCGATGGTGTTCTTGTTCTGGCGTGAGAACTCGGAGGTCCGGGACTTCAGGGGTTAAGTCTTCCTCATCAATTTGCGGCGGATTATTATTTTCTTCTCCCGCCAACCCAGGACAAAGAATATGAAACGCGACAAGTACATAAAAGAAATATTTTGTCATTTTAAATATCTCAGCATGTTCTATACGTCAGCAATGCGGGCGAGAATATTAAGTGACGCCAAGGGATCGTTTTTCACTTGCGCCGGGCTCACTCCTTCCGGAAGGGGTAACCCATGTTTTTCGCTTTGTTCGCAGACACGGTATAAAAACAACTCAAGGTTTTGGTCATGCCGGGCGCCGGATGGCGGTGAGGAACCGATCCGGATATGATCATGACACCCGATGATCAGCTCATGATGAGGTGTCACGATGAACTCTGACAGATCTAAGCCCTGAACCGCAATGCCCCGTCGATACAGGCGGAGGACCAGGCGCGCGGCGGCGGCCAAGCGGCTATGCTTGTCCGATATTGGCGCGTCACTGGACAAAATGTCCGCCAGAGTTTTTCCATCCGGATCTTCCATGATTATCCAGCCAGTGGTGGCTCCCCGCAGCCAAGCCAAATTCTTAACCGCCGGGACACCCATGATTTCCAAACTGACACCGGTCAACCACGCCTGCCGGCCGGGAGACGGCCACCCGTCAAACCGCTCAATCATGTAGCGCTCTCCACCGGTTTCACTATGGATGACACGGGACGAGTTCCCGAATGTATGATCACGATCGCATTCAGCGAAAAGGGTGGTGATCACCTCACGCCCCGACTCCCGCCGTGCGATCACCTGTCCCTGGGCCGTGTCCCAGGAATCACATGCCGAGCTGGATTTTAAATATTTTGACAGGCGGGTGCGTCGCCATTTATACAGGCGCTGGATCCAAGCGCGCGAGACATGATAAAACAGGTCAGCGGGGGTGCTTCCCGGAAAAAAATCCAGGAACCGCGACAACACCTCTTTCTGATCGGTTTCTGACCGGTGATCCATTAAAAGAAGAACAAACACCAGCATGGTGATTAAACGCGCGGTCGTCAACCGCTGACGGCGAACGCCATACACATCAACAAAGTGTAGTCTGAGCGATGCTTCTGTCGCCTTGACAAGAATGTTCCCGCCATGCAGATCAGGATGGTAAAACGATTGCCTGAAAAAGCGCGTTAACAGCTCCGTCAACGCCGTGATTAACTCATTTTCGGCATCCCGGTTTCCCTTGATTCTCCGCCAAAACGCAGTCAACGGCTCACCGTCAAAGGCCTGCGTGAGCAGATAACTGTCAGTCCCTCGTCTGCCCCAGGCCACATGCTCGACAACGGGCACCCCGGCCTGCTTCAAGCGCGTCCCGGTTTTAAATTCAGTTTGAATCCGATCGCGGAACAATCGTTTGAAGCGGTTCTGCCAACCATGGGTTTTATCCCGCTTGAGATAAAACCGCGGCGCGGGCTCTCCCAGCGCGGAAACCCGCCGCTGCTTGTTCTCTTTCACCACCGTCTCAGGCAAGGAAAGCGCCGCGGCGACGCATCCCGTTTCCCCGAACCAGACGATCTCTTGTATGGTTGAATGATGAACTGTCATGGCCCCTAATCTAAACAGAAAGAATTCGTCGGCAACCCATCCGCTCAAGACCGTTTCCGGCCGCCACCGGACAGGTTTTGGCGGATGGTGTCATTGACATTAAACAGCACGTCAAGAACATTACGGATAAATTGCTCATCCGGCACAGGTTCCAGAGGATTCTCGGGAATGTTCAGACGTTCGCGGAAATGACTGGCCAGCTCAGCGAACAGCCGGGCGCGGGCGTCCGGCTCCACATCGTCGCGGCGCAACAGCGCCTGCAACCCCAAATCCGCCTCGGTCATGGTGATCGTTTGCCGGATTTTAGCCATGGTGAGCGGATCTTGACGGAGGGAATTGAATTTTCCCGCGAGAATATTTTCCATCGTCGGCCGTTTGACCGGATTTTCAATGATCACGACAGTGGCGCCGGCGATGTCGCCCAAGCGTTGGGCGTACCGGCTGAACAGGCAGCAAAGCCCCCCGGTCACATAAAACACGGGCAATTGATCCACGGGCCGGAGCAGGTTGCGGATGACGACTTGACTGGGCAGCAACCGAAACCCCCGCTGATCAATCACACGTAATCTCAGCAGGCGTTTGCCAATCGTCTGCCCCCGCCATGTATACTCAAAAACCATCGGATAGGTGACGCTTAAAAAGAAGGCGGCCAGCATATACAAGGCCGTTCCCACACCCGGTGCCAGGGCGAGAAAGGGGATGACAAGAGCTGAGAGCAGTGACACGCCCGCGGCCACGACAAGAAAATCAATGATCGCCGCCAGCGCCCGGGTGACCGGGCTGGCGAGGCGGTAGGAGAAGGTAATCCCTTCCCCGGTTGTCAATTCAAGACGATTTTGGCATCGCGTCATGATGGCTTTCAGACTGTTTCAAGGGATGAGTCCGGGGATGTCACACGCCGCCCGGAATAGACCAAAAAGGCGATCAAAG
This sequence comes from Lentisphaeria bacterium, assembly GCA_032251435.1. Classification (GTDB taxonomy): domain Bacteria; phylum Verrucomicrobiota; class Lentisphaeria; order Oligosphaerales; family MVZH01; genus JAVVEH01. Next base: position 15,400 of record JAVVEH010000019.1, on the reverse strand, counting down.
CGGTCAGTTGCCCCATGCCAAAAAGAATCTTCACGGCATAGGGAAGAACAGGTTCATGATATTGACTGAAAAACGCTTCCACGAGACCCGCCCAGATCAGCATTACGCACACACCCCCGACCAAGGTGGCCAGATCTGGCGTGACCGCCCGCAACCGGTCCGCCACAGAAACCGGCTGTCCCCAGCCGATCAAGGCGCGGGCGAGAACAAAACTGGCCTGGCCAGCCAGCAGAATGGCGGGAATTTCAATCGAGCCATGCGGGAGCAGCCAACCCGCCAGAAACGTGGTCTGGCCCGCTAGAATATAATCAAAGGCGACCGCGCCTAATATGACGCCATTATAAAAAATAACGATGCAGGTGCCGATACCGTATGTCATGCCCAGCGCCAACGTCAGAAAAGACACCCGGGTGTTATTTTGGATGAGCTGGGCGGAAAAAACGCTCTTCCGCCCCGCTAATCGACTGGCGGCGCCCTCTTCTTCTTCCCGGGCCACCCGCTCATTGGGGGATTGCGCCAAGTGGGAAAAGGGAATCATCGCCGCTTTGGCTTCGGGATCGGCCATGACCGCGACACCGCCAAAAACACCCCCGGCCAGGCATATGGCCAGGCAGAGAAAAAACGCCCGGAGGTGTTTGCGGAACGTGCGGGGAAAGGCGCCAAAAAACCAATTCAATGGATGGAAAGGCACGCGTTGCCGCCGGGTTTCATGGATCTCACTGTGCGCCCGGGCCACGAGAGACTCCAGGTACACGCGCAAGTCCAGTTCGGATGAGAAACCAGCCAACCGGGCCAAGTCCGCGCCGGCCCGTTCGTAGAGGTAATGCAATCGCCGGGCCTGAGCCAGATTTGGCACGGCGAATTTATCCGCTGTCAACGCGTCAAGCATGTCCTCCAGTTCGGTCCAATACACTTGCTCTGAATCGATAAAATGCTTAAAATCGACAATCACACGCGTTGTCTCCGTTTCACGTCCAAATATTGCCGGACTGTATCCATACACATCTTTTCGTTTTCAAGTAATGAGAAATCAACACCGATGTGTTTGAGTTCCCGGGCGGTGGTATGCAGTTCCGACCACCGCAGATGGCCGGAAAGTCTTTCATACGCTTCATGAAGGCTCCGCGGAGACGGTCCGGAAAACAACGGCGTGACCGCGGCCGGGCGAATCATATTCACCAAAATCAGATGTTGGCGGTTAATGAGGCGGATGGCGTCCTGGAAATCTTCCGAAAGGACGGGATTATCCAAACTGGTTAATATCATAATCAACGCCCGACGATGGATATTTAAGCGCAGGGCCGTGGCCATTTCTCCGAAGTCCGGCGTCACGGGATCGGGTTCCAAGTGATAGAGAATGTCGCGGCAGACACCATAGTGGTTTTTCCCGGAACGCGCGGGTATGAAATTGAGAACCCGGTCACTGAATGTCATTAACCCGAAGTGATCCCCTTGTTTTTCGGCCGCCAGCCCGGTCAACAAGGCGGCCGTCACCGCTTTGTCCAGGGCGCTTTCCGGGGGGGACGCGTCGTTCCCGCCTGGCCGTCCATGCCGGCGGGCGGAGAGCCGGGAAGCGTCCACAACCACATACACTTGCTGCGTTTTCTCCACTTGAAACATCTTGGTGATCGGGTGGCCGCGGCGGGCGGTGGCCTTCCAGTCCACCTCATCAAAGCTATCCCCGGGCGAGTATTCGCGCAATTGCTCAAATTCCCGCCCGCGGCCAACTTGACGAACCGCCTGTAACCCGGGGGTGTTATGCTTTAGAAACAGTCCCGCGGCCCCCGCGTGATCACGTAAAAGATTGGGATACACACGCACGTCCGCGGCAATGGAATGGCGTTTCCGCGCGTGCCACAAGCCAAGCGGCGACAGATGTTCCACTCCGCAGACGCGCAATGTGAACGCCCCCCGGCGCGGCACCGTGCAGGGAATGGCCTGGACGGCGCTTTGACTTCCAGCGGGAAGCCGGGTTGTGACACCATGTGGAGGCGTGTCCACATACGCCGGAAAGTCTAACGCTAATCGGATGACACAGGCGCTGTCCTCCTTCCGGGTGATCGTCACAGCCACGTCCGCCGGGCGGTCCGCCGACAGGCGTGTCAACGGCGGCGCGCTGATGGTCAGGCCGTCCCGCTTACGAAGCCCTGCCCAAGCGTCGGCGCCCGTCGTTATCAGGGCCGCCAACCCAAGCAAAGCCATGAGCGGGGCGACACGGGGCAGCACCCCCCCGAGTAACGCCAGCGACACCGATATCAGGGCGAACCAGAAAATAAGTTTGTTCGATGGAACAAGCATACATCAAGTCGGAACAGCGACCTCCGTGAGGATTTGATTGATCACATCACCCGGGGTGAGTCCCTCGATTTCGAATTCAGGGCGCAGGACAAGCCGATGCCCCAACACCGGAACGGCCAGTTGTTTCACATCATCGGGAATGACAAAATCACGCCCGGCCAAAGCCGCGGCGGCCCGACTGCCGAGCAGGAGGGACTGCGTGGCCCGGGGACCGGCGCCGGTCAGGACAGTCGGGGCGTGCCGGGTGGCGCGCGCGACATCCACCATGTAATCCACTAATTCCGGCCGCACCGCGACAGTTTCGAGCGCTTGCCGCAGCGGCATAATCATGTCCGCTCTGATGACCGGATTCACGGTGTCCGCGGCTAACACGCTTTCGGGATTCAAGTCGTGCCGTAACATCCGGCGGGCGAGCTCTTTTTCCTCATTTTCCGACGGATAGTCCATGATGATTTTCATCATGAAACGGTCTTTCTGGGCTTCGGGCAGGGGATATGTTCCTTCATATTCAATCGGATTTTGCGTGGCGAAAACGGTGAAAGACGGATCGAGCCGGTAGGTTTCCCTGTCGATGCTCACACAACGCTCCTGCATGGCCTGGAGAAGAGCCGCCTGGGTTTTGGCCGGTGCCCGGTTGATTTCATCCCCGAGCAGAAAGTCGGTGAAGACCGGTCCCTTCTGCAGGGAGAACTGGTTTTCTTTCAAGTTAAACACATTGGTCCCGGTGATGTCCGCCGGCATCAAGTCCGGCGTGAATTGAATCCGGGAAAAGGACCGTCCCAAGACCCGGGCGAGCGTGCGCACCAGGAGGGTTTTGGCGATTCCCGGAACCCCTTCAATCAGGGCGTGCTGGCCACTGAGAATGACGATCAACGCGCTGTCAATCGCCGCGTCCTGTCCAATAATCACTTTATTCATTTCCGCTTTCGCGGCGGCCAAGGTTTCCGTGAGAAATGTTTGCTGATTGTCCATATGTCATCCGTTGTTATGAGGTTAGAGTAGGGTCTTGGATTTATTTCATGGTTGTGATGACGTGGGTTTATCGGTTAGTATCCGGCTGATTTTGTCAAAGACATCCAGTGGCTTTTTCGGATCATACGTCCGGGCGGCCGCCTGGGCTTCTGTTATACGCCGCTCATCATCGGGCGACTGACGGGGCCGGGATTGCTCCCAAGCCGCGCACCACTCCACAGGAAGCTGTTTCGGGGAAACCCCGCGCTGGATAAGCGTGAGGTAGCCGTCTTGACTCACGCGGAGCGCCGGCGCGGCGGCGCCTTCGCGATGACTGGGGACGAGTGATTGGCTATTCCGCCAGACAAACAAAACCCCCGTGAGGGCCAAAGCGAGCAGCGCGCCACGCAGCCGGTACCGGCGCAGAAGCACACCCACGCCAGCCTGTTCGCGCAGCCCGAAATGAGTCTCATCAAAAACGACATGCCGGTTGTCACCGATGAGCCAAACCAAAAGCTCCGCGTGCCGGTCCTTCCGCATCGCTTCATTGCTGAGAAGGTAACTTTCCCCCATCACAATGAGTTTACCTTTCCCTATTTCGCGCTCCACGACACAGGCCCCGGAAAATGTTTTGTAGATCACCGTCCACGCGCCGATCTGGGAGTCCGGGACGGGATCTTTTGTCACATCCCGCGGGGGCGTGGGCTTAACGGGGTTGTCGGCCCCCGTCATCAAATCGGTCTGGTCACCGGTCACCGTGAATATCAACGGCGATCGCCAGCGCACCTCCACCGGCAACCCCGCGTCCTCTTCCAAAAGAGCTTTCGCGGGTTTTAAATCCTCGTGTTTTTCTGAAACAGCGGGTCGGCATCCCAGATCCGTCAAGACCTGTCGCCACGTCATCAGCCGCGGCGACGCGGACGCTGCGCCGTCATCTTCTTTCCCGGCCCTGTCGTCACTGACAGGATGACTGTCCGGACACGTGGCGTCATCACTGTCGGCGTCCGGGGCGTTGGCGGGTTCGTTTTCGTCCCTGGGTTTCGCATCATTCGTTTCTTTGTAACCCGGTAGGAAGCGCGGCGCGTCACCATTAAAGGCGAGGATGAGCCGGCCGCCGACAGCGACCCACCCTTGAATGTCGGCCGACCGCCAATCTGATGCTTGTCTGAGATCAAGGCCGGCGTAGATTCGGGTGTGAGGAGACGCGTTTTGAGGGCGGAAAGGTTTCAAGGCCCGGGCCGCGGTCAAACCGGAACTGTCTTGCAGCGCCTCGAAAAGCGCCCGGGTGCCCATGGGATCAGCCCGCAAGGATGAGTAGGCCGGATAGGTGTCGCCAGCGGAAAAACGAGCCCCGAGAAAAGCGTATACCAACGCGGCCGCCACGATCAGGCAGATGACACATAAAACAGGGGCGATATAGGGTTTAACTTTTTTCATGACGGCACCGCGCGGTCCATGGCCAGCCGCCGGGCGGGCCGATTCACATCCTGATACAGATGTTCATCGGCGGTCCGCGTTCCGTACCAGACCTGTTCAAAAATATCCGCCACTTCTGAGAAATCCCGCAATTCCTCGCCGCAATACCCTTCTCTCCGCTTTAATTCACGGAGATAATCACGATTTGATTTATACCGCCGGATCTGAACAAGACGACGGCGGCCCAAGCCGGCGACCGAGCCCAGAAACAGCGCCCGGAGAGCTAGACGGAACTCGCCTTCAGAAACCTTTTCCGCCGCCAACAGAAACCATTCATCCTCGTCCAAATCCTCGGCGGACACGTCTTCGGACGTGAGATCCACAACGGGAATCCGCGGACGGGCGGCGGCCATGTCCATCTGAGGCTTCCGACCGGAGAAACGCCGCCAAAGAATCCGTCCGATCCATGCCGCTAATATGAGCGCGGCGATCCATAGAATCACCTCGCCAATCGTGACACCCCCGAACCAGCGGAACGGTCCTCTGGCGGGATAATCCTTCCCGCGGAACAGGCGGTTAAAGAAGGCCTCGATCTTCTCTATCAGGTCAACCAACGTGTCAAAACAGGATTTCGCCCATTGCCCGACAGCTTGAAACCAACTGTAACTATAGTGATCCTCAGGCAGCGGATTTTCCCTGGGCGCCCGCCAGGCGTAGCGGGGCGATTGAACAACTTTTTCAATGGTTTGATCCAATTCATTCTCATCAATCACCGGTTCGGCCGCTCCCGCCGACGCGGTTCCCCCGACGCATAACCACCCGGCAATCATGACTTTCGCGGCATGCGACAGGCGGAAACGGCGCAAGTCCACCAGCAGATCGTCTCCGGTTTTCCGGGCGGCGCCATGAAAACAACGAATCACGTAAAAGGCCTTGAGAAACATGTCCATCACCACATACGTGAGAGCGGCGGCGCTGGCCAGTAACGTCGTGTTAAACATGTGATTGATCCCGATTGTGAACACAGTTTCTATCCCCAGAAGCGACTTCGCTAAACCAGGCAATAAAACAATCAGGACAATGAAATCAATAAAAACGATCAGGGCGAAGAGAGAGAGAATGAATAACGCGGCATGATTTTGGCGGGGGCGGAAAAAGCTTTGCCGGGCGGCGGCGGTCATTGGAGATGCCGCCTTTTCCGCGGATGACCAGGCGAAAACGGTGAGGTTTTGAAAAAACGCGATGGTCCAGGCCATGGGCAGGGTCGCCACCGCGGCGACAGGAAGAAGCACGAATCCGAGAGACTGCCACCACGCCTGTGAGCAAAACACGCGGAGAAAAATACCGACCTGGAAAGAGGGCGGCGGCGTGTTTTGGCGGCGGGCGGTCAACCAGGCGCAAAAATAAGCTTGCATCGTCTTCATAAAGGGATAAAGAACCGCCAGGCCGACCGCCAGAGCCGGACAGCGGCGCCAGGCGAAGGCGCTGCGGCTCATGTCCGCCCAGAAATAAATAAACGCGCCGGCGAATGCCGCCGTGGCCCCCCAATAGACGAGCAGAGCCGCCACAGGCGTTTGGCGCAGGAGCCGCAACGCTTCTTCCAATTGCCGCAAGGTGTCTGGAAAGCCGGGAGGCGGCGTGCTGGGTCCGCGCTGTCGCTTCACTCTCATTGGCCATCACTCCACATGCCGCCCTCGTGAAATTCTGAAGGGACGCGGAGCAGTAATTGCCCGATAAAATGGAAGAAAACCCATAAAAAGAACAGGCCGGCGATGAGTTGAAACACGCTGATGGCGAGACCCGCCGGAGAAGCCTTTTTCCGGGTATTCGGCGCGGCGGCTTCAGATTCCTGTTTCAGGCAGGTCGCGCAGAGCACCCGGTCCCGATGTTCGGTGACGCATTCCCGGCAATAGAACCGCCCGCACTCCGGACACCGCGCCGCCGCGTCCCGGTCCGGGTGATTGAAACAGTGCTGTCTGAGAATTTTGGCCATGCGAAATGTCTTTCTTCCACAGATAAAAGCGGATTGGACACGACGATCTATTCCTGCGCGGGGCGTGTCGTATCCGGCCCATCCGCAGCCACTAAGGGGGGAGCTTCCGCCATGGTGGCGACATCGGCTTGCGCCGCCTCAATCAGTGGCCCCACGCGGGTGAAAAATCTTTCCGCCAACGCCAGACGGTTGATGGAGGGTAGTTCATCAATATGGGCGGCGGTGCGGATGTGACAGCGGCAACTTGGCCCGCGGGTGATGTTTATGACCAGAAAACCGATCGCTATGATCACCCAAATCCCGAAAATAACCCTGGCGGCGATATCCGGAATAAATAAACCCAAAGCCCCGGGAATCGCCACCAGCGCCCAAAAGACGGTGAAAAAATGCCAGCTCTTTGTGGGCGTGTACCAAAGCGCCTCGATGTTTTCAAAATGATACCGCTTGCACCGTTCGGAGAAGAATAAAATATCCACGCACAGCAAATGGGTCGCGGCGATGTATAACCTGCTCACGGCGAACCCAGACCCGAAAAAGCCCATGTTCCGCCGTCCTGAACGACCAAATTTCTGATAGGTTCGCGCGCCCGTGGTGTCCATCGAATTCATGTTCTGTTAAAGGTTCTTAATCATCGCGAAAGCCAATCCGCCCAAGAGAGCGACCCAGACCGCCAGTTGAATGAGAGACAGAAAACCCGCCAGGACAAACTGCCATTTATCGCTGCCCACAGTCGGGCCAGGCTTTTTCCAATAAAAAAAACACATGACCAGCACCGCGGGCGCGGAGACAAAGGTCCCCCAGACGGTCAAGGAAGCGAACAAGGTGATATACAGCGCTAAATGCCCGTACAGAATGCGGCTGTTATCCGCCCGTTTCCCCTCTTTCTTTTGGCCGCTGGCGACGCACTGGGGACACAAATTCTCCGACCCGAAAACAACATCACAGAGGGCGCAGATAAACCGGCCGCACCGGTCACACGCCCGGACCGCCCGTTTGTCCTCATGAAAAAAGCATTGGCATTCATCATCGGCAATAATGCCTTCGCCGGTGTCAACTTTAGAAAAATCCCGCCGGAAAGCGGGAAACAACCAGACCTGCGAGACCGCGCCGCAGGCCTGGCAGGCGACCTTCCGCCTCCCGGACGACCCCTGTCCAAACGTGCGGATCGTCCGGCGGCATGTCGGGCAGGTTAGCGTTTGCCGCGGCCGCCATGGTCTCATTTTCGGATGACCCGGGTGCTGCAGACATGATCGTGCAGCGCGCGCTTCTCATCATCAAAGGCGACCATGATGTAACCAATGTAACAGGTCAGCATGGACAGATATTCCGCCGCGGTCCGCCCCAAAGCCCGCGCGTAGCTGACGTTTCCACCCTCCGCGGTCACCACTTTCAACCCGCAAGCCATTTTCCCCCAGGTCGCGCCGTATTTTCCGACCAGGAACGTGGAGTAACCCAAACCAATCACGAGCTGAATCAGGGACGCGAAGATCGAGGACATGATGATAAAGATCTCATTGTCCGTCGCCGCCGCCAAAAGTCCGCCGAGAAATCCCAACCCCATGCCGAGGACCATGTTCAAGGCGCCGAGAATGAGCCCGTCGATGATTTTGGCGCCCGCGCGGATCCAAAACCCGGCGTAAAACATGGTGCCGGGGACGACACCGCCTTCAGCCAGCCGTTGAAAATAGACGGGTTTACAGGCCGCGCAGACCCACTGCCCCTCATAATCAATCATGTCTTCAACGGGAAAATGTTTTCCGCACTCGCAACAGGCCGGGGTTCTGTCGGCAGTCCCGCCGTTGGAGTCATCTGTCCCGGCGGTGGACAGGTGAGCGATTTCAGGACCGGCCACCGAAAGGGCTTGCCATTCGGCCATGCCTTCACGCCAGACCAGCGTGTCATCAAAAATGACCCCGTTACGCTTCATGTTACCAAACTGCTCTTCGGTAAACGGACCGACTGTCTCACCGTCTTTCGCGTAAAACCATTCCATGCGCGCGCCCTTTCATGTTGTAGCGGCCTCTGTGCTATGAAAAACACACAGCAACATAGCGCCTATTTCTTTTTTTTCCGCAACCATTCAAGAAACCGCGGCGATAAAGAGTCATCGCTGGAAAAAATCACGGTTCCGATTGACAAGTGCTCACTTCGGTTGTACCTTAGTACTGGTAGCTTCCGCTCGCGTTTTTCTGCGAAGCGCCCAATTCTTGACAATGAGGTTTCACCGCGGGCGGAGGAAACGGATCACTGCGTCGCGTCTCACAGTCAAAGGAAAGGAAATGGTTGTATGAAAAACGCACGAACAAAGCCAGGCTTTCTTGGAATCGCCCTGGCGATTGTCGCCACACTGGCGCTGACAGGTTGCCAGTGTTTCCAAGCAGACAGTAACGCGGCGCCGGCGCCGACCCGCGTGAAAGCCGCTGAGCCAACCACCAATGTTCACGATGGCATGATGGTTGTCTCCCGGGCGCTGCCGACCTATGACATGGACACCAGCGCGGTGCTCCTGGAAAGCGCGTCGCCCGTTGAGGTGATGGTTGGTCAGGAGTTCCCGTACACCATTTCAGCGACAAACCTGACGGACTACACCCTGGTGGATGTGGTGGTCACTGAGATGATCAAAGACCCCCTGCACTTGAAAGGCTCCGCGCCTCAAGCTCAGATGTCCGGCGCTCAAGCGGCTTGGAATTTGGGCTCGCTCGAAGCCGGTGAGACTAAAACAATCACGACGAGCCTGGCCGCCAGCGCCCCTGGACAGCACAAACATTGCGCCAGTGTCACCTATCGTCAGATTATGTGCCAGACCGTCACCGTGGTCGCCCCTGAATTGAAACTCACCAAAGACATGCCCGACATGGTATTGATTTGTAACGACATTCCGGTCACCTTGGTGGCCAGCAACACCGGTACGGGAACGATCAAAAATGTCACCGTCACCGACACCCTGCCAAGCGGATTGCTGACCACTGACGGCAAACAGCAAGTCAGTTTCACGATTCCCCAGCTCGACAGTGGTGAAAGTGAAACCATGACATTCACCGCCAAAGCGCAACGCACCGGCACATTCAAGAACGTCGCCAGCGCCAATAGCGCCGCGGGTTTGACCGCCGACGCCAGCGCCACGGTTGTCGTCCGCCAGCCAATCCTGACGATCGACAAAACAGGCACGGAAGAACAGTACGCGGGCCGTCCTGTCAGCTACAAAATCGTTGTCGCCAACACCGGTGACGCCGATGCCAAGGATCTGGTCATCACCGACCAACTGCCGGCCGGTGTCACATTGTTGAGCGCCAGTCAGGGTGGACTCGCCGCCGCTGACGGAACGGTCTCCTGGAAGGTCAGCTCACTGCCTCCGGGCAAGAGTGTCACGGTCGGCGCGACGGTCCGCGCGGACAGAATCGGCTTGCTTGAGAACGTCGCCAGCGCCAAAGCGAATTGCGCGAAGCTGGTGATAGACAAAGCCGTGACTAAGGTCGTGGGTGTTCCCGCTGTTCTGCTTGAGGTCGTCGATGTCGAAGACCCGATTAGCGTAGGCGACACGGAAACCTATGTCATCACGGTCACCAACCAGGGTACCGCGGACGACACCAATATCGTCATCACCTGCACGCTGGAAGACACCCAGTCTTACGTGTCGTCGTCCGGCGCCACGACAGGCAGAGTCGCGGGTCAAACCGTGACCTTCGCCCCGTTGGCGGCCCTCGGGCCCAAACAGCAAGCCACCTGGAAGGTGGTTGTCAAAGCTGAAAAAGCTGGCGACGTGCGCTTCAAGGTTAACATGACCACAGATATTCTTGGTCGTCCGGTTGAAGAAACAGAAGCGACCAACCAGTACTAAGCGCCGGTAACGGTTATCGTTGATAACTCACCACGGCGCCACGGATACAATCCGTGGCGCCGTTTTTTTATATTTTCGCGGAAATCGCAAAGCGCTGGTTTGAGTTGTGGGCGTGGTTTTAGCACAGAGACATCCGTCGGACCGGATTCCTTGCCCGTCGATGCCAAAGGCGGAGCCAAGGCGCTTGGCGACCTACGCGGGATGCCTTCGCTGACGGGGGGGGGAGGTCGACTTGATCGACCGGATCGATGAGAGTCGACCAGATCGATCTAGTCGAAGCCGGTCGAGTCTTGTCGATCCGGCCGTCGCCCGGGGGCTTTTCCGTCAGCCGACGAAATAAGCGACCAGTCGATCGCCAAAGAAGATCCAGACTCCGCAGCCAAAACTGAGAAAAGGCGCGAAAGGGATGCCTTGTTTCCGGCATGTTGAACAGGCGAGACTGAGCGCGGTCCCGACGATCATCCCGGGCACCGCGGACAGAATCAGAATAAACGGCAAGGCGGCCGCTCCTGATAAAGCGGCGATCATTATGATTAATTTAATATCTCCCCAGCCAAAGGCGTCGCGGGTGACTGTCGCCGAAACGCCCCCGGCTTCCACGTGGCTGAGCTGATCCACGCTGATCCGCCCGTTCACTCCTTTTAACAGGCCATGCCGATAATGCAGAACGATCTCCCGCTCATCGGTCAAGGCGGAGCTGAAAAGAGGCGGCGAGGACGACACGGGCGGGCTTATTGTTATGTCGCCGGCGACGATCTCTTCCCAGCCGAACAGTTTCTCCGTGTCGGCGAATAATCCGTCCGGCGTGAATCGCAGTGTTTCATGATTCTCGAACCGCCAGCGCCGCCGGCCGAACATCACGCCGCTGACAACCCGAATGGCCCACAATATGAGCAGCGCGGCCAGCGCCCCCGCCGCGGAGTCCGCGAAAGGAAGGAACCGCTCGGGCAGAAGCCCCGGCGGGAAAATGAAGCCCGCCGGGGCTTGGGGACCGCCGGCGGGATGCGCGGCCGGAAACATCAAAACCATGGCCAAACCGAAAAACAGGCCCGAGTACGTGATTTTATTGGGAATGGTCCGCGTCTCAATATCTGTGAATGTGACAGCGATCAGAGCGCTGACAAGGAAAAAGAGAGGCAGGGCGGAAACGGGCGGGGCCTCCCGGGCCAGGACGTGGAACCAGACACACAAAAACGCCACCCCGGTGAGCAACTCAACCGCCGGATACCGGGCGGAAATCGGCTCTTTACAGGCGCTGCACCGGGCCCGGAGAGCCAGCCAGCTCAGGATGGGGATATTTTCCCAGGGGCGGATGGCGTGGTGACAGTTGGGGCAATGACTGGGGGGCGCGCTCAAGCGCTCCCCCCTGGGCAACCGCCAGATGACGACATTTAAAAAACTGCCAATACACGCTCCGAGAACAAAAACAATGAGCGTGAATTGAGCGAACGCCTCCCGGCAAAGGTCTATAGCGGTCATGCTGACAGTCCAATTTTAAGAAAAAATCGATTCGTCTCCGAAAGGATAGGGTTCCGGGATGACCTGTTTCTCGTCAATCTCATGCAGGAGAGGCGTGAAGATATCCCAGGCGGCGGCCAATTCATCGTCACGGATGAAACGTTCTTTCTCGCCATTGACCACATCGAGCAGCAGACTTTCGTAAGCTTCCGGTATTTCCTTGTTGGAAAAAGCCCGGCTGTAACTTAAATCCAAATCGGTGGTGACCCAGCGCGCTTTTTCTCCGGGCACTTTATTGATAATCGTGAAATGCACACCTTCGGAGGGCTGGATTCGGATGGTCAATTCATTGGCGGGGTGACAGGCGCCGTTTGAGCAGAACAAGTTGCTTTTTTCGCGTTTAAAGCGGATCCGCACTTCCGTCTTGCGTTCCGCCGCGCCTTTCCCGGCGACAATACGGAAGGGGACACCGCGCCAGCGGGGGTTGTCAATCGCCAGCCGCACGGCGGCGAAGGTGGCGGTTCTGGAGTCGTCGGGAACCGTGGGATCGTCTAAATACCCCGGCTCGGATGACCCGTCCGCGTGAGTCCCGGCCACATACTGGCCGAGCGTCGTATTGTCCAGGGTGGCGGGTTTGACCGCTTTGAGCACGGCCACCTTCGCGTCCCGGATGGCTTTCGCGTTAAGTTTCACCGGTTCTTCCATGGCCACGAGAGCCAGAATTTGCAGGAGATGATTCTGAATCACATCCCGGATAATGCCAAAAGTATCAAAATAACCGCCCCGACCGTGCGTGCCGATGTTTTCTTTCCAGATAATGTCAACACTCTCAATAACCGCGTGACTCCATAACGGCTCGAAAATCTGATTAGCGAAGCGCAGTGTGATCACGTTTTGCACCACCTCTTTGCCGAGGTAGTGATCGATACGGTAGGCTTGGCGTTCAACAAACACATGTCCCAGCGCCTGCATCAAGGTGTCCGAGCTTTCCCGGTCCCGGCCAAATGGTTTTTCGATAACCACCCGGGCCCAGTGGGGCTTGTCGCAACAAGGAATGAGACCGGACGCCCCCAACGCCGTGGCGGTCTCTTCAAAAACAGACGGGGGAATCGCCATGTAAAATAATTTATTCGCCACATGGAAGCCACCCGCGTCGCGCAGATGTTCAAACAAATTAAGGTACGCGTCCGTGTCCCCGTAAGCGCCCTGATGATAATGGCAACGGGAGAGAAAGTCTTTCATTTGCCGGGCGCAGGAATGCTTATCGGGCGTGTAACGGCAGGTTAGATTTTCTGACACCAGTTCCCGGAACGCGTCTTCGGTATACTCCGAGCGGGCGAACCCGACGACAATAAAATCTTTCGCCAGGCGATCCTGGCAGAACAGGGCGAACAGGGCCGGATAAATCTTTTTCCGGGCCAGATCGCCGGACCCGCCGACAACAATGATGGCCAGCGGCTCGGAGGGGCAATCAGCGGTTGTCAGACATTCAGAGTTAGAAAGCTTAGCGTTTTGACTGTCAGTATTCATAAGGCACTCGTTGTCGCACGCAATGTTTCTTTGATGTCCTTAAGCACTTGGTCCCGGAGCGGTTGGCTCTCGTTCATCAACTGATGGCCGCCTTTTTTGTACCACATCACCGTGTGCTTTGGGAACCGCTTTTTGTAAAACTTTATGTTGTAACGAAAATCAACCACCGTGTCCTTTTTCCCTTGAAGAATGGTCACCGGATGATCGACGGGAGCGCTTTCCCGCATAGCCGCCTCCCAGGCTCGGTGCGCCTTGACAAACTTGAACGGAACAACCCGAGGCTGCAGGGGATCGTTTTTGACAAACGCGCGGAACGCCTTGTCCCGGCTGTTTGAGCGGAACACGCGTGTGACATCCTTGCGGAACGGCGAGGCCAGCCAGTTGCCGACACCGGACAAACCCCACAGTTTTGACCGGCAAAGGGGCGCGATAAGAATGATTTTCCCGATGTTGTCCAGTTTTCCGTTCAGCAACAGATCGGCGATCGTCGCGCCGCCCAGACTATGGCCGACAAGATGAAGAGGCCCCGTCAGCCCCCAGTCGTCCCGGCACCGCTTGACGATGTCCGCGCACAACTCCGAATAGTCGGAAAACGAATCAATATCCGCCCGGGCGCCTTCGGAAAGCCCGTGTCCGGGTTGATCATAGACAACGACATTGAGACGGGCGCCGACCATTGTGTGGATAATATTGGCGAGAATCCCCGCGTGATCGTAATACCCGTGGACCAGCACCACGGTCCCGACCGGGTTCGAGACAGAGAAAAGGTGGACGGCGATCTTCCGTTCTTGAAACGTGATGTGGCCAAAATCGTGATGACCGTTCGGGTGTTCAGTCACATCAAGATTGTAAAACGCCAGATACTGTCTCTCTTCAGGCGAAAAGTCCCGGTTGGAAAAGGGTGAGAACTCAGGCAAGCCAGCGACAATTTTCGCCAGAACAGCGCGCATCGCTTTATCGCCTTCAACGGGAGCCGGCCAGCTTCCGCCGAGACACGCGCACCCCGCCCCGGCGGTCAGCAGAACGGGTAAAACCCACGGCCACCGGAAGAGGATCACCGTTGCGTCCAGTTCGTGATGTCGTCAGTTGTGCCGAATTTTTCATCATGCCCCGGAAAAAGGAGATCGTACTTTTCCGGATTCTTCACGCCGGGATACCGGTAACGGACACCGCGCGGGCCGTCCAACTGCGTTAAAGGTGTCGTGTTAGTATCACCTAGATAGGGCCGCCCGTCAGGCGATTTTAAGTCAAAATTAATAACCCAACCGCTCTCCTTATAGTCTGGCATTCCATCACCCTTAATAATACCAAACAAGGGGTCTTTAAAGTTAGTGGAGTAAGTTGTATCGATATAGAACTCGGCAGCGGGGATAGGGTTCGTACCCAAATGATATTCGGCAGTTGAAGTGGAGCCGGACCCTACCAACTCTTTTTTATCCGTCCAAATAGGATAGTATCCCCAATCTTTTTTATATTCTTCCAGGGCCATTTCCAAGGTCTTCAATTCCATTTTTATGGCGGATTCCTGGGATTTATCAAATGCGAATTGCGCGCCGCCAATAATAATGCCGGCGAGAATGGCGATGACGACCACGACCATCAGCATTTCAATAACGGTGAATGGATGACGACGAGCGTTCATCATGACGACCTCCGAGTGTATACTGTCTATTGACCTGTGACGCTACTATAATCCGCTCCGGAAAATAGTCAATCCGCGATCCCGACAGGGGCGTGGGGAGGATGTCGGAGGTCAGATGTCAGATGTCGGAGGTCAGATGTCGGAGGTCGGAGGTCAGATGTCGGAGGGCGGATGTCGGAGGTCAGATGTCGGAGGGCGGAGGGCGGAGGTCAGAGGGCGGAGGTCAGAGGGCGGAGGTCAGAGGGCGGAGGGCGGAGGGCGGAGGTCAGAGTGC
>JAVVEH010000018.1:45712-81075 GCA_032251435.1 Lentisphaeria bacterium | reverse complement strand
AGGACGAAACTTAAACATCTTTATCCGCATCTTTAAATTTTACATTGTACTAGTCTACTTCCACCGCCGACGTAAAACCAGACCCATCAGACCGAGACCTGCGAGGATTGCAGTGGAGGGCTCGGGGATCTCAACTGCGTCGAACATGACTGTGACGAACGTTTCATCTCCAGAGAATGATGGGGTGAATGATCCAGGCCCTAAAAGGCCATTGTAATAACCCGCCGCACCGGTTGACGATCCAGTGTCTCCATCCGCAGAAGACAGTAGCCCTATCAGAGGAGCATCCGCTGAAATTGCCCCGCCATTCGCTATTCCCGCAGCGATGACAAAGCCTCCATCCGCTCCCGCTGTGCTGACTCCTCCATTTGTCGCGGCATCCGCAAAGTCTGCAACCGTACCACTCAATGCCACGGCACTAATACCTATACCGCTTGCGCTCTGCACATAAGAAACCACAATATCGCCGGTGACGGTGACATTGTCCAAATACCAGATGGATAGCCTTCGAGCGACACTAGAACTACTTGTGTCAGCAATGGCATTCGTAAGAGCCACACCTCCATATGTGATGGTGGATACCGTGTTGTTAGATGTTCCAGACCTTTCATTAGTAACCGTCACGACCAATTTATCCGACCCATTGGCATTAAACCCACCCAGATTCCCTGATGTGACCGTATGGCTTGAAGAGACGGAAGCTAATGCGTAACCACCCGAATCGTCAACGATAATAGCCGCATCAACAGAGGTCAATAAAAATGCGCAAGCGCACAAAGCGTTAACTGTGAATGCGCTTAGGGTCTGTCTAACAATGGACGAATTCATGATGGTCTCCTTGTGGATTGCGCGGTTGGCACGGTTGGTGATAACCGATTCGGTGATCTTGCTACTTAGTTGTGGGTGCTGGTTTGGATTGACGTTCATGGTTTTATCTCCTGTGGTTGAGGTTTCGAAATCGAGCGAAAGAGAAACCGTTTATTTTTAGCGCTGAAGGGGGTTGATCTTCATTTGGGTATTGAATTATAAGAAGAATACACCTTTTTCTGTTTTGAACCCATTACACAATCAAGCAACTATTTGACATAATCAATCATCCGATTATGTTTTTCGCATGATTACGTATCTTGCCAGCGGATTTCGCCATTTCGGAAACGATCCTGTTGACATTCACCGGCGCAGTGCCTGGGAGTTCGAGGCCTGTGTCAGTGGGCGTTTTGCTTTGCTCCTTCCCGGGGGGCCCGAACCTGTCCCGCGGTCGAAAACATTGTGGGTTTTCCCGAGAGGATTTGCCCATGGCTGGACCTCCACTGAACCGGCTGAACGACTGGTGTTTCACCACTTGACCGTGCCGAAAGAACTTGAGCACTTTGTTCCGAAACTTGGTTATTACCAGATCGATCTGACGGATGAAGACTGTGAGAGGCTGCGCACATTAATGGATGAAGCAGAAGAAGTCTTTGAAAAGCCGAACGAGTTAAGTCACCTCCGGACGGAAGGCGTGGTGATAGAACTAAGCCTAATGGCCCTGCGTGAAATCACACCCCGTTCTCTTCCGCGGGATGACATGTCCCATATCCGGGTTGAACGGGCGCTGGCCTGGTATCACGACAATATGATGGATAACCCCAAGCTTGAAGATGTGGCCGCGGTCGTTAGCGTTTCATCACCGCATTTGCGCCGCCTTTTCTACACTGTTCGCCAGGAAAGCCCCAAGGTTGTCTTCAACCGCATTCGTATGGAACGGGTGTTGGATCTGCTGAAACACACCGATTTGACCCTTGAAGCCATTGCCGCCGAGGTCGGGTTGTCCAGTGGTTCGGCACTAAGCCGGGCGGCAAAAGTGCATTTTGGTCAGTTACCTGGGGATTTGCGGAGGCATTCAGGCCAAGAGCGGGACTTGACAGAAAAATGAGAGGGGGGATTGTGGCACGTGGTTTCCACTGTCCCGCCGAAGCCAATCTGCGAGATCCGCAAACCTAGCTCCGAAAAGGAAGAAACTCGAACGTCCAACGTTGAGTCCACTCTAAAAAGTCCGGTTTTTTCAGCAACGGCAAACTTAATCCAGAACTTCATCCAGAACCTAATCCAATTTTGTGCTCAGACCGATTCAGGAATTTAGTTCTGGAGTAGGTTCTGGAGTAGGTTTTTCTTTTTTAGAGTGAACTCAACGCTCAACGTCCAATGAACTTGATCACCGAACACTGATTAATGACTTACTGATGATTGTCTTGTTTCAGAAGAGCGACCCCTCGGGGCTTGAAATCCCCGACCCGGACAAAACGAAACAAGACGCTCGGGCCGAGCGACCTCCAGCGGGCTCCGTTCTGCGGAGCACCGGAATAATTCCGGCGAATGGCCGTTTGGAGGCCGGTGGTCCCCCACCGGATAAGAGCAGCTTTCTGCTCTTGGTTCAAGAGAGCGACCCTCCGGGGTCGTAAACTTCCCGCTCCGAACAAGATGAAACTTCCGAATCTTAAGAAAGATCCAAAGCGCCTCTCTTTCGATATTCGTTATTCCCTGTTCATCTGTTCATCATTCCCAAGTTTCAGGAAAGCGCGCGCTACGCGCGCTTTTTCCGGATAAATCCGGTATACCAACGGGGGGGCAACCTCTTTTTGACGGAGCGAGTGAACCGGGTCGGTGTACCGGCTTCTAGTCGGAATCTTCTTCGTCCACACCCGCACGCAACCCAATCGTCATCTCATTGTGTCAGGCGTCATCACCACACTCGCATTTAACGGCTGAGCTGTATCCGTCTAAATCATAGTGAATCGTCGGTTCAGGCATAGGCACCCTGTCCAGGGTGACGCCGGTTTCAGCGAAAAATGTTTCCGCCAAGGTCGAGTGATAATCTGAAAACACGACAACCCGCACGATGCCCGTAGTAATCAGGGCTTTGGCGCAAGCGGTGCATGGCATATTGGTGACATAGGCGGTCGCGCCCTGCAGATTCACACCGTGTTTGACCGCTTGACAGATGGCGTTCATCTCGGCGTGATTGGTCCGCACGCAATGGTTGTCCACCACCAGGCACCCCACATCCTCACAATGTTCCATACCCGGCAATGAGCCATTATATCCGGTGGCCAGCACGAATTTATCTTTCACCAGCACACAGCCGCAATGCATGCGCGGACATGTGGCCCGTTCCGAAGCGAGCATGGCCAATTTTAAAAAATACTCATCCCAATTCGGTCGGCATTTTTTTCGCATTTTTGTTCCAATCATTTCAATGGGTTAAGTCAGTCTTTCACATATGTTCGCGCTGATTTGTCTCCCGCCGAGCCGCCAGACGGGTTCAAGGCGCGAAAACCGCGAAGGGGGAGGACAATCAGGGGTTATCCACTTCAATCGCCAGCAGCACTTCTTCCGCCAGCAGGTTGTCCCGCGGATAATCCAGAGGCCGCACACAGCCGCCCAGGAAGACATGTCCACTGGTCACCTTCACCCCGTTTTCTCTCGTCCAACTGAAGAAGTCCTCGAGGGTCAGCAGATGAATATTGGGCGTGTCGTACCAATGATAGGGCAATTCATCGGTCACCGGCATGCGCCCCTTGACTGCCAGGCTCAGCCGCACATTCCAGCACCCGAAATTAGGAAAAGAGACAAAGCCACGCCGTCCCACCCGCAACATCTCGTTTAAGATCCGTAGCGGGCGGTGGAGTGTCTGCACCGTTTCCTCTAAAATGACAAAGTCAAAACTGTGATCAGAAAACCCCGTGAGTCCTTCATCCAAGTTCGCTTGAAAAACGGGTATCTGATTGGTGATACAGGCCAAAACAGCGTCAAAATCCATTTCAACGCCCTGTCCCCGCACCTGTTTATCACGCATCAACCGCCGCAGCAATTCACCATTTCCGCAGCCCAAGTCCAGGACGGACGCCCCCCGCGGGATCACCTGCTCAATCAGCTTATCCTGCCAGCGATGCCTGGGCACCCCTTGGCTCTCGCATTGGCACCCGGGGCAGGCCCCTTCCGTCAACAACGCGGGCAATTGGTCCAGCCCGTAAGCTTGAAAAGCGGCGTCCGCGTCCGCCAGCCATTCCGGCGGCGCGTGTTTGACACATTCTGAGAAATCAAAAGCCATTATTTAGAGAAAAGCCGTCAGTAACCGGCTCACCTTTTCAGTTTCCACCAGGAAGGCGTCGTGCCCGTATTCGGATTCAATCTCCACGTAATTCACCGGTCGGTCATTCCGCGCCAAAGCCAGCGCCAGCTCCCGCGCCTCTCCGGGAGGATACAACCAGTCAGAGGAAAATCCCACCACCAGCATATCCGCGGTGACCCCGGCGCAGGCTTTCACTAAATCGCCGTTTCCCCGGTCCGCGGCGTCATAGTAATCCATCGCCCGGGTGATGTAAAGATAACTGTTGGCGTCAAACCGGTTGATAAATTGGCTGCCCTGATAGCTTAAATAACTTTCCACTTCGAATTCAATGCCAAAGCCAAAATCAGGGCGGGCTTTTCCCCGCAACCGGCGGCCGAATTTCGCATGCATCGCATCTTCAGACAAGTACGTGATATGGGCCAGCATCCGGGCGGCGGCCAAGCCATCCGCCGGCGAGTCGGGATAGTCATAATAGGCGCCGTCGTGAAAATGCTGATCCTTCATGATTGTGAACCGTCCGACGGCGTTAAAGCCCAGCCCCTCGGCGGACAGCCGGGCGCTGGCGGCCAGAACCACGCACTTTTTCACCCGTTCCGGGTAGGCCATCGCCCACTCCAGCGCCTGCTGTCCCCCCAACGAGCCGCCCACGACGGCATGCACGGTGTCAATGCCCAAATAATCCAGCAGACGGGCCTGCAGCCGCACCCAGTCACCAATCGTGACAATGGGAAAATCCAGGCCGTAGGCTTTGCCGGTGTCCGGATCAACACTGGCCGGACTGGTCGTGCCGTAACAGGACCCCAGCACATTGGAGCAAATGACAAAGTAGGTATTGGTGTCAAGCGCTTTTCCCGGGCCGATGACAGCGTCCCACCACCCCGGCCGTTCCGCCCGGAACGAGCGGTTTTCCGCCACGGCTGAAGCGTCCCAGCCCGCGGCGTGCGCGTCAGCCGACAACGGATGAGCCACAAGAATCACATTGTCCTTCGCCTCACTTAGAACACCGTAGGTCTCATACTCCACATCCACTTCTTTCAATTGGCCGCCGGCCTCTAATTCAAATGGCGTTTCCGCATCGGCCAGGCGCGCCCGCTCGGACCGAATCCAGCCAACGGACCGCGGACTGTCCCAAGCGTCATATTTGCTGTTTATTTTCTCGGGCACTGGTCACGATTCCGGAAAGACAGAAGGATCTTTGTCACCCGATCAGGAGTGAGGATTAAGCGAACCGGGCAAGCCCGTCGCTCCCCCGGTGATGGTGGTTAGTATAATTTATTCAGCCCTGTTTACAACCAAATGCCGACACCCCGCGGTGTCTTTCACCCGTCAATCAAGGGGGTGTCAGCCTTGGGTGGCTTTCAGCGCTTGATCCAAGTCGGCGATAATGTCATTCACATTCTCAATGCCGACCGACACCCGGACAAAATCGCTGGTCACGCCGCAGGCCGCTTGTTCCTCGGCCGACAGTTGTTGATGGGTGGTGCTGGCGGGGTGAATGACCAGTGTTTTCGCATCCAGAATATTCGCCAGATGGGAGCACAGCTTCACGGCATCGATAAACATTTTACCGGCTTCGTAGCCGCCTTTGATGCCGAACCCCAGCACCGCGCCGGGTCCCAAGGGCATTAACTCTCTCGCCCGGGCATGATCAGGATGGCTGTCCAGTCCCGCGTAATTCACCCAGGAAACCAAGGGATGACCGGCTAGAAACGCCGCGACGGTCGCCGCGTTGGCGCAATGCCGCTCCGCCCGCAGGGGAAGGGTCTCCACTCCCTGTAGAATTTGGAAGGCGTTGAAGGGGGACAAGCAGGCCCCGGTGTCCCTCAGCAATCCAGTTCTCACCTTCAACACAAAGGCCAGGCCGGGGGCCACCGCGGCGGGATGGTTCCCGAACGCCGCCCAGAAATTCACGCCGTGGTAGGCGGGATCGTCTTCACTGATTTCAGGAAATTTGCCGGCGGCGCTCCAGTCAAAATCACCTTTTTCAACAATAGCGCCGCCGATGGACGTTCCATGCCCGCCGATCATTTTGGTCAACGAATACACCGCGATGTCGGCGCCATGCGCCAAGGGATTGAAGATCGGCGGGGGGACAACCGTATTGTCAATAATCAATGGCACGCCGATCGCGTGCGCGGCGTCCGCGATGCCCTGAATATCATCCACATTCCCCTTGGGATTGCCGATGGTTTCGGTGAAAAACAGCCGTGTGTTCTCATCCGCGGCGGCGGCGAAATGGGCGGGATCCGAAGAATCCACAAACCGGGCTTCGATGCCAAACCGTTTCAACGTGTGGCTGAACAGGGTGTATGTGCCCCCGTATAATTTGTCGCCGCAGACAATATTCTGGCCCGCCGAGGTAATGTTCAACACACTGTAAAAAATGGCCGACATGCCCGAAGCGGTGGCCACCGCGCCGGCCGCGCCATGCAGCGCCGCCAGACGCTCCTCAAGCACCCCCGTCGTCGGATTCATTAACCGGGTGTAAATGTTGCCGAATCGCCGCAGTCCGAAAAGATCCGCGGCATGCTCACTGTCTTTAAAGACGTAGCTGGTGGTTTGGTAAATGGGCACAGCCCGGGACAATGTGTCTCCGTCAGGCGTGTGTCCGGCATGCAAGGCCAGTGTTTCAATCGCTGTGTTTTTCATCGTTACCGCCTTTATGAATGGCCATGCGAGTCATGTCATCATGTCCATAGCCACGTTTTGAATTGCCGCGTTTCACCTTGCTTTCCACCCCTTTTCACATTAAAACACTAAATGTATACTAAAATAGTAAATTTTCAACTTTCATGCTTTCCTTTTTTCACCTTTTCCGCCTTCCCAAAATGATTGATATGATATTTTTTTACTAAAACATGGGACAATATTACAAGATAAAAAAAAAAGGACCACCATAGTCACGCATATCGCCCGTATCACCGGATCAGCCATTAAAAAAGTCCCTCATCCAAATCAGAGAATAGAGTCAGGAGATTGCCATGACAGGAAAAGAACGCATTCAAAAAGCCTTCGCCCTCGAGCCGGTTGACCGCACCCCGTGGGTTCCTTTTGTCGGGGTACACGGCGGTCATCTCATCGGCGTTGACGCGGGCGCCTATTTAAAAGACGCCGACAGCATTGTCGCAGGTGTGCTTAAAGCGGCTGAACTGTACAAAGCCGATGGTGTCCCCGTGGTCTTTGACCTCCAAGTGGAGGCGGAGGTGCTGGGATGTGAATTGACGTGGAGCAAAGACTCGCCACCGGCCGTGTCATCCCACCCGTTGAGCATGCTCAGCGGAGGATCTTTAGCCGACCTTACCATTCCTGGCAAGGACGCTGGCCGGATTCCTGTTTGCCTGGAAGCCACCCGACGGTTGCGCGCCGAATTACCGGATCTGGCGATTTACGGGTTGATCACCGGCCCGTTCACCTTGGCCTTGCACTTATTGGGCACAGATATTTTCATGCAAATGTTCGACGCCCCGGATGAAATCCACACGGTTTTGGCGTTTTGCGCCGATGTCTGCAAAGCCATGAGTGACTATTATCTGGAGGCCGGGTGTGATGTCATCGCCCTGGTGGATCCCATGACCAGCCAGATCGGACCGGATCAGTTCACTGAATTTGTCACCCCCGCCGTCACCCCCGTGTTCGACCATATCCGCGGGCGTGGTGGTCTCAGCTCCTTCTTCGTCTGCGGACATGCCGAGCAAAACCTGCAAGTCATGTGCGAAAGCGGCCCTGACAACGTGTCTGTCGATGAGAATATCTCATTAAAGACCATTAAGGAGATTTGTCTGGAAAACAACACCAGTTTCGGCGGCAACCTCCAACTGACCACCGTGCTGTTGCTGGGGTCCCCTGTGGATGCCCAGACTAACGCGATTGAATGTTTGGAAACCGGCGGGGATAAAGGCTTCATCCTCGCCCCCGGTTGCGATCTGCCCTTCTCTGTTCCCCAAGCCAATCTCGCCGCCATCGCCGATGTTCTTGACGATGAATACGCCCGGGAAGTGGTCAAAGCCCAGAAAACTGTGAAGAGCGCCGAAGAACTCCTCGACATGACCGATTACGGCAACACCGACACGGTTGTCGTCGACATCATCACCTTGGATTCAGAAGCTTGCGCCCCCTGCCAGTACATGGTCGAATCCGTGCGTAAAATCGCCCCGGAATTTGAAGGCGTGGTGGAATGGCGGGAGCACAAAATCAAACAGCCCGAATCCATTCTTTTCATGAGTTCGCTCATGGTGCGCAATATCCCGACCATTTGTATCGACGGCCAAATCGCGTTTGTCTCGCGCATCCCCCCCCGGGATGAACTCATCGCCGCCATTCAAAAACGGATTATCGAAAAGCTGCGCGTCAAGATCGCCAACACCCGCGGGGAAGTCTACCTGTTATGCTCTGAAAAAGCCTGCGACACCGGGGCGTGTGAAGAACTGGCTAGAAATGTCAGCCGGGCGGCCAGTGAACTGGGGATTGAGATTCCGGTGAAAAAAATAACTGATGATGAAACCATCGCCTCGTTCGGATTGCTGCCATCCCAAACACCGGCGTTGGCCACCGCCAAATATCAAGTGCGTTCGACGCGGACGGTCCCCGGCGCCAGTGTCATCCGGGAATGGTTGAAAGATATTCAGTAGGGTCAAAGACAAACGATGGATACACAGCCACACATTCCGGTCATTGTGATCACCGGCTTTCTGGGATCGGGCAAAACCACTTTCCTCAATCATTTGTTGCGCTCAGACTGGGGGCGCGGTCAAACAATCGCCCTGATCATCAATGAGTTCGGAACGCTCAACGTCGACGGGGCGTTGGTTGACGGCGGCGGCCGTCCCCTCTATGAGATCAACCGGGGCAGTCTCTTTTGCGCCTGCACCAAAATGGAAGTGTGGAAAATACTCACGACGCTGACGCGAACCCCGCCGGATTTGGTCATCATCGAGGCCACAGGTGTCGCTGTCCCCACAGAATTCAGTTCGCTGATTGACTCCCCTCTCCTGGCTGGCCGGTTCAGCACTCAGGCCATTGTCGGTCTGGTGGACGCCCATCACTTTCTCACCATCGCGCCCAACATGCGCGCCGCCCGGCAACAGGTGATGGCGGCGGATGGTTTGATCATCAATAAGGTTGATCTCGCGGATTCCGCGGATCTGGACGCCCTGCCGGGTGTGCTGGCGAAGCTGAACCCGCGGGCACCGCGGATCACGGCCCGAAACGCCGCGGTGGATCCGCGATGGGTGATGAGCCTTGAGCATCACTCGGTGGACAACGCCCCCGCCCAGGCGCCGCC
Source organism: Lentisphaeria bacterium (assembly GCA_032251435.1). GTDB lineage: Bacteria > Verrucomicrobiota > Lentisphaeria > Oligosphaerales > MVZH01 > JAVVEH01. The sequence goes on along the minus strand of JAVVEH010000018.1, from coordinate 71,683 downwards.
TGAAGCGATTTTCACCGTCACGGTGGAGGTGGACGGCGGCGGCGACCAGAAGGCCTTTGACACATGGCTGGACACCTACGCCGACCATATCTTGCGGTTAAAGGGAACGGCTGATTTTGGCGACGGCCTCGTCTTCGTCGAACGGGCGGGTCGAGACATGGTTTACACCCGCCATCTCCCGAACCGGGCCCTGTCGGAAAAAGGCCGGACCGCGATCTGTGTGATTGGCACGGGTGTGCCCAAAGAGCGGCTTGAAGCTGATTTGAAAAGCGTCTTTTTGGTGTGATGGGCCGCCGGTTCCCAAAACTCCGAGGACGAGATGCCGACGGTCACATTGTCGTTGTCCCCCTTGGACAGGGCTTGGTGCCGGGCGGAGGGGTCAAGGTTTGCCGCCATGCGGACCGCGGTCCCAAATCCGGGCTTTAAGATAGGCCTCCCGTGCGCCTTGCCGATCGCCGGTGGCGTGTTTCAAGCGGGCGAGCACATGCCAAAGACTGCCGCGGTGCGGTGCCCGTTCCAAAGCCTGTTCGATGTGGTGAATCGACTCAGGCAACCGGTTTTCCTCCACGCACAGGCGCCCCATCACCATATCGGGATACGGTGAGAATGGCAGTTTTCGCCGGGCCGTTTCGCCCAGTGGACGACAGGTCTCCCAAGGCTCACCCGCTTCCATCGCCTGGTAAAATTCTTGGTACGCCTTTTCCCCCGGCCAGCGCCAAATACCGGCGAAACAGATCACCGCCAACGCGGTGACGGCCAATTGCCGCCACAGGTGGAGCGGAGAGGCGGATGTGTCCGGCAATGAGACGGAATCCTTTTCTCCCACGGCCAGCAAAGCCACCAACACCGCGAACGTGCCCGCGGTGCCGGCGATTTGAAAATTAAAATCCAGAAGCGCGTGTCCCAGCCAGGCCACGGCGCCGGCGAACAGGGCCACGTCCAACCAGTCGGAACGCTTCCGGCGGCGGATCAGCCGCGCCGGGACAATCACGCAACATCCTCCCCAAAAAACCACCGCCAGAACCCCGACAATCCCGCATTGGGAGAAAAACAGCGTCGCCACATTGTGGGGAACCCGCGTCACTTCATCGTCCCCCTTTCCTGTTGAGGAGCCGGCTTTCAAGCGCATATACCAGGGGAAATATTCGCCCACGCCCACGCCCGTGATGGGCGCTTCAAAAAACATCTCAATCCCCGCCTGAAGATAACCGCCCCGTTTCCCGAGTGACGAGAATGTGCGGCCTTGGTTCACGGCCAGCAGCCCGCCAACCGCCACCAGTGTCACCAGCGCGCAGAGCGCCAGAGCCTTGCGGACATGGCGGCGTTCTTTCACGCCGGCGACCAGCACGGTCAGCGCCACACCTCCCGCGGCCGCCGCCAGTCCCGCTCGGCTGCGGGTCATCACCAAGGCCCAACCGGTGAGAATTCCCGCCGCGGCCGCCAGCGCGGGACAACTGACGCGCGCCGGGGCGAACGATTTTCCCAATCCCCAGAAAAGCGCCACGGCTAAGGGAATGGTTAATATCAGATGCGCCGCGAAACTGTTGGGATTGGCAAACGGGCCTCTTGCCCTGCCGCTTTCCAGGCGGCGCTCCATATCCGCCAGAAACTCGGGATCGGCGGCGGCGGGGGCTTGTTGCCGCAAATAGTCAATCGTCCGCTCATTGATGTCACCATAATTTTCCGTCCAGCCGGTGATCGCCGCGCAGACAACGCCCGCCGCGACGCAGACCAACGCCCATTTCCTGAACGCGGGGTCCACGGCATTTTGAAGCAGAGCGCCCAGAACCAAACCCAGCATTCCCAGAATATGCCAGATAAACAGTTGGGCGTAATCCCATTCTGTCGTGCGGATCAAACCGACGAGGGCGGCGAGGAGTAGCCCGCCGAATCCGGCGACCAGCAGCCACTGCTCTTTGGTTAACCGCTGATGACGGGCGGAGAAAGCGGTCGCCATCAGCACGGGCGCGATCAACACAGGAAACATAAAGGGGGCCCAGGGAGTCAGCATCCATTCCCAAATCGTCAGCGGGAAAAAACTCTGCTCCATGTTGGGAATCACATTGCCGAATTTCAGCGGTAGCGACACCAGCAGGCAGCAAATATATATTCTCGTCACATGAACCATGAGTTCCACCCGTCGCGGCCGCCTCATGCCGGTTGATCACCGCTGGCGGATGAGCTGCCCGTTTCGCCACCGGACTGGGAGGGCCGACCGCCTGGACGCCTGGCGCGGCGCCGGTTCCCTTTTCCCTCAGCGTTACGGGGATTCCGCCGGCTCGCGTTTTCACCGCCATTTTTCGGCGGCTGAGCGCCCCGGGAACCGTCCTGGTTCGACCGGTCTCCTTTTCCCGCTTGGTCCCGTTTTTCCTCTTCCCGCGGACCCTGGGAAGGCGGAGCGGGACTGACATCGGCCACATCAAAATCTTTAAATTGAGCGTTTCCATCATCCAAACGCACCCGCGCCTTTTGCGTCAAGGCGTTACAGTCCACCACTCGTCCGCAACCGTCCGGGGTCACGCAGCGGGCGCCAGTTCTCGGCAACCCCCGGCACATCTCTTTATAGCCATCCACTTCGTATCGCAAACAGCATTTCAGCCGGCCGCAGCCGCCGCTGACACTGGCCGGATTGAGACTCAGCCGCTGGATTTTGGCCATCTTCACATTGACGCTTTGAAACCGGTTGAGGAACCGCGCGCAACAGAAAGGCTGACCGCACACGCCGATACCGCCAATGATACCGGCCTCATCCCGGACACCAATCTGCCGCAATTCGATCCGGGTGCGCAACGCTCCGGAGAGATCCCGGACCAAGCCGCGGAAATCCACCCGTCCTTCGGCGCTAAATTGAAAAAAGGCGATGTTTTTATCCAACGAGTAGTGGCAATTGATCAGTTTCATCACCAAGTGGTGTTCACGAATTTTCCGCTGAGCGGTTTTAAACATGGACTGCGCGCGGGACTCATTGTCCTCGGCTTTGCGGGAGTCAGCATCGGTCATCAACCGGATAATCTCCGCGGCCTTGTCATCGGCGGTCGGTGTTTTCCCATCGCCTCTTCTCCTCTGAGTTTGAGAATCCCGGCTGGTGTCCGCCCGGGCGCCGCCGGTTCCCACCCGGATGACCACCCCGCAATCCGTGTGTTTATCACAGGTGATCACTACAGAGTCGCCCAGGCTGACTCCCAATGACTCATGGCCCAGGCAGTCAACCTGCATGCCAGGCATAATTTCAACTAGATAGCTTTGTTTCACCAAACGGTCACTCCACGGATAAACCCCCGTTTCCGGAGGCGGGATAAACACCATGCGGGCCCCGCCTGTCAAAGCAGGAGTCACCGCTTCATTTTAATCATGACGCGAGGTTGAAAAACCCGGTCTTCGCAACTATACTTTAAGTCCAATGACAGGGATAGCAAACACTGCGAATAGCAAAGGTGCCGTCATCGTCGGCGCCGGCCTGGCGGGAAGTGAGGCCGCTTGGCAAGTCGCCCGCCGCGGGGTGCCTTGCGTCCTTTACGAAATGCGGCCGGGCAAAACGACCCCCGCCCACCAGACCGCCCTTTTCGCGGAACTCGTCTGCAGCAATTCTCTTGGCTCCGCTCTGCCTGACCGCGCCACCGGGTTATTACAGGAAGAGATGACCCGGCTGGAATCGCTTGTGCTGACCGCCGCCCGCGCCACCCGTGTGGAAGCGGGAGGGGCGTTGGCCGTGGATCGTGGAGCTTTCGCCGAATTTATCACTGAAAAAATTGAGGCGCACCCGGGCATCACCGTCATCCGGGAAGAGGTTACGGCCATTCCTGAAGACCGCCCGACGGTTCTCGCCACCGGACCGCTAACCAGTGACACCTTATGCCAGGACATCATCCGCGTCACAGGTCGGGAAACACTGGCTTTTTACGACGCCATGGCGCCGGTGATTAACGCGGATTCCATTGACATGACGATCTGCTTTAAAGCGTCGCGCTATGATCGTGGAGACAGCGATGAAGGCGATTATATCAATTGCCCGTTGGACAAAGACGCCTATGACCGTCTGGTTGAGGCCTTGGTCAGCGCGGACAAAGCCCCCCTGCGGGACTTCGAAACCGACGATCCCAATTTCTTTGAAGGCTGTCTGCCCGTGGAGGAGCTCGCCCGCCGCGGACACCGCACGCTGGCTTTCGGACCGCTCCGGCCGGTGGGGCTGACCGATCCGCGCACGGATCGATGGCCTTACGCGGTCATCCAATTGCGTCGGGATAATCTGGCGGGCACCCTTTACAACATGGTCGGCTTCCAGACAAATTTAACTTACGGCGAGCAGAAACGGGTCTTCCGGTTGATTCCGGGATTGGGAAACGCGGACTTTTTCCGGTTAGGGCAAATGCATCGGAACACATTTATCAAAGCGCCGGCGCTATTGGACAGTCATCTGCGGCTCCGATCCGATCCCGGCGTGTTTATCGCCGGACAGCTTTCCGGAGCGGAAGGATATATCGGCAACGTCGCCACCGGATGGCTGGCGGGGGTCAACGCGGCCCGTCAAATCCAGAAAAAATCCCTGGTGACACTGCCACTTTCCACGATGAGCGGGGCTCTAATTAATTATCTAGTTCATTCAGCTCCGGAAGATTTCCAGCCGATGAAGGCCAATTTTGGTCTTTTGCCCCGGCCGGATCCACCGGTGAAAGGCAAGCGTGAGCGCTACGGTGTCATGAGCGCCCGCGCCTTGGAGGCGTTGGAAGCTGTGAAGCGGGAAACATGGGTGGACGCGTAAACCAAAGACCAACAGGGGAATGATTATGGATGACAAACGACTTCCACTGGATCTGGACGGCAAAACAAGACACGCTCAGACAAAAGACGCGTTGCGGTCTCTGGCTTTGGCGTTGTCTAATTTTCTCGTGTACGGGCCCATGCACCACTTGACTGAAGCGAGCTTTAACGACTGCTGGGAACAACTCACTCGTTTTTGGGAAACCCAGGGAATGCTCTTTCTGGGTGTCGGTGACAGCAAGCTGGTCGTTAACGAATACGCCTTCTCTGTTGATTCGCAAAACATGAGAGCGCTGGAACAAGCGATGGAAGCGCGTAAAATGACCGCGGTGAAAATCACCCCGGGCTGCACGAGCTATGAAATGAAGATGTTTCTGGAGATCCTGTCCATGTCGCCCGTGTCCATTGAGGGACATGGCGGCATCGAGGCTTTCTTCAAAAAGAAGCAAGTGGATCACATTCAGCTTTCAAACGCGCATTATGAGCTTGTCAGCCCGCCTCCGGGGCGTGTCTCCGCTGTGCCGGAGAGCCAACCCGCCAAACGGTCGGCCCCGGAAAATCCGGAATATGACACGGCTCTGTTGCTGGCCTATCTGGGTAGTGACACCGACACCTTTATCGACAAAGCCGCGGATGCCGCTGAAGCCTTGGCTCAAGATCCGCAGTTAATCGCTGAAATGATTTTTGACGCGGCCACCGCGAAATCTCCGGAAGCGGAGGGATGTGACTTCCAGACACTGGCCAAATGCGTGAAAAAAACATTGAATCTGCTGGTAAATTCCCAAAGCGGGAAAACGCCAGAAGGACGGATCATGTTGATCAACGCCATGGATGATCTTAAAAACGAGCTGTTGTATTCCGTAAAGTCTGAGGATGGCAAGGACACCCGTCCGGGCGAAATTCTGGCTGAACTGGTGGAAGATGCGAAAGAACGGCTGGGTATTGACAAGCTGATTACGGACTACGCGCTTAAACGTGAGATGTTAACCGGCATGGAAAACCGTATTCTCGAGGTCATGCGGAACAAGGGTTTCGGGCTGTCAGGCGCGGAATTAGAACACCGGATGAAGCAGCAAGGCCTGACTGATGAGCTGTGGGATGAGCTGTGGATAAAATCCATGGTCAAGACGCTTGGCGGCACCGCGCCCGAATCGGGAGACGCGGTCACGCATTTCGAGGAGTTCATGCGGGACACACCGCTTCATGGTGACACGGGAGACCCGGATTACATCACGGAATTAATCTCCCAAATCACCGATGTGGAACTGGAAATAAACGCCTTGATAGAGCAAACCCGGGTCCGGATGGATCAGTTGGATAAGGTCTTCGCCGACGCCTTGGGGGAAGCGAATGGCCCCAGCCGGGACCATGTTCTGGATCTGGCCCGCAATTTGTTAATCATCGGGCGCGGGCTTTCGGATCCGGCGAAAATGATCAACACCGCCATTGAAATCGTCCGTTGCGGTCAGGCGGGCCCGTTGACGGAGGCTCAGCACGCGTTGCTCCAATTGGCGGCGGTTGCCGACACCAAACTACAGGGGCTCACGCGGCAGTTGATGGCTTTGGCGGAAGCCAATCAAACATAAGGGTATCTCTGTCGCCATAGCCTTTCGCCGCCGTCACCACCGCGATTCACCCCGTTTTTTTGAAAGTTTCGATTATTTCATGCTTGAACGCCCTAAAATTTCGGCTTACATGCTCACCCGCGACAATATCCGCACTGTGGAAAACGCCCTGCGCAGCATTGCCTGGGTGGACGAAATCGTTGTTGTTGACTCAGGCAGCGCCGACGGCACGCTGGAAATCGTCCGCCGTCACGCCAGTCGGGTTATTGAGCGCCCCTGGCCCGGCTTTCGCGATCAATATCAATTCGCCGCTGACGCTTGCGCCCACGACTGGGCGCTGTTTATCGACGCGGATGAGGTGATCCCTGATGAACTGGCGGCGGAAATCAACGAGCGGCTGACGGAAAACGCCGGGCGGGACAACGCGTCACAAACCGCAGGCTATATCGCGCCCCGCCGGACGTGGTATATCGATCGTTGGATTAAGTACGGCGCCTGGAAGTCTGACCGCGAAGTCAGACTCTACAAGCGGTCGCTGGGTGAATGGAAAGGCGGATTGCACGCCTGCGTGCATGTGGATGGTCCCGTCGAAACGCTCCGGAATGCGTATCAACACTACACGTACGCGGATGTGGCCGACCATGTGAACACCATCAACCGGTATTCCACGACCGGTGCGGAAGACATGGCCGCGGCCGGAAAAACAACATCGCCCGGAAGAGCCTTTTGGGGAGGAATCGGACGGTTTTCCCGCGATTATATTCTGAAACGCGGATTTCTGGATGGATTTCCCGGTTTGATCATCGCTGTCGGCTCAGCGTATAACTCCTTTCTCAAGCACGCTAAACTGACTGAATTAAAGCTGCGGCAAAAAAAGGATAGCTGACCGGCAAACTGGCGGACAGGCGATTCAGAGGTATATTTCGAACTGGTTTCTAGCTAAAAGAAAGCCCGGCGACCGGGCTGGATATTTTTTCATAATTTGTTTATTTTAAAGATAATATGCTGAATACAGCAGGTGAAAAAGCGGACTGGGGAAAACACATGAAAGTATCACAAACCGTGTTTGAAGGCCTGCGGGCGGTGGAAATTGTCACCGATGACATGCGCTTGGTGGCGATTACTGAATTCGGACCGCGGATCGCTTTTTTCGGCAAGCCGGAGGGCGAAAATTTATTGCTCTGGAAACCCGGCAAGTATGGGCGTGGCGACTGGGATCTCCGCGGCGGACACCGCGTGTGGATGACCCGCCCGGGAGCGGATGAATGTGAGGACACTTACGCCACGGATAATGAACCCTGCGACATCGCCCTGTTCGGAAACGGCTTCTGCCTGACCGGCGCGGTCAACCCGTCAAATTTAACGCGGCGGGGCATGACCGTGAAGCTCCTGGGCAGCAGCTCGGTTCAAGTGGATAATTTCGTGATCAACGCGGGTGACATGTTATACAGCGGCGGCCTGTGGGGGCTGACGTGCTCTCTGCCCACCAAGGGGACTCGTTACGCCATTCCCATTGGTGACGGCAGTTGCTGGGACGCCTTCACCATGGTCAGTTTCCGGGAGTGGGCGGGGCATGGCGCCGGCGGCTTTAATGACAGCCAGATTCAAGTCACTGACGATATGATTCTCATCACCCCCAAGGGCGTTGAAAACAAGCGGATGGTGCAAGCTCATCCGGGTATTATCGCCATGAGTGACCCGGTCAATGATGTCACCTTCGCGAAAAAAGTCGTGTTCAACCGGGCCGGAACCTACCCGTTGAACACCAATATCGCTTTTTACATCGGCCCGGACAATTTCATGGTGGAAATGGAGACGATGGGGCCGGAAGTGACGTTGAAACCTGGAGAGGACCTCATTCATCGGGAAACGTGGGTGCTTAAAGACGGCGCCCTGCCCTTTGATTCAGCGGAAACCGTGAAAAATCTTTTCCAGTAATTGAACTTTGACAATCCAAGAAGTGTCGGAATCCCTTCTGATGTCATTTGTCGAGTCACGCTGGGCGATGTCCGGTCGGCCGGTGTTCGTCTGAACACGGGTATTGAACCTGACCGGTGCGGACGCGATTCAGCGTGAGTCCAGATTTTCTCTACTTCTCTTCCAGGAGACTTGGTAACCGGCGCGTCAAAAAACAGGGAAAACAATGAATCTGAACGACCAGCCTTACATGGCCAAGAAAGTGTCCGACTCTGTTTACTGGGTCGGGGCGGTTGACTGGGATATTGACGAGTTTCACGGCTACCTGACACCCCGTGGAACCACCTACAACGCCTTTTTGATTCTCGCTGATAAAGTGACCTTAGTGGATACGGTCAAAAAGCCCTATCTGCCGGAAATGCTGTCCCGTATCCGCTCGGTCATTGATCCGAAACAGATTGATGTTTTTGTTTCCAATCATGCGGAGATGGATCACAGCGGTTGTATTCCGGAAGTGCTTGAACAGGTGTCCCCAACGGTCGCCTACGCATCCCAAAAGGGTGTCGAAGCCCTGGATGAGCATTTCGGTGTCAGCGACACATTCACCGCGGTGCAAACGGGGGATAAAGCGGATCTGGGCAACATGAGCCTGACCTTTGTCGAGACCCGGATGATTCACTGGCCCGACAGCATGGTCAGCTACCTGGACAGCGATGGTGTTCTGTTCAGTCAGGACGCCTTTGGCATGCACTTGGCCACCAATCACATTTTCGCCGATGAGAACAGCCGCGACATCATGCTTTGGGAAGTGGAAAAATACTATGCGAATATTGTGCTGCCTTACTCTAAGCAAGTCGACAAAGTTCTCAAAAGCCTGCCGACATTAAACCTTGACATCCGCATGATCGCTCCCGATCATGGTCCAATCTGGCGCACGCCTGAAGACATCGCCTGGATTTTGGGGCTCTATCAGCGATTTGTGGAGCAGAAACCGACCCCGAAGGCGGTGGTGGTTTTTGACACCATGTGGCACAGCACGGAGAAACTGGCTAAGGCCATCGCCGAGGGGCTCCGTCTGGGGGGTGTTGAAGTGAAGGTGTTCAACATGAATCAGGCCCACCGCAGTGACGTGGCCACCGAGGTGATGAACGCCGGGGCTCTATTGGTGGGCTCCTCAACTCTCAACAGCGGGGTGTTGCCCACCATCGCCGACATGCTGACCTATCTGCGCGGACTCAAGCCCGCGAATCTGATCGGCGCGGTGTTCGGCTCTTATGGCTGGAACCGCAAGGCGATTCCTGAATTGCACACATACGTTGAGGAAATGGGCATTGACTTGGTCGCCGATGATGTCACCTGCAAATATGTCCCCAAAGAAGACACGCTCATGGCCGCCCGCCGGACCGGTGAGACTGTCGCCGCGGAACTCTTGAAACGCTGCGCGGGCGAATAACTCTGGACGTTGACCTTCAAACCCTAAACAGGGAACCCAAACTATGATTCATGTTGTCGCCGCCATTCAAGTGAAACCCGGCTGCCGGGAAAACGTCATACAGGCCATCAAAGAAAATCTCGCCAATGTTCTCGCCGAGGATGGTTGCCTCGGTTATAGTCCCGCCGTGGACATCGACGCCGGTCTTCCCCCGCAAGGGGACATGCGGGAGCATGTCATCACAATCGTTGAGGGGTGGGAATCTCTGGCCGCCCTCCATGCTCATTTGGCGACAGCGCACATGGCGGCCTATCGCGAAAAGGTCAAGGACTGGGTCGAGGGTGTTGATTTACAGGTGATGGAAGTGGTGGACTAGTGTGACGACACCCGCCCCAGACATCTTTGATGATATTATCGACTCCTTGAAACGCCGGAAATTGGCCGGTGAAGAGGCCGTCGTCCTGGCGCCTGACACGTTGCGGGCGCTTTTCGCTTCACCAAAAGCGGTTCGGTCACCTATTCCGCCCCGCCCCGCCCCGCGGACTCCGCGGCGGACGGATCAACCCGTCGCGGGGTCACACATGCCGCCCCCCTCCGCGGCGGCCGCGGGCTTTGCCCCGCCACGCGTCAGCCCCGCCCCGGACGTGGAAACCGCCGATTGGGACACGCTTGTGAAGATGGTGGACGATTGCGTCCGCTGTCCTCTCCACAAAACCCGGACCAACCCCGTCTTCGGCGAAGTGAACCGGGAAGCGGATCTGCTATTCATCGGTGAAGGGCCCGGTTTTCATGAGGATCAGATCGGCCGCCCCTTTGTCGGACCGGCGGGACAGCAACTGGACAAAATGATCCAAGCCATGCAATTCACCCGGGAAAGCGTGTACATCACCAATATTGTCAAATGCCGGCCCCCCGGCAACCGCAACCCCAATGACAGTGAAGCCCGCGTGTGCCTGCCCTTCTTAAAACGGCAAATTGACCTCATCCAGCCCAAAGCGATTGTGTTGCTTGGAGCGGTTCCCCTGCAATTTCTAATGGGGAAAACCGGCATTACAAGCCTGCACGGCAAATGGCTGGATTATCAAGGGATTCCCGTCATGCCCACATTCCATCCATCGTTCTTATTACGGTCTCCAGCGCGGAAGAAAGAAGCGTGGGAGGATCTCCAACTCGTGATGAAAAAACTCGGCAAAGATCCCGGGGAAACCCTTCGACGCATGCGCGCCGGGCGGTGACCGGGCGGGTGCCAACGCCACCATTCACCGGTGAGCACAACACAAAGATTCGGACTATGACTTTAGAACTCAGCCCCATCCTGATCGGCGCGATGCGCTTTAAAGACCGCGCCAGCGCCATCGAGACCATTCACACCGCTATCGACTGCGGATTCAACTACATTGACACGTCCCCCTGCTATTGCCGCCAGAGCGAGGAGGAGTGCTCGGAGGCGTGGGTCGGCGCGGCTGTCAATGATCCCGCCTACCGGGACCGAGTCCTGGTCTCCACGAAGTGCTCACCGGGCAATGGCGGTCTGGAGATTGGCTATGAGTTTCAGCCCGCCGGTGGATTTGGTGTCCGGTCCGTGGAACAGCTTAACAAGGTGTTCAACCAGTCTCTCACCCGCCTTAACTTGGACAAAGTGGACTACTATCACCTGTGGACCACCCACACGGATGAGCAATTCGCCGAGGCCATGAAACCCGGCGGATGGCACGACGGTGTCCGCGGGCTGCGCGAAAAGGGCCTGATCAACCATTTGGGTGTCACGTCACACGCCGACACAGACGGGGTCATCCGGTTTTTGGAAACCGGCCTGTTCGAGACCGTGACCATCCCCTTGAACATTGTCAACACCACACGGCTGGGGGTGGTTGACTATTGTGTGAAGCATGATATCACCGTCATCGCCATGAACCCCCTGGCCGGGGGCTTTCTCGCCGCTGACGACGAGTTGAAGGAGTTGGCCCTGCGCTACTTGCTCAAACTGCCTAAAACCCATGTGTTAATCGGCTTCAGTTCCCCGGAGGAAGTGAGATACGCCAAGTGGATTCTGGACACCATGGACGGCTGGAGTATGTCCGCGGATGACATGCTCGAGCGGGTGGCGGCCATGATTGACGCTGACGAACCCCGCTGCACCGCTTGCGGGTATTGTCGACCGTGCCCGCAAGGCATCAACGTCGGGGCCGCTCTGTCCTATTACAATTTATACAAATATATGGGCATGAGCGAAGCCAAAAAAGCCTTTAATGAAAAACAATGGGAATCAGGCTTGGCTCTGAGCAAATGCACCGGTTGCCTTCAGTGCCAAAACCGGTGCCCGAACAATCTGCCCCTGGCCAAAATACTGGCTGACGCCAAAGCGATCATGTACGACAACGCCCAATAGCCCGCGTTTAAGGAAGGCGATTCATGTTCACCGGTTTAATCGAAGATGTCGGGTCATTGATTTCCCGCCGGGAAACCGGCAAAAACGGGAAGCTTGTGATTAAGACCCGTCTGCCGTTAGCGGAGATTGCGGTTGGCGACAGTGTCGCCGTGAATGGCGTCTGCTTGACTGTGGAAGAAAAAACCGGTGCCGACACCTTGCGCTTCCACACGCTCAGTGAGACACTGCGGCGATCCAATTTAGGCGCTCTCGCCCCGGGAAGCGCCGTCAACCTGGAGCGGGCCATGCTTCTGGGCGGACGCCTAGGCGGGCATATTGTGCAGGGGCATGTCGATGGCACAGCCATCATCCGCGGTATCCGCGAAACCGCCGATGACATTGTCGTCGCTCTGTCTCTGCCTCAAGAGCTTTCCCACTTGGTCATTCCCAAGGGCAGTATCGCCATCAATGGCATTTCCTTGACCATCGCCGACTTGAAGGAGGATCACTTCTCCGTCCACATCATCCCGCACACTTGGCGGGCGACGGGTCTGCGCGCCGCCGCCGTCGGCGACACGGTGAATGTGGAGGCGGACATGATCGGGAAATACGTCTTCAGGCAACTGCGGGCGCAGGCCGGGACACCCGCCGCGGTGACGATGAAGAGTCTGCGGGAAGCCGGTTGGTAGGACACGGGACACTGAAAAAAACGGCGAAATGAGGCTGCGGCATGACCCTGAATGGCGGCCCGGCAGTTCGCCGAGACAACGATGAGAATATTCTCCGCGGCAGGCTTATTTCCCCGGCGCGAATTGAGATTTGAGCTGGGCGAGAAAGTCGCTGACCTCTTCCTGGCTGGCGGGTTTGAGAGCGGCGGACGGGGTGGTGAGGGTGACCAGGTCTTCCGGCAGTTCTTTCAAAAACGCGGATGGGCGTTGTGGCCCCGATCGCCCTTGAATCCGGCGTTTGGCGGCATTGGTGATCACCAGCTCGTCCCGGGCCCGGGTGACAGCGACATAAAACAAGCGGCGCTCCTCCGCTTCATTTCCCTCTTCCAGTGACACCCGGTGAGGAAATAATCCCTGTTCCAGACCGACCAGAAACACAATGGGAAACTCCAAGCCTTTGGCGGCGTGAATGGTAGTCAATGTCACGCCGTCCTCCCCCGTCTCATCCACTTTATCGTTGTCATCGCTAAGGGCGTGGCGTTCAAGAAAGTCAGCCAGCGCCGGTTTGGCGGCGCGTTCCTCGTATTCCCCCAAAGCGTTCAGAAACTCATACACATTGTCCCGTCGGCGCAGGGCGTCCTCACGGGGTTTATACATACGGGCCAGCCCATCCAGATAGTCCAAGTCGGTCAGTAACGTCCGCGTGGCCGCGGCCAGGGGGTGATGGTTTTTCAGGGCCTCTCTCGCCTTGTCAATGGCTTGGACAAAGCGTTTCGCCGCGTCCGCGGCGGCGGGCGTGAGCAACGACCGCCATTCACTGGACCGCATGATTTTTTCCAGCGGGATTTGACCGCCTTCACCCATTTCCCTGAGATGCGTGACCGCCTTGTCCCCAAGCCCACGGGGCGGCACGTTAAGAATCCGGAGCAGACTTAAATTATCTTTGGGATTATTCACCAACTTGAGGAAGCTGACAGCGTCTAACACCTCCCGCCGTTCGTAGAATGATTTTCCGCCCACCAACCGATAAGGAACGCGCCGTTGACGGAGCACTTGTTCGAACACCCGGGATTGGGCGTTGGACCGGTACAGCACGGCGAAAGAACTGTGCGGAGCACGCTTCCGAAACGTTTTTTCTTTGATAAAATCAGCGATGAAATTAGCTTCGGCTGTTTCATCATTCACCGGCACGCTGAGAATCGTTTCGCCATCGCCTTTGGCGGACCACAAGACTTTGGCGTGGCGTTGGCTGTTGTTGGCGATCACCGCGTTGGCCGCTTTCAAAATCGTGTTGGTGGAGCGGTAATTTTCTTCCAGCCGCAGGATTTTCGCGCCGGGAAAGTGCTTATCGAAGGACAGAATGTTACCCACGTCGGCGCCCCGCCAGCCATAGATGGACTGATCGTCGTCGCCCACCACGCAGATATTGCGCCGGTCGCCCGCCAGCATCTTCATCAATTGGAATTGGGCGCCATTGGTATCTTGATATTCATCAATCAGCAGATAGTGGTACGTTTGCTGACACGTCGCCAGCACATCCGGACACTTCTCCCACGTTTTGACAGTGAGCAGCAACAGATCATCAAAATCCAGACTGTCCATATTTTTCATTCGGGATTGATAGAGCGCGTACACGTCCCGGAAGCCTTTTTGCCATATGCCATTTTCGCCAATATCCACCTCATCCGGCATGAGCAACCGTGATTTCGCCTTGCTGATAAGCGAGTGATACAGGGTGGCGACACCGTCCCGCTGGCCGGTTTCTCCGAGAATGGCTTTGACCAGCCCCACTTGGTAACCCTGCGGGGCGATGTCAAAATTCCGATTATACCCGAGGCGGTGAATGTGCTTCCGCAGGAAACGGGCGCCGAACGAATGAAATGTGCAGGCGGTCAAATCGCGCGCGGTTTTGGCGCCCACCAGTTTTTCCAGCCGCTCCCCCATTTCCCGGGCCGCTTTGTTTGTGAAGGTGACCGCGAGAATGTTTTCGGGCTTCACACCTTGCTCAATGAGGTAGGCGACCCGGCAGGTGATCACCCGGGTTTTCCCCGTGCCAGCCCCGGCCAGCAGCAATAACGGTCCCTCCGTCGTGGTGACGGCTTCGCGTTGTTGATCATTTAATCCATGAAGAACGGAAGGCATGAGTTATTTACGAGTTCCAATAAGCCATCGACAGACGCGGAAAGAAAGCGTCGAGCGGCGGGTGGTCAGGCGGGGAGGACGGTACATTTAATCAATGGTGACAATATCTCCGAACCGTCTGGCTAGATCACGCCATTTCGGGCGCCGCCAAGTGGAACAGAAAACATCGGCCGTGGATTCTTCCGCTCGTTTCTCTTTTTCATTGCTTTCAAAAAAGAAAACAAACTCAAATGGGCGATCCTCTTGACCGCGCGTTTCGGCGTACAGTTTGCATATCTCATTCGGCGGAAGCACAAACCGACCGGCGACGGTTGACAAGGGTAATGTCAATCCGGCGAACGGGTCACATGGCTCATAAGCCTTGTAAATCAACTCGGAGCATACCAGGGCGCTGTCGGTCTGGAAATCAAAATTATAATCGTAGGGACGGCCCGTGTAGGCCAGAGCCCGGTGCAAAGCCCGGGCTATTTCCACGTGGTCCAGCCGCGGGCGCAACGCGACAACGGAATCGGAACTCGCCCCGTGCTCCAGCGACCGGAAAACAACCCCTGGGCCGATCGCCTCAAAGATTCGGGGCAGGTTCCCGTCCGGATCCCGTGTCATAGCCAGTTTAGCCGCTTCGGGATAGTCTTTTTTTATCCAGTCCTCAAAATCCCCGGTGGCGACACCCGCGTCACGAATGAGCGCCCGGACCCGCTCCGAATCAAAAAACGCCCGCCTTTCCGCAGCGGTGCCCACATACAGCATGGCGTGGGTCCAGAATCCAGGCAAGCCGATATTGGACAAGTGCCAATCGCGCCGGGTCAGCAGGATGTCACCGGGGCGCAACCGGGGAGCCATACTCCGAATCTGCTCGGGCCGGATCAGATAATTATTCTCGCCGCGCCGGTATATCTTTGTTTCACCCATCCAACTGGCCACCCCTTTTTGAATGGGGAAATAGGCAGTGAAACCGGCCTTTTTAATCACCCGGCCAGCGTTTTTAAGCGTCATGACCGACCCCCGGCCGGTTTGGTCCCAAACCCGGCTGGCGTCCTGGCGGATAATTTTTTGTATGTCAGCGTATTCCTTGCGATCTTTCATCCGGGCCTTGTAAACGGCTTCCAAGGCGGTGAATTCCGTCGCCCGGGCCATATTCAAAAAACGGAAACGAAGCGCGGCGTACGATTTTTCCGGCACGCCCAGCGCGGGCATGTCCTCGTTGAGAATCGTGTCCAACGCGGGATCATTGTCGCACCGCGCCAACACATCAAGAACAGCGGCGTATTGCGCCAAAAAAGATCCGTAAGCGATCAAAAAGCCGCCATGGCGGTTATGCCTGTTTTTAATTTTCCGGTACGATTTATGGGTTGATCCCAGAGAGTCCAAGGCGAGAATGTAATCGAGGAAACTGCTGTACAGAGCGCGTATCTCATCTTTCTGAGCGGTTGTTAGAAGGCGCTTTTCGGGCAATTTGTGAGGAGGAAACAGATCCGCCCGCTTGTAGACAAAGGCGCGGCAGTCCATCAACCCCTGACGGCAGGTGCGCCAGGCGGCCAGATCTTCGGCGATTTTTTCCCCGCATTCATCACGGCGGAGTTTCCAGATCTCATCCGCCTTTTTTTTCTCACCCGTGTCTTTCACCAAACCAAGGAAGCTTAGAAGAAGAAACATGTGCAAACCAATCCGTAACATGAGGTCAATCCCGTTTGGTGTGATGATCTCGTTACCGTGCGACAAGCGATATGGCTAAGCCCCGTGCGCGCGGCGGCGCCGCGAAGCGGGGCGCGTTCATGATTCAGGTCAGATCGCCAGTTTGGCGATTTCCACGGACCGGACAAAATGCTGGCGGCCGATTTCATCCACCAGGCCGGTTTTCAAAATCGTGTCATACGGGGCTTGTTTCAAGCCGGCGAAATACATGCCAATATTCATATCTTTCAGTTGTTCCCAGACCTGCCGGACGCACCAGTCCCCGGAGGCGTCAATCAAGTTGATCCCGTCACAGATAATCATGACCGCCCGGGCTTTAGGGTATTCGCGGAGGGTCGCCAGGATGGAATCCTCGAACGCGGCGACATTGCCAAAATACAGATCGCCGTCCCAGCGGATCGACGGCATGTCCTCATTGCGTTCCAATTGATGCCGGTCCACGCTTTTCATGCTGCCGTCACCCGAGACACCGACGACCGCCAGCTCCGGATTCATAGTCCGCTTCAAGTAGAAAAAGAGGGCCAAGGCCACACCGATAAAAACGCCCCGTTCCATGGACGGCGCGAACAGGAGAGTCGCCAGCCATGTGGCGGCCGCGGTGAGGCCATCCGCCCGGCTGGCCTTCCAAGCGTGAGCTAACGGTTTAAAGCGGATCAACTGGAACACGGCGACCATGATACCGGCGGCCAAAACCGCCATCGGCAGATGATAGAGTAAGGGGGTCATGAACAACAGCACCAGCATGACGATCAGCCCCGCGAAGACCGAGCTCATCCCGGTTTTCGCGCCACTCATCAAATTGATCGCCGAACGGGAAAACGACCCACTGACGGAATAGCCCTGGGAAAAACTGGCGGCGACCGCGGCGCAACCCTGGCCCACCAGCTCCTGATTTAAATCAAGCTTCTGACGGGTTTTTAAGGCAATCGCCTTACTCACCGACACCGCTTCCATGAAACCGATGATCGTCAACGCCAAGGCGCTTGGCACCATTGACTTGGCGATGGGGGCAAGCTCAATCATCTCCTCCCAGGATGTGGCGAACGGAGCGATTTTCGGCAGACCGGGGGGAATGAAACCGACAACAGCCCCGCCCAGACGCGCCTCAAACCCGATGAGATAACTGACGAACGTTCCGATAATGGTGGCGATCAGCATGGCGGGCCAACAGGGGCGGACCCGCCTGATGCCGTAGATAATGATGAAAGCGCCGGCACCGAAGCAGAAGGTGGCCCAATGGGTGTCCGCAATGTTGGCGAAAACACCGGCGGTGTCTTTAAGAAAACCCCCGAAATGGAGTGTGGATGTTTTCGGCAACCCGAAGATTTTATTGATTTGTGAAAGACCGATAATCATGGCGCCGGCATTGGTAAAGGCCGCCAGCACCGGTTGGGAAAGCAGGTTCACCAACGCCGCCAGCTTCGCCAGCCCCATAATGATGCGAATAAGGCCAAGGACAAATGTCAACAACAGCGCCAATTGCACGTAATTCGGCGCCTCCGGCTGGGCGTAATTGAGCAAAATTGAGGCAGTGAGAATACTGCTCATCGCCACGGGGCCGGTGCCCAGTTGCCGACAGGATCCGAACAGGGCGCCGATAATCACCGGCAGGAAGGCGGCGTAAAGGCCCGTCTGCATGGGCAGACCCGCCAGGGACGCATAGGCCATGGATTGCGGAACCAGCAGGAGCGCGACTGTCAAGCCGGCGATAAAATCACCGCGCAAATCCCCGAATGACATGGGGAACCAGTTCAGAAATGGGCATATTTTTTTTAACATCGGCATGGGGCGGTGGTCATTCCCAATAATCAGTCATCTTCGCGCAAGGCGAAAATATACTGTGTCAAAGGAACATATCAACGCAAAGCGGGCTACCGACTATGTTCACAGCGTCAGCGGTTGCTTTTTCGGTGTGGAAAACTACAGTCACGTCATCTTTAGCAACCCATCAACTTCCGGCTTTCTTTTTATGGCTCACACCTACAATATTTCCCGTCTTCTGTCCCTCGCCGCGGAACGTTTTCCCTATAAGCGGGCCTTGGTGTTCCCGGAGAGCCGGGATTCCACGGGGCGTGTCGCCTACACACATGTGACCTTTCAGCAGTTGGAGGCCTTGTCCAGCCAATACGCCCGCGGCTTCGAGAGACAGGGCATCACACGCGGCACAAAGACCTTGTTGATGGTGCGGATGAGTTTGGATTTCACCGCCGTGGCTTTCGCGTTATTTAAACTTGGCGCGGTGCCGGTGATGATTGACCCGGGCATGGGGCTTGCCGGATTTTTGGCCTGTGTCCGGCAGGTCAACCCTGAGGGATTCATTGGCGTTCCTCTGGCCCATGTGGCGCGGATGATCTTTTTCCGAACGTTCAAGCGCGTCAAATATCCCGTGACCTTGGGAAAACGCTGGTTTTGGGGGGGCGAACGTTTAGGCGCGTTCCCCGAATCACCGGCACCCTTCGACCCGGTGGGCATGGGAGCGGACGAGCTGGCGGCGATCCTGTTCACCAGCGGCAGCACGGGCCCGGCCAAAGGCGTGGAATACACGCACAAAATATTTGACACCCAAGTCCGGATTCTACGGGACGAATTCGGCATCGGCCCGGATAACATTGATCTGCCGTGTTTCCCGCTGTTCGGCTTGTTCAGCACCGGACTCGGCTGCACCGCGGTGATTCCGGACATGGATCCGACGCGGCCCGCGCGGGTGAACCCGGAGCGAATCATCGAAGCGGTGAACAATCAGGGTGTCACCTACTCATTCGGCTCGCCGGCGGTATGGCGGGCGGTGAGCCGTCACTGCGCGGCTGAGAGAGTGACCTTGCCCAGCCTGAAACGCGTGTTCATGGCCGGCGCCCCGGTCGCCAGCGATTTGCACCGGACATTGCTGGAAAAAGTGCTGCCGTCCGACGCGGACACGTTCACCCCCTACGGTGCGACGGAGGCCTTGCCGGTGTCTTGTTTCACCGGCCGGGAAGCGCTCGCGGAGACCGCGGAGCTGTCTCAAGCCGGGGCCGGCATTTGCGTGGGTAAACCGGTGAAAGACGCATGTGTGAAAATTATCGCCGTGAATGACGATGTCATCGAATCGTGGGATGACTCCCTGGTTTTACCGACAGGCGATATTGGCGAAATTGTTGTCAAGGGGCCTATGGTCACACCGGCCTACTTTGGCCGGGAAAAACAGACCCGCCTGGCGAAAATTCACGGTGCGGACGGTCTCTGGCACCGCATCGGGGATCTGGGCTATTTTGATGACCAGGGGCGGTTGTGGATGTGCGGCCGGAAGTCACACCGGGTGATGACGGGAAATGGCATGATGTGCACCGTCCGGTGCGAGGCGATTTTCAACCATCACCCCGCCGTCAGCCGGTCGGCCTTAGTCGGTGTCGGCGATGATCCGCTGAATCAGACACCCGTGATTGTCATTGAATTGGAAAAGGAGGGCGCCGCACCGGCGGCGACGGTGCGCCGGGATCTACTCGCCGCCGCCGCGGCCAATCCGCTCACCGCCGCGATAAAAACCGTCCTGTTCCACCCGTCCTTTCCCGTGGATGTGCGCCACAACGCCAAGATCGACCGCGGACGGCTGGCCGCCTGGGCCAGCGCCGGCAAGATGGCCTGATGACAGTGTGAAAGATGATCGCCTCACCACCGCCGGGCGCTTAGGCGCTGATCAATTTCCGCAGGATCCGGTGAACCTCTTTGACTGAATCCACCCGGTAATTGGCTTGGGAAACGCCAGTGCCCACTTTCACTGAGAAGGCTTCCGGGGGGACAATGGCGAACATGTCCTCATCCGTCCAGTCATCGCCCGCCACAAAAATAAACTCCCAACTCCCCCGGGTCAGCCAGATGGAAGCGGCCCGCCCTTTGTTGATAGTGGTGTCCTTGATCTCGATGACCTTATTGCCTTTGAGCAAGCCGATATTCAAATTTTTCGTCATGTCCTGAAGGGCGTCGGTGAGCTCACTGACACGCACCGCCGCCATGTCCGGCTCGCAGCGCCGGTAATGCCAAGCCAATGAGTAATCTTTTTCCTCAATCAGCGAGCCAGGTGTCCGGGCGGTATGCACCTCAAGCACCGGGCGGATCGTTTCTTTCCAGGCGCTGGTCAAGGTTTCCGTCACGGACCAGTCTTCGCCGACGGGTCTAATCCACATGCCATGGGCCGCCACCAGATTCACATCCAGCTTGCCGAACCAGTCTTCGAGACAATAGCGGTCCCGGCCACTGATAAGCAGGACCTCATTGCGCTTGTCGGCGGCCAGCTCTTCCAGTATGGTGTAAATCGCCGCCGTAGGTTTGGCGTCTTCCGGTTTATCCACAAATTCCCGGAGCGTGCCATCATAATCCAGCATCATCAACCGCTTTTCACTACGCTTATAGGCGGTGGCCATCTCGGCCTGCCGTTTCTCCGTCAAGCGAATCGAACCCCCGCTGTGCTGTTTGGCAGCCACATCGTTGAGTTTGTTCAGAAAATCCCGGGCCCAGTAGGTGACATCATAATTTTCCAGACGTTTGTGCATGACCGTGTTTTTCTCAATCTTGCTGACCACCGTCATTTCCAGCGCCTTTTGAATGCCATCCGCCACTTCTTGAATGTTGTTGGGATTGACAATGACCGCTTCGCCAAGTTCGCTGGCGGCGCCGGCCGTCTCGCTCAGCACCAGCATGCCCTTTTTATCGGCCCGGGCGGCAATGTATTCCTTGGCGACCAGATTCATGCCGTCGCGCAGGGGCGTGCACAGCAGCACATCCGATATCGCGTAGAGCGCGGTTAAGCTGTCAAAGCCGAAAGACCGGTAGAAAAACCACACCGGCATCCAGCCCATGGTGCCGTGTTCGCCATTGGTGTCGCTGATCTGCTCCTGGACTTCCTTGAGCAGGTCAGTGTAGGTGTCAACTTTGGTCCTGGATGGCGCGACAATGAGAATCATCGTCACCTTTTCCCGGTATTCCGGATGATCGCGGAGAAACTGGCTGAACGACTTGACCCGCTCGGGGATGCCTTTGGTGTAATCCAGACGATCGACGGAAAGAACCACCTGTGTGCCATGGACTTTTTTCACAATATCGGCGGCCTCCTCCTGGGTCGCCAGGCGGTCATAGGCATGGTGGTAGCGCTGATAGTTGATCCCCATGGGAAAAACATCCGCTTTGGCCAGACGGTTGCCGACATTCAGATAGCCCAGATTATGCTCGTATCCGCAAAGCCGGCGGGCGCTGGACAGAAAGTGACGCACGTAATCATAGGTGTGAAAACCGATCAGATCCGCGCCCAGGACACCCTCCAGCAGTTCCTTGCGCCAGGGAAGCAGTCTGAAAATCTCATAGGACGGGAAGGGAATATGCAGGAAAAACCCGATGCTGGCATCCGGATGCTTTTCCCTGATCATGGCTGGCAACAGCAGCAGTTGGTAATCATGCACCCAGATGGTGTCGCCGCTGTCAAGGATGGGGGTGAGTTGATCAAAAAACTTTCTATTCACCGCCTGGTAGGTGGCCCATTGGTCGTGGTCATATTCCGCATAGTTGGTGAAATAGTGGAAAAGGGGCCAGATAGTCCGGTTGGAAAACCCGTAATAATACTTGTCCATTTCCTCTTCGGACAGATAGACAGGCAGGCTGTGAAAATCATCCTTGAGACGTTGTTCCAGCACGGTCCGCTCGGAGTCGGACAGCTCACTTTCGCAAAGTCCCGCCCAGCCCACCCAAAGGCTTTCCCGTTCCTCATGAACGCTGGCCAGACCCGTGGCCAGCCCCCCGATGCTGGGTTGAAAATCCAGGCCGTCATCGGTCCGGGTGATCGTGACGGGCAAGCGGTTGGACACAAACATGATCTTACTCACGGGTGAACCCTTTGTATGTCCGCGAAATGTTCAATCCGGTTCATTATTTTGTCATCCTCTTCGACTTCTGTCTCAGACAGCAGGATCGCCGCGTCGATCAACGCCAGGTGGGAATATCCCTGCGGGAAATTCCCCAGCAACCGCCGGGTTTTGAAGTCGAGATCCTCACTGAACAAGCCCAGGTGATTGGCGCACCCCAGGAGGTGTTGAAACATGGCGCGGGCTTCTTTTTTCCGGCCGATGAGGCAGAGACTTTTGACCAGCCAGAATGAACAGACGGTGAAGGCCGAAGACGGGCTGCCGAAATCATCCGGATTGCGGTAGCGGAACATCAGCCCATCCTGGCAGAGTTCCTCGCGGATACGGTCCACGGTCGATATGTAACGTGGATCCATCGGGTCGATAAATCCATAGGTCGCCATCAGCAGGTTGGCGGCGTCCATCGCCTGATTTTCGTACGCCTGCGTGAAAGCCCCCAACTGCTCATTCCAGCCTTTTTCCATAATGTCCGCGCGAATGGCGTCACGGGTCCGCGCCCAGTCCTTGGAATACGATGTCTTGCCCAGCAGGTCCGCCATTTTAACCCCCCGGTCCAAGGCCACCCAGGAAAGCATTTTTGAAAAGACGAAGTGTTTTTTCTGTGACCGGAACTCCCAAATCCCCATGTCGGGCTCCCGCCAGGTTCGCTGAACCGTCCGCACCAGTGACCGGGTCGTGGTCCATAAATCCTCGCCGCGTTCTAAATCATTCGGAAACAGATCAAAGGCTTTATGAATAACATCCAGAAGCACACCATAAATATCGTTTTGTTTTTGGATATAGGCGGCGTTGCCGATGCGCACAGGCTGGGAATGCTCATACCCGGAAAGCCAGGGAAGTTCCCTCTCGGTCAGCGTTTTTTCTCCCCGGATGCCATACATGATCTGAATTTTCTCGTCTTTGTAGGGAATGACATCCAAAACGAAGCGGAGAAAGCGTTCGGCCGCGTTATAGTGCCCCAGATTGGTTAACACCGTGATAATCATAGAGGCGTCGCGAATCCAGCAGAACCGGTAATCCCAGTTTCTCACCTCCCCGATGGTTTCCGGCAGCGATGTGGTCACAGCCGCCAGAATAGCCCCGCTTTTCTGGAAGCTGAGCAGTTTAAGCGTCAGCGCGCTGCGGACAATCTCTTCTTGGTAACGGACGAATCGAACCGTCCGTTTGACCCATTCAAGCCAATAAACCTTGGTCCGCTCATACTCCAGATGGATGTCCTCGGGAGTCAAGTGGAGCAATTTCTGATTGTAGGTGACCAGTAGAAAGTGTTCGGTGTCAATGACCAGCTCCTCCCCGTCAAGAACCGATTGAAAAGGCAGATCCGTATACAGATAGATCGACTCATATGTCCCGCCGTCACACCAGCTCTTGACGTAGTCCGCGTGAATCTCCGTGTGCGTCTCGTGTTCGCCATAGCGGAGCGCGGGTTGATACCGCAGCCGTATTTTGGGGCGCCCGGAAACGGGACGGATATAGCGGATCAGGTCAGAGGGACAGACATAATGCCGCCGGTCGTTCTTATACCGAGGCATGAAATCAAAAACGTCAAAGCATCCGTCCGCTGTTTCAAATCGGGTTTGGAGGATATTCGTGTGTTTGACATACGTTTGCGTGATTGTCGCTGAATCGCCCGGGTCAATGGAAAAACGTCCCCCGCGTTCTTGATCCAAAAGCGCGGCGAAAACAGAAGCCGACGCGAAGTCCGGCAGACAAAACCAATCAATGGCGCCCGTCTCCGAAATCAGAGCGGCGCTGCGGCAGTTGCCCACGATACCATAATTTAAATTGACCATACGTACTAAAATGTTAGAAAATGATAGCGATAAAAGAATGAGACACCGGTGTCATCCGGAGATTAACCATAGCGCGATTCATCATAAAAAGCAAGTGTTTTGCGGAGCTATGGGGCAGCGATGACTCTTCGGAACTGATCTGTGGCAGCGGCCCGCCGCGGAGCCGGGGGCCATTGCATTGTCCATGCCGTGTGTTATGTTCGCCGTCGTCACGTTAACCGATGAATGAACACTGAAAGCGGCATCTCGCATTTAGCAATTCTCGAAGAAAACAACCATGGAGGCGCCCGGCATGCGCGAGAATCAATCCACACTCTCTTATCAACGCCAACTGAAGGTCCGGCACGAACCGGATGTCCTGGTCGTTGGCGGCGGCCCGGCGGGAATCGCCGCCGCGCTGGCGGCGGCCCGGCAGGGCGCGGCGGTGCGGCTTGTGGACGCTCATAGCTGTCTGGGCGGCATGGGAACGGCGGGGCTGGTGCCCGCCTTTATGCAGTTCACCGATGGTGTGAATTTTTTGGCGGGTGGGGTCGGCAAGGAGATTTTCGACGCCTTGAACGCGGCGGGCGGCAGCGTGCCGCCCGGCGGCATGGGCATTCGGGCGGAAACGCTCAAACGTGTCTATGACACGCTGCTCACGGATGCCGGCATCCCCTTCACCTTGCACACCCAGCTCGTGGATGTCACCACTGACGGCGGACACGCCCGTGAAGCCGTCTGCGCGGGAAAATCAGGCATGTTCGCCATCCGGGCGAAGGTGTTCATCGACTGCACCGGGGACGGGGATCTCGCGGCCTTCGCCGGCGCGGCCTACGAAAAAGGCGACGCGGACGGCGCCATGATGCCCGGAACCTTATGCAGCCTGTGGGCCGGGATTGACTGGGCGACGGTGAGGCAGTCCGGGCTTGGCACCGGCAACAAGCGCGTCGAGGACGCCTTCAAGGATGGCGTGTTTTCGCTTGAAGACCGGCATCTGCCCGGCATGTGGCGGGTGGGAGAGACGCTCGGCGGCGGCAATATCGGTCATACCTTCGAGGTGGATGGCACCGATGAGGAGTCGCTGACCCGCGCCTTGCTCTGGGGACGGAAGTCATTGCTGGAGTACGAGCGTTACTACAAGGAGTACCTCAAGGGCTTTGAGACGATGGAGCTGGTCGCCACCGGTTCCCTGCTGGGAGTCCGGGAAACCCGGCGGATCACCGGCGACTACATCCTTGACATCGGGGACTTCAATCCCGCGTCGACCTTTGAGGATGAGATCGGGCGCTATTCTTATCCGGTGGACATTCACATCGCCAAGCCCGACAAGGCAAGCTACGACGCGTTTTACAAGGAGTTCACGTCAATGCGTCTCGGCAAGGGCGAAAGCTACGGAATTCCCTACCGCGTCCTCACGCCGCGGAGCCTGGACAATGTTCTCGTCGCCGGACGCTGCGTGAGCGCCGACCGGAATATGCAGGCCTCCATCCGGGTGATGCCGGGCTGCTACATCACCGGCCAGGCCGCCGGGGTGGCCGCCGCCATGGCGGCCCGGACGGGAACCGGCACCCGCGGTGTCGACACGGGCGATCTGCGCCGCCGTCTGAAAACGATGGGCGCCTACCTCCCGGAGATAAAGGCGGCGCGGGACACCTGATATTAAGGCGGTGACTGAATTGACTGAATTGACTGAATGACGTAATGACCGGGGCTTTCCGGGCGGCCCCGCCGCCCGGCCACTCAGCCACTCAGCCACTCCGCCGCCCGGC
>JAVVEH010000018.1:0-45612 GCA_032251435.1 Lentisphaeria bacterium | reverse complement strand
CACTCAGCCACTCAGCCACTCAGCCACTCAGCCACTCAGCCACTCAGCCACTCAGCCACTCAGTCACGCAGTCACGCAGTCACTCAGTCACGCAGTCACCGTTTAACCCGGGCGTTGCCGCTCCAGACGCTCCAGATTTGCTCTTCGTCCGCGGGTTGCGCGTAATCCGTGAGCAGCGTGGTGACCAAGGCGCCGGAAGCCCAGCCGAACCGCGCCCATTTTTCCGCCTCCCAGCCACGCAGGATGGCGTAGAGCATGCCGCCGACGAAACCGTCGCCACCGCCAATCCGGTCCAAAACCCCGATTTCGCGCGGTTCAACCACATGCCAGTTGTCCCCTTCAGACATAATCGCGCCCCACTGATGGCAATTGGCGCTGACCACTTCCCGCAGCGTCGTGGCGAAAACAGAGGCATTTGGATACGCCGCTTTGACCCGGCCGATCATTTGCTTGAATCCGTCAATTTTATCAGCGAGTCCCTTGCCGCCGGCTGGCGGCCCTTCAATATCCAGGCAGAGCTGGAAATCCTCCTCGTTGCCGATCAAGATGTCAGAAACACTGGCGATTTCACAGAAGATATCATGCAGCTCTTGTTCCCGGCCAATCCAGAAAGAGGCCCGGTGATTCAAGTCAAAGGAGATACGGGTGCCGTGTTTTTTCGCCGCCCGGGCCAGTTCCAGACAAAAGCGGCCGGTCTCGGGAGACAGAGCGGCGATCAATCCGGACAAATGGACAATTTGGACTCCTTCCTGGCCAAAAATCCGATCCAGATCAAAATCATCCACGCTCAGGGTCCGTCCGACTTCGCCGGCCCGGTCGTTCTGCACGCGGGGGCCGCGGGCGCCCACGCCGCTGTCGGCCAAGTTAAACTGATGCCGATAGCCCCAAGGCCCCCCCTGGGGCACATCTTTGCCCTCATAGTCCATGTGGCGGCTGGCGAGATTATCTTTGATCATCCGCGACACCGGGCTGTCAGCGACAAAGGTGGTCAACACTTTCACCGGCAGACCGAGATACGACGCGACACTGGCGACGTTGGTCTCAGCGCTGGTCACCTGCATCTTAAAGGTGTCGCCGCAATGGAATGGCTGTCCATTCGCCGGGGTCAGGCGCGCCCCCATACTTGTCGGAACCAGCAGGGAATATTTACAATCTTTTTTGAGCTCAATACTCATATGTCAACCCTTTCGTTTTTAGACTCGGGCGAAACCGGCTTCACGCGAGTTGGTTTTCAGTCTTCCGGGCGGCTGGCGGTCACCCGGCACGCCGCGCGCCGCGGGCCCCCGTTTTTCGCACTTACGAGGAGGCGGTTTTCACCCGTCACATCACTTTAAATTTCGGCAAATCCTGAATGTCCACCAGACCTAGAGCCACGCCGGCGGAGTCCACCACTGGGATATCATCTATTTTACGTTTTTCGAGAATGGCCAACAATTCGACCGCCATCATGTCAGGGGCGATGGTCGTCGGGCCGGCTGTCATCACCTCTGAGACCGGTCCATCGAGGCAATGGATGTCCAGAGCCACATGCCGCCGGAAATCCCCGTCGGTAAAGATACCGAGCAGTTTATGGTCCTTGTCGACAATCATGACAGAACCGCTGCGGGCGCGGGTCATCTCAGTAATCGCCTCTTTCACCGTTGTTTCCGGCGCGGCGAACGCGGCCCGGTCGCCGGACCGCATAATATCCCGCACCCGGGTGGTGATCGCCCGGCCAATGGCGCCGGCCGGATGCAATTTCGCGTAATCATTTTTGTCAAAGCCCTTACGCTCCAGCAGGACAATGGCCAAAGCGTCTCCCAAGGCCAGCAATGCGGTCGTGGACGTGGTGGGAGCCAGGTTGAAGGGACAGGCTTCCCGGGGAACCGGCATGGGCACGGTGATGTCACTCCATTCCGCCAGGCGTGACCCCAAGCCGCCAGTCAAAGAGGCGATAGGCACTTGAAAGCGTTTCGCGGCGGGTAGAACCGACACCAACTCATCGGTTTCCCCGCTGTAGCTGAGGGCTAAGAGCAAGTCATTTTCGGCTAACATGCCCAAGTCCCCATGCATGGCTTCCACCGGATGCATAAAGACCGCCGGCGAGCCGGTGCTGGCCAGCGTCGCGGCGATTTTCTGGCCGACGTGGCCGCTTTTCCCGACACCGGTGACAACAATTTTCCCGTGGCGAGAAAATACCTTCAGGCAGGCGTCAACAAGGGATAAAAATTCTTCCCCGAGAGAGTCCATGACGGACCGGATACCGGCTATCTCCGTTTCCATCACGTCCCGGGCGCGGGTCAAACTGTCAGCGCGTGTCTTTGTCATTTGAGTCATAAGCCTATATCCGTTCGCGGAAAATACTTCGCACGCGCCAGGCGGTGCCAATCAACAAGATGGCCGCCAGGGCACCGAACACCCACAGGTGATTCACCCACAACGGGCGACCGAACAGTCGCGGCAAATCAGCGAACCAGTCATCGGAGGTGATCTGAATGGCGGCGACCAGCGGGTTAAACGTGAGAACAGCCGTCCGCATGGTTTGGGAGACGCGCTCACCAAACAATTCCACACTCAGGGTGAGGACAGACAATGTGAAGGCGAAGCCGTAGCTGGCCGCGGTGGCCGCGGCGGTGGTCTTCATCACCGTCGAGGCGAACAGGCCGGCCAGGGTGAAGACCAGGGCGCTGAGAACCAACGCCCCCACCCACCAGCCAATCCGGACATAGGACGGCTGGGTCTCCAAATAAACAAGAGAAAATAAAACCGGCAGGCTGCTGATCAGAAAAATCAGCACATACACGAACGCCGCTTTGAGCTTGCCGAACACAAGGGTCAGCGTGGTCAGGCGCGTCATGCGCAAGGAGGTGATGGTATTGCTGACCCGCTCGTCAGTGATGCTTCCACTGCTGACAATCGGGGCTATCAGGATAATAATTGAAAACTGGAAAAGAATCGCCACAAACCTTACGTGATCCGGACCGAGCCGGGTCGCGTAATTAAAACAGGCGAGAATCAGGATGCCGATACTGACCATGATGCAACAGGCCAGCGCGCGGAGAATAAAATTGGGCCGGCCGAATATCCGGCCGCGCAACTCGGCCACAAAGACGGGATTTCGGTACCTTGGAATGGGCTTCTTGCGTTTCAGCGGATCAATAAGATAAAAAGGAAATCCCAGCCGCCGTTTCAGGGATGTTCTCAAGTCGGAATATTGCTGCTGGGTCTTGCTTTTTCCCGGTCGGATCGGGCGCAGGATAAAGACGCAGAAAACACCAAAAAACAGCACGGCCAGACAGACCATGCCAACCACGTAAAGCGTCAAGGTGGTCGTGGCGAAAGCCCCGTCCCCCACCACAATCTCGTAGCGGGAGGGATGATTCAATGCGAACAACGCCTCGAAGGGGCTTAAACTGCGTAAAACCGCCCACACGCCCCGTAGGTTATCCCATCTGGTTAACAATACGGACGGCAACCACGTGGCGCCGGCCAGCAACGCGATGCACACGTACGTGACCACCACGCTGGTGAAGCTGCGGTTGCAGAAGGCGCTCAAGGCCAACCCCAGCATCCCGTACGTGAATGTGGCCAGAAACACCACCGTGTATGTCTTAACCAATAGCCCGACCCCAATGCCCCCGCTCAAGCCGCAGATCGCGATAATCGGCATGGCGAGAATCACCACGGCGAAAATCATCGCCAGCGAGGCGAATAATTTTCCCGCCAATATCTCAAACGGTGACAGCAGGGTGGTGAATAAAATATTAAACGATAAATTTTCCTTCTCATCCGTAATCGCGGTGGATGTGAACGCGGGGATTAACAGAATAATAATCCCCAAGGTCGCCCCTAAAAACACCGAGAAAATCTCGTTGCTGTCGAATTCGGAGATGACGCCGGCGCGGGGCCACAGAATATACAGCACGGCGCATAGCGCCAGCATCATCGCGGCGACCGCTATTTTCGCCTTCATGCTCCGGGCCATCACGAGAAACTCGCGTCGGAAAATTGGATTGCTCAAAATAGTCATAAGGAGGTCAAGCCTTTTTCGCTCCGCGTTCACCCGGCGCGGCGGCCGGTTTCACCGGTGTCTCCTCCGCGGATCGCCCGGTCACTTTCAGGAACGCCTGCTCCAGGTCGGCCTCCTCTTCACGCAATCCGATCACCGCGAAGCCCGCGTCGTTCAGTCGCTTGTTCAAGACGGCCACTTCACCCCGGGTGCCGTCAAAAACAACACGGATTTCATTCCCTTCAAAACTGACGGTTTTCACGTTGGGAAAGTCTCTGCACAGGTCGGCGGCCGCCTCGGTTCTTCCCGAGACCAGGACCGACAACTGCATCTCCTCCTGAAGACTGGCGGTGATTTCTTTGACCGTTCCCGATGACAGCAGCCGCCCTTTTTCAATAATCCCCACCCGGTCGCAGATACTGGACAATTCAGGTAAAATATGGCTGGACAGCAGAATCGTTTTCCCATGTTCTTTCAGCCGCAGGATCATGCGCCGCATGTCAATCCGCCCATTGGGATCCAGTCCATTCGCCGGCTCATCAAGAATAACGACTTCGGGATCATGCAGCAACGTCCGGGCCAGGCCAATCCGCTTGGTCATGCCGTGGGATAAGGAGCCCACCTGGTAATCCAGCATATAACCGGCTTCCGTCAGGTCCAAAACCTCATCCACCCGGCGGCGGCGCTCTTTGCTTGGTATCCGGTAAGCGGCGCAAAAAAAGTCCAGATATTCCCAGACACTCATCTGATCGTACACACCAAATTTGTCCGGCATGTACCCGATGAGCTTTCTAATGGTGGAGATATTCCGCGGGCAGACGGTGATATTATTGATGAACGCTTTTCCGGAGGTGGGGCGCAACAGGCCGCACAAGGCTTTGATTGTGGTGGTTTTCCCGGATCCGTTCGGACCGATAAAGCCAAAGATCTCGCCCGCCTTCACCCCGAGACTCAAATTAAAAACCCCACGGTTATTGCCAAAATCCCGTGTTAAATTCTCGGTTCGGATCATGTGATTGTCTCCTGAATCCGTTGCGTTCAAAAATGCCGCCGCCTGGCGGGAACCTGGTCAATCCCGCGTTCCCTTGAGGCTGATGGAAAACTCTCCCACCCGCCACTTGTCGGCGCCGGCCGCCGCCGCGACGGGAGGTTTACCCACGTCTCTGGCGACGGTCAGCTTCACTAGAATTGTCCCGTCAACCGGGTTGATAAACTCGTGCTCATCCAACCCGTTAAACAGCGACCGGTCCCCATTTATTTTTGTCGGAGAAACTCCCGATACAGACTCACTCACAGCGGCGGCCTTTCCCAGAGGAATCAGCTCCGCGGCGCCCCGCACGCCGGTGACGGCGCTTTGAATGGACACGGTCACCTCCGCCCCGGTCAACACCATGCGCCTGAATTCGACGGGCACTTGGGCGGAGAACACATAACTTGTCTGGTTGTCGTAAAGAAAGCCGTCCCGCCAGATCCCGTTCCAGCGCAACGCGCGGGAGTTTTTGCCGACAGGAGCAATCCTCACCGCGCCGCCGGGAACCGTGACATCCCCCTTCCCGGCGGGAATCTTGACCGGAACCAGGTGTAACCGGTAACGCTGCTCCGTATAACCGCCGTCACCAAACGTCAACTCGCTTGAGGGCAATGATGTCCGGTAAAATAAAGCCAACGATGGAACAGGCAACCGCGCGG
Source organism: Lentisphaeria bacterium (assembly GCA_032251435.1). Lineage (GTDB taxonomy): Bacteria > Verrucomicrobiota > Lentisphaeria > Oligosphaerales > MVZH01 > JAVVEH01. The sequence goes on along the minus strand of JAVVEH010000018.1, from coordinate 39,935 downwards.
TCCGCAGAAACGTTTCAAAATCCCTGGCGATCACGTCCAGCTCCATACCGCCGCCGTCATCGGCGGTCAGGACAAAGCTATTCTTCTTAATCTGGACCCGCTGAAAACCCTCTCCCAGCAACAGGTACGCCTTGATGCTTTCCCCGGGAAAGTCGCTTGGAATCCGGCCGCCAATCAACCGCGGGACCCCATCGTCATAACCCAGCGAAGGAGGCGTGATTCCGACCCCTGCTTGATGGTCATAGCGGCTGAAAAACGTCACCGGTTTGTTCTCACGCACATTCAACCGTGTCAGCGTGTGGCGGTTGCCTTCTTTGATCAGGGAAAGCATGTTGCGATCGCCAACGTCCTGAAGCATCGCGGCGGGTTCGGGTGCCGGGGGCCGCAGCCACACCCCCGATGACTCTCCGCGGATATCCGGGCGGTCCGCCTGACGGTTGATCACACTTATCCGTTTTTCTCCAGCGAACAAAGCGGTTGTGTCATTGACCGCGGCCGTCTGACAAGCCAGCTCCACAACAATGGCGTTTTTGGGATCCTGCTGATCCAGTTGTCTGTCCGCCGCGGCCAAAATCAAAACAGTCAGCGTCAAACTGCACACAATTCCCCCGACCCAGGCGGTCACGTGCTTTTTCAATGCGGCGCCCAACAAGAACAATGACAAAACAACCGTGCAATAAGCGACCATGATGGCGAGGACATGCTCCGCGGAACGCGCCTTGAAACCAATTAGCCGGGAGGTGGCTTGACTCAAACTGTTGTCATACATCGCCATGGTGGCGAAAGGTTGGTCACCGGCGACGGAGAGAATGTGCCGCCAGATCCGGCGGCTGTGCTCGCCGCCGCGGATACCCTCTGAAAAGATGTCAAAGCCCGCCACTGCGACTCTTCCCAGGCCATGCGCGCCCCACACAAACGCCGGATACCGGCCATGGCGCAAGGTGACCAACGCCTCTTTCTCAGGCATCATTTCGAGAAACTCAATGCCAGTCTCCCATGTCGGGCCCGGCGCGGTTTCGCCCGCCGGCCCCCAGGCCCCTAATTCAGGAAAAGCCTCGATCCGCCGCGACCCAAGGGGCACCACCGGCAACACCTCCCGCAAGGGCGTTTTCTCCAGGCGCGTAATCGTCTCCGGGCGCGCCACAACCAGCGTGCCGCCACTGGCCACAAACGCCTCGATCGCCGCGAATTGGGGCGCGCACATGCGGTCGAAATCCGTGCCAATCAACACCAATACCGAGGCGCTCCCAAACCCCGGCAGGCGCTGGGGAAGGTCTTCCGCCCGGGACCGCGTGACCAGCATCCGCCGCCCAAGTGTTTTGTCTCTCGACAACGTTGAAACACCCGTCAGATCAGGATCATCGGAACCGAAAAACACCCCGACAGTCATAAACGGATTCTGGTAATGAGAAATAATCTCCTGCTTCTGGATCAATCGACCGTCCGCGTGACTCAAGGTGGCGAGATACTCGGTCTGGGGGTCGGCGACCATATCCAGAACGTCTTCCATCATGGCGCCAGGCCCCAGGCGGATCTTTTTGCTGTACTGCGCGCCCGCCCCATCCACCGCCCGCACGGCGATAATCAAGTCCACCTCCTTATCCGTGGGATTGCTCACGTAGGCGATGGGCGCTTGCGCCCACTGATAGGCGCACACCTTGGGGGTCTGTCCCCATTTGAGAAACCCCACGCTGAATGAAGGCTCTTCACCGTGACTGAAGGAAGCGGCCCAGACAACACTGACAAGCGTGATCTGAAGCGTTCGAAAAAATACCTGTGCCATGTTCACTACGCGTCTCGTTTGCCCGTTCACTCTGCATGGGCGATTGTCAATCCACATTCTCAACGTGATGAGTCCCGACCGTCACTGGACGGGAAAAACCTTGACCGCGAGGGGAAAAAGATAGTGACCCAATCCTAAACTTCAAGGTCTTCAGAAGCGCTTGCGACACTGCGGACTTAACATTTCTCTCGTGACGCGCCTCGCACCGATTTGCCGATTTGACAGCGCCAATTCCCCGATTATCTTCTCTGACAGATGCGGAACGACCCGCCCGCGGTCAACAAAAACAGGAAAAAAACCATGAAACGCACACTCACTCTTCTCGCCGTTTTAGTCTCACTAAACGTATTCGGGACGGACACCCGGGAAGACCGGCTTGACAAAGCGAAAGATCTCGTGAACGCGATGCAAATGACCAAAGCCATGGACGCGTCTTTTGACCAGATTGTGCGCTTCAGCGAGCAGATGGTGGACGCCCAAAACCTGTCGGCGGAAGAAGCCGCCAAAGCGAAAGAGTCGTCTAAGAAAGCAATGGAAATCACCTTCGCGAAGGTGAAAAATATTGACTGGGTGACGATGTTCTCTGAGATTTACGCGGAGGTTTTCACCACCAAAGAATTACAGGATTTAATCGACTTTTACCTGTCCCCGATCGGTCAAAAAATGATTGAGAAGCAACCCCAACTCATGCAGGCCACCATGCAAAAAATGCAGGTTGAGATGGGCAAAATCATGCCTGACCTGCAGCGTGACATTCAAAAAGCCATCGAAGAGGCTAAACAAGAAGACGAATAAGTGTCATCCCATGGTTTTGACATCCCGGGACGCGTTCAAGGCTGACGCAGAATCGCCGCCAATTGGCGGGCCACGTCCTCTGTCGTTCCCGTCAACATGGTCAACGCGCGGGCCGCTTTCGGTGTGTCAACCCGCGCCACCCGGGTGAACGACCCCTTCAAGCCCACCTCTTCCGGTTTAAACCCCAGAGCCGCTGCGTCCAGCCGCGCGGGAACCGCGGTCAAGGCGGCCAGCCGGGCGGGAAGGCTTGGCAACCGGGGCTCGCCATACTCTTTCAGAACAGTCAGCATGACCGGTGTTGTCACTTCCAACCGGACTCTTTGATCATCCAGCAGCCGTTCCACGATGACCGTTCTCCCCGTTTCACCGGGTTCCAGCGATGTCACGTATGTCACCTGCGGAATGTTCAGGTGGGCGGCGATACCGGGTCCCACCTGCGCCGTGTCACCGTCCACAGCCTGTTTTCCGCAAAGGATCACATCAAATCCGCCCTGGTATTCGAGCGCGCGGGCCAGAACCAGGGATGTGGCCCACGTGTCGGCGCCGGCGAACACGCGGTCACTGATCAGCACCCCGTCATCCGCCCCCATCGCCACCGCAGTGCGCAACACATCCTCGGCGGCGGGAGGTCCCATCGTGAACGCGGTGACGGTTCCGCCGGTTTGTTCTTTTAATTGGCAAGCGGCCGCCAGAGGAAACTCATCCAACGGGTTCAACACCGCCGCCGCCCCTTCCCGGAGCAGCGTGTTGGTCTCGGGATCAAGTCTAAGCTCGGTGGTGTCCGGCACTTGTTTTATACAGACGGCGATGCGCATGACGTGTGTTTTCCTATTCCAGCGGAACGGATACAATATCCTGATTCATCCCGGGCGCAACCGGAACGAAAAAAGGGCGCCCGAAGGCGCCCTTTGAATCAGAACCAGGTGACCCCGCTCACCGGCGGAAAAGCATGTCCGCATAGGTTGGCAAAGGCCAGACATCCTCATCCACAATCACTTCCAGGGCATCGACATCCGCGCGCAAAGCGGTCATCGCGGGAATGACATCGTTGAGGAACGCGAACGAGGCTTCCCGGGGCTCGTCAATGGCACCGGCTTTGGCGATGGCCGCTTCCAAAACCTCAACATCGCTGGCGACAGCCGCCAGCAAGCTGTTGGTCTTGGCCAATAACGCCGCCTGGGCGGTCGGCTCGACACCGGCGGCGCTCACGGCGGCGACGGAACTGGCGAGAGCGGTCGTGGCTTCCGTGACCGCTGGAATAATCTGCCGTTTGGCCATCTGAACAGATGTCTTGGCTTCAATATTGATCAACATCGCGTACTGTTCAAAAAGAATCTCTTGACGGGCTTTCAATTCACCCGCGGAGAGAATTTTCTGACCTTCCAGCATGGCCACGTTTTTGGCGTCGCAAATAATGTCGATCGCTTCGGGCGTGTTCCGCAAATTCGACAATCCCCGTTTGGCGGCCTCGGCATGCCACTCGGCCGTGTAATTGTCGCCATTGAAAATGATCTTGCCGTGCTCGACCGCGTAACTCTTCAACAGATCCTGAACCCTGGTGTTCAGCTCAGCGCCGGAAGCGCCTTCCAAAACATCAGCCATTTCGGTCAACACTTCAGCGACAGCGCCGTTAAGGACGAAATTCGGTCCGGACAGGGACTGACTGGACCCGGCCATCCGGAACTCGAATTTGTTGCCGGTGAATGCGAAGGGACTGGTACGGTTGCGGTCCGTGCAATCTTTGGGCAGTGGCGGCAGGGTGCTGACACCCAGTTCAATGGTGCCTCCCCGCTTGGAGCTCTTGGCCCCGCCGGCTTTGATCTGTTCAACAATGTCATTTAATTGATCACCCAAAAAGATGGAGATAATCGCCGGCGGCGCCTCATTGGCCCCGAGACGATGGTCATTGCCGGCGTGAGCGACGGACGCCCGCAGAACCTCGGAGTATTTATCCACCGCGCGGATTATGGCGAACAGGAAAACCAGAAACTGCATGTTCTCATGCGGCGTTTCTCCGGGTTCCAGCAAATTGATGCCATCATCCGTCCCGATCGACCAGTTGTTATGTTTTCCAGAGCCGTTCACGCCGGCGAAGGGTTTCTCATGCAGGAGCGCGTAAAACCCATGCTCGCGGGCCACTGTGCTAATCGCTTCCATGGTCAGGTGATTGCGGTCGACACCGACGTTGACGGTGTCGAAAATGGGCGCGATTTCATACTGGGCCGGAGACACTTCGTTGTGTTGCGTTTTGGCGGAGATGCCCAGACTCCACAGTTTCTTATTCAAAGCGGCCATGAACGAGCCGACCCGGCAATTAAGCGCTCCGAAATAATGATCGTCCATTTCCTGTCCACGGGGAGACGGCGCGCCGAACAACGTGCGTTGGGCGAGCAGCAAGTCCAGACGCCGCTCAACAAATTCCTCATCCACCAGGAAATACTCCTGCTCGGCGCCCAGTGTGGCGGTCACTTTGGTGGACATGCTGTTGCCAAGGATTCTCAGCATGCGGATCGCGGCTTTATCAATGGCTTCCATCGACCGCAGTAACGGTGTCTTTTTATCCAGAGCCTCGCCCGTGTAAGAACAGAAGGCGGAGGGAACAAACAGCGTTTTGTTGTCGCCGTTACCTTTCACAAAGACCGGCGAGGTGCAGTCCCAAGCGGTATACCCGCGGGCTTCGAATGTGGCGCGCAAACCGCCGGAAGGGAACGATGACGCGTCGGGCTCCCCCTGGGAAAGCTCTTTGCCGCTGAATTCCATCAGCACCCTGCCGCCGGACGTGGGGGAAATAAACGAATCGTGCTTCTCCGCCGTGCCGCCCGTCATCGGTTGGAACCAGTGGCAGAAATGAGTGGCGCCACGGGAAATCGCCCAGTCTTTCATGGCCGTGGCGACCACGTCAGCGACACCCAGCTCAAGCGGCGTGCCGTCTTGCATCGTCTTCTTAAGCTGTTTGTAAACAGCCTTGGGCAGGGTCGAACGCATCACTTCGTCCGTGAACACATCCGTGCCGTACATATCCGTCACCGGGTTGAATTCGCATGCTTCACTCATGTCAGTCCTCACTATTTCTTTGCGGGTTTTTGTCGCGGCGAACCACAACACATAATACAGAAAACGGGGTTATGGAAAGCTTTCCGGACATGCCTTGAGACCGGAAAAATTGTCCCGGATTTTAAGCATAAAAAATACCATCCAATTAAATAAAACACTAACTAATTCAATTTAAAATACTTATAAAAATATAAATCGCCTCGTCTGTAGGCCGGCTTCACAAAAAAACAACAATCTTGTCATATACGGCCATCCACTGGCGGGCGGGTGTCCGCATGGCGCGCGGCGCTTGCTACATTTTTGTCATTACCCGTTTTTCGCATGACTAGTTTGTTCAAGAGCGTGGCACGCGGTTTTTCCTCCGCGGTCATCGGGTCTCAAGTCAGGAAAAGACCGCGGGCATTTTTCCCGCAACTCGGAACGCGCGTCGGCCTGCTGACACACCGGACAGCGGGGATGGAAATGGCATCCGGAAGGGGGGTTAAGCGGACTGGGCACTTCGCCCGACAACCGGATCAACGCGCGGCGTTCAAAAGGGCTCGGCACCGCCTGCAGAAGCGAGCGGGTATACGGATGAAGCGGGCGGGCGAACATCGCTTCACACGCCGCGTATTCCACAATTTTTCCCAAGTACATCACAGCCACGAAATCGGCGAAATGCCGGACCACCGACAGGTCATGGGTGATAAATAAAAAGGTCAGGTCCCGACGGCGGCGCAAATCCTGTAAAAGGTTAAGAATTTGGGCCTGCACCGACACATCCAGGGCGCTGGTGGGCTCATCCAGCACAATAAATTCCGGTTCAAGAACCAACGCCCGGGCGATACTTATCCGCTGGCGCTGACCGCCGGAAAATTCATGGGGATAGCGGTCCATGGCTTCGGCGGACAGACCGGTCTCCTTCAGTCCCGTGACAATCCGCTCTCGGCGCTCTTCCCGGGACAAGTCAGGAAAATGCACCCGCAGCCCCTCCCCGACAATCTGACCCACGGTCATCCGCGGGGAAAGGGACGAGAAGGGATCTTGAAAAACAATTTGCAGGCGGCGGCGGTTCGCCCGTAGCATCCGCTTATCCCATGCCATCACATTTTCACCATTCACCACCACGCGTCCCCGCGCTTCACTCAACAACCGCAAAAGAGAGGTTCCCACCGTGGTTTTCCCGCAGCCGGATTCTCCCACCAGGGCCAGGGTTGTTCCCCGCGGGATGGCGAAGGACACATCGTCCACGGCCCGGACATGGGCGACCGTCCGCATAAACACGCCCCGCTTGACTGGAAAGTGAGTTTTCAGCCCTGTCACGGTCAACCAGTCGGCCGGGGCGTCTTTCTCCGTCGGCGGGGGAAGGGTTTCAGCGCGCCGCCAAACGTCCTCATCCCGGTCGTTTCTCATGTCCGGTGTCAGCCAATGACACACCGCGGTGTGCCCTTCCTCCAACGAGACAGTCGGCGGCGGTGTGGAACAGACCGCCGTCACTTCGCGGCACCGGTCCCGGAAGCGGCACCCCGTCGGCAACTCTGTCAAACTCGGCACGCGGCCCGGAATCGCCTTGAGGCGATGCCCCCGGGTGGAGGTTGACGGCAGCGAGGCGAACAATCCCCGCGTGTAGGGATGCGCCATGCGGGAGTAGACCTGTTCACGACGGCCCGTCTCCATGAATTGACCGGCGTACATCACGCGGACATCGTCAGCGATTTGATTCACCACCCCCAGGTCATGAGTGATAAACAGCACACTCATTGTCGTTTCCCGCTGCAAATCTTTGATCAAACCCAGCATTTGCGCCTGGATCGTCACATCCAGCGCGGTCGTCGGTTCATCGGCGATCAACAACTTGGGCTGGCAAGCCAGAGCCATGGCGATCATGACCCGTTGCCGCATCCCCCCCGACAGTTGATGAGGAAAATCTTTCAGTCGGCTTTCCGGGTCGGGAATGCCGACTTTTTTCAGCAGCGACATCACCTCGTTATCCGCCTCGGCCGCGGTCATGCCGCGGTGTGACACAAGCGGTTCCCGAATTTGCCGGCCAATCCGCATCAGGGGGTTTAAAGAGGTCATCGGTTCCTGAAAAATCATAGCGATGTCATCGCCGCGGACACCGCGCATAGCCCGCTCGGACAGACTGAGCAGATCCCGGCCGTCAAAGCGGATCGAGCCGCCGGGATGGAAGGCGTTTTCCGGCAGTAAGCGCATGATGGAAAAGGCCGTCACGCTTTTCCCGCACCCCGATTCGCCGACCAGGGCCAGCGTCTTCCCCGCTTCCAGCTCAAAGCTGATTCCGTCAACAGCGGTCACGCGGCCCCCGTCCGGCAGATGAAAGCCGACCTGTAAATTGTCAACACTTAAAAGCACTTAAGTAAGCTCCGCGAAAAAGGCGGCTTTGGCCGCCGCGTCCGACAGCAGCAGGGCCACCAGATCATGATCCGTCCGCCAGGCCCGGTCGATGACGGCGCTCTTGACCAGCTCTCCGTCCTCATCCACAAACCGGGGATCGGTTTTAAGCAGTCCGGTTAGTTTTAATACCAGATTATCAGACATTTATTTTCTTTCCCCAATCGTCCAGTTTTCGCATTCCAAACCCTCGATCCGGCCAAAATCCCGGAGGTTGTTGGTGACCAGTTTCGCGCCGAGAGAGCGGGCGTGAGCGGCGATCAGCAGATCCATCGCCCCAATCATACTTCCCTGCTTTTCCAAGGCGAGACGGATTTCGCCGTAGTGCCGGGGAACAGAAAAGGGGGAAAAGGGAAATAATTCAAACGGGGTCAGAATTCTGGTTACCGCCCGGCGTTCTTTTTCAGGACTGGCAGATTTTGCCGCGCCAAACTCAAGCTCCGCGACCGTGATAGCGGAAACTCCCGTAATTCCGCCCGCCGCCTGGGTATCCTGAATCCGGCGCAGTACTCCCATAGCCTTTGCGATATGCTCGGGGCTGGCACAGCTTTTTTTCAGTCCCCGAATCAGAAAGATAAGAATATCCGTGTCCAGGACAAAAAGGGAGGCCGCGTTCAAAAGTCACGTTCCTCCAGAGTAGGCTGTTGACGCGGTTTTAGAAAATCATCTGACAGTTCAGCGACCCCGTCAGCGAAAATATCCCAGGGATCTTTTTCAGTCAGCAAAAGACCATCCGCCGTTCGCGTCACCCTGATTTCGCTGGTTTTAAAGCGGTATTTTTTGGGTAACCTGACCGCCTGGCTCCGTCCTGATTGAAATACTTTGGCCGTAATCATGAAGGTGCCCTGTTATTCTGCCATTGTTGAAGCCGCATGATATATGACAAAGAATATATATCAATCGGTCCACTTGTCAATCACCCCGACTTCCGCGGGTCAAAGGCGTTGCGAAGCCCGTCTCCGACAAAGGTCAGCAGGGTGACGGTGCCGCTGAGAACCAGGAATGTCGGGAAGATAATCCACGTGGCGCGGAGATTGTTCTGTCCCTGGGCGAGCAATTCTCCCAGGCTGGGGTATGGGCTGGGCACGCCCAGGCTCAAGAAATCCAGGCTGACCAAGGCCAAAATCCCCCCGCTGATACTGAAGGGCAGAAAGGTGATGATCGGGGTCAATGAATTGGGCAGAATATGACGGAACATGATCGCCGGACTGGACACGCCCAGGCCCCGGGCGGCGAGCACATAATCCAATTGCCGCCCGCGGAGGAACTCGGCCCGCATGTAAGCGGCCATGCCCATCCATGATGTGAGATTTAAGATAACAAACAGCACGTAGATATTTCTCGCCAGCAGAGAGCTGAGAATCATCAGGAGATATAATTGCGGCAACGAGCCCCAAATTTCCGTGACGCGTTGTCCCAGCAGGTCGATCAATCCACCGAAAAACCCCTGCAACGCTCCGATAACCGCGCCGGCGATGGTGCCTGAAATCGCCAGGGCCAAGCCGAAAATCATGGAGACCCGGAAGCCGTAAACCAACCGGGCCAGGACATCCCGTCCCCGGTCATCGGTGCCCAGGTAATGCCCGTCCACCCAACTCGACCCGTAGTGTTTGCCACTCCCCGGTATGACCTGTCCCCAAGGAGAAGCCAGCGCGTCCCGTCCCGCTTGACTGCCTTGGGCGATATACGCGTAGTCATAGCGCACGGGCGGCCAAAGCATCCACGCCGGCTCGACCGCCTCGTCCGCGGTTGAGTGACACCGTTCAGTCACCTCGACATCCCAGGGTTCCGGATCAAAATCAGCCAGAATCCGGGCCGCGGCGGCGGCGCTGTTTTCTTTCCCGCCACCATCCGCGGGGCGGCCCGGTCCTGGTTCTCCCGATGTCTCGTCATCAAACATGTCCAGAACATCGGTGGCGGGGGGCGGGGGGGGAGTCGGAACGGCCTGGTCCCCCTCGCCGTGCGGCTCACCATGCCCCACCAGCTCCAAAAAGCCAGGACTCCGGTAATCGGGAACAACGTGTCGGGCACCCCCGAAATCCGCCTCGGTGTAGCGTTTGAACACAGGAAAATAGGAGCGGCCGTTAAAGCGGATGAAAATCGGCTTGCTGTTACAGAGCAATTCAGCGGGCAGACACACCACAAACAGGATCGTGATCACTCCCAAGCTCCAAAAGGCCCGCCGTTGGCGGCGGAAACGTTTCAGGCCGGATCTAAGCTGGGGACTCAGCATTGAGAAATCATCAACTGTCCGCTGCCACCGATGACGGGTCATCCGCCACCACCAACATACTCACGACCAAGGAGGCGCCCAAGTCATTTCCTGACACATCTTTTCCCTTGCGGTAAAGATGAAACCCGTCGGTCCGGTAAACGCTGTCAGCCGTATTCAGTTTGTGCAGAAAGGCGATCAGTTGTTTGCTGTCCGCTTCTATTTGCAGATCAACCAGATAGGTTTTGGACCAATCGGTCTGCTTGACCTGACGCGGTGTCATCTTAGTGATTCGCACCCCAGTCTCCGAACAGAATTTCTCTAAACTCTCTTGAAACACCCGCACGCGCTCCTCATCCGTTCCCGGCGCCTTAAAGGCCTGTTTCAAGCGGACATAATCCTCTCCCACTTGGTTTTGCCGGGCGGCAATTGTCCGCAGGCGGTCAAGTTGACCACTCAGGACCATCATTTCCGCATCCATCCCGCTGTTTTTTTCCCGGACAGGAATCAACACCAGGCGGTAGACCACAGCTAAAAACACGCATGAGCCCGCGGCGATAAGGAGGACACGCTCCCGTTTGGAAAGATTTCGTAAAAAGTCCATTAACGCTTGTCCGTTTTAAAGGTGGTCATTGGTTTCTGAAATCGGCATGTGATGGTGAATTCGGCGAATTGATTATTCTTTCCGACGCTGGAACTGGAATCCACCCCTTCAAAAACTTTTGAATTTTCCAGAATTTTCCCATATTCAAAAATATTGTTCATCGCCACAGCTTGGCCGCGTAAGGACATGGTGTCTTTCGCATCCACCTTCAGACTGGTCAGATGAATTTCATCCGGTGTCAAGCGTTGCAATTCAGTCAACACGTGCAGAGGCGTGCCCGCGGCGTCCAGCCGGGCGCCCATTATCGCCACCCGTCGTTGCCGTTCCCGCACAAGTTCAGCGACAGGCTCGATGCCGCCCACCTGCCGCTTCAAGCTTTCCACGCGCAGATGGCGCTCGTAAAAACCGAGCACGAGCAAGGCCAGCAATAACGTCACGATAAACAGTCCCAGCACGCCCATGACGTTCAGTTGGCCCCGGCGGCGGGTCATCACCTTCATCAAGTGGTCCTCCGGCGGCAACAGATCCACGCCCAGGCGATCCCCGGACAACGCGCAGCCCACCACGGATGCCGGAGAGATGTCCGCGTCGCCCTTCCGGCCAGAGGCACCGCCCGGACCGCCAAGTTCCGCGGGCGTGACGCAGATACCGCACACCTCTTTCAAAGCCGCCGCCAGGGAGGACGGCACGGCCATGCCTGTGAAAATCAACTCGGGAACGTCCGGAGCGGACGCGTAATCCTTTTTAAATTCATCAACCCCCGTGACTATCTCGTTAATCAATTCACCCTGCCACCGGGCGACATCCTTTTTCAAAGCGGCCGACCCAATCAGCACATTTTTGGTGAAAACGGGGGCGCCATTATAAAAAACAATCAGTTCCGAGAAATCCGCGTCAACATTCAACACTCCCGTCGGAACATCGGCGCCAACGTCTTTTCCCACGATCCGCCGCACTTGAGCGCAGACACCTTCAGTCCCGGCCGCCACGGCCCCGACCCGGCCGCCGCACGCGGCGATCAACGCGGATTTTTCTGAAATTAACCGACGCCGGGCGATAGCCAGTAAAACGGTGGAATAGCCATGCTCATCGGTGCCGAGAATATCGTAGGCGGAAACAACCTCATCACTGGAGTAAGGGGTCAGCCGTCCGGCTTGCAAATGAACAATTTTAGAAATTTCCTCGGGGTGGGTGGCCGGCACCCGCAACATGCGGACAGCGACTTGATTGCGGGGCAGACACAAGATCATGTCTTTGGTTTCACACCCGGTTTCAGCGATCAGCTGACGCAATGCGGATTCCGCCCCGTCCTTGCCGGTCACCGCCTGGCATCCCAAGCGGGAAATTTTTCCGCTTCTGAACCCCGAGGAGGCCTGGGCGATTTTAATCCAGTCAGCCCCGATTTCCACGGCCACGGAAGGCTTTGGAAAAACCGGTTTACCGGTGAAAAAACGTTTAACAGCATTCACCACGCTCATGACAACACTCCTGAAAGGATACCATCCGCTAAGCCGGGAAGATTACGAGCCCCCGCTTGTCAACGGTCAAACAAGCCGCGGTCATTCCCGCCAGAGGCGCACAGCGCCGCCGCGGTTGAAAACGAACATAATGTGCATCCTCGCGGCGGAATTATCAAGCCGTCTAAACACATGTCCTCTAAAATTATCCGAGCGCACGGTGAGAAGCCGCCCGTTTATGGCCCGGCGCAGCTCAGATTTCGCATTCTCTGACAGCATGCCGGTGTCATCCAAATCAACCAAAATGGCGCCGGTCCGCTCAAATGGAACGTCGTCTCCCGTACCGACGATTCCATCCGGACCGGCGCGCCAACTGTTCACCGCCGTGATCGCCGGCTCGCCCAGGCCCAGACATGTCAACACCAGGTCCGGGGCGGTATTCACATTGACCGCTCCCGTCCCGTAAACCGTGATATACGGTTCCACCCTGCGAAAAATCTCCGCGGTCACGCCCTTGACAAGTAACAATTCCTCTGGCATTTGGAAAAGCGCGTTCCGCGGACTGTAGGGATCACTCATCTCATGATAGGACACGGACTCCGCGCCGCTCTCTTCCGGATCATCGTTTTCATCCCGCCAATCAACCACCGCTCCCGCCAGCGCCTCACACTCCAAGGTGGGCAGGCCGCAAGTCCACTCAAACAAGCGGACCAACACCTCCACCGGCGCCTTGTTGATATTGAGGCGGCTTTCCTCGTCCTGAAGCCCGTACCGGGGCTCCCCGTCATGGGTGTCCGCCATCCAGTCCACGGGAAAAAAACCCACGGCGAACACGCCGGTTCCCAATTCAATCCCGCCCAATTTTTCCGGATTATCCGCCCAGTCATCAGCGGCGGAGTCGAAGCCGGGACTGGGGTCTTTCCCGACCAGAGCGATCGCGGAGTATAACGCCGCGTCGGCCCCGGCGCGCAACGCGGCGCTCTCCCCCATCCGCCCGGCCAGCTCGACGCGCGGCCGGGTCATGGCGTACAATCCCACCGCCATAATGGACAGAATCACCACCCACCACAAGACCGTGATCAGCAGACTTCCACGGGCGCTCATTTGACCGTCCCCGTTGTATCATCCCGCTCGGGAAGAGGCGCTTGCCAGGGCCGCGAGCCGGCGGGCAGCAGCAATGTCCGTTCAAAATCAGCGATACCGCCGGTCGTGGCGGCCCTCACCCGCACCCTGACGGCTGTCGGCATGCCTTCTTCGTCCTCGGACCAGGCTGACTGCCACGTGTATGTTTTGCTGAGCTGGTCATATTTACAATATTCAAAGTGAAGCTCCCGCACGTCCGCCGCCAGAAGCCTGGTCTCGCCATCGCCGTCTTCCCGTGTCGCCTGGGAATAACTTTGATCCCGCCGCGCCCATCCACCCGCCAGGCGATCGAGCCGATAGGTGATCCGGCCCGGGGCCCGGGTCAACTCCCGTCCCATGGCGTCCCAGCGAAACACCATACCGGGAAATGACACGGCCTCGGCGCTTCCCGCGAAGCCAATCGTGTCGAACGTGAAACAGCTCCGCAGTTCTTTTTCCAACCGTTCCATGCCCAGCAGGAGATCCGTCTGGGCGCCACTGATAAACTGAGCCCGGCGGTATATTTTCAATCCGCCGCCCGCCACCGAGGCGACGGTGACCGCGGCCAGAGTGAACAGGGTCAGAACCATCAACAACTCAATTAAGGTGTAAGAGCGCCGGAGCGGGTTCCGCCGGGAAGCATGATTTGGACTGATATGGCTGATCATTCGCGCACCGGGATAAGTGTGGCGAGGGTCACAGACCGCTCGGACCGTTCGTGTGTTATCTTCAGGGTGACGCGCAGTAATCCCGGCTGATCCTCCTCAATGTCCCGCTCCCAGATAAAACCTGGAGCGACGGTGCCGAACTCCCCTTTCGCCACACCGGCCAGCAACCCGGCCGGTGTCAAAGCCTGGGCCTCCAACCGCCCCATTTCCTGTTTCGCCAGGGAGGCGCCCACCATGTGCTGATGCGCGATCCGCAGGGTTTCGGCGCTTTTGCCAAAGGCCCCCAGCACGCCCACCAAGCCAAAGGTTAAAATGGTGATGGCCACCAGAAGCTCGATCAACGTGAAGGTTGATGAGCGCTTCGCTCTGGAAGCTACGCCTGGCGGGGCCAGAAGCTCGATCAACGTGAAGGTTGATGAGCGCTTCCGGCTTCGCGAAGCTTCGCCGGACACAGTCGCCCATCGCGTTACGCCCGGCGCCGCCGGGCGGAGGCCGGGGCGGGAACGGACACGTGAACCGGGTTGAATGAATATGCGCATAATGAACAAAAGCTGAAGTGGTACAAACACGAACCGCCAACTAAGATAATACCTGAAACACAATTGCCCAATGATCAAATCCTTTGAATCAACGACAGACAGACCCGCCCGTTTAAAAAAAATCGTTTTTTAACCGTCTGAATGTATAGTTCCACAATGACACATTTTTCCGGTTGGATGTCGGTCAACAGTTACCAAAGGCGGTCCATTATGAAAACGTTATCCCTCATTTCTCACGCGCTTTGCCTCATTGCCTGTCCCGCGGTGTTCGCGTGTCGAATCATCATTCCCCCCGAGCCGCCCATCCACCCTATCCCGCCGCACCCCGCGCCGGTGATCCGCCCCATGGAGGTCAAACAGCACGATGTGGAGGTGACGATTCGACAAGGTGTCGCCTCTGTCGTTGTCGAAGGCACGTTCCACAACCCGAACAACCGACGGATCGAGGGCACCTACCTATTTCCTGTTTCCCCGCGGGCGGCGGTGTCGTCCTTCGCCATGACCGTGAACGGAAAAACCCTGGAGGCCGAATTGCTGGAGGCGGGAAAAGCCCGGTCGATTTATGAGGACATTGTCCGCCAGGTGAAAGATCCCGCGTTACTTGAATACGCGGGACAAGGGTTGCTGAAAGCCCGGGTGTTTCCCATCGAGCCGGGAGCGGATGTGACCGTGCAATTGATGTATGAGGAAGCCGTCAGCGCCCCGGACCGCGCGGCCGTTTTCACCTACCCGTTGCTTTCAGTCAGGCCGGATGCCGGTGTCACGATTGAAACGGTGTCACTGCGCGTGACCCTGGAAACCAAAAATCCGCTGAAAACCCTTCACACCCCAGGCTTTGACAGTGTCATTAAACGCCAGGGAAACCACGCCGCGGAGATCACTTTCACGGGTAAAAACATGGTGCCTGACCGGGATTTCCGCCTTTATTTTCACGAAGACACCGCCGCGGTGGGATTCGACTTCCTCGCCTTTGAGAAAAACGGCCAGGGCTATTTCATGTTGGCCGCCGCCCCCGACAGCGAGCTGCAGATGGAGGAAATCGCCGCCAAAGACATCACCTTCATTCTCGACACCTCGGGCAGCATGGCCGGCGATAAAATGCGCCAAGCGAAAAAATCGCTCGCCTTCTGCGTTGAGAATGTGTCGGATAACGACCATTTCAATATCATCGCCTTTTCCACGGATGTCCATCCGTTCCAGACGGCGTCTCTGCCGGCGACGGAGAAAAACCGCCGGGACGCCTTGGCGTTTATCGATGATCTGCGTCCCCGCGGAGGCACCGCGATCAGCGCCGCGCTCGCCGCGGCGCTGCGGATTCCGCCGGTGAAAGGAAAAACCGCCATCATCGTGTTTCTGACGGACGGGCTGCCCACCCTGGGTGAGACCAACCCGGACAAACTGCTCGCGGAGTACGCGAAACTGGACGACCGCAGATTTTACAGCTTTGGCCTGGGATATGATGTCAACACCCGGTTACTGGACGGATTGGCTCACGGCGGTGGCGGGACATCCCGTTATGTCCGCCCGGACGAGGATTTGGAGCTCGCGCTTTCCGCGTTTTATAATACCATCGCCTTCCCCGTTTTAACCCATGTGACCCTTGAGCCGGAAGGGTTTACCATCTCTGACCTGAATCCCCGGCCACTGCCGTCCCTGTTCAAAGGCGGTCAACTGATGATAACCGGAAAATTCACCGGCGATAAGACACGGAGACTGACACTGTCTGGAGAAATGAACGGTGTCCGCGAAAAATTCTCCGCCGAAGTCACCTTGACAAGCGATCCGAAGGCGGCCTTTATTCCCCGGCTCTGGGCCATGGGACAAGTCGCCTGGTTGCAGGATCAAATCCGCGCCCATGGAGCGGACAAGGAGCTGGTGGCGGAAATTAAACACCTGGGGCGGGAGTATGGCATCCTGACCGAATACACGTCGTTCCTGATTGTGGAAGAGGGCTTCGGGAAAGACCGGATGACGGCGGCGCGGCGGGAGTTTATGGAGCTGGAGAGGAGCGCTCAGATGGACAGCGGGGACGCCGCGGTGGAAAACGCCCGCCTGGGCGGTCGTATGAAAGGCGGCTGGGGGCTCTCCGCTCCCTCATTATCCGTACAGGTGAGCGAATCAAAAACCATGCGTGAGGTCTACACGCGGCATGGGATCAGCGCCGAACAGATTGACCGGCTGGTCAAACAAACCGCTGACAAAACATTCTATTTCCGCCAGGTGGACAACACCTGGTACGATGCCGTCTTCGCCGTCGGCGAAACGCCTGAGATCCACCAGGAAATCACCGCCTGGTCGCCTGAGTATTTCAAGCTCCTCGCTGACCACCCGGAGCTCCGCGCCTATCTTCTCGCCAACGTTGACCGCCAGGTCATTCAACACGGCGCCCGCAATATCCTGATCGTCAACAAGTGACCGCCTGTCATCACGGTAAAGGAAAAAAATGACTGAACGCATGAACTCTCTCTGGTACGCCCGCCCCGCGGGGGATTGGCACGAAGCCCTGCCGCTGGGCAACGGACGCGTCGGCGCCATGGTCTTTGGCGGCCCTGACCGCGAACGCGTCGAATTGAATGAGGACACCATTTGGTCGGGAAGACCCGGTGACGAGGAGGGGTATCGTATCAAAGAGATGATCGATCAGGCGCGCCAGCTCATCCGCGACGGACACTACGCCGCCGCGGACCGGCTGACGGACACCATGACCGGCGCCCACGACAGCGAGTCCTACCAGATGGCGGGCAATCTGTACTTGGATTTTCAGACGGAAGGCCCGGTTGAGGACTATCGACGGGAGCTTGATCTCAGCACCGCGGTCGCCACAACCCGGTTCACCCGGAACGGCGCGGCCTTTTCCCGTGAATGCCTGATTTCGGCGCCCCATCAGGTGATGGCCATGCGGTTGGCGGCGGACAGACCCGCGTCCATATCCTTCCGGCTTTCCATGGATTCACAAACGCGCCACGCCACTCAAGCTGGAAATGACTGGTTCGTTCTGCAAGGGCAGACGCCTTACAACAATCATTCCCGCCGCCCCGCCGGCGACGACGCGGTTGTCTGGCAAAAAGATGGCCAGGGGGGGATCACGTATGTCGTCAAGGTTAAGGTGGTCACAACGGGAGGCGTGTGTGAGGCCGGAGAGCATGTCCTGGGCGTGACCGGCGCCGACAATGTGACCCTCTTTCTAGCCATTGAAACAGGATTCACACGCTGGAACGAGGATCCCTCCGATGATGTCGTCGCGATGGAAATCGACTGTGACCGCCGACTTGACGCGGCGGTCGAGCTTGGCTGGGCGGGAATCAGGAGCGCCCACATTGATGATTATAGCTCCCTGTACAAACGAATGTCATTGGACTTGCGGACGGGCGATGACCGTCCGACAGATGAGATATTGAGAGGGGCCGCTAAATCAGGGGATACCGCCGCCCTGGCGAATCTGGTTTTCAACTTCGGGCGCTACCTGCTGATCAGCGCGTCACGGCCCGGCACGCAACCGACGACTCTACAGGGGATCTGGAACGATAAACTCATCGCTCCCTGGCGGTCAAACTACACCATTAATATCAACACCGAGATGAACTATTGGCCGGCGGAAGTCTGCAATTTGTCCGAGTGCGCCGAACCGTTTTTCCGTTTTGTGCGGGAGATGGCGGAATCCGGCCGCCGGCCGGCGCGGAAATTATACGGCGCGCGAGGCTGGTGCGCGCACCACAACAGCGACCTCTGGCGATACAGTTATACAGGAGGCAGCAAGGCTCAGCACGCCTTTTGGCCCGTGTGCGGCGCCTGGTTGTGTCAGCATATCTGGGAGCACTTCGCCTTCACCGGTGATCGCGGCTTTCTGGCTGACTTCATGCCGGTCATGAAAGACGCCGCCGCGTTTCTTTTGGACTTCATGATCGAAAATGACGACGGGCAGCTCGTCACATCGCCATCGACCTCACCGGAGAACCGGTTTTTTGATCCGGAAACGGGAGAGGAAACCAGCGTCTGTGAGGGCAGCGCCATGGATCTGACCATGATCCGGGAACTGTTTGAAACGATCATCGAGGGCAGCCGGATTCTCAATGAGCGGGACGAGTTGGTGAACGACATTGAAACCGCTTTGGGGCGCTTGGCCATGCCGAAAATCGGTTCGGATGGCCGATTGCTGGAATTCAGCATCGAAGCGGAGGAACCGCAACCCGGTCACCGCCATATCTCGCACCTTTACGGGGTGTATCCAGGCTGGATGTTCACCCCGGAGCGTTTCCCTGATTATTATGAAGCCTGTAAAAAATCTCTCCACGTCCGGGGCGATCAGAGCACGGGCTGGGCCATGGCCTGGCGGGTGGCGATGTGGGCCCGCTTTCAAGATGGGGACCACGCCCTGAAGGTGGCGGGAAATCTCATGACATTCAAAGAGGCGCGGGCGGACATGACGTATGGGCCCGGCGGGGGCCTTTACGCCAATCTCTTCGACGCCCATCCCCCTTTTCAAATCGATGGCAATTTCGGCTACACAGCCGGGGTCGCCGAGATGCTGCTGCAAAGTCATCGGTGGCTGGACGGGAAGCGGCTTATCCATGTGCTGCCGGCTCTGCCCGCCGCTTGGAGCAAAGGATCTGTTCGGGGACTCCGGGGCCGTGGGGGACTGGACATCAGTTTCACCTGGGAAAACGGCACCGCGCGGACCGTCGGCATCCAGGCGGACAACGATGTGGCGTTTCATCTGCGCGT
Source organism: Lentisphaeria bacterium (assembly GCA_032251435.1). Lineage (GTDB taxonomy): Bacteria > Verrucomicrobiota > Lentisphaeria > Oligosphaerales > MVZH01 > JAVVEH01. The sequence continues at coordinate 20,588 of JAVVEH010000018.1, read as the reverse complement.
GAACGGGAAAGACACCGTCGTCACATTGTCCGCTGGAGAGCGGCTGGAACGAATCCACGCGTGAAAACAGGGCACTTGTGAGCTGGTTTCACTCCTTCCGGCGCGCCCTCAACGAGAACGCTCCAGAATAATATCACTGAAACTGTTCGGGAAGCATCGCCAAGTCGCTCCGTTTGCGGTAGTGGTACACCCAGACCACCAATTGCCGGGTTTCTTCAATCAGCCGCCAGCCGATTTTGTATCTAAAACACCAGCGGGCGATTTCACTGCGGTGGCCGAACAGGAAGGGTTTGCGGCGGCGCCACGTGATGCCGCCTTTGCCATCCGGATCGAACCGCGCCCCTTTGAATCCGCCATAGGCATTGAGAAAGCCAGTCAGCCAGCGATCCGGAGACTGGCCATCCTTCAGGAACATATCGGCGCAGGAAAAATGCCACACGTGAAACTGGCGGAAGTTCCAATTGAACCGCATCATTTTGCTGCCAATATCAAAGTGGGTGTGCTCAAGTTTAAACGCTCGGGGCAACTCGAAGGAAATATCAAAAAGCCGCCAGGGAATCATGGCGCGGCGACCGTTATTTTTGAATCCCGCAGCGAGCTCCCGGACAATATCAACAGGAACTTCCGGATCTTCCGGCATAAAGTGAAGCAGAAAAAAACAGAAAAGAGAATGATCTGGACAGATATGAAACATCGTGACCAAGCTATGTTCGATGACCTCCAACTGACCCGCTTTTTTGTTTTTACCGGTTTCCCTGAAGATGAACCATGTGGCATGCCATCCTTCTGGCAAATCGGTGATTTCTTTCTGGTCTTCAGCTTTTAGAGTAAGCGGTTTAGAAGCGGCCTCGTACCGCTTGATGATTGTCCGGGTGTCAAGTTTGCCCTTCTGGCTAAAGATCCACTCCGCCTCCATCCGGAGCGTGTATTCATCTTCCAATTCAATCCGGCTGGCGCCGCGTCTAAGTGAACGGAAAACCGCGATTTCCCAGTTCGACGGCACCGTGAACGACACACCGTTCCAAGCCAGGTGGCGAGATCCCTCCCGGAGAGGTGGTAAAGACGACATCTCGTGGATTGTTTCAGATGGGTTCATAGGTTTCACGCGGACAGAGACGGACTTTAAATTAACGCGGACAGCCGAGACGGCTGGACTAGGTTGTTTCCACCCGGTTCGGTTTCGGGAGCGGCCCCTGGTTCGGTTTCGGGAGCAGCCCCTGCCGGTTCGGTTTCGGGAGCGGCCCCCTGCCGGTTCGGTTTCGGGAGCGGCCCCCTGCCGGTTCGGTTTCGGGAGCAGCCCCCTGCCGGTTCGGTTTCGGGAGCAGCCCCCTGCTCCCGAACTCCTACCCCCAATGCCATTCCATACGGTCCCAACCCATCATACCGGCGACAAGATGGCCCACAATCAGCCCGATAAAAAAACAGCGGACCGAAAAATATTGCTCCTTGTTACAGTATTTACTGGCCAGGCTCTTGAACAACCAGCCCAACATGACCGATCCCCAGAAACCAAACATAACCGGGTTCATTAGCATCACCAGACCAATCGGATGCGGAATGCCGAAAATTTTCTGGCGGGAGAACAGTAAGAGCCCCATCAGAACCGCGCCGGCGATCCACCAGCCGCGCATATTGACAGCGCCCGCCGCGCCGCGGGCGGCCGCCATGCCTTTGACCCCGGTGAATGTCGATTTGGGAACCAGGCCATTCGTCCAGACAAACAAGGAGTTAGCCCCGCCGTCATACGAGATAATGATCAAGGTGACAATCGCGACAAACGTCGCGATCAGCAACCCCGCCCAAATCGCCACGTGAAACGTTAACCGGCGGCCGGGAATGTCCTCCCGCATTTTCAGGATGTTCGCCATGACCGGGGCGATAAAGGCCTTTAATCCGAGCACCATGCCGCTCAGAATTCCCAAATGAGCCCCGGATGAGGCGACCGCCGCCGCGTTGGAGGCCGCGTTGGCTGACAAGCCGGCCGTGTTTTTCACCATGAACGAGGGAATCCCTTGAAGGCCGCCTTCAAGACCCAAAACCCCGGCTTCGCACACCGCGCGCGTGACTGCGATCGTCAAAATAATGGCCATAAGGAACCATTTAAGGACTTGGAAGGGACCGGCCTCAAGTCTGAAGACCAAGATCAGGAAAAGCAGAGCGAGAGCCGCCAGAAAGGCGCCCGAAGACCAGCGCAGCTCTTTCTGCTCGTCGGTCGGCAGTTTTTGTATCGCCTTGGGGCGGAACAGGCAGAAAATATACTGTCGGCACGTCCATAGAATCACCAGCCCGAACACCCAGGCGGCGCCACTGCCCAGATGCATCCGTGACCCGTTGCCAATCGCCCAGCGGTTGGCGCCATAGCCCATCCAGGCCATGACCATCAGCATGCACATGTAAAGCACCTCAAATCCCCACAGGGAGAATGAAATGTTCGACGGCACCAGAAATGACAACCCGATAACGGCGAAAATGATACAGAAATAGGTGCTGCCCATACCTTTGAAAATGCTATTTCCAACGTATGGAAGCCACAGGGTTTCCAGTTTAACAGGCTTGACATTGGGAATGCTTCCGGTGTTGGCCAGGTGATTCCAGAAGAGGATCCCGGCGGCGACCGCGAACCCCGTCCAGAACAGGCCGGATTTGTAGATGGAAGGCCCTTTCCCCGAGTCGGGATCACCACTGGCCGCCAATACCGTGGTCGCCTCGGCGATCGGATAAATCAGTTTCTCGTTATGCGACCACTGGCGATAGATCAAGGTGTTAAATGTCATGAAAACCACATAAACCAGGAAAATCAACACCAGCCAGTTGAGTATCGGGCGGGCCCAGAGGCCCCAGTCCGAATCGCCGATGAAATAGCGGCGGTAAGACGCGTCAAAACTGGCAAACGCCGCGGTTTGGGCGGTCAACGCGTCGCGGATGGCGGAAGGATCAATGTCGTTTCCCGAGCGGAGCCGCGCCGCGATGTCCCGGAGAGCGTTTTGAGAAACTCCCACCCTCTCGCAGACGGCGAGGCTGGGCATTATTTCCGCCTCGATTTTTTCCCGCAGCGCCGTGGCCTTCTTATCCAAGGTGGCGATGGAAGCGTCTAATTCTCCTATCTTCTCATCGAAAACGGGAAAATTCTCCTGCCGGGCGAAGCGCCTCGCCTGGCGGAGATCTCTCACGTGAATTCGCCGGACTTGAAGCGTCGCCTCCAATTTCTCAGCTTCGCCGGTGAGTTTGTCCTTGCGTTTCTCGATGGCCGGGATGCGGGCCAGCGGCGTGAGAAGATCAGCGACAGCGTCAAGCTCACTGGCCAGCTCCGCCTGGACCTTGGTGTCTTTTTCCGGGGCCGAATCAAAGGTGTCAACGGCCGCGGAAAGTCGTTTCCTGGCGTGGCTTCCGACCCGCAGGCGTTGGAACCGGGCTCGGTAACCGCTCCACCCCTCACCCCTGGAATACATGATTCCGGGCACCGCCCGTTTATCATCCGGCAGGCCCTTCCGGATTAAGTCCACCGCGGCGAACGCTTCGCTATTGAGCCGTTTGAGCTCCTCCCCCAAGCGATCCCGTTCCTGTTTAATGTCCGCGATCTTCTCTTCATACGTTTCAGCCACGGCTTCAGGGGCCAGATCCTTGCCGTGTCTGTTCCATATGTCGGTTGACATGGTCAGCAGCTTAGTGGCCTGCTGCTCGGGCCACACCAGTGTTTTAGCCTCCGCCGCCCGCAGGTCCGGATCGCCAATGCGGGCGACACGCTCCTTCTCTTTAGCGACGCGCGCCAGCTCTTCGCGGGCGGTCAACATATCCTTAGCCGTCCGCTCCAGGAGTTTCGCCCGGTCGTAGGCGTCACAGGCGTCCCGGTATTTTTGCGCGGCTTTTCTAGTTCCGGGCACAGCGATGAAATAATCCTCATTCAGATAGGGCATCACATAGCGGTCCCACTGTGATTGGTCGTTATTGTTGTCCCGGTTATTCAAGCCGGAGACAATCGGCACAAGCGGGGCGGCCAAACCAAACGTGGCGACACCACTGGTCACGGCGCACATGGCGAAAATCAACAGCATTTCCCCCATGGAAAAAGCCCGGATCAGCTTGAGCCGCCGGAGCAGCGGATTAATGATCAACGCCAGAAAAAACAGCCCCACATAGGGCATCACCGGCAAGGCGTTAACCGACAGCATGCTATAGGGAGGACTATTCTCCCGCATGACCGTCGACCAGGCGAAGTAGGCCGACAGCGCCACTCCCAGAATAAAAGCGCGTTTGGTTATCCCGCTTTGCGCACGTGTTTCTCTGTCAGTCATGTGAAATAACCCTTGGAAGGCGACGGCGACCTTTCCCGGTTGCCTTCTCGTGAAGATCGCGTTGAATAAAAAATGGTTTAGCCATCGTGTCGGGGCGCCCTACCACAACGTCGGTTTAATCATTCGTGAAATCACATTGAACGACATGGCGATCATCGAGGTCACGCCCATGCCGCAGCCAAAGCCGGCCATCACAACCATCATATACTTCAGCCACATGTCTTTGTATTTTCGTTTAAAGTAGAATTTCGCCGTGCAGGCGCCCGCCATGGTGCAGAAGAGAGCCCCCGGGTTGCTTTGGCCCAGCCCCCACACCGCTCCGAACACCAGCATCACGGGCAGGCCCAGCACCGACAACACCGAGAACATCGTCGTCCCGGCGAGCAAGCCCCAGCCGGCGTATTCGAAATGCAACGCCTCCAGGAACTGGGAACCGCCCTCAACGGTGGAGGTGAGCATCAGGCAGCGATTGCGCAGGTCGAGTTCCCACATGCGCTCGGTCCATGGGTAGGCCGCTGACGGAATCGGCGCCATCCGCCATAAGATCTCAGAGGTCATAAACGACGCGACAATGACAATCGGCAACGTGAGAAGAATGGTTTTAACCTGGCTGATGATCTTGGTCCCGGTCAATTCAAGAACACGGAACCCAACTGTTTCAGCCCCCAGGTTCTGAATCGGCATTGGGGCGAACCAAATTTTAGCCCCCTTGTATCCGGTCAGCAAAATGGTCAACTCTCTGAGATAGGGAATGTTGACCGCCTGGCCGCAAACACCTTCCAGCTTGGCGGTGGCATACGAAATCAAGGGCGTGTAGACCACTGCGTAAAAGAGCATGATCATCCAGGGATACCGGGGACCGATAAGCGCATATCCCAGAAGAATCCAGGAAAACGTTGAGCCCAGATAAATGGCTATGGCGCCAAAAATTGAAAAATCCCCGCGGGCTTTATTATTGGTGATGAGAATTTTCCAGCCGTCCCGGATTCCCTGCCACATGCTCTCGCTGTGATTTAATTCCTTTTCGGCGGCCGCGGAGTCCCGCTTTTTACTTCCGCCAAGCTTCATCACGTGCTTCTTCAGCGTCATGGATGCCGAAATGACCAGTTTGCTGAATGTCACGGCCAGAGTCAAGCCGATGCCGAACGACAGATAGAAGTCGATATTATTGACAAACACTGTGTCGATAAATGACATCTCCGGCTCCCACGTGGACAGAACACCGGCGCGCTGCAAAACCGGGTTGGCGATCCAAGTGATGATCAGCCCGACAAAACTGCCGACAACACCCCACCAAGGCACGATCATACCTGACAGGAAGGCGCCGAAATTCAACACCAGGTTAAACGGGACCGCTGGCAGGATCTTGCCGACTTGAGGGGTGAAATCGATAAACACCAAGGGGATCAGCTCGATGCGTTGGGGCAGCAACACCTGGGTGACCATCGGCACGCAGATAAAGATCACCCCCCAGACAATCCCCATCATGCCGCCAATGGCGAAACAACGCTGCCGCCAGCTTTTTTCATCATTGTTTCCCTCGGCCAAAGCGACAATACCGGCGGCCCGCATGGGGGCGAACGGAAAGGGAAGTTTCTCCACATCACTGGCCAGGCGATAGAGAATATAGCCTAGACCATAATTATCCACGCGGCTGACGATCGAGCCGAAAATGGTGATGCCGATGACGGGCAGCCAGGCCTTGGCGAACAGGGTGCGGCCGGCGGCCTGGATGGCCGCCGCGTCCGGAAACGCCCATGTGGGCAGTTCAAGCCCCAGGCCCATCACGTACTCCGACTGAGCCATGAACTGCTTGAATAAATAGCCGCTGAACGGATCGGCCAGCGCCGCCCCGACCATATAGTGCAGGACATACAGTTCCTGCGTTTTGAGCGTGGTGAATGAGCGTTTGGCGATTTCCGCGAAGAAAATCACAATAACCCACTTCATGGCGCCGCCGATATTGGCGTCATTCCCGATCACCAGACTCAGATAGTCAGTGGCGGGATTGACAATGAAACCGAGGAACATCGCTCCGGCGACCGCTTTCCAGTTAAAGCCGTCCTCGAAGCCCGCCGCGTCCGGCGGTTTCATCACATCGCGATACTCTTTTAACTCTTTATCATCAATGAATGACATAGCGTTTCGCCGTTAATTCCTGTATCTCTGACTGCCAAACCGGGATGAGCTCCGTATTCATTCAGGCAAGCCATCCGCGGGTAAATTCTTAAGATCGCTCTGAAACAGTTCCCCGGCATGGCTCACATACCAGTTGTGCCGTGTCGGATCGATATTGCGCCACCGAATCAGATATTTACGCATCCGTTCCAAAAAGGGCTTGTTTGTCGTGACCCAGTTGGTGTCGCGGCCGGTGTCACGGATGACATCCATATGCAACCGGTAACTCTTCACCACGTCATCGTAGGTGGCTTTAAAAACAACATGCTGCGTGACCCCGAGATCATAAGGCGCCAGCGCGATATGGTATTTCAGCGTCAAAACAAAACGCCCCTGCCCGTCACGGCTTTCAGCCGCGCCATCGAATTGGGCGATAATATCACCGGAGGATTGCTCTGAGAGCGGTTCAAAAAAACTGTGGAGATACTGCATGACACCGTAAGCCAGGCGGGGACGGTAGATAAAGGGAAAAACCACATGCATTGTGTCGCCATCATTCGGTGGCATCGACCATTTCCGTTTGCCCGAAGGCACCGCGATCCGGGTCGCCACAAGGCCGGGATAAATGGTCGACAGCAGGACCAGAAGCATCGTGAATAAAATGGCGTAGACCACAATCAGCGAGGAGAAATTAATATTCAACCCCTCCACCCATCCCAGGCTTTTAATCCCCACAGTGAGCACCTGACCAATCAAATAACCGCCCACCGCCCCGAGAAAGCTGTAAACCAACGCCTCCGCCAGAAAAAACATAAAAATGTGGGTCGGATTCAACCCAATGGCGTTATAGACGGCGATTTCTGATTTGCGCTCATAGACGGTGCCCAGCATGGTATTGAGAATAATCGAGCCGGCGATGATCAGCGGAATGATCAGCTTGGCTAGACCGCCAATGGCCGTGCGATAGCTGCTGCCGACATAGTAAACCCCCGATTTAACCGGTGACGCTGATTCGCGGGTTAATTTGAAAGGCGACTTGCTGCCGACATAGAAGCGCGCTTGAGTGACATCCAGCAGCGAGCGGATCTCATCGCCAAGCTCGTCTTCCGCCAACCCGCCGGGGAAAATAATCGACACGGCGCATGGCTGGGCGCCGAATTCTTTCGCCAGATCAACGGGCACGATAGCCAGTGTGGCGGTATCAAGCATCCGGGCTTCGATATCAACCGCCCGCATCTCGAGCGTGCCTTCCTCCTTGGGCGCGTTGTCCCGTTGGCGGGGCGCGGGCCCAAGGGGAATCAGCGGAAGGTTTGGATTCAGGTCCCGGGCCACGCGGTAACGCTGATCATTGAGCAGGCCGCGGACAGTCAGTTCACGTCCCATGAGACGGACCTTGACCGTCCCCACCTCCGCGTCGTCCACCCCCAGAGCTTCGGCGGCGGAGACGGTCAGCAGCACTTCCTCGGCCGCGTCGGAGGAGAACATCCGGCCACTGACCAGCGCCAGGGAATCGCGCAGAGCCATGTCATTGGCCGGTAGTCCGCTGATAGCGGTGATATCAATATGCCTGTCTGTTTCCCCCAGCCGTTCCATAAGCCACCCGGACTCCCGCGTCATGGCGCGGCGGACGCGGACATCCGCCTTCCCCGACATCAGTGTCTTAATCACCCGGCAACTGCCCTCGTCCATGGGCAGACCGGCGGGCCAGTGATAGAAGAAGCCGGTATAAGGAGCCCCCTCGGATTTACTAATCAACGTCGGTTTGGCCTTGCGTGACACACTGGAAAAGGCCAGCATGGTGAAGACCACCAACACGATCGTGGCGCAGGTGAGACTGGTCCGGACGCGGCGGCGGCGCATGTTCTGCACCCCGATAATCGTCGCGGTCTGTCCGACCGTGCCATACCGCGCCTGTTCACCAATGCCGCCGATGCCGCGCAACAGGATCAGCATTTCACCGTGAAAACGCGCCCGCAGCACCCCGGTTGTGAAGCAACCGATCGCTCCAAGCACAAACGCGATGAAAATGGCCTCCGGATTCATGGCCAGGCGGAACGCGGGATGAATCAGGCGGAACACCACGAACATAGTCACAAACATCACTGCGAAACCAGCTAGTTCGTGTTCCATTTTCTTAAAGGCGAACAGCAGCTTCTGAAGAAAGAAGCAAAAAGGTATCATCAGGGCCATGTAAACCACGATGGATTGCAACATGTCCTTATTCATCTTCTGAATTTCGGCATACGCCTTGACGCCGTTGCCCAAACCCTCATAGTTATTGCGCAAATAAGCCAGATGGTCATTCTTCTCCTGGCTTTCCCGGGCGGTAGCGTTGAACTGTTCCCCGCGGCTTTGAAATTCGTCAAGCAGTTGATTGACAACTCCTTTCATTTCGCTATTCCGCCAGCGGTTTAACACGGCCATGTCCTCGGCCGCGTTCTGGAAAAAATCCGGCCCAAGATCTTCCTGATTGGAAAATCCGACCCCTTGGGGATGCTCGTCTTCGGCCCCCAACACACACCGTTTCTGGTCCGTGATCACCATGAGCGACTTGGCTTTCGCCCCCACCCGCGGTTGCTCCAGGTAAATGCCCACGGGGCCCCAGGCGGTATGCGAAAGCGCCGGAGACAGACACGCTGCTCCATGCACGCCGTATTTTACCGGATCAGATTGTCCCTCGGCGACTTTCGGCCAATATTTTCCCACATCAATACCGGCGGCGGAAATCAAAGACGGATCTTGCCTGTCGTAAATAACAAATTCGCGGCATTCAAACATGGGCAATGTTGACTGGACGGTTCGTTGCATGTTACTGTTGATTTGCTTCGAAGATTGCACCCGCCCCTTGTCCAAGGCATAAAAGATATCCGTGAAGCCGGTATCCATCTGATACGCCAAGGGGGCCAGGCGGTGTCTTTCGGCAAGACCGTGGAAACTCACGGTTCCGGTGTCGTCGGTTATCCCCATCAATGTGTTCACCACATCGCCACCGACAATCGCGCCAGGTCCGAAAGTGGACCAGTTCTGGTCATATATTGTCACAATACTGCCGGGTATTTCCTTGGTGGGAATCGGCTTGCCGGTGAATTCCTCCATCCCGAAAGTCCGGACCAGTGTCGACCAGGAAAAGTACTTGATGTTTTTTCTCGTTCTGACAACCGGCTTGAGCACCGAGGATGACACAACGCTCTCGTGATTGACAATCCCGGCGATGAAACGCCGGGTCCAATCGTGTATGGCATGGATCCGCTCAGCGTCAAGTTTGTCCACGGTGTCGGCCGGGCCGAATAACGCCCCGGCATCACAAAAGGCCGATTTCAAAGCGACCGCCGGGGTTGATTGAGCACCCTGATAATAAAATACCGCCGATTCGGGAAGGCTGAAAAAATAAGCGGGCGGTTTGTCGGTCGCCGCGCTTACGGTGTCCACGTAGCGAAACGGCGCGTCAGCCGTTTCAATCGACCGCGCGATGTCAACCAAAGCGGATCCGAAATCACGGAAGCCGTCGCCGGTCGTCTCCAGAGCCTGCCAACTGAAACCGGCCCGGTCACCATACGGGTCAAGTTCTAAGGCCGTGACAAGGGCCACCTGCCGACTGCCGAGGACCTCCCGGATCCTGCCATTGCCGGCATCCGCTCTGAGCGCTTCCTCGTGATCGTCCATCCATGCTGAAAATTTGCTGACAAATTTGTTTGTCGCGGCCAGAAGTGTCACGCGCAGCTCGTCATTCACGGCAATCTGCCGGTAATATGTCCGTGAACGGCCGACCCCGATATCCAGCTTGTTGAACAATACCAGAATCTGGCGCAGGGTGTCGCGCAGGTTTTGCAGCCGGGTCAATTCGGCGGCCCGTTTCTCCTCGTCAGAAAAAGCCGTGTTTTCCCGCGCAGCCGTGGCCATGATCTCCATGGTGGTTTTGTTGACTTCACCTTTGAAATGGTCCTGAAGCTGTGATTTGACATAAATTCGCCGCCCGGTACTCTCATCCAGTTTGGATCGCCACTCTTCAAACAGTTTTTCATCATCAAAAACGTGTTTGACTCGGTTGACCTTATTTATCAGCGGCTCATACGGCATGCTCTTCAACGTTTGGAAAAGCCTCATATCCTCTTCTTTCTCCGCCGCCAGTTCTTTGGGGTCGCGGCCCCGCTTGGCGAAAAACGCGTCATATCCGTCCAGCACATCTTTTTCGGCCTGTTTCACGGCGTCCCGAAGCGCCGCCTCATCAAAGGCGTCCAAATCAAGCACTTTGTCAAGCACCGGCAGTGATAATGTCACCTCCGCCAGATCTCCGTGGCCGCGGCGGCCGTCTTCCGCCAAAGGCGCTGTGTCGTCGCCCGCCGACTGGTTCTTCGCCAATTCTTCAATTCCAGCATCCAGAGCTTTTTTGTGCTCCTTTTCGCGCGCCGCCTGCTGCCAACGGTCCAACACCCGCAAGATCTCCATCAGGATATGCAGATCCTGTTTGTCATCCTCAGCGACGGGCTGGAGCTTTAACTTCTCGTATTCCGTTTTAAACAGCCGGGCCGTGCGCATTTCCCCGGCGATTCTGTCGCGATGCCCCTCCACGCGGGCTTCCTCGGCCAGCAGATGCCAAGCCAGCATGCGTTCACCCGCGTATCGTTGCGTATGGCCATTGACCGCCACCAGCATGACCGAATGGCGGGGAGGATTTTGCTGAAAATCTTCGAGCAATGTCAACAGCAGGTGAAGGTTTATCAGTCGTTGCGCGCCCGTCGCCCGGGCCGGCACCACGGAATTGGCGTCCAACGCCGCGGTGAACACGATCACCCGTTCAGCCAGTGTCTCGTCAGTGCCGGGAATCATCAACCACACATCCCGCAGGCCGCCACTGGACCAGCGTGATGGTTTGGCAAAAGCCTGAGCGGCGATTTCACGGTTTCGCCGGCAGACCGCCCGTAATGTTCCGCCCCGCTCACCATCAATGAAAAAACGGGGGATGGAAACTTCACTGTTGAACACCTTCGACACCGCCTGATTGTGCGAATAGGAGTCACTCCCGACAAAAACAACCCCCGCGACGCCAAACCTCAGCACATCGAGCCAGGCGTCGCCGCTGTCGTATTCCATGACAGCCACCGCGCCATCAAGAGATATCCCCTCCGCCAGCTTCAAACCCTCGACACCGCCATGGCCAAGATAAACCAGCCGCGTGTTGAATTCTCTTCGCTTGAAATTTCCGGGCCGCATCAACGTGGGGTGCATGGCGTCGAGCGTGAAACGGCCATACTCACCGCAGTCAAGCGTCAACGTGCCGGGCTCAAAAACCGGGGCCTTGAAAACAATGTCGCCCGTTTCAAATCCGCGCTCCTCAAACCGGGCGGCCGCGGCTTTGAACGTGTCGGCCACGTGCTTTTCCAACCTGAGGTTGCCGTCGCTTCCAGGAAAATTCACGCCGCCAATCCGGGCCAGAGCATGAATGCCGGCGGCCGCGGCGGCCGGTGACGCCGCCGGCGCGGCCGTTTCCCGGGCCCGCGCCGACTGAGATCCCATGGCCAGCGAGGAAACAACCAAAACCGCGACCACCGCTTTGGCGGCACCTGACTGATGTTTCGCCACCGCGACGGCCAGCACATTGCGTTGCATCAGCATCTTGAAAAAAGCCACCACGGCCAATTCCACTTCCCGCCGGGACATGGGAAACCGTTTCTCAAACGCGTCGACGACATCCAGAACGGACCTCTCGCCATCGACCATTTCAAGCACAAAACGACCGAATTCGTCCAGCTCATAGCTGCGTGTCATCTCAACCGGGCGTAATCTTTCAAAGAATCCGCGGCCGCGGCGGACCGTCATGCTAACCCGCGCCCCCCCGTTGTCAAGGCTCTCGACAGCGACCCCGGCGTTCAGCACCGGGATCCCGCTCAAGGCCAGGCGCCGGTCCACTCTTTCCTGTTTACGTTGGGCGAATAATCTCATAAGAGTTAACTAACTGTGGCGCCGTCAATGCTGCCAATTTTCACTTTGATCGTATCCCGGGTGTCGACGCTCTTGACCGCGCCGTCTTCAATGCGGATAATCTTGTCGGAGCAGGACAACATCTTCATGTCGTGCGTCGCCGTGATAATCGTCACCCCGAGGCGGGATTTCATGTCGTTGAGCAAATCGATAATTTCCTCTCCCGTATGCAGGTCGAGGTTGCCAGTCGGTTCATCGGCCAGAACAATCAACGGCTCATTCACCAGCGCCCGGGCGATGGCGATCCGTTGCTGCTGCCCACCGGACACCTGGGCGGGCAGGTGATCCAAACGATGCCCCAAGCCCACCCGGTCCAACACGTCGGCCGCGTCATCATGAGCCTGCCGGGGCGGCACCCCCATGAAAATCCGCGGCATGGCCACGTTTTCCAGGGCCGTCATGGTCGGCACCAGGTTGAACGACTGGAAAATAAAGCCGATTTTGTGGCACCGGAACCAGGCCAGTTGCGAGGAATTTAATTCGGCCAGTTTGCACCCTTCGACGGTGACATCCCCAGCCGTGGGCGTGTCAAGCCCCCCGATCATGTTGAACAATGTCGATTTGCCGGATCCGGACGGCCCCATGATCGACACATACTCACCCTTGTTGATGTCCACGCTAATCCCGCGCAGAGCATGGACCCTCTCTTTGCCCATGACAAAGGTTTTCCGCACATCATCACATATGACTAATGGACCGCTCATCACTCCTCCACCCTCAGCGCTTCAACCGGTTGTTTTCTGGCCGCCGCATAAGCGGGTAAAATGGACGCGAGAACCGACAAGACCGCCCCCGCCACCAGGGAGATGCCAAGCGCCCCCAGAATGGCCGTGACAGGAAAGAGCTTGAGGGGATACAACCCATAACTCTTAATTGCGACGGAAACCGCGACAATCAAACCCAGAAACATGCCAATGGCCGACCCGCATACCCCCTGAATCGTCGATTCCAGAAAGTAGGCGCGGACAATAAACGAATCCGTCGCCCCCAGACACTTGAGGGTGCCGATCTCTTTGACCCGTTCGGTCACGGCCATCAGCATGGCGTTGACAATCCCGACCAGAGATGTCAGCAGAGTCAGCCCAATCAGCAGATAGGTCATCTCATCGGTCTTGCCACCACCGAAAATATCCACACCCATATTTTGCAGCAGGATATTTAACTCATCATTACCGGCGGCGATCAGCGCCTTCACCAAACTCTCACTTACCAGCATGTACGACAAAAAAGCGATCGCCAACACCACACCGACCATGGTGATCATCGCGCGGGCGAACCGGCGCCGCAAACCCGCGACGCTGACCGCGCCGACAATTGGCCAGGAAAGCGATGTCTGCTCGGGTATTTTGTCTGGACTCACCATTAAGGATCCTCCCCTTCAATGCCCCCGACCTGGATATCCAGATCCTCCCGTTTTTCCAGCCGTTGAACCTTACCGTCACGAATCCATAAAATCCGATCAGACACATTGAGCATTTTCATGTCATGGGTCGCCGAGATAATCGTGATCCCCCGGTCGTCACGCAGGCGGTTCAACAAATCAATAATTTCCTCACCCGTATGCACATCCAGGTTGGCGGTCGGTTCATCCGCCAGAATAATCACCGGATCATTGGCGATGGCCCGGCCGACGGCGACCCGTTGTTGTTGACCGCCGGACATTTCAAACGGGCGATGCAACGCACGGTCACCAAGACCGACGGTCTTGAGAATATCCATGCCTTTTTCCCGGGCTTCGTTGGGACTGTTGCCTGCGAAAATCATCGGTAGAGTCACATTTTCCAAAGCGGTCAGCACGGGGAGGATATTGTAGCTCTGGAAGATGTAGCCGATTTTGTGGCAGCGCAGCCAGGCCAGTTCGTAGGAATCAAGCTGAGCCACGTCGATCTCATCGATAAACACCATGCCCTCAGTGGGAGAGTCGATGCCGCCAATCATGTTGAACAGGGTCGATTTCCCCGATCCGGATGGCCCCATGATCGACAGGTATTCGCCGCGGAACACATCGAGGTTCACGCCGTCAAGCGCTTTCGTGACGACACCACCCGTTCCGTGGTAATGCCGTTTCACGTCTATCGCGCGGATAACAATGTCCTCTTCGTTCTGTTTCACCGGAAAATCGCCTTGTCGTAAAAAAATAAGCTGGCCGCGCCAGCGTTTCAAGAGCCCTTTTCGTTTGAATGATTCACCCTGCCGGAGACATGCTGCCGCCGCGGCGGGCGAAATATCGATCCGAAGAAAGATAATTATGACTTCGCGCCTCTTCACAGAATGAAAAGCCCCGATTGTCAGGTATAATACACCATGAAGACTGAAAAAAAACGCCGACGCCAGCTTTTTTGAGGTCGGCGGGATTGTTCGGGCCATGTCCCCGCCGCCGCGGCTTGGCAGGTGACTATTTAAAAGGGCACAACGCGATGAATGAGGAATCGTCACTCTCAGGATTTCCCCCGGGCCGGGATTGGAACGCCCGATGGATCTGGAACATGCGGGCGCCCGCGAAAAACGCGTATGTGTTATTCCGCGCTGAATTCGACCTCGTGGAGACGGAGGGGACCACACTGTATATCAGCGCGGACACCCGCTACCGAACGTGGATCAATGGCGCTCTGCTGGGCGACGGCCCGCCGCAATCGCAACCTTACCACCAATATTATGACCGGCGGAACATTGCCGGAACCGTCCGCGCCGGACGTAATTGTATCGCTGTCCTCGTTCATCACCAGGGAGTCCAGGAAGCCGCGCGCGGCGGTTTATTGGTCGAAATCGTTGACAAAAAAGGGCTTGTCACATGCGCCAGTGATAAAAACTGGCGGACATGCGTCGGCGCGGCCTGGAAACAGAACACCCATTTCTTCGGCGGAAATAAAATCGGGCCTTTTCAAGAGCACGTTGATTTACGGGCCATGCCGACGGACTGGCGGACAATCAACGCCAATGTGGCCGACTGGGACGCGCCGGAGGATATTTCGGGACGGGGCGGCAGGCCACCGTTGGTCATGCCTTGGTGCCGTATGATTCCGCGGGATATCGCCTTTCTACATGAGAAAAACATCTACGCCGACCGTATCCACCGCGCGGAGGAATGCCTGGATCTCGCCAACCGGATGAACGCGGGTGACCTGTCGATCTCACTATCCCAGGCGGGACGGCCACTAGACTGGGCCACGGCTGAAAAATTGGACAATCTCCTGCGCGGAGAAGGCGAAACCCTGCTGGCTTGCAGTGACCGGCATCGGGACCGGGTGACCGATGGCCGCTATGACCCGTGTGTCACCCTCGACTTCGGACGCGTGCTCACCGGTTACGCTGAAATAGAGGTGGAGGCCCCCGCCGGGGCGTTGGTTGAAATCGGCTATGCGGAACGATTGGTCGACGAGCGGTTTAATAACGCGATTGAATGCCCGTTCGCTGACCGGGTGATTTTCGCGGATGGACGAAACGTGTTCCGCCCGCTGATCTGGCGCTCGTTCCGCTACCTGAGACTGCGGGTGAAACAGTGTGAAGCGAGTCTGAAAATCCGCGCGCTACGCGCTGTGGAAGTGACGTACCCCTATGAAAAGCGGGGCGCCTACCATGGTGACACACGTATGGAGAAAGTCTTTGACATCTGCCGGAACACCCTGAAACTTTGCTCGATTGAATCGTTGATGGACACTCCGTTCCGCGAACAGGCGCAATGGCTGGGAGATGTCGCGGCCGTCACTGTTCCCGGTATATACGCCTGCTTCGGCGACACTGAATTGCCGGGGAAATTTCTGCGCCAGTCAGCCATGAACACGCGCCCAAGCGGTCTCATCGCCAATATTTCCAATGTCGCCGACCGCGGTTGGCAACATGATATTCCTGATTATTCACTGTGGTGGGTCATCGCCCTCTGGCGGCATTACCAGTATACCGGGGATGTCCGCTATATCCACGAATGCTATCCGGAAACGCAGCGGATCATGCGCGCGCATTTGGAACGCCTCGGCCCGGACGGATTGCTGAAACCCATGTTCGGCTGGGTTTTTATTGATTGGGCCCATGTGGAGGTCAATGGTGTCAGCGCCGCTTACAACGCGATCTTCGCGGCGGCGTGCGACGCGGCGGGCAAAATCGCCGGTGTCAAAACGGACGCCTGGGCGGAAAACGCCTACACATCAGCCGCCGATGGTGTCAGGCGAGCGTTCGCCAGCGCTTTCATCCGCCCGGAAAACGGGGTCGTCGCCGACGCGGTGACCGCGGACGGCACGCTGTCGCCGAGGACCAGTGAGCACGCCAACGCCGCGGCCATCGCCTTTGACTGCGTCGACGCGGCCACCGCGGACAGAATCATTGATGTGATCTTTGACCAACAGACCGTGCCCGCCACGGAAGCCCAGCCCTTTTTTATGGTGGTGGTTCTGGAGGCCCTCCGCGAACGCGGGCGGACGGACTTGGCCCTGCGTCTGATTGATGAGCGCTGGGGAAAACGCATGGTTGACCGGGGACGGACATCCTGCACCGAAGAATGGTACGAGAACGGGTCCTGGCGCGGCGGTGATTGGGCCGGATTTGAGCGCACACACTCGCACGCCTGGAGCGCCTGCCCGGCGGAGTTCCTCATTACCGGCCTGGCCGGCATTCAGATCCTCACCCCAGGGTGCGGTCAATTGAAAATCAATCCCTATCCGGCCGCGGCCCCCTATGCCATCACGTATCCGACACCCCGGGGAGATGTCCGGGTCACGTGGGACGGCGCCCGCGCCGCCATCCATGCCCCTGACACGATTCACGTGGTCGGACCATGACAGCGCGCTTGCCGCCCGGGTGGATCACGGACCAAAAAGTGATTGGGCCAATTGAAAAAAATCGTTTCCCAAGCGTCTCGATAAACAGATGGGCAAGGGAGGGCCGTAAGCCCGACGATGACAAGCACTGACAAAAAAGGAAATATCTCATGAAAATCACACGGATCTTTCAACTCATGGTCGTTTTGATGGGGTTTGCCAGCTTGGCCTGGGCGGGGGATGGATATCCCATGAAATGCATGGATGGAAAAGACGCCGACGGCAAGCCGGTAAAAGGGTGCGGGTATGAAGAAATGGTGATCTTCGGAGGCGGCATGATGTTTGAACGCGTCATGGGGTACTGCCCGACCTGTGAAAAGTTCGTGGGGGTGACTTGGACCCGCGAAGGCAGCCCGCTGCTCAATCCAGAGGCCAAAGTGACTCCGCCACCAAAGCCGCTGGGCAAAATATGGGATGCCAAAACAGGCAGAAAGCTGACGATTTACGCCTGCCCGCATTGCCAGGGCCCGTTCGCGGAAATAAAGAATGTCAAGGAACTGACGCACTGCCCGAAATGCGGCGGCGCTCATTTTACCGTTGACAAAACCAAACCGCGGGAGGCCATCGATTAGGCGCGTCTTTCACGCGCCCGTGTATTCCTCCAGCAACCGGAGATACACCCGATAATTTTCCAGAGAGACATCCGGAGGTGTCTGATGGTCGACGCTGGGGATAAAGCCGCCGCCGCGCAGGGTCGGCAGAAGGCGTTCGAACTCGGCCCGCATCGCCGCCTCGCCATTTTTCATCACCATTTTATCGTAAGCGCCGATCATCAGCCACTCCGGGTGGTGACGGCGGATGTCAGCCACATCCACCCCGGCCATGCGTTCAAGAGGCAGGATTCCCTCCACCCCCACCTCTTTCAACCAGGGAATGAGAGGTTCGACATCCCCGTCGGAGTCGACAAACACCCGGATGCCCCGTTCTTTGAGCGCGGTGACCAAAGGTTGATAATACGGAGCGAGAAAGTCATCGAAGAGTTCCTTCGACAGCATGGGCCCGTGATTATAGCTCATGTCCTCGGCGAGGGTCATGAATTGCGGTACGCAAACCGTTTCACAAAACTCCTCCAGCGCCTTTAGGTTGAAAGCCAGAAGATCACGATTCACGCGTTTCATCAGGTCAGGTTGGTCATAGAAGGCGAAAAGATGATGTTCAATCCCGAACAGGGCGCGCGGATACCAGAAAAACCCGTCCAAACTGATCCAGACCACACGGTCGCCCTTGGCCTGTTCCAAAGCCGCCGTTTGAAAGCGCTCATGAGTGAAATCGGGCACTTGGTAAAGAGTTGGCAGCAGGCGGTCGTATTCGGCTTCAGTTTTCAGGATGCCCGCCCCGTGCGAAGGCGCCCGGGGGGTCCGGGGACCGCGGGGCCCCATCCAGAACTGCGTGTAAGGATCGAGCCCGAGGTATTCCCGAATAGCCTGCCGGTCAGTCAGTTCCCGAGGCAACCCTTCGTCATACCAGCGTTCGAGTGTCTTATCCCAGTATCCGGCCCATTCGATCCGCGGATACCGGTCAACCGGCTGGCCATTCATCACGGCGTTGAAACGTTCGACATGAGTCATCATAAGCATCCTTTCGCGGAATCCGCGCCATGGTTTGATTTCCCGCTCAACAATGAGCGGCCACAGTAACAGTGGCGGGAGTCAAGCGCGGTTCGGCGCGCAAATATCCGCCACCCATTGGTTCATACGCAGACAGCATTCCCGGGTTAGCGTTTGTTTGCGTCCCGTATAAGGAAACGCTGTCAAAACCAGTAATCTACCCTCGGCACAGAGGTCAAAATAGGCTCCGGAGGGTTTATACAGCGGCGGAAAACCGGCCGGCTTCATCAGAATAAGATCTCCACTATCCCGCGCCATCACCATGCCGGCAATTTCTTTTTCACCGGGGGAGATGAATGGGGAAACCGCCACAGCACCCGCTGACACGCGTTCCCTTACTTTAGCCCGAAGACTGGCAATGTCCTTTGCCGTCGCTTGACGGGAAACCTGTACGGGCATAAGATCCGGGCGTTCGATAAGAAACAGGTTACCGTACCCCCTCCAGTGCTGATCATCGGGAAGGCGCGGGTGCCGCAAGTGATTCACCCGGACAAACAGATCCGGGTTAGCTTTGCGCAGGCAATATCGACGCGGGTTGTCACGGATGTATTTCCGCTCATTTCGTAACGTGTCAGCATTCATAATGATCCGATCATTGAAGCTGCCTTCCCAAACGGCCAAACCGGGAGTTTCTGCCGTTTTACGAAGTTCAGATGTCACCCCGCTGGCAAATCCCCGGAGCGTATTCCCCAACGGTTTGGGCAGCTGTTCCTTCACGTAAAGAATGCCGTGTAAATGATCCGGCATCACAACCAAGTCAGAGGTCTCGATCTGTGGCCGGTGGCGGGGGATCTCATGCCAGCGTCGTTCAACCGTTTCCCCCGCCGGGCTTAGGAACACCCGGTTGTCCCGGCATTCACCGAATATGCGACGGCGCCCGGCAGTGTTCATGGTGATCATGTAAAAGCCAACACGGGTGTAGTCGTGGCCATACATGCGCCGGGTTTGCATGACATAAATTCCTTTTTATTACCGCTCAACAATGAGCGGCCACAGTAACAGTGGCGGGCCATTATTGGCACGCGGGCATCGCTCAACAATGAGCGGCCACAGTAACAGTGGCGGGCCATTATCGGCCCGTGGTCACCCCCCGATGGCATCCAGAAAGCACTGAGCCAAAAGGGCGTGCCCCGAGCTGTTGGGGTGCACCCGGTCCCAAGCCAAGGCCATGGGGTGCATCTGTTCCAGCATCCGGTCAAAGCCAGCTTGGGTGTCGACCAGGACAGCGTCATGTTTCTCAGCCAGATTCCGGACCACGGTTCCGTAGGCATCCATCTGAATCCGCATGGGGTCGCCCAGGTTCGGCTCAATAAAATAGGGCGTGGCCAGAATCAACCCCTTCAACCCCGGAGCGGTGGTGACGATCAACTCTTCCAAGGTTTCCTCATACTCGTCAATGCCAACATGTATTTCGGACATTTTCGGGCTGTCGAAATGCCGCCAGACATCATTAATGCCAATCATGATCGACAGCCAGTCCGGCTTCAGATCCAGCACATCTTCCCGCCAACGTTTTTTCAAATCGCGGACGGTATTGCCACTGGTGCCCTTGTTGATCACCCGGATCGCCCGCTCCGGATGCCGGGCGTCGAGAAAGGCTTTCACCATATTGACATAGCCATTGCCGTAGGGATCAAAAAGCCCCTCGCCAGCGGGTTTTCCGCGACCGCAGTCGGTGATGGAATCCCCGATCATAATAAATTTCGTATTCGTTTCAAGTTTCATTCCTAGTACAATGTAAAATTTAAAGATGCGGATAAAGATGTTTAAGTTTCGTCCTG
>JAVVEH010000017.1:0-89047 GCA_032251435.1 Lentisphaeria bacterium | reverse complement strand
GGACGAAACTTAAACATCTTTATCCGCATCTTTAAATTTTACATTGTACTAGCACGTTCATGTAGGTGTCGAGCTGATGTGATTCGGTGTAATCCATGCCAGCAAAGAGAAAGTTCAGTTCGTTGTTGTGGCTGGTTGTCTGGACGAATGCGATTGGCCTGCCACGGTGCACAAACACCGTAATCTCAGACGGAAACTCGTGAAAAAAGGCGGGGGGAAGCTTTTCCAATTTATATCTTGACCGGCGATGAACATTTTCATACAGACTGTAGAGGTCATCGCCAAAGGCGTGATTGGCGATCTGTATTGACTGGACATCCTCCCAGCTTGAAAGGGCTTTCCTGATCCGGTGGCGATAGTGACTCCGCAAGCTGTCAAGATACTCGTCGAAGGAATTCCACGCCAGGATCATTCTACAGGTCGGAAGCGTTTTTCCATTGGCGAACCCTGGCAGCGATTTGCATGCCGTATTGAGCACAATTTTAGAGCCGGGAAGATCGCGCAGGTATTGAATGAGACGATCCCGTGAGTGTTCCGCAAAACGGCAGCCTGACTGACTGACCGAGCAGGGAATGCCGACGATCGTTACAGGGAGGGCCAAAGAGCCCTTGCCAAAGGTCAGTATATTGAGACGATGTTGATAGGTGACAGCCACCGAACAGTCGTCTTCCCCGCCATCCCAATGATAGCGTTGCCCGCAAGGGTTCACTTTCTCCAAGACCGCCAATGACGCCTGTTTCAGGAACAGGTTGTCTCCGGCCGACCTGTCCCAGCAGTCTGGCAGGGCTTTGGCTGATTGTACGGTCTGGACGGCAGTCGTCGCCATTAGGATTTTTCCTCAATTTCAAAAACCTTGTAGCGCTTGTAGTGATTGTCCGCCCAACGAGAGGCTATTCTGTGCGAAGCATCGTTGTCGGCGAAGATCCAACCCGATTCGGCTCGGGTGTGGCCCCGTTTGAGTGCATGTGTCATGGCGGTATGTATCAAGCCAACCGCAACTGCCGACCCGCGATATTTTGGAAGAACGCCTATCTCAGCGATTTTGTAACGGCTGATTGGGTGCCCCGGAAGTCGATATTTCAACAGTGTGGTCAGGCCGATCGTCTGGCCGGGGTGCATGAGTTCGTGAAAATCGGGATACCATAGCAGGAATCCAATCGGTTCGCCCTCTTTCAATGCCACGAGAAAGTTTTCCTCCCGCAAAAACGGGCCGAAGGATTTGAAAAGCTCGTAGTCTTCATCAGGGGTGCGTCTGTAGTATAAGTCATGATTTTCAAAGCAGCGATTATTGAGCTCCGTGTAGAGCGCCATTTCCTTGCGCAAGTCGGAAAAATCGCCGGTGCGAAACGTGTACTTTTTTTTCGCGTGCTCAATCGCCCGCTCTTCTCGTTCCATGCCCCCTCGCGTCAGGTCATATTCGAAGGAAACCATTGTTCTGACGGTCGTGGCTTTCGGTTCCAGATAATCGATGTAGTAGGGCGGGTTGTATCGCGAGCCGAATGACGCGGGCGTGTCGAAACCTTCAGCCAGAAACCCTAACCCATTGTTAACGTGACCCTCAAGGCCCACGACGATACGCTTGATCCTCTTGGATTCGGCCAGCCTGGCTATCGTTTCAAAGAAGCCATTGACCGCTTCATCGCATTCGGGAACGGCCTCGAAAAAGGAGACTTGCAGAACGTCGGGCATCTTGTCGGCCACAAAGCAGATCGCGGAGATCATCGGGGCTCCAACGGCCGAGTAGACCGTCAGCATCGTGCGATCCGTGTGGGCGGCAAATGCGCTGCGCTTGCCAAGGAGCAGCGAAACCAAGGGTGTCGTCGAGTCTTTGTAGTTCGGGTCGTTCCCGTAGACCCGGGCAAGGATCTTTTTCCGTGCGGCAATGAACGAACGCGGTTTCGTCTCGACCGTGATCGTGTGGGAGTCAGGCATATTTCGTTCCGCGAAGGACGAAATTGGTTTCTATCTCCCCGGGTTGGAAGAACTCGCGAGTAAAGGCGATGATGGTATCATTGTCGAACCGTCTGCAACTGTAGACATCCAGTGAGACGAACTTCGTTTCCGTCAACGTATGGATTGAGATACCCGATTCGACGATGGGTACCCATCCGGAAAGCCCAAGCTTGCCGATGAAATGCTCGGGTGTGCGGAAAACGTAGGGTTGCGTCTGTTTCTCGGCCCCAATGACGGCGACCAACTGATCAAGGAACGAATAACAGGCATCAATGCTGTCAAGCTTGTCTGCTGCACAGCGATAGCAATCAAGCATAAGGTGAAAACCAAAGGCTCTTTGAGTGTCATCTGTGCTCACTTTAATCCCCGCCGAAGATATCGTATCGATCGTTTACTGGTAACCCGCAAACCACTTTGAGAGGGAAAGATACTTCGACCGTGGGGCAATGTCAAACGGAAGGCAAATATTTAGCAGGGATAACGGACCGCATCCACTGCATCGCTTTTTTCGGCTCATCCCGGATTTCTGCAGGCCGTCAGCCTGCCGGCGACGCACACTCCGAATCCGTTCATTTTTCACTCTTTGCGTTTATATGATGGTATTGCTCATTTGTGGTATATGGAATGACCGAATTCGCACGGCCGTGTCGCATGTCAAAGAAAAGGATACAAGTTGCTATGGATATCGATCGCAGGTTGAAAGCGTTTTTATTCGGCACGATGGCCGTGGTGGTTGCGTGCACTTGCGCATGCCTTGCGCAGGAGGATGAAGAAGCCGACCCGGACATGGACGAAGCCGCTGCCGACAGTCAGCAGGTGAAGCTGGATGTCGAGCTAGGCGCGCCATTCTGCGACAATGCCGTCCTGCAGCGGGGCATGGGTGTCCCGGTCTGGGGCTGGAGCAAGCCAGGTGACACGGTCACTGTCAGTTTCGCCAATCAAACGAAGACGGGGAAAGCGGGCGAGGACGGCATGTGGATGGTCCGTCTCGATGCCATGAAAGCCAGCCTTGAGCCGAGGGAAATGGTCGTCACCGAACAGGGCGGCAAGTCGGTGACCATCAAGAACATTCTGGTAGGCGAAGTGTGGATGGCGTCAGGCCAGTCCAACATGCAGTACAAGGTCGGCGGGAAAGGCGTCAACACGATCCGTCTGGCGACCCAGTTCATGGAGCAGGTAAAGGCGCCTGTCATCCGGGAGTTCGAAGTGACGAGTGTGACCGCGCAGCTTCACCCCATCGAGAAGGCAACCGGGGCATGGAAGAACGGCGACTACTCGAACTATAGCGCCATCGCGTTCGCTTTTGCGCACAAGCTGTATACGGAGCTGAATGTTCCGGTCGGTATCCTGAATTGTTCTTGGAGCCAGACGGCGATTCAGGCCTGGGTGCCGCGTGAAGGCTGGGCCACAGCCGAGGACGACTACAGCAAGGCCATCAACCTCAAATGTCTGCAGACCGATCCGTCCACGCCTGAGCACCAGGCGGCATGGTCCGCTTTCTACACGTCGCTGGAAAACCAGATTGCCGCCAGCCAGGCGGCGTTGAAGAATGGGGGGAAAGCGATATCCATCGGCGAGAAGGCGCCCGGCAATATGAGCGGCAACCGCGACGCCAACTGGCTGTTTAACGGGCGTTTGAATCCGGTGGTTCCCTACGCCATCCGGGGTGCCATCTGGAATCAGGGCTATGCCAACATGGGCGAAGGACTTCCCTACTACAACAACCTGCATAATCTCGTCCGGGGGTGGCGGATTGTCTGGGACAGGCCCGATCTTCCCGTCTACTTCCATCAATTCTATTGTCCCGGCAGGCCGGACAAACCAAGCATCGACGGCACTGCCGAAATGCGGCTGGCCACCTGGATGGCGCGTGACATTCCAAACGCCGGCATGGCCAGTCAGATCGACATCAGCGGCGGCATTCACTACAGCAACAAAACCGTGCCGGGTCAGCGGCTCGCGCTGCTGGCGTTGAAGAACCAGTACCCTTCGACAACGCTCAGGACAGGTGGCAAAGCGAAAGATCTTGTCGCCGAAGGGCCGATGTTCAAATCCTACAAGGTGGATGGCGACAAGATCATTGTCGAGTTTGACCATGCCGATGGAGGGCTGGTGGTTGCCGACACGGCGTTCAATCGTTCCCGGGAAGAAGGGGCGACGGGGTTTGCCGATCCGAAAGTCATTGAAAACGGGGAACCCCGGGTGAAGCTGTTCTGGCTGGCCGGCGAAGACCGCGTCTGGCATCCGGCGACGTTCCGGATCGATGGCGACAAGGTCGTGGTGACTTCGGCTGATGTCAAAGAACCGCGCGGCATCTCCTATGGCTCCGGCGGGATTGGTTTCCAGCCCTGCCTCTACAACCAGGCGCTGCTGCCGATGACGCCGTTTATCCAGTACGACAACCGGATGGTCACCAGCGAGTGGTGGCTGGATCCGAAGTTGCAGATCGTCGGCGAAACGATTGACCCGAACACGGTCGGCAAGCTGAATGAATACCGAAAAATGCCGCTTTTGAGTGTGCAGTTCCGCGACAATGCCATCTTCCAGGCCGACAAACCGGTCACCGTCTGGGGATCGACCCGGAATTTCGGGGAATGGCAAGCGGAAGACGAAGAAGGCGACTGCAAGGTCCACTTTGAATTCGGCCCTTCGGCAGGCTCAGGACAGGCTGACATCAAAAAGGTCATTCCTGTCGAGAAGGGAATGGTTGAATGGAGCGTGACGTTGCCGCCGATGAAGGCCGGGCCCAAACCCCACACGCTAAAAGTGTCGTTCACGATCGATGGCGAGCTGGCGCACGAGCGCGTCGTTGACGGCATTGTGTTCGGCGATGTGTATTACGTGGCTGCCCCTCCCGGTGAGCTCAAGCTGCCGGAAACGGACGTGTCGGGTCAGATTGTCCGTTCCATCGAGAACCACTCCAAGCGCGGCGGCAATTCCAGTCCCAGCCGCTACAGTGTCTGCGTTTCACGCACTCCCGACAACCGGTTCGCTTCCCGCTGGGTGGACGAAGTGCCTGTGAGCGCGAAAAAGGGCGCGCCGCAACCTGCGAAGCTGAGCGCCGCAGGGATTGTTGGCCACACCATCGCGGCAAGGACGGGCCGCCCGGTTGGCATCATTTTCATGCAGTCGAAGATGACCGGGCAGGGGAAAGGCAAGCCCTCTCTTGACTTGAACACCATCAGTCACTGGATGGCGCCGGCGTTCCTGAAAGACGCTCCGAGCCTGATGGAGGATTACAGGACGGTCGGCAGCCAGTATCCGGACAACCCGTATTACCTCGACAACGTCAGGCGCTATATCAACGACTGGAAAAGCTATTGGGGAGACTACATCCCTGAAATGATGAAAACCAGGGCGATCCCCGAGGGGGCCGCGTGGGGGGCGAATTGGGGGCACTATCCATCTCCCGATCCGAAAACAGGCGACTCGAAGGCGACCCAGGTCTACAACATCTACGTTCACCCGTTCAGTCCCGCCGCTCTGTCCGGGGTGGTTTTCCTGACCAGCGCGTCGATGGTGACCGACGCGCAGGGCGCGAATTTCGGCCCCGAAATGTCCGCCTTGGGGGCGAGCTTCCGGAAGCAGCTCGGATTGAGTGACGATGTTCCCTTCATCTACACTGTCCCGGCCCGGGATCTGGCACCCCGTATCACACTTCCCGACAATGTCCCCGGGAAGTCGGTCGCTGTGGAAATCAGCGAATGGACGAATGGCGGCAAGGTGCTGGAAGCTTTGCTCGGAATCGTGGCGCGCTGAGCAGGTCATCCCGAAAACCCAGAAATTTAGGGACAGGGTAATGGTCGCCTTCCGAGTTGCCGGGACAAGGTCTAAAATCAGCCCGTCCCCTAATTTTGCGGCTATTGGCGATCATCGTATCTCCACTATATCATGCACTTCAACTCCAGGCACCTTCACCGTAAGTATTCCCGCCTCATAACTCCATTTCAGGCGACGATTCCCCGGCTGCAATGTCACGCGCCGGGGGGATTGGTCAAGTCGCACCGAGATGTCAATAGGGCCGACCGGAGGGAGCTCGTCAAAGGTATAGCAACCCCCGTGATGCGGACCACCGGTATTGATCAGGTTCACCATTAATGCCCCTTTCTGCCGCAGCAACGACACCGCCACCAGGTGTGAGCCACTGACGCTCACCATCGGATCGGGCATGAAATGCCGCACGATGCTCTGGAGAAAATCCCGGGCCACAGTGGTACGCGCGGACCCGTAGCGCTCGCCCATATTCATGGTGACAGCGGCTATCTCCCCTTGGCCAAGTTTGGTGAAGACCGCCGCGGGCTGACGCTCGCCCTTTGCTTCGTTGCCCCGATACAGCCACCCCGGCACCTTGGCACCCCGCTGAGGAACCACTTCCTGCATGGTCGTAAACGCGCCGCCCATGCGGCCGTTAACTTCAACATAGCGGGCCTGCTCCACCGGTTTTCCTTTGAGTTCGATCTTTAATTCCTTTTTAAACATGCGGGTTGGATACGCCCCGATCAAAAGCAGTTTTCCACCATTGTTAACGTATGCCAGAAGGTGACGCTTCAATGACGCGCTGATAATTTCCCATTCTGGAAGTATCAATAGGGGATAACGCGAGGCATCTTTCTCGAGATGATGATCCATCACCACATCCACAGCATTCTGGCTATCCAAAAGGTTGCAGAGGACACCACGCATCGCCTGATAAACCCGTCCCCAGGGACGCATGAGTTTGTCAATATGCTTGTAATAGCCCTCGGTTGACAGAATTAAACCAATCTGCGGAACGGATTCAGCGTGTTGACAATACGGTTGCCGCTCCCGGCAGAATTGAGCGACCTCAGCCATGACCGTCATGGTCCACGGATAGATCGAACCATCGCCTTTCTGTTTAAAATAGGCCTGGTAGCCACCGCCGCACGACATGACAACCGCCGCTTCCTGTTGAAGTTGAACGGCGGTCTTGGTGCTCTGTCCCGGCTCGCCCCATTTCCCATTGAAGGACCAGGACATCAGATCCCAGGGCTTTCCCTGCTGAGCCAGTACCCGGGCATCCATCAGGCACTCCGTCAGCGCGCTCTGCGGAGTCACATCCCCGGAGATAAAATCCATGTCGACCTTGACCGACTCCGGCATGTGGGCGGTATAAGCCCAGTTACTGGCGATCTCAAACCCAGGGGCGTAAGCGTGCATGGTGTCGATGTAATGGGTTAGATATTTACGGAAACCTTCCCGCTGAAACCGGCGGAAGCGTTCAAAGTGTTTGTCCCCCCGCTCCACCGGCATCTCATCGAGCCCCGTCGCCTCTTTCCAGGCTTTTCGGGCGTGGGCACTGTAATCCATCTCCACACCCCAGCATTCGCCATCCACCCAGACACCGTCAACGCCATAGCGATCGACCAGTTCTTTGAACATGGGGATCATGAGTTCGTCAACGTAGGGCCCGAAGACTGAAGTCGCCTGCCCCCACGGCTCACCATCGGGTTGCCGAGCCGCCCAGTCGGGATGCTGTTTAACCGCCGCTTCATCGACAACCCCGGAATAATGCATGTACAGGCTGACACCGTATTCGGCGGTCACTTCCCGCCAAATCTTAAGGGGGTCCCGGACAAAGCCCGGCACCGGCGTGCCGACTTTAGTGGGATAGCTGGCGAGCCCCGGATGGCCCTTGCAATCACACTGCACATAATCGGGTTTGACCGCTTCCAACATGTCCCGCAGCATTTGGCGCGTGAGAGTCTTGCCAATTTCTTTACAATTGGCATTCGCATGAAAATCGAAATGGATGCCAAGAAAGGCTTCGGAACGTTTGATTCGTGACTGCATGTTTATTCTTTCTCCTCTACCTATGCGTGACGCTTGATTTCGTACCATCAGTTTCACTTTTCCTGTTCGTGTGTCGCGCGCCGCGCGGTATACAGCATCCACCAGTTGCGTTCCAACGGATTCCAGAAAAGACGCGGATCGGCCGGCCCTTGACACACCGGGTCCTCATAGAGCGGAGCCCGGGCCAATGGCCGGTTCGCAACCAAGCTTCCAGTTTCCGCATCGGTTCTCACAGTCTCTACCTTTTCGTGTCTTTCTTGTCAGTCCTGAACAGGATCGCCGCATATGTCGCGGTAGCGCCTCGCGAGATCACGTAGAATATCCCTGTTTTTCATTTTTTGACAGTAGCACTTTTTCTACTTGGTTTCAATACGGCATTGACTTGTGGAGTCTTTCCAGCAACCGCTTTCCTTCTTCAATGGAGGTGGTTGAAACTGGGACGATAATATTACGTTTCGCTGGCCAATCGCCCCGCAGAAGGCGTTTGATTACTAAAGATGTGCCGCTGAACGCGCCAGTGGGAGTGAGAACGCAATGTGATGGCGCGCGTTCACAGAGTGCGAAGAAGTCGTGGATGCCGCAATCCACATCGAGCCCGGTAATCGAGGGAACGTTGAAGAAGTCATCAATAATCCCGCCGGTAATACCGCAGTAATGCATGCGACCACCGCCGATGGCCTCGAAGAAGCGTGCGTCCCACGGCAGCACGTGTTTCCGGTAGAGCTCGGGAGAAATCATCTGCATGGAGCAATTGCTGATCCGCGTGCGGCCTTTCCACATGGATCCCCAGTCAAAGAACCAGTCTGGATCCGGGCTGATCATGGCCTTGGTGTGGCGGGTGATGGCAATCATGAATTCGGTCACCTTCCCCAGTAGGGCTTCCACCAACTCCGGGCTGTCGTAGAAATCCGTGAGAATGTCGTTGCCACGAATCAGGTGCGCCGAGTTAAAAGCGCTCTGTATATCCGGGTGTTGGATATGAATCCCGTCTGGAAGGTTCTCTTTCCACAAGTCGGTCCACTCAGCGAGTTTGCCGTACCATCCGGCGTCAAGAGCCGGGATTGTGAGTTCATGAACATCCTCGGCCTGGGCCAGCACATGGTTTCCCGCGGCTGGGAGGTTGTTCTCCGGAAGAAACATGCTGCAGCCAAAAGCCGCCGCGACCTGGGCGGTGCCAAACTGGACACGCACGGTGGGCACCCGGTCGTCCCCAATCTCCAAGTGGGGTCTGAGTGCGTCCAACTCCGCGTGCAGCATTACCATCGGGTCGGCAAGTCGCTGCTCCCAGGTCGGCAATCCCGTGACCGGCGTGTTGACGATAATCATGGGACGACAACGCGCCGGGTCCTCGGTCTGCATCCGGTAGTCGTTATACAGCGCTTCGAAACGGCTCCGATCCGCCTCAGTAACAGTAAGATAAGATTCTGGCATTATTTTCGTTCCCTGTATTCGTCGTTGAGCAGACCAATCTTGTCGAAAGGGATGGGTTTAAAACCGGGTAATTGCTTCTGGATCTCCGCGACATCCTTAAAGGGAAAATCGCCATTTTCGCCATCGATGAAGCGGGGATCGCTTGCAGTAGTGACAAGTGAGCGGACGGATTGGGTGGTCACCGGTGATTCTCCCGTGTAGATGGCGAGTAAGCGCGGGTATCTCTCCGAATAGGGCGGCTGGGTGATATTGACATGCTTGAGTAACCGCTCCTGGCCCAATTCGCCTTTCATGAATTTTCGCACGCGCGCAGTGTTATTGCCTCCCCCTGAAACAGGAGTGGGACCATCCACGAA
This sequence comes from Lentisphaeria bacterium, assembly GCA_032251435.1. GTDB lineage: Bacteria > Verrucomicrobiota > Lentisphaeria > Oligosphaerales > MVZH01 > JAVVEH01. The sequence continues at coordinate 79,496 of JAVVEH010000017.1, read as the reverse complement.
CACGTTGTCTCTGTCCGATTTCATTGTGTCTTTTCCTTCCGCTGCGAATAGAGTCGTTGCCGTAAGGCACAGCATAAGGCTTATTGTGATCGCTCTGTATCCAGTCATCATTCGTGCCTTCTAAAAAATTTCATCAATCACGTTGCGCGTCACGTTGACCCAGTTCCTCACCCGGTCGGGGTCGCGTTCAACCGTTTCCACGTCCTTGAGCGTTATGTCCACGTGACACTCGCGGCATGCTTCGAGATCCCGGCTAAGAATGGTGCGAATCCGAGTGGCATCGAATCCATAACTGACCATGTCCGCCGGACTGGGCCGGTAGCTGAGAACGTAATCGCGGCCGATCTGTTCGGCGCAACGGGCGACGTTGGCAAATGGCGAGACCGCGATACGGCGCAGGTTGGGGATCTGGCGTAACATGTCCATCTTGTTCGTGAGATCCTCGCAGCAACCGTATGCCACCAGGCCGAAATGCTTGAGGATCGGCAACTGGTACTGGAGCACAAATTCATCGTGCATCGTCGGCGAAACAGCCGTCAACTCCTGCGCTGCCACGTAAACCCACAACGCCTTGCGGTTGATGCCGTTGACGTTGGCGGCCGGATCTTCCAGTTCTTCGGCGTAGGGCATGGCCTGGTTCTGGTGTGCGGACAACCCCCAATCGCCCTTGAGCTCGGCTTCATTGTGCGTCTTAAGAATCCCGTCGCCCAGGAACTTGACCAACCGATGGAGCCATTCCGGGTTATCGAGCATGTCCATCATGACATTCTCAATCCCGCGCAAATACCCGAGATCCGTTGAGATGTCACCGGTCCACACGCGATAGGCCGGGGCGCGATCGAGATTGATCGTGATGATGTCGCCGATAGCGTCCGACACTTCCTCAGCCCTCACAGCTGTGGCCGCTTCGTCGATTTCGTGCCACGGCACACGCAATTTGTCGATATCTGAAAGCTCTTTAATGGGATAGCCAACCTTGAACGACCCGCCCGGTTCGTCACTGAAATGCCGCTCCCCGGACACCCCCCATCCGTGACAGCGTCCCACGGCCTGTATCGTGATCCATGGCTCAAAGATCGAATCATCGCCCAGTGAATGCCAGAAAAGCTGCTGCCGCAAGAGACCTTCGTACTGCCGCGCGAGGGGCTCGTCACAAACACATTGAGACTGTGGCATCTCATGCCATGCGAACGCCCGCGTGTAGATCAACGGTCGTGTTTTCTTCAGGCTGTTATGCTGACGCCATAACGCCCGTCGTTCCTCTTGGACCGGATCCGCGCATATGTCGGCATACTGCTCAGCCAGGCCCCTCAGTACGGTTCGGTTACCAGCGTTCATAGTCCACTGCGTTTCGTGATGACGTTGTACGCCCACATGTCCCACTCCGGTTTCACGCCGATTCCGGGCAGGTCGGGGTAGTTCTTGGTGATCAGACAGCCGTCGAAGGTATCCAGCATACGCCGGGTTTCGGACTCGATGAACGCGCGATCACCGGTGGGAAGTACCTTCTGAATATCCGTGGGCGACCACAGGGCCACCTTGCGTTCGCGGAATTTGGCGGCCAGCGCCGGCATGTCATAGAGGGCGGGCTGATCGAATTGGAAGCAGTCGATGCCGCAGTCAATCAGGTCGTCGATGATCTCCCAGTTCATTCCGCAGGAATGCATCAGTACCTTCATGCCATACTCATGGGCCAGTCCAATCAACCGGGTGTAGTCATTCTTAAAGAATTTCCGGAACATGTCGGGGCTGAACAGCAGACCGGTCTGTGTGCCCATGTCTTCACCGATCATGACACCGTCGGCGCCAGAGCTGCCGGCCCCGCGAATCTTGGCCTCGTAGACTTTGGCTACCCTGCTGTGAAGCTGTTGCAACTCATCGGGATACAATGCCATGTCCATGAAATAGACTTCCATCTTCCGCAAGTAGCGGGCGCTATCGAAGATCCAGCCGCCGATATGGGCGAGCTTGAACTTGTCTGTGGGTTGCGCGAACACCTCTTTCATGCGGGCGTACCGGGAGTTGTCCTCGTAATCGGGCATCTTCAGATCATCCAGCCCATCCCACGACGGTAGAGCCGGCGTGACGATCTCGCCCTTTACGCACCCGCCGACCATACGCACCCACAGGTTGCCCCACTCATCGTCGTAAAACTCTTTGTTGTCCTCGGTCCAGCGCTTAGGCACGTAGTCCGGGCTCCCTCCGGTGCCCACACCAAGCATGTCGTTGGTTCGGCCACCATCAAAGGTCATGCCCGGGCGCGGCGCGCCCGTATGGTTCAGGTTGGCAAATATGATTTCTCTTGGCGTCATCGTCGATTCTCCGGCTCAGTTGGTTCGACTCATTTCCTGACGGAATACTAAAGCGACCCACTTGTCAGCCCCAATTTCTTCACGACTTTCCACCTGCAGGATCAAACCGTAAGTACCCATGTTTATACACAAAGTTTCATAAAATGCAACTTTGCGGGGTGCTTATATACCTTCATATTCCGTCGAGACGGTCGCGCCACGCTCGTCCACAACGGTGAAAAACAATGTAATCCCTTTCTCGTTGGGCAGGTCCGCTGTCACGGAACCATCACCATATTCCGCGGGGATGCTCTGCCATTTACGTTGCTTCCACTCCCCGGAATCGGTCGTGTAGTGCAGGGCGGCATACTTGATCGGAATCTCGGATTTGACCGTCGAGGAGACCCGGGGCCCGTGACGCTGGATATTCGACAATTTGGCCAAGGGCTTCACTCTGTTGTCCGCCAGGTAAGCATCCAGGAAAAGACCAATTTCCTTTGGTCCCCATCCCTGCTTGTGACCATGCCCCATGCGAGGGCTAACAAGAAGCGTGTGGTCGCTGACCAGGCTGTAGCTCTTCTTGAAACTATCCAATGGGTAGGCAAAATCGCAAGTGCCGGTGACGAAGAGCATCGGGATCCGGCTTTTTTCAAGCAGGCTTGACGGATCGAAATGCTTGACCCACGCCGCTGTTCCGTCAGGGCCGAGCTTCTCGAAATACGGCAGCCAGACGCTGTTCTCATGGAGGAAACCACACCCGTAGACCGGCACCGCTGCCTTGAAGCGGTGATCGATGCCGACAACCAGGCAGGTGAGATACCCGCCCCATGAGATTCCCGTGATTCCGGTCCGATCAGGATCGACTTCTGGAAAGGAGCGGATGAGCGAATGTGCTTTAATGACGTTGGCGACAGCATGATAGGACCAGGCATCCTTCAAGTTTTCCCCGTGGGCGAAGAACTTCACCTCGTCCCGCTCCGATGGGGCACCATCCGCAAGCGGTTTCTTGTCCGGCCCAGCCCCCGTGAGATCTAGCGCAATGGCCGCATAACCCCGCTTCGCCCATTGTTCGCACCAATCGGGGAAGGCCGTCCCGCCGCCACCATGCACCAGTACAACAGCCGGGACTTTTTGTCTGGTGTCTTCTGGCATCGCGACATAGGCAAAGACGTGCGTCGGTTTGCCCTTGTATAGTTCGCTCTCGAAGAAGAGACCTCTCGCGTTGTTCTTTGTATGGTTCGTCCAGATGAAACTGGGCGGTTTCACCAAAATGTCCATATCCCAGAGAGCAGCGGGATTATCCATAGTCATCACCTCTACGATCTGGTGAATACCGACAAACGCCGCTGAGCGTTTGATTCTCTATTTTCAGTTTGGTCTTGGCGGACATGTTGGTCTCGGAGGCCATCACTTGCCCTTGTGAGTGAAGTCCACAACGACTTCTTTATCGTGGGGCACATGAACCGTCACGGTTGATTCACCGTAGCGGACCAAGCATGTTTCTTCCGGGTTGGATATGTTTCGTATAAGGGCTTTCTCCAGCGTTCCGTCCTTCCAGGCGATGTCCACCTCGAATCCACCCCGCACCCGCATCCCGTTGACGTGTCCATCCGGCCACGCCTTCGGCAGAGCCGGAAGCAGGTGAATAAGATAAGGGCTCATAGGTTCAGAAAGCAGGGATTTGGATTTAGGTGTTTCAGCTTTCCTTAGGTCTTTGGGTTGTTGGGTGCTTGGGTATTTGGCCCACCGCAAGTGCGACTGCGCGAGCATCTCGCCCACGCCGGCCGCGTACCCGAAATTGCAATCGATCTGAAAGGGCGGATGAAACCCCCAGAGATTGGGATAGACATTGTGCTGGATAAATTCACTGGCGAGCTTGTAAGCGCGGTCTCCGTCATGAAGACGGGCCCAAATGCAAATTTTCCACGCCTTGCTCCAGCCGGTGCTGCCGTCCCCGCGGGCGTTCATGGACACCCTCGCCGCTTCGGCCCATTCAGGTGTTGTCTCCGGTGAAATCTGCCGCCCCGGATGAACCGCTATGAGGTGCGAGAGGTGTCGGTGGGTATCCTTGGGATCATCCAGATCCTCAGCCCACTCCTGCAATTGTCCCCATTTGCCAATCTGGGGCCCGAGCAGACGATCACGCAGATTAGATATTATGGTGCGATACGCCGTATCTACCCCGAGCGCTTCAGACGCCTCGATAAAGTTGGTGAACAGATCCCAGCAGAGTTGTTGTTCATAGGAGTTGCCTTCGGCGAACGGTCCGTGCTCCGGAGACTGGCTCTTGGGGCTGACCAGTGTGCCAGCCTGCTCTGAGCCTGTCGATGGGGCGGGACGTTCGATCAGTGAGTCCTCCCAGTACCAGCAAAGCTCCTTCATCACCGGATAGGCCCGGTTGCGCAAGTATTCCTTGTCGAGCGTGAAGGCATAATGATCCCACAGATTCTGCGCCACCCAGGCTGCGTCGCCGGGGACCCAGTGGTAGGAAGCCCCGCCGAAGATGTTGTTCATGGAGCGAGTGGCCCAGCCGCGCACGCCATACTCCTTTTTTGTTGCTTCGCGCCTTACCTCGCGGATGGAGTTCACCCATTCCGCCAGTGGCTGAAAACATTCGGACAGGTTAGCCTGATCGACGAACCAGTAATTCATCTGCACGTTCACATCGGTGTGGTAATCACATCGCCAGGGCGGCCAGTTAACGGAATTCCAAAGACCCTGTAGATTGGCGGGCAGAGTGCCGGGCCGCGAACAACTGATCATCAGATAGCGGGCGTATTGGTAGAGGGTTTCCTCGAGATCCGGATCAGCCTGGGTCTTTCTATAGGCGTTCAGGCGCTCCCCGGTGGGCAGCGTCCGGATCGCCTCGGGGGTTTTACCCAGATCCAGTGTCAAGCGGTTAAAGAGTCCCTGGTAGTCGCTAATATGCTCGGCCAGCAAGTCGGCGCAGGATCGCTTGGCCGCCGCCGCGAGCCGCGCTGAAATACGGTCATGGGGATGCTCCCGCTTCCAGCCCTTGTCACGCTGGTTGAGGTAGTCTGTACCGGCATCCAGCAGAATGGTCAGACTGTCGCAGTCTTTAAAGACAATGCGGTTATCCTCCACACGAATCGAGCCGCCTTGGTTCAGGATCATCGCCTGGGCTTCGTATTCCATATTCCGGGTCTGCGGTTTAATCCGCCCCGTGAAGGTGATCGTATTGCCCTTTACCGTATACGTGGTGCCGTCATTGTGGCCATGCGCGTTAAAAAGATGGACCGAACCGCTGCAAGCCCCCGGTTTGTCGGCCGTCAGCCGGAAGACCATGACATTGGCCGGGTTACTGGCAAAATAGTCCCGTCGATAGTTCACACCATTCAGTGTATAGGTGATCGTGTGCACAGCCTGGTCAATGTCCAGCTCCCGCCGGTAGTTGTCCGCTTCAACTTCGGCGTGGCCCTCCAGAGCGATGAAAAGGCGCCCGAAATTCTGGTAGGCGCCCAGATTTTCCTCATCCCCGCTCCACAAAGAATCTTCGTTGAACTGGATACGTTCTTCAGCAATTCCGCCGTAGATCGTGGCACCCAATCGCCCATTGCCAATCGGATAAACGCCTGACCCCCAGGCCTGCTGAAAATACATTCTGGGCCGTTGAGGATTCGATTCAAGGACCAACGGTTTTGGGGCCCAGATTACGTGCTGGTTGCTTTCGTCTGGCTTCCCGGCTGCTGGCGCGGACACGAAGCCGAAACCCGCAATGCCAGCGGCCAATCCGATGCGTAGAAACGTGGGAAGTGTTTTCATGGTGTCTTTCCTATGGGGTGTAAAATAGCACAAAAGAGCTTCTGGCCCCTTCTCCAGCAGGAGGACAGATTAAAACTAACCGAGAAAACAGTGTAACCTTTTTATTGGAATGAGACAAGAAGATGAACCAGACATGTATAGCATTTTTGAGACGCAATCATGTGAAAAGATGGGTTCCCGGCAACCCCCTGCAGGCCAGATTAAGGCGAATGATTAGGGCAAAAGATTAAGCTAAAATGGTCCTGCCGAAACGGCATTATGTTGTGAGAAACCATTAATTCAGCCTCTTGTTATCTCTAAACATGTGCTTACATAACATAACGCAAATAAAAATCTTTTGCTTCAAGGTTTGACATATCTGCCAAACGTGGTAGAGTTGGCTACCGATATCAGCTGTTTTCGGTTGATTCTATAACCAGTATTTAGGTGGTATGTATGAATGCCCTTTCTGAAATCATTGTCGACGGCCAGGAACGGGCCCTGATCTGCGGGGTGCCGCGCCATTTGCCTTATGAACTGGTTCCCGGCAAGGCCTTTATCTGCGTCGGTGTGCGGCGCTGCGGGAAATCAACCTTGCTCGAACAGGTTATGGAGCGTTTGACCCAGCATGGTGTGGCGCGGCAAAACATGCTTTACCTCAACTTTTTCGATGATCGCCTGGAGCCTCAGCGGCAGGGTCAGATAGCTGATGTCATTGAAGCGTATTTCAGACTCTATCCGGAGAAACGCGGTCGTGAGAAGGTCTACTGCTTCCTTGATGAGATTCAGATGGTGGCAAACTGGGAACCGTTTGTCGACCGTCTGTTGCGGGCGGAGAACTGTGAAGTTTTCCTGACTGGATCCTCGTCACGCATGTTGTCAAAAGAAATTGCCACCCAGATGCGGGGCCGTGGAGTGACCTGGGAGTTGTTTCCGTTCACTTTCCAGGAATATCTTGACCGGCGGGGGGTTGAGAGGAGTGTTACCTCTTCGCGCACGCGCAGTCGCATTCAGCAATGTTTCGGGGAGTTTTGGGAACGTGGCGGTTTCCCGGAAGTTGCCGATGTATCTCCGCGTCTGCGGCTGATGACGCATCAGGAATACTTCAAGACGGTCGTGCACCGGGATGTCGTGGAGAGAAACGACACCGCCCATCCCAAGGCGGTGCTTGATATCGCCCTGCGGCTGATCAATCAGGTCGGCTCTATGTACTCGATTAACGCATTGACCGGATACGTCAAATCACTGGGCTGCCGGACGACGAAGACGTTCGTTGGCGACTGCGTCAACTGGCTTCATGATGCCTATGCCCTGTTTCCAGTGCAGATATTCCATCCTTCCGCATCTGTACGCAATGCCAACACGCGCAAGATCTACTGTGCTGATCACGCTATGGTCCGGTCTATTTCCAGTGGCATACTGGTCAATTCCGGCCATCTTCTGGAAAATCTGGTTTTCACGTATTTGCGGACGGTGACAGAGCGTATCCACTACTACCGTACTGCCAACGGTCGTGAAGTGGATTTCATCTGGCAGCCCGACGGTGAGGACTGGCGGCTCGTGCAAGTCTGCGAAACGCTTGCCGGCACCGCGACGCGGAAACGTGAACTGACGGCTCTGCAGGAAGCCATGCGGGAGCGGGGGGCTGGCCAGGCAACCCTGGTTACCAGGGATGAAGAGGAAAACATAGAGACCGGCGAGGGTGTCATCCACGTTGTACCGGCATGGCGCTATCTGCTGACCTGAATGACTTTATGTTCCGTTGTCACGGTCGCGCCCCGCTCATCCACAACGGTCAAAAAGAAGGTTATCCCTCTCTCCTTCGGCAGGTCCGCTTTCACGATGCCCTCACCATATTCCGCAGGGATGCTCAGCCATTTACGCTGCTTCCACTCCCCGGAATCGGTCGTGTAGTGCAGTGCGGCAGACTTGATCGGGATCTCAGATTTGATTGTCGAGGAGACTCTGGACCCGTGGCGATCAAAGGTGATGCTGCGGTGATCGTATCGGAGCGTCGGACTGACGTTCTGCTCCTGAATAATCGATCCATGGCAATCATAGGGTCCGTACGGATTGCCCGACATGCCGTAGTAACACCCCCACGAGAAATAGTAGACGCCATTTCGCTTGTGTAGTACGGCTTGTCGTTATAGATGCGCACATGCGGATCACAGATCCCTCTGCCGGGGATGATGGGATTGCCCGTTCTCATTCGTATCACTCCGTCGACGCTGGGATCGTCTCCGTAACAATTGGAGGAAGGGGAACTTCTTCAAGCCAAACGCTGAGATGACCGCGCGGTGGTGCCGGCCTATCAACCGGCAAGGACTCCGATCTGTTTCAAGTTTCCCGTTGACTTGGCCGAAGGGTTGCTTGCCGGATTTCCAGCCCGCTTTCTTTGCATCGAAGTCAACCGCGTACCAATTCTCCATTCCCTCAGGAAGCGTTACCTCGCGGTAGCGATTGTCGCTGCCCGGCAACATTCTGAGTAGTTACGTTGAATCAATGAGCACGCGTGTTTCTCTTTTCTCAGGACGACTGACACGCAGTTTGCACCGGTCAAATCAGGTCCCAGGGAACGGCGTAGTCATTGTCACTTGCCTGCTCAATGGTTTCCACTGGGCTAAGGATGATTCCGGGGGCAATGTGGTGCCGGGGATAGTTTTCCCGGAAAGAGGAAATTCCTTGCGTGTCCTTTCGCGAGGGTCGGGTTTTTGTTTTGATTTCAACAGGGTAAAGCCTGCCATCGCGCTCCAATATCAGGTCAACTTCAGCACCACTGTGAGCACGCCAGTGGTATACTTGCGCTTTTCCTGAAATCGAGCTCATCAGTTTACGAATTTCTGCGGCAACGGCGGTTTCAAATATCGCTCCCACCAGCGGATCCCCGCCCAGGGCTCGCGCCGATGACAAACAACTTAAATGGCAGACCAAGCCGGTATCGGCAAAATAGCCCTGTCAAGCAGCCGTTTGATGCAGGGTGCCGCTAAAGATCCAGCTCCAGTTTATCAAACTCCTCAATCGGGGCTGCAGTAGGTTTGTGGACTTTGAGGAGAGCCTTCCCGGCCCGGGCCTGTTTGGTCTTCCACTCGGCATAGTCGCTATTTCCCCCGGACCTTTTCTGCATGTGCGCGACAACGCCACCCCTTAGCTTGGTCACCTCGATGTATTCGATGACCTCGGTGAGTGTGTCGGCCACCGCTTTCGCATCCTCCTGAGTTGGATTCTTCATGCCTTCTGCAACATTGATGATGGCCTCCGCCGCGACCGGGGTACTGCCGTGGAACATTCTCCCGCTGGCCATGACCTGCTTGCCTTTTTGCATGACATCAAGCAAAATGCGGCAGGCGCGCGCACTGTCTTCGCGTATTTTCCCCAGATAGGTGATCAGCTGCGCATCGTGGACCATCCGCAGCAGCGGCGCGGCAAAGTCCAGGCGCTGTTCGTCGGTCACATCCCCGACACCATGGCGTCCGACCATGCGGTGGACGCTCTGCGCTCCGACGGCTTTGCACCGGAGTTTGTCGATTCCAGCCAGTTCAAGCATAACCTGACTGGCTCCCCGGTCCGGAGAATAGGCCAGTGCCTGGATTATTTCCTTCAGGTCGGCTTCATCCTCAGTCACTGCCGCCGCATGTTTCAGGGCGGCGAGACTTTCCGTTCCACCCAGTTGTCCCAGAACCCAGGCCAGCGAGCGACGCTGGGGGATGCTCGCTTTAGGTAACAGGTCAATGGCTTGCTTGCGAACCTTGGGTGCGAATTCCGCATCCTCCCGGCGTGACAGCAGGGCTTTCTCGCAGCCCCAGAGATCATCCGGATCACTGGCTTGCATCATGAATGCAAAGACTTCGGGTAAGGCTTTCTCGCCGTGCAGGGACATCACGCTCTGTATGGCGGCCCCGCGAATAGCGGGATCGTTGCAAGCCAGAGCCTGCCGTGCCGGCCCCAGTGCGGAGTCCGCACGCGCGTCGGCCAGAACCTTAAGGATTCCGACAGCTTGCTCCTGAGCCGTATTCCCGGAAAACACCTCGCTCTTGGCGGCGTGGATACCGACGGTTCCCTGCAGTTCTCCGGAGGCCAGGTTGTTGTTCAAGGCCTCAATGAATCCGTTTTCAGCACCGGCTTTGACCATTTTCACCGCCAGGTCATGGGCGAAATTCCTCACGCCCAGATATTGGTGCCCGACATAGGGCAGCACATCGTTCAGTGCGCTTTCAGCACCCAGTTTTTCGACCAGTGTCGACATGGCGGCCATCTGGCGGAAATAGTTTTTGCGGGCGGGTTCTTTCAATTCTTCTCGACACAGCCTGATCCGCGCATTTTCGTCCCCCGCCCTGGCCAGTTCCTCTTCGAACATCTTGAAGACATCATCGCGAATGGACGGGCCCGGCTGGCTTTTGGTGTCGGTTTTGACCATCTCGATCAGTTCATCCAGCGGGGTCAGTATGGGCGGTTTCCCTTTCCCTGTCTTTTGCAACAGCACCTTGTTCGGCTCGTCCTGCAGCCACAGATTCAGGTCATCGATAAAATCCCGGTAGGCACCGGGTGTCTTCTTGACTTCTTTCTGCGAAAAATAAGGATCCTTGAACCCCACTCTCGAACGCATGCTTCGTTCAAGCGTGCTGCGTTTGCGGAGGTTGGCGGCATCTCCATCGATGGCTTCAAGATAGCCGAATTTGGCTAGAAGGCTTTGAGCCTGGCTCTTGCGTGAGCCGCCAAACATGGCGTCGTTCACCTGGCGCACCTCGGCCGAGAAGGTGACCGGCCCGGCCAGTTTCAGCAGGGCTTCCCTGTCCCAGCTCCCCGGAACCGTTCCCTGCGGATCCATGGTGACGATTTTTTCCAGTGCCCGGCGGACCAGGTATTCATCAAAGCCGGCCTGGAAGGGGGTGGTGGCCAGTTTGGACATGAAATCTTTGCTACCCCGGCGCCGACCGCCGAAGAGAATCTGTTTGATGGCATTTCTGACATTGCCGTTGTCCATCGTCATTCCGGGATAGTCATCGGAGGCCGCTTCAAGCATCGCCAATTCGCGTTTCGGATCGTTGGGCTCGGTGGCTTTGCCAATCGTTGCCGCGGCGGTCATACGCACGAATTCGGCATCGTCGTTCAGCATCATATCCGATAGTTTCGACAGGTTTTCCAGTACGGCGTCTCTGCCGCAAGCCGACAGGGTTTTGCAGGCTCCGTCGCGCATGCGGGCCTCGTCGCTGTCAAGCAGAGGCAGCACCTTTGTGAGAATATCTTTTTCTCCGTCGGCATATCGTTTGCCCAACCGCCCGGCAAATCCTCGGCGCCGATTGGGGTAGAAATGGTCCAGCATAGCAATCATTTCGTCGGTTGTGAGTTCAGCCAGGGGAGTACCGGCCTTCTCCAGCAGGACGGGATCGCCGATCTGTGCCTGCGCGCTGATCAGCAGTTCATCGTATTCCTCATCATTCATCCAGAAATTTTCATCCGCATCCTTGCCGGTGATGATGAGTTGTTTCAGAGGCGCTGAAAGCAGCACGGCGTAGGTTGCCGTGGCATTGCGCATTCCGCCGCCGCCGGGACTCACCCCCGGGGATTGTTCGCCGATGAAGACAAAGGATCCGTCGTGCCGGCGGGACAGCGTATAGAAATAGCGCATGTTGCGCATGTGAGCCTGCACCGCTTTCGGCCCGGCCAGATTGGCACTGAGTGGGGTATAATACCAGAGATTCCAACTGCCGTGCCCGCCGCGGCGGGTGAAGGAGGCGTGAGCCGAATGCATGGCGAAGTATTTGGCTTCGTATTTTCTTCCCAGGACGTAGAAGGCATAGGCCGCCCCGTAGTTCTTGCCGTTGCTGTCGTCCGAGCCATAGGGAGGATGGTAGCCATAGGGGATGCAGCCCTTGTCGACATACGTTCCGAAAAAGCGGCTGGCCCTCTCGATGGCCGCATCAATCTCCGGATGATCGATGCTGAACTTTTTGGCCAGGGTCAGCAGGAAGAAACAGCGCGTGCCGGCATTGTTCATCGCCCCGTAGCCGGGGTTGTTGCGATGCAGGTATCCGCCATTGAATTCCCGGAAAGCAAAGGTATGTCCCCAGGAGCCGCCGCCATTCTGGCCGAGGGCCACCAGAATGGCCCGTTTGCGGATCTCCGGCAGTACAAAGTCATCGCCGGTGGCATCATAGTAAATCGCCATTTCCAGGTAATCGAACCCGTGGTGCCAGGACTGGTATCCCCGGTATGACAGGTCGTCGAGCGACACCTTGGCCTCCATATCCTGGCACAGTTTCCGGCTATGGACCCATTTCTTCGCCAGCTCGACATAGTCCGGCTTGCCGGAGGCGACCAGCGCAAGGACACCGGGCCAATCGCCGCGTGTCCGGCGCCCCCGCCCCGGCTCTTGAAACCGTTCAGCAATCACCTTGAGCGCGTTGCTTCGGGCTTTCTCGACCACCGGGCAGTCCCAGGGAGACGTGTCGCTGTAGGTGCCCATGACCTCAAGCGTGAGCTCCACATCCATATGGACACCGTCGATGGGGAATTCGTCATAGGCCATCTGCTGCACGGCAATGGTTCTTTCCTCCTCGTCTTTCCATTCGTAGAGATCGGCACTCTCCTCGGCTTCTTTGAAAATCTCCTCCAGGTCCACACCGAAGACATCCTTCGTTCCGGTTCTTTGGCCCCAGTTGCGGTCACGCCAAAGGCGCAGGGCCAGTATTCCTCCGCCCGCCTCAGTTTCGGCAGCGATGATGGCATTGCCGGCCAGGCGGTTGATGTCACCGTCGACCACGAAATCCCGGCCCCCCACACCAAGCAGGACATCGCCGGGCAAGACCTTGCCCTCAGCCGGTGAACCGGGAAGGACTGAAATGACCTGTACCTGATCGCCTTTGTTGCCGCCGTTTCTTATTCCAACGATGCCGGTGGGTCCCATATTCCACAACACCGAGCCTTTTTTGGGCTGGGGAAGGGGTTCGCCCTTGGTCAAGTCCGGCATTTTGTCGGGACGCGCGGGCGGGGCTTCTTCCGCATCGGGATTCAGTGCTGCCTGCATAGCGGCATCAGCATCACGCTCGTCGGCATAGGACCGCCCCGGGTATCCGAGCGCCCACAGACCCACGCTCAGCAGTATTCCCAGCCATATGCGGGCTCGTTTTCTTGCAGATGTTTTCATCAATTGATCGTTCATTATTTCACTCGCCAGAGGGTTTTTGAAAAGCATAACATACTTATTTTCAAAATGTTAACGTTCCAGTTGGCCATTGCTTTCGACAAGCGCAAAACGCAGCCCAGAACCTTTCAGGGCAGGGACTAGCGATTGATCACTCAAGCTTGAAAAGGACCACAGCATTCTGTCTGCAGAGCTTTGCCTTGACGATTGCCGTCCATGTGGAACAGAACGGGCAGGCCGACCTCGGCGCACGCGGCGTATAGCCGCATGTTTGCGGGGTCATCGAAATTCAGTCCCTTGCCATAGTGTTCCCCGAATCCAATGGCACCGCTTTCCTTCTCCTTCTCAAGCCATTCAACAGCCTCTGCTTTACTGCTCACATCTTCCGGCATGAGAACACAAAACCTGTATAGAGTTCCCTTATATGCTGCGAAATTCTTGATGATCTGGCGCTCCTCTTCCTCGTTCCGGGGGAGGGTCCTCTCGTACTGCATGATGATCAATTGTTTTACATTGTTGGTCTTCATCCATGCGGCCACTTTGGGAAGTTCCCCGCCGTTCTCGGAGCGCGCATCCGCATGGAAATGAATGTCGATATAGCGCGTTTGATTTGTCGCATCAGCGGCCTGCGGCAGCTTCGCGGTGCTTTCAGCCGACACCGCTTCGGATACGCTTACAGACAGCATCCCGTATCGGGCGTGCAAACGCTCGATTTCACGCACCGCCTCCGTAAAGCCTTCGGCCGCGCTTTCAAGCGTGTGCCCTTCCGGATCGAAGATCCACGGCGCGTCGAGGCCAGCAATCTTGTTCCGGCAATTCTGCATGTGCGCGGCCTCGTCGTACATAAGCCCCCAGAGTTGTTTGCTCTTTCCGAACGCCTCCAGGAGTTCATCGGGGAAAAGATGGAAATGTCGCCCGTCAGGGCGATTATACCAACTTCGTCCTTCCTCATCGGTGAATTCCTTTATGAAATTTGGACCTTCCAGGTTGGCAACCCACCGCACATTCGCTTCCTGACACCATGTATCAACCGAGCGAATGTAATTCAGATTCTGCTCGATCTCAGGTCGCGATGCGTAGTGCATCACCCAGAAGTTGAAACCGAACTCCCGGAAGAGCTCCCTGGACTTTGGGTGCGTGAGCAAACGCCCGGTTGTCCCCGCATCGTCGACGCCCCAGCGGATACGCGCCGCGTCATCGGCAAGTCCCGGGACGACAATCCTCGAGAGAAGCAACAGGATAAGCATGGACGTGGAACGCTTCATCACTTCTTGCTATTTACTGCGCTTGAACACGATCCAGGGGCACTTCCAGTCAGGTCCATACTTCTCGTCAAACCCGCCCTCTTCGATGAAGAGATACTCCGTGCCGCCAACCTTCATCACAAAGGAGGGAGGGTGCAGGTCGATGCCGATCCCCACCGGCCCGAAACGACTGATCGGATGCATGAATTTGGCTGTGTCGTCCAGGCGCATCGAGAAGATCGACGGTTTCTCGTAGAAGGAATCCTCCGGCATCGGTTCGATGGGGGGTGCGGGAACGGGCTTCAAGGTCACATCGTCAGCGATGCCAATCGTTGCGGTTCCCGCTACGATGGCCGTGAGCCCATACAAAAGAGTTGCATAGAAGATACGCCTAAGGTGATACATGATATTTTCCTTGTGTTTATGATAGTTCTTTCAAAGAAGAATAGCTTTTCAGCATCTAACGTGGCGCGGCAAAGGTGCCCGGGTTTAATGGTTATAAGTAAAACAACTACGCATTTTCAATTCCTTTTTTTGGGGGTGGGTTTCCACCCTTTTCCGGCTGAAGCCGGTACACCAACGTGCGCGGACAAGCCGTCAACAAACATCGCCATCCCGAGTAGGTGTGCCGACTTTTGCCGTTCTCCCGCTTAGCGGAATCACTGCCGATCCGGTGGGTCGGCCTCTGCCTGCAGCGGTGTCGGCTCTTCCTGTGGGCAATTGAATAGTTGACACCCATTCAACCCGGGCCGGGCCTAGTTATCTTCACTTTCCGGGGCGGCCACGGCCCGAACCCCGAAGACCGTGGCGTCAATCAGTGCCGGCCGGATGCCCTCCGGCCAGCCGGTGATAACCAGCCGGACCGTGTCCACGTTGACGGGATTGAAAGTCAGGAAGTCGATCAGCATGTCGCCTTCGTTTTGCGTCTTGTCCACAATCGTGAACCAGTCGCCGTCCTTCAGGCATCCCTCTATCTTAAACCGGAACGGTCCGGGCAGCACGTCCGCGTCGTAGTCCAACCCTTCGTCGCGCCACCACAGACGCATTGCGGAGACCGCAAACTGTGCCCGCAAGGGGAATATCATGGTAGGCGCTGGATCATCGGCTGCCGGTTGCCACCAGGTGAGCGTGCTGCTATCGACGCAATAGAGGCTGTCGCGGCCGGGCGCCGTACTGGATGCTTCGCAGCGTTTGCGGTGATTGCAGGGCAGCAGGCCGGTGGAGTTGCCCAGCTCGGGATGGTCTTTGATGCCGGGCGCGTGTTGCGGGAACTGCGTGGCGTCGATGACAAACAGGTTTCCGTCGTCATCGATACCGGCCGGATCCATGCCGATTCGGCGCTCGAAGCCATTCTCGTAGCACAGACAGCAGGTGTAGAAGGCCCACAGCGTATCGTTAGGCCCCCTGACGATACAGCCATGTCCGGGGCCCCGGACAAGCCCGTGCCGCTGCCGCAGAATGGGGTTTCGCTGCTGATACGTGAACGGCCCGAGCGGATTGACGGCGACGTACGCCCCCATCGCATAGGTCGAAAAACTCGTGCCGGGTCCCGCGTAGGTGAGAAAGTAGCGTCCACCAATCTTGACCATCCAGGATCCTTCGCAGTAGCTGATGGTCGGGTCCTCATTCCATTCCCCGTACCGCTCCCATTCGTGGGAGGGGTTGAATTCGAACATCTTGACCGGTTCGGTCAGCAGTTGGTTGGGCTTTTCGGGATCCAATTCCGCAGCAAAGATTCCCGGCGATCCCAGTCCCCAGTAGGCATACAGCCGGTCGTCATCATCCGAGAACAACATGGGGTCACCCCAGCCGGGCCTGATCCTGCTGCCGTCCGGCATGGCTACTTTGCCGATCTCCCGAAACGGCCCGAGCGGGTGCAGAGCCTCATAGATCGGCGCGCCGCAGGCCGTCAGCAGGAACCGTCCCCGGTGCTTTACCACCGTCGGCGCATACCCGGGTTTGTAGGGTTCGATACGCACATGCTTCCAGGTGCGGAAATCCTCA
Organism: Lentisphaeria bacterium; assembly: GCA_032251435.1. Lineage (GTDB taxonomy): Bacteria > Verrucomicrobiota > Lentisphaeria > Oligosphaerales > MVZH01 > JAVVEH01. Next base: position 63,051 of record JAVVEH010000017.1, on the reverse strand, counting down.
CTGACATAGGCCATGCCGCACGATGGGTAGAGATACCATTTGCCATCCTCATAGATGACACTGGGGTCGGCCGTCTCCCGGAAATCCCGCGGAGTGGGATGGTGCCAGAGGTGATTCGCGGGGTTGCGTTCCCCGTAGCACTGGATACCCCGGGGATAGTCGGGAAGCGGAAGTGGATTGCAGTAGATTTGTTGATTCATCAATTATCACCAATCATGTCATTTTTTCCAATTTTTCACTATGAAAAGATGTCATTCATTACACGAAAAATGGTAGGATAAAACATTGGGTGTGGCGACTGATCATGCCTGCATGCGGGAATTGTTAGACGGCCTTATACGCCCAGACTTACCCCGGAACGTCTCAGGGTCACGGGACATGGCCGACCGATGGCAGCAGCGTCCACCTCTGGGTTTCGAAATTCGTGCTATTGTTGTCCATTTTGTAGGAGATTCTGGTCAATCGTGAATCATCCCATGCGACACGTTCCATGAGGAACGCTGAGCCGTCTTCGCGAACGAAGTTGTAGTCGCAGGGTCCCCTGCCCCCGCTTTTGGTGCTCAAAAAGCCGTTTTCCACAGTGCCTTCCGCCCACCAGTCGTAGCTAAGACTTCCGGTGCCCTGGTCCGGATGACTGGATACAGTATTGCCTCCGCTCGCCACAAAGGACATGTTCACATCACTGGCAAGAATGTCGAACTCGGCTCCGTCGGCGCGTCGGATACGCTGGCCGACTCTCCACATGCCGCTGCAGTCCCGTCCATTCCATTTGGTCTGGTTTGCCATGCCGGGAGTGCTCCAGGTTCCGTTGGCGTCAACGTTCCATGTGCCATCGGCGGCATGGAGAGCGGGGGTGGAGGCCAGCAGCAAGCCGCCGGCGGCGAGGAGAAAGTTGCGGAGGGTGGTTTTCAGCTTCATGGGAGATAGTTGCGGGTGGTCGAAAACCGACAAGGATGCACTATTCATCATCATTCTCCTAACCGTTGTGACCTTTTCATTTGAATAGATCGGGCGGCCACAGTGTTAATCCACTGGTTTAAGTTGCTGCTAAAAACAAACAATGCAATACTATGCCGCGGACGCTGTCTTTCCGCCATTACCGTATCGCTGGAATTCTTTACCCTATCGATGGTGGTGGTTGTCAGTTGCCTGCCTCGCGCGTAGACGCGTCAGTCGCAGAAATGGTTGATGGTTGATCCGGCTTCGCTCTTCGATCCGCGCCGGGATACAATGGTTAAATGGTCGGCGCAGCCCGTCACCCGGCAACCATCAACCATTCCTGGAATCCGCCATTACCCCAATGCTAAACGACTTGACGCTATCGCTGGTAAGGCATACGGTTTGCCGGGGAAAACAGGAAAGCTTCAGCAGTCCTACTATTCGGTCGAATTTCGATGCGTTCAGTCCGGTTCAATGCGAAATTCGGACGGCGGTGTCACACTTCGCTCGATGGGAGCCGGCAGCAAATTGAATGCCGCGCAGTAGTCGTAGGGGTATCGGTAGACGCGCTGGGCGCTGTCCGTAAGGATGTACTCCCAAACGATCTCCTTGTCCGGTGTCACTTCAAAGAGGCGCTTACACAGCGACTCAAGTATCAGCGTATTGCCATTGGGCAGACGCTGGCAGTTGGCTGTAAACCGCGCAAAGAAGAAGTGTCCCTTGTCGTAAACCCAGACCAGACTGTTGTCGCTGGGATTAATTTCGAGCACGTAGGAACAGCCACAATGCGCCAGATCTTTTTGCGGGGACGCCCCGTTGTCAAAAATAATGATGTTGCCGGCACCGGGCAGCCCCTTCTCAATCATATGCGGCTCGTGCTGACCGGACAGACCACCATTGTAGTCACCGGAGTATGACCACACAACTTCGCTGCTGTCTTTGTCGACGATGCTGATGGTATCAAGCTGCCGCATGCTTTGCAGAATATTACCGGGCTTGAAACGCGCATCCCCGGCATCAAACCAGCGGTTCTCCGGCAGTTCCTGGATCGTGTTGGTGTGCGTCCAATCGGTGATCGTATTGCTGTCGGGGCCGCCCATCCATGCCTGGTTGGCGGGAATGGGATTGCACCGGTTGACATCCATATGTTCGTGCTGGAGCCAACGCCAGACAATTCGCTTGTCCCGATCCACTTCGAACAGTGCGTCACCGAAGACCTCAACGTGTCGGCGTGCCGGATCCGTGATTTTTTCAAGGTATTCATGCGGCAACCTGGTCTCGCAGATCAAGTAGACTGTGCCACGGTCGGTCGGCCAGAAGTCATGGTGTGCAAAGCGTTCCGGGGTGTAGGACCACGTCTCCGTACCATCCCAATCGAATTCGGCGACGTGCCCGGCCATCGTGCCGGGACCGAAGAGAAGCATGATTCTGCCATTGGCTAGCATCCGGACCCGATGAATAAAGCCTTTCCGCATCTGAGGATCCACATTCCAACGATGGACCACCGCCCCGTTCATGCTAACCAGCTTCACGATGCCTGCGCCGGAGATCAGGTTGTAACCGGGGCTGCATGCTTCGGGTTTGTAGATCGTTGTGCCGACGGGGAATACTGTTTTCATACTTTTCATAACCCTTTCGACGGTACCAGATTCGCGCCGAACGCGCACTGTTCTCCCTGGCACAGCGTCAAGATGGTGCTGCGGTTTTTATACTCCAGTCGTGCCGTCCTGCCAAGCAGACTAGTTACGCGAACAGCCTTCAACTCGCCCTTTTCCCACTCAATATCCAGTTCGAACCCGCCACGGCATCGCATGCCGCGAAGCGCGCCATGGTGCCACGCTTCGGGCAGACATGGAAGCAACTGGATCAGGTAGTCCGCATTTTCTTCTTCGTCATTCGCAGCTTCGGACTTCTTTGGGGGCTTGAGCATTTGGGTATTTGGGTGTTTGTCCCGCTGCGGGTGGGACTGCGCCAGCATGGTGATGACCAGCGCCGGCAGACCACCTGAAATGTCGAGATTGAACACGTCGTGAACATTGTGCATGGAAGCCATGGCCGGGGACCAGTAGCTATTGACGAGATACTCGAGCGATTCATAGGCTAGCGATACGTCGCCCAAGTGGGCGGCGGCCATTCCGAGCTGAACCAAACCGAAGGCCATGTCCAAACCGTCCGCGGTGCGCCGGAAATCCATGCGCCGGTCGATGGCGACGCGGCAGGCTTCCTGCAATTCAGGCGATTCGGCAATTTCCGGAGCGACACCGAAGTATAGCGGGTAGAGGTGGGATGCATGCCGATGCGCTTCCTCGTTCTCGATACCCGGCCACGTCCATTCCTTTAGCGCTCCGTTGGCACCGATTTCGTAGTCCGGCAACCCGGCGAGTATTTCATGCCATCGTTCCACCCGCGCCTTGCCTGCACCGAGTTTGTCAGTATGTCGCAGACACGTGCGGATGAGCTCCTTGATGACTGCGATTGTCATGGTTGCGTTGGGCACCATCCAAAGATTCGGTCCGATCTCGTTCTCGGGCGACGACGATGGCGATAGGACGTACTTGCCATCCTTCTTCAGGGTCAAATAGTCCTCGTACAACGCCGCCGCATCCAAAAGGAAGGGTTTCAGGCGATTCGCGAAAAACGCTTCATCGCCTGTATAGAGGTAGTAGTCATAGTAGATCCGGGCGAACCAGCCCGCGCCTGCGAACCAATAGGTGCCGGGAAAGTCATGGTAATAGCCGAAGCAGGAGAGATAATGTGTCTTGCCGTGGGTGCTGGAGCGCCACGGGATCAACGGCCCGCGGAAGCCGAGCAGTTCCCGGGCGTTCTCCCGGAAATCGTCCATCAGCGAATCCAGGTAGTTCATGAGCGTTTCCTGGCATTCGTAGTGATTCCCGCACAGGCTGGCAGCCACCATGGACTGAACGTTGCCATTAAGCGTGTAGTCGCCGGACCAGCGGGGTTTCCAGGTGCCCGTCCAGACCCCCTGGAGCAGTGGAGGCAGGGTGCCCGTGCTGCTGATGACGCCGTAGCGGCCCGCCGAACATGCCTTTTCGACCAGCGCCGGATCTGTATTGCCCACGCTGGAACCGGCCTGCAGATCCTCGGTGGCAACCCGCTGTGATTCCGGGGCGGACAGGGTCAGACTGCAACGTCCGAAGATCTCGCCATGCAACGCGGCATGGGTGCCCAGCAGAGCATCATAGTCGGGGGGTAATTCCCGCAACGCCGCTATCTGGTTGGAAATCGGGAATGCCTCGCCGTTGCGTTCAGGAATCGTGCGAATGATCAGCAGGAGTTCATCGGCATCGCGGATCACGAAGCGACCGTCGGCGCCGGTGAGCGAGCCCCCGCGGGCAACGACGCGCCCGACGGTAGCCGAACCCAGGAGCGGCTGAGTCGCCCATCGCCGCTTGAAGTGCATGCGGTGGATCATGATGTCGTCCTCCAGCCACCCCTTGCAGTGGTCAATGGTCTCGCCATAGATGTCCTGCGCCTTTGGGTGTGGCTCCGGTGCGTAGGCGATCTCGCGCAAACCGACCGAAAGATCCAGTTTGGCACCCGTGGGGCTGCTCAGTCTCACGACGATCACATTGGCGTCCCTGGAGACGAAAAACTGTCGGTGAAAGAGCCCGCCGGGCGTTTCCCATGCCACCACGGCTTCACCCGTTGCAAAGTCTGTCGACCGCATATAAAGGGCAGGCGCGGCATCGTCCCGCATAAGCATGTCCAGCGAGCAGGCGCCGACAAAGGGATCCGTCGTGTTGTAGAAGGGGAAATCTCCCTCGACCTTAACCCGTTTAATCAACTGCTGGGCTTCGTCCACCCTCTTCTCCATCACCAGCCGCTGGATAGTCTGGTAATGCTCCCGAATCGGCAGGTAGCCGTGGAACGGAAAGAGCGGAAGGAACATCTCTTCATGGCTCAAAACCATTTCTTCATGGTGCGGGCAGCAGTAGGCAAGGACACCCTGCATGCCGTTGCCGACAATCGTGCCGTCGTCCCAACGGGCTGCCGGCGCCAAACTGACACAGCCGTTCGACGGATAGGTAACATAAAGACGCTCAAGTTTCTTGAGAAGGCCATTCATTTTAACAACGGCAATCCACTACTTCTCGGAACGTATATCCGGCCCATACCCATTGGTACTGAATGGCCCCACGGGCAAACCGTCCTTGCTGTAAAGGAGCGGGCCCGTCGGGCGCGCCGTATAGGCATAGCGTACCGCCTGCGGTTTTGTGACCGCATCGCTGGAAACAACCAATTCCGAGCCATCGATTTTGCCTTCCGCCCAATGCCAGGCGCCGTCGGCATCCTGAATGGAGAGCCACCCCAGCTTCGCGTCAGGCTTAGGGGTTGGCGGCCCGAAGTCAACGGGACCCTGCTTTTCTGCCAGCATCAGGCCACTCTCGGCATCGGAAAAGCTGATGCGAATGGTGCCGCCCTCGATTTTGTGGGAGGTGTAGAGCGGGGATACACCGACCTTTTTGAAACCATATACATTGCGCAACACGGTGCGGGCCAGGCGGTCCCCGGTATCGTACTTGTTGGGCGGATGTTCCCCGCGGGCGCCGATATCGGTGGTCACCGCCAGACCGGTATTGGGCAGTTTGAGGGCCTCGACATAGGCCTGACGAATCTCCGCACGACCGTCTCCCATGGCGGGATTGTCTGTCGGCGAGTCACGGAGCCCGGGCAACTGGACGTAGTAAAACGGGACATCCCCGAGGCCCCAGGCCTCGCGCCACCCTGTGATCAGGGCTTCCAATTTCGGCTGGTAGCCGCGCCGGTCATTCTGATTACTTTCGCCCTGATACCAGATGACCCCCTTGACGCCATAGCCCAGTATGGGTTCAATGTGATGCTTGTAGTTGCCCCCGGTTTCGTATGGCTCTTTATTCAGCCAGGACTCGATGGCTGAACCGCCAACGGCTTTGCGAATCAGGCCGATCGGCACCAGCGCATCCTGTTGTACACGACGGGCAAAGAAGAAGGAGACTTTGCCGAAGTTGGGGGCCGTCTCAGGCGAACAAACCGTCCAGGGCTCATGGTCGCCTGCCATCCGTCTCAGGGCCGGATAGCTTGCCAGGTCGAGCGTGTTGGTGGGCCAGTGGCGCGTCCGATTCGTCTTCATCCGACCAGCCATGTTGGACTGGCCGGCGCAGATCCAGACATCCCCAATCAGCAGATTCTTGAATTCCTTTTCGGCCCGCTCGCCGTCCTTCTCGCAGAGAATCGTCATAGTTTCACCCGGCGGCGCATCGTTGACCGACTTCAGTTTCGGCGCATCCATGGGGTCCAGGGCGACCCGCCACTTGCCGTCCACGTCGGCCTGCGTCGTCTTGGTCTGACCGTCGAAAGACACGGTCACCTTGGCTCCAGGAAGCGACGTTCCCCACACAGGCACCTTGATCTTCTGCTGCAGAACTGCATGGTCAGCAAAAGGCGCCGCACACACCGGTGCAAGCGCAGGCACCACGTCAGAAACATTCTTGCTGTCCACCGCTTTTGCGGCGTGTTCTCCCACGCCACCCATAAAGCAGGAAACCGTGGTTAGTGTGATCAAAACTCGTCGTATTGGGCTCATTGTAACTCCTTGCTGTTCAGTTGTCAGGCTTACCCGTTCACTGCTTACTGATCACTGGCCGCTGGTCACTTTGTCCGAAAAGAACTTTTCGGACAGGTTCCAGCTATTCCCCGCCTACCGTTTTGAGGGCAAAGGCCTTCAAGGCCACGCCGTACTGCGGCGCCTGGTCACGCCAGAAACGAAGGATGTTCTCACCTTGATTGAGACGGAGCGTGACCGGCTCACTCTCGCCCCACAGACCGATTGTGAATGGCAAGGCAATATGTATAGCATCTTCAGATCCATTCACAGCAAGCTGCAGGGACTGCTCGACATTTGAGGTCGCCACCCGAGCGGTCAACGAATAGATACCTGCTTTCGGCACGCTAACCGCGAATTCCATGCTGGAATTAATGCCTAAGCTTGGACCAGTCGGATCTTCCTTGGGGCTGTTCGCGTAATAATCTTCAGAATGCTCATCCCGGACAAACTCGGCGACATTCCCATATATATCATAGAGCCCCCAGGGGTTGGGTTTCTTCTGGCCGACGGGATGCGTTTGGCCTCCTGCGTTGTCCTCGAACCAGGCATAGTCAGACAGCGTAGAGGAGTCGTCCCCGAAAAAGTAGCGCGTGCTGGTTCCGGCCCGGGCCGCGTATTCCCACTCGGCCTCGGTCGGAAGACGCACCTCCAGGCCGGTTCTCGAAGAGAGCTCGTCACAGAACAGCAAAGCGGTGTAAGGCTTCACGCCGCTCACCGGATGATTGGGCTCGCTGCCTTTCTTTTTGTTCATGACCGCTTCGTACTGGGTCTGTGTCACTTCGTACTTGCCGAGATAGAAGCCCTGGGTCAGCGTAACTTCGTGTTTCGGGGTATCCGCAAGCACATCCCCTTCTTTCTGCTGCCGAATACCGCCCATGATAAATGTGCCGGGCGGGATATAGACGAATTCCATGCTGACTCCGTCACCTGTCCCGAGCTCGGTCGAGGGAGCTATCTCGAGCGTCAATGCCGGCGTGGGCTCACCTTCACCCGGCATCACCACCACTCGCATACCGCGCAGATCGTGCGATTTCTTCGGGCGCGAGCCCCGCCAGTGGCGGGTTGCGGATGCGCACAAATCCGCCTCGTGCCGCCATGACCCGCCCCTTACCAGGATCGGTTTCTGCTGCAGGAAACGCGGCAGGAAGACCTGCAGTCCACCCGCGAAGCTCTTCATGGCGATGACATCGTCGGTGTTGCCCTTCGGGCTCCTGTAGGCCGCCGCTGGCAGGGTGATGGTACCGTCAATGCCCTGGGTGATCTTACGGGCATCGGGCGTGATGTCCGTGGCCGCCAGTTCCTGGGCTACGGTTTTCCCGCTTGCCTCTCCCAGCTCCGCGCCCAACGCGTCAAGGGGTACAGCATCAGACTCCTCGATCAATCGCCGTTGCGTTGCCAATGCGACGGCATTCCAAAAGCCGGGTTTCGCACGCTTGTCGAATTCAGCGTAGCACCGTTCTTCCCCCATGACATCCCCGATCCAGTAGGCCCGTTTCACCTTAAGAAATTCGGTGCCCCGGGCACGCGCCTGGGTGGTGGCCAGGAAATCGAGGTCACTGCGGTAGCGCGTCGGAGATTTTCCCGCACCCCAGCGCGGCCCCAGGACGACAACCCACCCCTCCGGGGTCCACCGCGCTGAAGCACCGTGCCCAGGACTCGGACGTGGCGTAGCGGGAATGCCGAACGCACGACAGATGTAGCGCGCAAAGAAGGCGCGACGGCCGCAAATCCCGCCATTCATCAAAATGTTCTGCATTCCCGCCAATTCAGGCCGGTCTTTTCCGACGTCGATGGAGCCGTATCTGACATCGGTGTTCACGACATTCGCATAGCGCCAACCTTCATTCTCGGTGTAAATATGATCAGGCCGGAAATTACGGAGCATCTCCCTGCCCCAGGCAAGTGTTTCATCGCTTTCCGGGGCGCACACCACAAAGCGCAGCTCCCAGACACTGAAACGAGGAAAGTTGGGATCCAATTCGCCGGCTTCATAGGCGTTTACGTAATGGCCATAGCGGACGACCGCCTTGGGAATATCCGCCGCCGCCGATTCGCTGTATTCAAGCGCCACGGCCAGCGCCAGACGCTGGTAAATACCGCTTTGCGCCTTGCTGCTGGCCTTCTGGATGGCATCATAGATTTCCATTACCCTGCCATAGCTGGCGGTGACAGAATCGCGCGCTTCCACCGGCCGCGCACCATCGGCAACGGCGATCTGCAACATCAGTTCATCGTCCGCCAGCAAGGCATCGATCAATGCTTTCCGCGCTGCTCCCTGACTTGCAAATTCCGCCAGCGCGGTCGGTGTCGCATCACGCAGGATCGCAAACTTCGCGAGTTTGGCATCCAGCGCATCGCTGCTCAGAACGGCTTCGACCGCCGGGAGCGCTTTCACCAATGGAATGCGTTCCGCATTATCCCTGGTCTCCTCGATACGCTTGCGGGTCGCCTCATCGATCCGCGGCAACAGCCTGTGGATTTCCGCACGCAGCGCTTCGAGCACCTCGGCATAGGGCTCATTCGCACGTGCCGTGAAAGGCAGGGCCACAAGCAGGGCCATCATGAATCCACAGATGGCGCAAAGACGATGACTCTTGAATGTGTTCTGGTTTCTCATCAATGACTCCTAACCACACCCGGGTCGCTCCAGTCGCCCGGGATGATTGGATTTGTATAGGTGCTCATAACTGCCTTGGTATATCACCAGAAGAAAAGACACCTTTTATTACACGAAAAAGCGCCGGATAAAACACCGGATCTTGCGGATGGACATGGCGGCGGATTTGTTGAAGCGCACGGATCTTACGCTGGATGGAATCGCGTCCCGGGTGGGCATGGCAAGCGGTTCCTCACTCAGCCGGGCTTTCAAAACCCATTTCAAGCGTCTCCCCGGGGAAGTGCGAAGGGGAAAATAGCGGCGGAGAGATGAACCTTCTTCTCATTTGCTGAATTGCAACAGAGAGCGCTAGTATAAGGGTGTCCTGAAAGTGTTTTTGAACCGCAGATGAACGTGGATAAAGACCAATTTTAAGGTCGCCGCAAGTGCAAGTTCCACGTATTGGCGGCGAATCCGGCAGGCTCTGTCCGACAGACGCGTCTCCGGTCGGGCTGGGAAGCCCGACTAAGGGGCGCTGAGCTCCTCACCCGTAGAACGGGCTTCCCAGCCCGTTCGGTGGCGCATCGCCCTCGCACTTTGCCACGGCAATTTCCACAAGCTCGGTCTTGATGTTTCTAATCAGGCGGATGCGGAGCGTGTCGCCGGCGGCATTGCTGATGGTTTGTCGAAGATCTTTCACCGTTCGCGTGGGGCAGCCGTTCACGCGCTGGATCAGGTCGTGCTCCATGAGGCCTGCCTTCGCGGCCGCGGAATCCGGCGGCACGGTGACCAGGTGGATGCCCCCGTCTTCCCGCTTGATCCCGAAGGCGGAGAACTGCTCGCCGGTCAATGCCGCGACCTCCGCGCCCATCCAGATCGCGGTCGCCGCCCTGCCCTCCGGACGTTCGGCATCGAGGATGGGGTCGGGAAAGTCAGGTGTCCGGGCAATGGCTTTCAAGGCCGGTTTCTTCACCCCAAACTGATCCATGGGGAAATTCTCGAACCCGTGTCCCAGTAGCGGGGAGTCCTCCCCGAGCCGGTAGTCGCCGTTCGCGGGATCCGCGAATATCGGGTCGCCGACGATGGAGTTTGCATCGCAGCCCTTGTCGGCAAAGGCCTGACGATCAAACTCGGAGACAAACAGGTTACGGTCAATCTCCCCGCCCCAGTTTTTCAGGACGGGCCGATACGGCGCCATCCACAGGTTATGGGTGACCACATCCCGGCTGTCCGGATACCAGACATGCGGGTGAAGCGTGCTGTTGATGGCCATGTTGTTGTAGACCCGCCGGTAAAACCCTTCGCGCAGTTTCAAGCCACCGCGCAGGAACAGGTTGTTGGTGATCTCATAGTTGGACGAGCCGTCGTCGAGATCCACATCCCAGCCGTGATCGCAGCGCCAGCGGCTGTCGCGGATGATCGTTTTCTCCGCGTCCAGCAGCATGATTTCGGCCAGATCTAAGTCCTCGGGTTGTTCCCCCTCCAGCTCCCAGTAGCGGTCCCGGCCCCACGAGTTGAAACTGCCGTGGTCATCGGTCTCAAGAACGGTGTCGAAGACATCGCAGAATTCGATCAGATGTCCGCCGAAGGTGCCTTCGCTGATGTTGATACCGGCCCGGCATATATCATAGATGGAGCAATGCCGGACGGTAATACCACTCGACATGGAGATCTGGACACCCGACACCTGTTTCTCAACCACGCCGATATCGTGGATCAGACAGTCCTCGACCACACAATCGGCAGGGTAATTATCTGTCTTGGGCCCGGCACCCAGATCCAGATCCCGATACGCCTGATGCTCGAAACGTTCAAAAAGCGGGCTGCGGACAGAATCGGGCGAACCCACAAAGCAGACCCCGTTGCCCCCGGTTCCATGGATATGGGTGCCACGGACAACGATCCGGCGGTTGTAGCCGCTGACAAACACGGCGTTGCCGCCAACCTGATCAAATTCGCAGTCGGCGATGTCACAGTCTTCAGCCCCGGCAAACAGAACCGCGCCCCCGCGATAGATGCTCCAGTCGCTGCGCAGCAAGGGCTCATAGGGTTCCATAATCGTCCGCGCCGCATGGCGGAATGTCAGCCCTTGAAGTCGGATGTGTCGCGCCGGGCTTTCAGGCACGCCATTGAATTCGACGAGATGCTTCAATCGAGCTATCTCGAAGATAGCCGTATCGACATCGACATCTTCGGGCGGGTAATAGTAGAGTATCCCCGCCTGCCGTGAGCCTGCCGAACGGTGAAACCATTCACCGGGCGCGTCGAGTTCCTCGAAGATATTTTCCACAAACCGGTGTTCATCGTGCATGCCCATCTGACGGTTGTTCTGCCAGCCGCCCTCGTAGGCGACCGTGCCATCGGCATTCTTGCCGGTGATACGGTAGTGATACCCGCCCCAATGCTTGCTATGCATGGCATGGATGTAGCCACCGGCCGGATCCCGCCAGCGCGCCGCGCGTTCCGGACTGAACGCGGCGGCCGCGAATCCGTTCAGCGGGCGGACCGCCGGATCGTAGTTCGGGTATCTCGCCATGTGCTGGCGCTTCCCGTTCACGAAGAGCTGATCGATATCCAGACCGGGCGGGGTTTTCGCCTGTAGAATGCCATCCCGGTACGGAGCCCAGTCAAAAGCGAGCCGGGTACCGCCACTGATGACGACAGCTTCGCCTTGATACGCGGCGTAGGTCACGGGGGCTTCGGGAGACCCCGAATCCTCGGCCGTGAACCGGAGGGTGTCGTCGAGATAATAGGCGCCCGCCCTCAAGTGAACCGTAATGGGGCGCTCGCCGCGCTCACCGCAGTCACAGACCTCGGCTCGCGCGCGCCCCACCGATTTGAACGGCTGGTCGAATGTCCCCGGGTTAAGATCATCACCACTCTGAGAAATATAGAAGTCCATATCCATCGTTTTCCGCTTTTATGCCTTCCCCGCCGACGCGTCGAATCGCTTCCGCGGGCGTTAATCATCGTTTGACGGTGAATGATCAGTCAATTTAGCTTGTTTCGTTTATTTTTCAGCCCATAGAATCAACTTGATTGTGGTCGGCTTATTCGTGACTTTTCGTGGCCATTCTCCCCGGTCAGCTACACCGGCAGGGGCGGCTTCTATGCCAATCTATGGGGTGCCTGCCCGCCGTTTCAGATCGACAGCAATTTAGGGATCACGGCGGCCATTGCCGAGATGCTTGCGCAGAGTCACCGGCAGACCGTGGATGGCGGCTATATTATCGGCCTGCCGCCCGCCCTGCCCGAGGCGTGGTCCGAGGGCGGCGTCACAGGATTGCGGGCGCGCGGCGGTTTTGAAGTTGACCTTGCATGGAAACGGAACCGGCCGGTGAAAGTTACGATCCGCGGTATCTCAAATGTCGCAAATGGCTGTATAGTCTCTTTCGATGGCAGACAGATGACAAGCGAAGTCGCCGTTTGGGGGGAACCCAAGCGACAGGGGCTCCCAACGGCGTTGTGCCAATCTCGTGTTATGTGTTTTAAGTGATTGTTTTGTTTTTTCTGGGCGACAAAAAACGGCTATTTTGTCGAATGCGGTTGACGGAACGGGCGATCATGGTATGTTTCCTGTATCCGTCATGCGTGTTGGAATCCGATCTGGAGTAGCGATATGTTAAGCGATTTATTTGCGGTACACGGGCGAGTCGTTGCCGATATCCCTACTGATTTCATCCGGTATCTTTCTGACAGAATCAATTGGAAGCACCGTTTGATAGGTATCGTTGGGGCACGCGGCAGCGGGAAAACAACCCTAGTTCTCCAGCACTATAAACGGAAGTACGATAGTGTCGAGAAATGCTTGTACCTATCTGCGGATAATCCGCTGATTCTCAAAACCGGACTTTATGAATCCGTGGATGAATATTTTAAATATTATGGCGAATGTGTCATCATAGACGAGGTGCACAAATATCCAGATTGGAGCCAGGCTGTCAAAGCTCTCTATGACAGCTATCCCGGCAAGCAGTTCATTATTCTGGGAAGTTCCATGGTTAACATTCTGCACGAGCGCGGCGATCTCTCCCGCCGGATGTTAACCTACACACTGAAAGGCTTGTCTTTCCGTGAATATTTGAATGTGACATATGGTCAGCACTGGACTGCCTACCCATTTGAAAACATCGTGCAGGATCACTTGTCCATTAGCAGGAAGCTAACCCGTGTGCATTCAACCATTCTGCGCGATTTCGAGACCTACTGCACGACCGGATACTTCCCGTTTTTTCTTTCCTGCGCCCCAAATGATTATTTACAGCTGCTTGCCGCTGTCATCGAGAAAGTCATTTATGAAGACATTCCCAGTACCCGCCCTCTTCAGACACTGAGCAGCCTGAAGATGAAGAAACTTCTGGCCTTTCTTTCGATGAGTACCATCCCCACCCTGAGCACGGCCTCGCTCACCAACGAGCTCGATGTCAGCCGTGATACCCTTTACGAGTTCCTGGATTTACTGCAACGTGCCGAACTGGCCACCGTAGTGGCAATGGCCAACAAGAATGTCAGATCAATCAAGAAATCGAAAATACTCTTGAACAACCCGAACCTCTATTACGCCATCAGCAGCGGACTATGGCAGAGCTCGGTCGAGCGAGGCAACTTGCGTGAATCCTTTTTCAGCTCTCAAGTGAGCCATATTCACCCATTGCATACCTCTGAGTGTGTTGATTTTTCGCTATGCGGCCAGAAATGCCGGTATGAGATTGAAATCGGAGGCCCTGACAAGTGCATGAAACAACTGGCGGGACTCCAGAACGGTCTTCTTTTCAAGGACGGCGCCGAGCATGGGGCCGGCCCCCAAATCCCGCTCTATCTGGCCGGTTTCCTCTACTGAGTCGTAACTGTTAATTCCATTTTGCGATCAAAATGATCGACACAATGAAACGGAACTTACGGAAGACAAAAAGAAACATTTTTGACAAGAATCGGAATAAAAGCGGCATCTTGCTGCCATAACCCCAAGTAGGATGTGTGACATGAAACGAGTAGTCTCAATTGTGTCCCTGCTGTTAGTCTTTGTGGTATTCGCTGTTCGGGGAGAAGAGCCTGCAACCAGAAAGCTTTTGGTTCAAGATGGCGACACGGTCGCCTTCCTGGGAGACTCGATAACGGCCGGGGGGGAGGAGTACGGTGGATACTGCCGTCTGGTGATTCACGGACTCAAGGCCCACGGCATTTATGCAAAGGGAATCTATGCCGGTATCCCGGGCAATAAATCGTCCGACATGCTGCTGCGTCTGGACAGCATTCTCCGGCAGAAGCCCGACCATCTCTTTCTGTCGGTCGGTGTCAATGATGTCTGGCATACGGATCCGACGGCCAAGATCGGGGCCTACCAGCCCGACCCCGGGATGGGGTGCGAGCTTGAAGACTTCAAAATCTATGTCCCGCGAATTCTCCACACATGCGAAGCCGCAGGGACAAAGGTGATCCTGTCGACCTTCACCCAGATCACCGAGGATCCCGAATTCAGGCTCAACCAGAAAGCGGACTCCTACAATGCCTTTCTCAGGGAGCTGGCAAAACAGCGGGGTCTGCCCATTGCGCTTCTGAACGAAGCGGCGTTTGCCAGGATTGCAAAAATTAAAAACCCGGAAGAAACCGGCCGGCGCAATGTGATCAGCAGCGACGGCATTCATCCCGTTGCCGTGGGGCATAGGGTGATGGCCTTGGGGATTCTCAAGACCATGGGACTGACGGATGCAGAATGCGAGGCTCTCGAACAGACGTGGAACGCATCGCCACAGGTCATCGGGGTGGGCACCCGTCAGGTGACTTCGGGCGGTCGGCCCGGAGGGTGGTACAAAATGCTGCTGGATATTCTGAACGACGGCGGCGAAATGGTGACCACGCGAAATGTGGCGAAGCTGAAGAGCAATCTCGCCAACCTTGCCAAAGACCTGAAGGCCATGAGCGGGAACAACCGGGAACGTTGGATGATTCTCGTTCCGCCCATTGAGGATGCCCGGGAAGGAACACCGGCCGACGATTACAGGAAGTCCTTCATGTCCATTGCGGAATCCGCGAAGAGGCTCGGCGCCAAGCTGATCGTCACAACGATTCCGATGTCGACCAACGACCCCGAAAGCGAAGAGAACCGTAAGATTGCCGCGCTCAACACGGTCATCCGGACGATCTGCAAAGAGAACAACCTGCCTCTTGCCGACATCTGGGCGGTGATGGGGGAGCGCTTCAGCGAATCTCCTGGAACAAAGCTCACCCTCGGAGATGAACGGTTCAACCATGAGGGCAACATGCTGATGGTTGAAACACTTTGCCGGGCGATGGTGTTGAAGACCCGGCCATTTGCGGAATGGCGAAAGGCATGGGACGATGCTGAATCCTACACCTTCATGTATACCGACAGAGTCAACTTCAGCGTCCACCTGTCTGCGGGTGGGAGCAAAGCGCTGGAAGAAGTTTCCAACCGCTTTCATAAACTTGAAGCGAGGAAGATCCTCAGTTACGGGATCGATAGGCTCCTGCACGGCGATGGAGCGATGGAACGGGAGCTTGCCTTCGCCGACCGCGAGTGGTTCGCCAGCGGGGGCGAGGGCGTCGAACTGAAGATGAGGCACGCGCCGGGTTCGAAGAATCAGTCGCGCGCCTTGGAGAAGTACCTTGAAGAACACACTATCGATTCCAGGACATTCCTCCAGCGCGCCTTCAAGGTCGGTCTGTACGCCCTGCGCAAGGAAGATCTCCTTGGCAGGGGAGGATTCTGAATCCCATCCAGTGGCGCTGTCCCGGCATGGAAGGTTGAACAACAGGATTGGTCATCCTTCAAAACATTTATCAAGGAGACGAAAGAAATGATGTTCAATGGATTAGGAATGAATTTGGGTAATCTGTCCCGCCTTTCAAGGGCGAAGACGCGCTCCATCAGCGCCGAAAACCCCACGGGGGAAAAGGGCAGAGGCGGCATGGCAGAGCCGGGCCCTCAGGGGCCGGCGCGCGAGCTTGGCGTTGGATGGAAATGCTGCCCGTGCAAGCGTGACATCCAACCCGGCGAGACCTATGAACTGGCGGACATTACGGGGCCTGGCGCTATTCAAAGCATGTGGTTCGCCGGCAAAGTCAACAGAGACTCCATTCTCCGAATCTACTGGGATGACCAGGATCTACCCTCCGTTGAAACACCCATGTGCGATTTCTTCGCGGCGCCCTGGGTCGGGTTCAATGAAGGCGGCACCCGCGGGCCCCTCGTGCGCGTGAACTCCCTGCCAGTCTGCGTGAACCCCAGCCGGGGACTGAACTGCTTCTGGGAGATGCCTTTCCGTCGAAGATGTCGCATGACCGTCCAGAATGGGCATCCAACAGAGGCAAGCATGGTGTTCTACCAGATTAACTACACGCTGACGGATGTTCAGGAGGACTGTGCATATTTCCATGCGCAGTTCAGGCGGACCAATCCCATCCCATACAAAGAGCCCTACACGATCGTCGACGGTATAAAAGGGCGCGGACACTATGTGGGGACGTCAATGGGCTGGGGAATTAATAACAACGGCTGGTGGGGAGAAGGCGAGATCAAGTTCTACCTCGATGGCGATACGGATTTTCCGACTATCTGCGGAACCGGCACGGAAGATTACTTTGGCGGAGCATACAACTGGGATTCTGATGGACAGTATGTGGAGTATTCGACGCCCTTCATGGGCATGCACCAGGTGCTTCGCCCTGACGGGACATACAACTCCCAGCATCGCCATGCCATGTATCGCTGGCACATCATGGATCCGATCCGCTTTGAGGAGGATCTCAGAGTCACCATCCAGGCCTTGGGCTGGCGAAGCGGCGGTCGATACTACCCCGGACAGCACGACATATGCTCCGTGGCCTTCTGGTACCAGACCCTGCCCTTCGCGCCATTTCCGGAATTTCCAGACAGGGACCAACTGGAAATTATCTAAGCGCAAATAGGATGCCCTGTGTTTAAGACCGGAATATGATCAGGCGACAAGGAGTGAGTTGAAATGATAGAGACATTGTCACGTGAAGAGATGCGCCGGGTGATTGACGGCCAGGGCTGTGCCCGACGGGTGCCTATCATGTTCCAGAAGTGGCTGGGACCGGATATTTATGACGATCCGGACCATCGTGATCGTTTGCACAGGCTGCTTGCGGAGCATCCGCAGGACATGCAGGTCATCCATCCCATTCAGAAGTTTGCCATGAGTGCCGAGGACACCGTGTCGAAACACGGCGGCAAAATCTGTTTCTGGGCAGGATTCGATGTCCAGCAGACCATCCCGTACGGAACCGTGGAGGAAGTCCGGGCTGAAACGCGCAGGATGTTTAATACCTACTTTCGGAAAGATAGCCGGTTCATGTTCACGCTTGGCAACGGCGCAACCCCGGACATCCCGATTGCCAGCCTGGAAGCGCTCTTTGACGAGGCGTACGGCCTTGCTCTTGAATACTCACGTAGAGCGACAGCATGATGACAGCAACCGATACACTCTATCCTTCAATCATTGATGCGATCGGCGAAACGCCGTTGGTTGAATTGCATCAAATAGCGAAGACTCTGGATTTGAACGGACGCATTCTGGCCAAGTGCGAATACTTGAATCCGGGCCTCAGCAAGAAAGACCGGATCGCCCTCGAAATAGTGCGCGAGGCCAAAGCGCAAGGGGATCTGGTGCCGGGGCAGACAGTGGTTGAACTGACCAGTGGCAACACTGGGACAGGACTGGCGATTGTCTGCCGGGCGTTGGGACACCCCTTTGTCGCGGTGATGTCCCGAGGCAACACCATGGAACGCGCCCGCATGATGGCTGCCTTGGGCGCCGAGGTGGTTTTGGTGGATCAGGCACCGCACTCGCCGCCCAATCAAGTATCCGGAGAGGACCTCGCCCTGGTCGAGGCGCGGACAAAAGAAATTGTACGGGAGCGGAAAGCCTTTCGTGCCGATCAGTTTCTGCTGGCCGGCAGCGCACTCGCCCACGAGCGATATACGGGGCCGGAAATCTGGAGACAATCGAAAGGCGAGGTAACCGTATTTGTCGATTTTACCGGCACCGGGGGCACCTTTACCGGCATCATGCGCTATCTCCGCAAGCAGAACGCGGAGATACGAGGATATCTGATTGAACCGGCCAGCGCGGCCGTGCTTGCCGGACAGCCCATAACATGCCAGAGCCACAAAATCCAGGGCGGCGGTTATTCCATGCCTGCGTTGCCGCTTCTGCAGAAGAATTTGGTCCATGATTACCTGCAAGTGACCGACGATGAGGCGACCCGTTGTGCGCGTCTGCTGGCCCGCGAGGAAGGTATTTTCGGCGGCTTCAGTTCCGGTGCCAATCTGGCTGGTGCATTGCAGGTGCTTGGCGGGTGCGAGAGAGGAGCCTGTGTCGCCATGCTGGTTTGCGACAGCGGCCTGAAATACCTTTCAACGGATCTTTATGTGAATCATGCACATGATGGATAAGTTTTTGAAACTGAATGAAAATGACCTGTCAGAACGTCAAATATGCATTCAAGTCTGGTGCGCAGTTTGATTTTGCCCACTTCCGGGAAGATATTTGCTTCAAGAATGGGCCATTGATCGATCTCGGGGGTACGTCCCCTGTCCCGATCACCTCATTCCGCCGGAAGCCGAATTTGAAACAGTAAAGTATTATTGTACAAAGATGCAGGAGCTGTGAGGTATATGATGCGGAGAATGATGTGCAAGCGTGTCGTGGCCGGGGTTGTCGCGGCATTCGTCAGTGTGGGTTGTCTTCAGGCGGCGGAATATTACAGGACGCCTCCGCCGTTTCACATGGCGCCTGACCCCGATGCGTCCAGCTACAAAATCAAGCGCTGGGGGCCTGTCGGGATCGGGTTGGATTTGCGTCGTCCGAATTTCACGATGTTTATTGCGAACATTGAGCCGGGTTCGCCAGCCGAAGCGTGTGGGCAACTCAGGAAGGGGCAGATCATCGAGAGCATCAATGGGCAGGTGCTCAAGGATGTGGATCCGCGCATACTGCTGGGCAATTTCATTACGGACGCAGAGGCGACGGATGGTGTTTTGAAGCTCATGGTGAAGGATGACGCCAAATCGCAGGCGCGTGAAGTCATTGTCACGATTCCCGCGCTGGGCGCCTACAGCGAGACGTGGCCGGCAAACTGCGAAAAATCCGACACGATCGTGCGCCAGTTTGCAGAACTGCTTGCGGCGGAGAAGGATTCGGTCGGGATCGGGTTGGATGCGGCATTGCTCTTTATGCTCTCCACGGGGGAGGAGAAAGATCTGGACGTCGCGCGCAAATGGGTGGCGGATCTGGTTGCAAAGCACAAGAACGAGGAAGCGTTCAAGACCTATCCCTGGTTTGCCGGCTACAATGGTCCGGCGCTCTGTGAATACTATCTGCGTACGGGCGATGAATCCGTGATTCCGTTGATCGAGAAGATCGCCGATTACCTGAAGCGCACGATCTACAATGGCTCCTGGATGGGGCGTGGCGGGGCTTCCTACAGTTATATGGCCGGCGGCCACATGAATGCGGCCGGGGTGCATTGCGTGCTGTTCCTTCTGATGGCCAGGGAGTGTGGTGCGCAGGTCGATGAACACACGCTGCAAAGCTCATTGCTGCACTTCTACCGCTTTGCCGGTCATGGCAATGTCGCCTATGGCGACGGGGTTCCGGAGGGCGGCATGGTAAGCAATGGACGCAATACGGGGCTGGCACTGGCGATGGCGGCGGCCGCCAACCTGACGCCGGAGGGCGAGGAATCCGTCTATGCCAAGGCTCGCGACATCAATGCCACAAAAGGATTCTATTCAACCTCCTGGCTGTTTCATGGTCATACGGGGGGTGGCATTGGCGAACTCTGGCGCGGTCAGTCCATGGGCTTGGTCAAAGACAAACGGCCGGAGCAATATCGATCCTTCATGGACGGTCGCCGCTGGATGTACGAGCTTGCCCGCACCCACAAGGGTGATTTCGGATGGGTCAGCGATTGGAATGTCGGTTATGCGGATACGGCATTGGAGGGGCGCGGATGGGGAAGCTGGATCCCCATGATTTATACATTACCCCGCAAGCAGTTGCGGATGTACGGCGCGCCCAGGTCAAAGCATGCCCGGACATATCAATTGCCCGTGCTGCCGTGGGGAACGGAAGCCGACGCGATCTTTTATTCGCTGACACCTGGAGAGTACAGGTCGGGACAGCGGCAGGACATTGCCGCGGAACGACTGGAAACCGATGCGTCCATGCCGATCGGGCAGAGACTCGGGGCCGATGATGTGGATGACGACACCTTGTTGATGTATGCCTATCACATCGATCAGGGCATTCGTGATGCTGCGGCAAACGCCATTGCCGCGCACGGGCGCACGCATCTGGTGGTTCCATTGCTCAAGTCCAGTGATCCCCGCGGTCGTCTCACAGGGCTGCGGTGCATCACCGGGATGTTCAAGGGGGAACCGATTCCGGATAAAGACCTGACGGATGAAATGTTCAGGCTGGTCACCGTCATGATCAACGATCCTGACGAGTCCTGGTGGGTGGTCGAGGCGGCGTTGAACGCGCTGGGGCGGGCCCGTCCGGCATTGATTGCGCCGCATGTCGACCGTCTCACGCACTGGCTGGAGCACGATGACTGGTGGCTGCGCAAGGCCGCCATGACGGCGCTTGCCCCTGTCGCCGGCGACAAGCGGTTCTACAGGAAGGTACTGCCGATCATTGGGGACATGGTCAGGAACAACGAGCGCGCCGTTGCGCTGGCGCCATTGGGCGAATTGGTCAAGCAACTGCGGAACGCGGAGCCTGAAGTGCAGGCGTTTGCGCTGGAAACGCTTATCAAGGCTTATGCGGAATTTCCCACGACGCTGGCGGCGCCGGGCGGGCAGGACATGAGTGCCGGTGTCGAGTATTTGCTGAACAGCCTGGCAGGAACAATTGTTGCGCTTCCCGGCGGCTACGAAGCGCTTTTCGAGGCGGGAAATCAGCGTTTCCCGGAGGCGACAATGCCGCACCAGGAAATCTTCATGAATGCGAACCCCGCAGACTTTGGTCCGAAGGTCAAGAAGGCCTTTGGCGCGATCGTGATGAAGACGCTCATCCCGGAATACGAGCAGAAGCAGGCGAAGAATCTGGCCAAGGAGCTGGCCGGCAGGATGGAGGGTCGGGCATTGAAGGGGCTGATCAATCTGTATCAGCAGGCTGGTGTTTCGGATTACGCCTGGCGTACATTCGGCGCGGATCTGGCCGATATCGCCTGGGACTACTATAGTTTTGATCCACCGGAAGAGAAATACTGGGAGGTTGGCACCCGCTACCGTCCGGTAACCTATCCCGATGGCATGGAGAACTGGTACGCGGTCGACTTCGATCCTGTGAAGGCAGGATGGAAGCGGGGGCTGGCGCCCTTCGGTCAGGAAAATGGCAAGCTGCGCACAGAGCCTCGTTTATGGATCGAGCAGGCAGAGGGTAAGCCCATTGAGGTACGGCATCATTTCGTTTGCAAAGAAGACTACTGCCGTTGCTGTGATCCCATGAAGACGTTATGGGAGCACGAAGTGATTCTCATGCGCACCAAAATGAAGTTGCCCGAAATGAAAAAGGATCACGTGTACCGCCTGGTACTCGGAGGACAAGCCCATATGAATAGTGGTGATGGTTACCGGGTCTACGCAGATGGCAAGCTGTTGTTTGAAAAGGATCGGGGCTGGGGAAAACGCGAGGGAGGCCCCATGTGCTTCTATGTTAACGATGAATGGTGGCCGGTATTTGAGAAGGGCGAAGTCGAAATTGCCCTGACCAGCTTCTTGCGTATCCACAAGCGTTCCGGGATCAAAGGAAATATGATCTCCGCCTTCATGCAGGAGATGAAGCTGCCACCGATCAGAGCGGAAGCCGCTGAGTAGTGTGCCGATGCTGAAAACCATTTCAATTGATGTCGACCGGGACCCCTTCAATCCTTTGATGGGGACAGAATTGTGGCCGGATTCCAGTATCACCAGTGGTGGTACAGTTGCCATGTGGGCGTAATTCTCTATCTATTCGATTTTGTTGAGAAATCAAACGTTCGGTAACTATCATGATTTCAACGAACACCACAGGTGTGACGCTATGAAAGTAGAATTCAAAATGTTGCAGCTTGGTGATGTACGTCCCCGAAGCTGGATGAAACAGCAGATGCTGGATGACCTGCAACACGGTTTTGCGGCATGCCTGGATGAAATCTCACCGCGCGCTTCCTCGGGCGCGTTTACCGGCAACCGTGCAGCCTGTGCGGCCGTCGCGGAGGCGGGCATGGTTGAAGATGTCCCGTGCGGATGGTGGGACGGCGAGACCCAGGCTGTCTGGTGGGACGGGTTTGTACGCATGGCGTACCTTTCGGGCGACGAGGCGGCCATCGGGAAAGCCGATCGCGTCATGGCCGAGCTTCTGGACTCCCGGGACGAGAGCGGCTATATCGGCATCTATGCCCCAAAATGGCGCTACAGACATGACGACGAAAACGGCGAGTTCTGGACGCAGAGCCGCGCTTTTGTGGCGATGCTGGCCTACTACGAACTGACCGGCAAGGCGGAGTACCTCGATGCCGTTGAACGGGCCATGCAGTTGACCATGCAGCACTATGGACCCGGTCATTCCTACTTCAACGTCAAGCGTCCAGCCGGCGGAACCTGTCACGGCCTGATGCTGGTGGACGTGTGCGAGTGGCTTTTCAGGCTCACGGGAAAGGACGCGTACCGCGATTTCGGGGTCTGGTGCTACGAGGATTACAGCGCCACGGAGCAGGTCCGGGACACGGACAATCAACTGGAAAACCTGCTCGACCTTGACAAGGATTTTACCTGGCACACCCCGCACACCACCGAGCATCTGCGCGTCCCCCTCTGGGTCGCGAGTGTGACGGATGACCCGAAATTTCAGCAGGCGGCAGCGAATGCCTTCACCAAAATCCAACGCTACCTGACGCCGAGTGGAGCCTGTATTGGAGCGGAATCGATCAAAGACTTCAAACCCACTCCCGACATGACTTACGAATACTGCGCCATCACCGAGCTTTTGACCAGCCTCCAGAGCGCCAGCCAGAAGACTGGAAATCGTCAGTGGGCGGATATGACCGAGTGGCTTGCTTTCAACGCCGCCCAAGGCGCGCGTCTGGCGGATGGCAAGGGCATCAGCTACATGACCATGGACAACCGTTTCGCGGCTACGACGGAGGGAAATGGCGGCAGGCGCAAGCTCTCCCCGACCCATGAGGATATTGCGGTCTGCTGTAATCCGAATGCGATCAAACTCCTGCCGTATTATACCAACCGCATGTGGATGCGCCTGGCGGATGGTGAGGGTATGTGCGCGCTCTGCTACGGCCCGTCGGAGCTCCACACGGAGATAGCTGGAACCAAGGTTAAGATCACGCAGGAGACTGACTACCCGTTCTCCGAACAGATTGTCTTTCACATTGAGCCTGAACGTCCGGTTACATTCGAGTTGCGGCTCCGGATCCCCGGCTGGGCGCAAGGATATGAGCTTGATGCGGGAGATGCCCAGATCACCGAGGAGGAGGGCTTTTGTCGCATACAGAGGGAATGGCGGGCAGGTGATGAGATATCGCTCTCGCTTCGCTGTGAGGTCGAGTCCGTTTCCGCATGCGACGGGGACGTTGGTGTGAAGAGGGGGCCGCTGCTCTACAGTCTGCCGATTGCCGCAAAAAACACGGTCTTGCGGGAGTATCCGGGGCATGACCTTGCCGACCTCGCCTTCGAACCGAGTGAAGAGCTGAACACTTACTCGCTGGTTCCGGCTGAACTGGATTTTCAGACGCATCGCGACCCTGATGCGGATCGACTGCGTCCGTGGCGTATCTCACCGATATCCCTGAAGGGGAATTTATACAACGAAAACGGAGAGGCTGTTTCCGCGACACTGGTGCCGATAGGGTGCACGGTTCTGCGACAGACCATGTTCAAGAAATCGAAGGCGAAAGTAAAAAAAAGGTCGCCTTCGGCCTTACCCGCATTCCACCTGTCCGCCTCTGGCACTCGTCACGCGCTCAGATGTCTCATCACGATGTCCCGCATGACATCCACCGGCGCGTCCACCCCGCTGAAACGCTCAAATTGAAGCACGGCTTGATTGACAAACATCTCAATGCCGGAAATTGTTTTCAGTCCCTTGGCTTTGGCGTCCGCCAGCAATTTCGTCTCCAGAGGCGTGTAAACCACATCGAAGATCACTTGCCCCGGCCGGAATAACGCCGGCGGAACCAGAGACGCGTCCACGTTCGGATGCATGCCCACCGGTGTGCAATGAATGACAATGTCCGCGGCGGCCATCTCAACCGCCAGGGATTCAGCCGTGAACAGGCTTCCCTGAACAGGCGTGTCAGTTTTGGCGGCGAGATCGCCGGTCAATCCCGTCAGCAGGTCCCGGTTGATATCCAGAATAGACAATTCCCGCAATGTTCCCTGCCAGCACAAGGTAAAGGCGATGGCCCGGGTCGCCCCGCCCGCGCCCAGAAAGAGAATTTTCTTGCCATCGATAGACACCTCCGCGTCACTGAGCGCTTTCAACGCCCCGGGGCCGTCCGTGCTGAACCCGATCAACTTGTCGGCCTCATGAATCACCGTGTTAATCGATCCGATGTTCCGGTCCACTTCCGTCACCTCATCCACATACTTCATCACCTCCGTTTTATGTGGAATGGTCACGCTCATGCCGCGGAAATTTCCCAGCGCCCGCATGCCGGCCAGGGCTCCTTTGACATCCTCGACCTGACAGGCCACATAGACAAAGTCTAAATTCAGAGCTTGGAAGGCGGCGTTATGAATGGCCGGAGAAAGGGTGTGTCCGACAGGGTTGCCAATGACGGCGCAAAACTGGGTGGTCGCACTGATGGGTCGCATGGAAATAGGTCGCTTTCGTCGCTTGCAAGACTGATCATAAAAACAGATGACGCGTGAACAGATTGAAAGATACACGCCGCGCCATCCACGTCAAGAGCCCTGGGCCTGATTCATTCATGCGCCCTCATGGCGCATTCATGAATCACTTTTGTTCAATGAGTCAGGCAAAAGCCGTGATGTTCGCCGCCGAAACGGCGAACAAACGGCGTGAGCCGCGTCGCGGCGACACCGCGCACGCGGGGCTTAGCCACGTTTCTCGTTGACTGGCAACGGGATCACGCCCCCAAAGGGGTGGATTATTCACGCCGCGTGAATAATCCAGGCGGGCGCGGTTTCTAAATCTCGGTCCATGCTCGGTGGCGCGGCCACATCCAAACCCCGGAAATCGGGTTCAACAACCATGTCCAGGACAGCCCCGCCACATTTTCAAGCGGCGGATGCCGTGTTTACAACGCCGCGGAAATCTGACTATCGCTCCATTTCGCATTGAAAATCAGCCGTTCAAGACTACGTTCTCACTTCACAACAGGCGACGTAAACGACCATCATCGAGCATGAGAATACAACCCGCTAGAATCAACGGGCGCTTGACCGCCCCGGCATCCAAGAGCTACGCCCAGCGCGCGGTCGCCGCGGCGCTGCTGGCGCCGGGCCGGTCACACCTGGCCGGGATCAGTTTGTGCGACGACACCGAAGCGGCCATAGCGGTCGCCCGAAATCTGGGCGCGGATATTTCCCTGCGGGAGCGGACACTGACGATTGACGGCGGGTTCGCCCCGGGGGAAGCCCTGTTGAATTGCGGTGAGGCCGGCCTTTGCATCCGTATGTTCACCCCCATCGCCGCCCTCTCGCCGGTTCCGTTGACGTTGACTGGACACGGTTCGCTGGTCACCCGGCCGTTGGATGATTTAGAAGCCCCGTTGACTCAACTCGGCGCCTCGTTCTCGTCAACGGGCGGGTGCCTGCCGTTGACGGTTCAGGGCCCGCTTAAGGGGGGAGACGCGGCTATCGATGGCTCCCTCAGCTCCCAATTTATCACCGGCCTGCTGATGGCCTGTCCCTTGGCCCGACATGACACGCGGTTGCGGGTGAGCAACCCAAAAAGCCTTCCTTATTTAGACATGACCTTGGAGGTTCTCGCGGCTTTCGGCATTGAGATCACGCATGACAACTATCAGGTCTTCCACATCCCTGGTCGGCAAACATTCACGCCGACGGACTACGCGGTAGAAGGCGACTGGAGCGGGGCCGCCTTTCCATTAGTCGCCGGCGCGGTGGCGGGACGGGTTCAAGTGGATGGGCTGAACCCCGATTCCCGACAGGCCGACCGGGCGATTCTCCGAGCCCTGGAAGCCTGCGGAGCGGGTTTGCGGATCACGC
Organism: Lentisphaeria bacterium; assembly: GCA_032251435.1. GTDB lineage: Bacteria > Verrucomicrobiota > Lentisphaeria > Oligosphaerales > MVZH01 > JAVVEH01. The sequence continues at coordinate 36,669 of JAVVEH010000017.1, read as the reverse complement.
CCGACAGCGTGACTGTGGAAAGCGCGCCGTTGCGGGCCTTCGCCTTTGACGCCACCCACTGTCCGGATCTGTTCCCGCCCCTGGCCGCCCTCGCCGCGTATTGTGAGGGGGTCACCACCCTGCGCGGTGTCGAACGGCTGAAACACAAAGAAAGTGACCGGGGAACGGCGATTCAAAAAGAATTCAGCAAAATGGGGGTCACGATTAAACTAGACGGTGACACCATGGTGATCACGGGAGGAAAACCCGCCGCGGCGACAGTGGACTCCCATGGGGATCACCGCATGGCCATGGCCGCCGCGGTCACCGCGCTGGCCGCGAGTGGCCCGGTTGATATCCAGAACCCCGCCTGTGTCGCGAAATCGTATCCCGGCTTCTTTGATGATCTGGCGCGTCTCGGGGGCTCGATCGCTGAACGACAGCATACGCCCGGGTCTCGCGTACAGCGTTGAACGTGTGACCCTTTCCGCCTGGAGCGGACCCGCGTCCGTGGGAAACTTACAACTTGAAACGTAGAATGAAACGATCATGAACAGCTTTGGCAGACTTTTTAGAGTATCCATCTTTGGTGAATCCCATGGCAATGGCGCCGGTATTGTTATCGACGGGTGCCCGCCGGGGATTCCTTTCACCGAAGACGACATGAAAGCGGACCTGGCGCGCCGCAAGAGCGGACGTGTCGGCACCACTCCCCGCACAGAAGCGGATGAACCCCATATTTTCAGCGGCACCTTCAATGGGCATACCACCGGGGCGCCCGTCACCATATTTTTTCATAACACCAATACCCGTTCCCGGGATTACAGCCAATTTGTCTCATCCCCCCGGCCCGGGCATGCCGATTTCGTCGCCCGGCATAAATTCAAGGGTTTCACCGATTACCGGGGCGGCGGCCACTTTTCCGGCCGCGTCTCCCTGGGCCTGGTGGCGGCCGGCGCCCTCGCCAAAAAAGTCGCCAGCCCCATGGTTGTCGGATCTGAGATTTTAGAGATCGGTGGTCAGAAAGATTATGAGGCGCTCATTGTAAAAGCCGTGGATGAGCATGATTCCCTGGGGGGCATTGTGCAACTGACCGTGGACCGCGTCCCCATCGGCTTGGGCGAGCCCTTTTTTGATTCGGCGGAAGCGTTGCTGTCCCATATGGTGTTCGCGGTCCCCGCGACCCGAGGCATTGAATTCGGCACCGGCTTCGCCGCCGCCCGCATGCGGGGCAGTGAGCACAATGACTGGATTAAGACTGAAAGCGGCGAGACCGAGACCAATCACGCCGGCGGCATCAATGGCGGCATCACCAATGGCAATCAAATTGTTTTCCGCGTGGCGATTAAACCGACATCCAGCGTCGCCACACCGCAAGACACCTTCAATTTTGACGAGAAAAAGGTTAAAACAATGGTCGTTGAAGGACGTCATGACGCCTGTATCACGCTCCGAGTCCAGCCGGTTCTGGAAGCGGGCGCCGCCATCGTCATGGCGGACATGCTCCTGACTGCCAGAATGTGGCAGGAGACGAAGCAAACACCCACTGAATGACCAAGGCGGAAACCCTAACCACCTTAATCCCGCGTATTGAATTCCACCGTCCTCCAACTTTACCTGATCACCGACCGCGCCGCCGCTGGCTCGCGCGACCTGTTCACCGCCGTTGAACAAGCCATACGGGGCGGGGTCACCATGGTTCAACTCCGGGACAAAACTCTGTCGGCGGCGGCTCTGACCGCTCTGGCCGTGGAGCTGCTTAGCATCACCCGGCGGTTCCACGTGCCACTCATCATCAATGATTACGTGGATGTCATGCTCGAGGCCGACGCGGATGGCGCGCACCTGGGAGCGGCGGACATGGACATCCGCGCGGCGCGGGCGAAAGCGGGCGGCAAAATCATCGGTGCCACGGCCAAGTCCCGGGAACGCATCCAGGCCGCCTTTGAGGCGGGTGCGGATTACGTGGGGGTCGGACCGGTTTTTCCCAGTTCCACGAAACCCGATGCTGGAAAGATTCTCGGTGTGGACGGGTTGGCGGCGCTGACTCACGGCAGTCCCCTGCCCTGCGTGGCGATCGGCGGCATCAACCCGGAGAACGCCGAATTGTTGAGAAACGCCCCTGTCGCCGGGATTTGCGCCGCCGGGGGCATCCTCGGGCGCCCGGATATTTTCGCCGCGGCCCAAGCCATGCGTCAATGCCGTCCGTGACCCGTCAGGTCGAATGTTTCGCCTTCGCCAAGCCCCTGGATGTGGTCATGACGCGTCACGTTCGCCCATCCGCGCCCGCGGTTAAATCCGCCATGCTTATTCCGCCTGTAACTGCCCAGCGATGCTGATCAGCTCGAACGGCGGCGGCTCAGGCATCGCTTTAATCTTTTCAATCGTTTCCCGAATGAGGTTGGCGGGGTCGTTTGGCGGCACGGGTTTGCGGGTGTTTCGACGGGATTCCCAATAGGATATATGCTTTTCAAGATCAGGGATGATCCGTTTGGCATGCGCCCCGTATTCACGGATGGCCGCCAAGGCCAGGGGGACACGACCGGGACCACCATGTCCCTTTTGGTGGCGGACATACCAGACGGCTAGATCGAGCCCCTCTTGAATATGGTTTTCAGCCAAAAGCGTGAGTCCATCGGTGCGCACTCCGGAAGCGAACATGATTCCGGACGGGGCGATCTCGCGGGCGGCCCGGTAGACATCGGGCCAAAGCCGCTCTTTTTCCCCGTCGGTCAGCCGCGCGTACATCCAGTGGGACAAGGTGCTGCGCGCCCAGCCGTTTTCATTCGTCAGTATCTCCTTGATGGCGGGAAGCAGCAGCGCCCGGTCCACGCCTTCCAATCCATACTCGGGCAGCAAGCCGCGCCGAGGCTGAGCGCGCCCGTCATAGAAGAGAGCCCGGCCAATGTCATGCTGGAGAACCCGCCGGGGATCATCGGGCGAATGACGGACAGCCATCTTAAGGAGCACAGGTATGGCGGGTTTCGCCACCGTCAAAAGGCCCCGCTCTTTGTCGCGGTTGATCAGCGCGGCGATGGCGTAAGTCTGGAAGGTGACATCTTCGTCGGTCGCCATCATGCTGATCAGTTTGTCGGCCGCCTCTTTACTGCCGAAACCCGCCTTGCACAATGCTTCGGCGGCACCGTAGCGGGCATACTTATTCTCACTGTCGAGCATGGGGATCAGCCTGTCGACGCAGTTGATGCCGCGCTCCGCGAGCGTCCGCGCCCCGATTGAGCGAACGGGTGGCAACGGGTCTTCCAACAGCGTCAAAATCTCCTCCCGGGTCAGCTCTTTCCGCGCCCGCTTGTCAACATCCAGCCGTCCGGCCCGCAGAATCGTGTCGATCCGCGCTTGGGTCAGGTGGGATGTCTCCGGTGTCTCTTTACCGGTGATGTACAGTTTTTTCCGGGGCGCGCAGAGCTGTAACAGGCGCGAGCCGGTGCTGTCCCATTTGGTTTTAAGGTCCCCCATTCCACCCGCTTCACCGGCGTTTTCTTGAAAGACCATGCGCCCGTCGGGCTGGCGTTCGAGAGTGAAAATCGGATTCATTTCGCGCATGAAGGTTTGCAAACCCGGCTTTCCTCCCCGGACAGCCCCTATGCCGCCCCAAAGGTGTGACCAGAAGTGTCCGGTGTGCCCCGCTTCGCGGCCAGCCGGTGTTGACCCAAGGATCATTTCAGAAAAGAACCGGGTGCCGTCGTGGTTTCCAACCAGGTCAAAGTAGATGGCCGCCGCGCCAGATTTGCCATTATCGTCAAACCACTCATTGGCCGCGCCGTGATCGCCATAGGGGATGGTGCCCTTGCCGATGAAAAATGTGAAAAAATCGTTTCCCCGTTTAATGGCGTCCCGGATTTCCTGGTTGTCAACACCGCATTTTTGAGCCAGGGGCAGGACGATCATCAGCGTCAGCCCCTGCTGGTTGATCGCTCCATAGCCGCCCAGGTGACCATGCGGGCGGCCGGCGTTCTCGATGGCGGCGTAGGTATGTCCCCAGGTCCCGGCGCCGCTCTGTCCCATGGCGATCTTGGTGGCGTGTTCCGCAATGGTCGGCAAGACCGCCGCGTCGTTTGTGAGCAGATAATACTCACACAGGAACAAGGTTTTATATGACCAGTCCCAGCACTTCATGGGCACATGCTTGTCAATGCTGAGGGTTTCCCCTTCTAGAAGAAGGCTGTCATGGGCCAGTTTTTCCACGACTGGCATGATGTCTTTCCGCCCCGTGGCCATCAAGCCAAGCCCGTTGATATATCCCAACCAGCCAGGTTTGAGCAGGTCTTCGTTCCGCTTTATGTAGTCAACCGCCTGGTCGATAATCTTATCGGTCTTGGGGCAATCATACGGGGAGGTGTCGCTGTAAGCGCCCAGCACCGGCAGGAAGAAGGTCACATCCATCTTCTCACCTTGACGCCAGACCAGAAGAGCGAGTTTTCCCTTGTTTTTTTCCGTTTCCGCCTTGTTGATAGCGGTGGCCAAAGCCTTGCGGGCATCCGTGTCGAACGCTTGACCATCCACGCCGAGAACAACATCGCCCGCCATCAGGTGACCGGCGGCGGGACCTTCCTCGTCCACCCGGGTAATCAGTATCTGCCGCGCCAGTGAGCTGGCGCCACGGTTTGCCGGCTGGCAAAACACCCAGCCGTTGGCCCCCACCGGGCCCAGGCGCCAGTCGTGGGTGTCATCGGGAACACCGCCGCGGGTGAGATCCGGGGGCAGCTTGTGACCGGCGGCCCGGCCAATGACGGCCCCGGAGGCGACTTTGGGCAGCGCTTTCCGCCACGGACGGTCCTTATTCATCGACACGAGTTCTATCGCCCCGATCCAACCGTCACCTGTTTTCACCTGCCACGTCCCGTCGCTTTCAGCCAGAGGCCGCCAATTGACCGCCAGCATCGCCAACAGACCGGGATCTCTGTCGGCGCCGACGGCCTCGATACGTATGACGTTCTCTCCCGGCTTGAGAATCCGCCTCACATCCGTCTCCACAGCCTGGCTCCACCCCGCGCTCGAACCAACTTTGGTATCGTTGACATAAACAGCCGCGCGTTTGTCGCAAGCGACACTGATGGTCGCCTTGTTGACATCACCCTCAACCGTGACTATTTTTCTGAACGTCACTTGCTCGCCAGGCGACCCTGGCTCCGGACTCCATATCCATTGGGGAGCGCCCCAAGCCACCGAACAGGCGAAAAAAAACAATTCCGCGGTCATCATATGTCTAACACACATTCGTATCCACCTTTTCTTTCCTTAGTAACGGTCGCTATCGGCCAGGGTTGAGCTGCGAAACAGGATCACAATACTGACTTCTTTCGGGTACGGGAAATTCATCAGCGGCCGACCATGGCGGCGGCGGCCTTGGCGATCGCGGCGCGTATCGCTGTTTCGGCATCCCGGTCCTGCACTTTCGCCGCGAAAGGAACAAATGTCAAGCGGTCGCGGTCGACCAACCGCAGCATGGTCTCGGCGACATAAAAACGGTCGTCTTCACCGACCAGACGCGGAATGATCAGAACGTCAAGGCGGACGGAACCGTACACAAAAAACTCGGGCAAAGCAAAGCCGACCGTCCCCGCGAAGGCTTCCGGCGAAGATAATTGTCCCGCCGTGGTGACGGCCGTCCGCATGAGCGCGTCAGCCTCTTGGCCGACGGGCATCGGGACACGCGTGAACAAGGCCGGGTTCCTATCCACATTTTCCCCGATATGCCGTAAAACAGCCTCCAGAAAAACCGGATCACCGCTCAACTGCCGGGCCGCGTCATCATCGGCCAGTGTGTCGGCCACCTCAATGCCCACGGGCATCACCATGACCTTACGCGCCCCGGTCTGATCGCCAATCTCCCCTCCAAGAGGGGTGGACATCTCACTCTCACTGTAGGAAATGCCGCTCATGCAGCCGCACAAGAGTCCCGCCACCAACGCCAACCCGCTCATCACCACGCCTGTCTTAGTCGCCATGTTCATAACCAACTCCCGCTCTCACCGCGTCGCTCCGTGATAAAAAAGCGCTGTCCCCGGGAATTCGCCTGGAAACAGCGCTCACACACTCATGATCAACGGGACAACCCGCCCTAGTCTGGATTATTCAGGCTAGAAAGTCCAGATGAAGCCGATCATCGCCAAAATATTGTCGGCGTCGCTGTTGCCAAGATCGGTCAGAACCATGGCGTCAACCGCCCAGCTGCCATTGATAACCCAGGTGGCCCCGACCCCAGCGCCGAAATAGCGGTCCTCGACGCTGTCGGGCAGATCATCGATAAAGGTGTAGGTCACAATCCCGTTCACCGACACATTTTCGCCAATCGGCACGCCCACATTAACCGCGCCGCGGTATGTGTCGATATACTGGTGACCGGTCAATTCCTTATCGCCGTCCAGATTCCAACCACGCGTCATCATGACACCGCCGCTGACGCTGAAGGCTTCAAAATCGCGCCGTAACGCGATCAAAGGCCCCGCGCCGAGAACATCGCGGTCATCAAACGGCCCGGGATCGAAGAAACTATGATAGTAGAAACCGCTGACACCAATCGACAGATCAACACCGGCGCCCTCCTGGGAGAGAATATAATAACGCGGTGTCACCAGGATGCCGACGGTGGTGTTATTGTAAACATCGGCCGTATACATGCCTTGATCGTCCTGGCTGAACTCAAACCGGTCGATCGGCACCAACACATCGACAGGCATCTCAGCACCCAGGTTGAAGGCGCCGCGCAGGGTCAGCCCATACCGGTTATAGTACATGTCAGAGCCGTCAAATGAGCGTTGCTCATAGCGGAAAAGACTGTTAACGCTGTCAAAGGCGGGAGCCTCGCCAGCGCGCATGGCGGCCGGACGCAACGCGGGAGCCAGCACGGTGCCAATAATTTCGTCTGTGGCCCGCTGGGCAGTGCCGGCGGTGCTCACCCCGGAAGCCGACTCAACCTCGTTCGAACCGTACTCATCATCATAGTAATCAGGCGTTTGTTGACCAAACACCATCGTGCCGCATGCCAACCCGCTTAAAACAACTCCGACAATCCAACGCGTTTTCATTTGCCTGCTCCTTTTCTCTACGATTTCCGGCTGCCCTTAAAGGTCCAGCCATACACAGACCTGCTGTCGTCATCGGGATCCGATCTGAAACATTCAGGCATGTTCCCGACATGTCCACCGAACAAAAAATAACCTGTTATTCAACCGCGTCAAGGCACCCGCGAAAGATTTCACGGGTTATTCGAGACGGACGCTGGCGGCGGCGTTGAACAACGCCGCGCGCACCGCGCCGCCAAACAGGGTTTCATCCAACTGCAATTCGGGAGTATAAGCGATGCCAGTGCTCCAGCCGGTTTTACTCATACTCCCCTCCCCCTCAAACGTCCAGACCTTGCCGGTCGCCACCTCCGAAACCGTCACTTCAGCCCAGGCCCGCACTTCGCTCTTGGCGCCGCTGGCCAGAATCATACCCACGCCGGTCGGCTGGGGTTCCTGGACACGGATGATCCTAGCCGTCACCAAATGCGTCGCGCCAAGCTGACCGGCCGCCTCGACCGGGTTGTCGTAGGGGAGCCGCTCACCAACCCAGCCCGCCATACGCAACTCCAGAAGTTTGTTCTTGATCCCGGCGACATCCTGGTGGATCTGACCGGCTTGCTCCAAGGGAGTCAGGGCGCCGGAGGCGGTCAGTCCGCGAACCAGATAATCGGACACCGCCATCCCAAAACGCCCGGTCAACTTGGCGTTTTTCACAAACTTGTTGACCTGTATCTGATGTTTCCGCGTCAAGGCGGGCTGACGCCCGCGCGGAACACGCCAGGCCTCAAAGTCGGGTTTGACCCACAACACGGCGGCCACCGGACGCGCCGGATCCGCCAAAACGGACGATTCCGTTGTCGCCGCCGCTTCCCCGCCGCCGCGCAGGCGCTCAAGAATACGCCGCTGACAATAGGCCAGCGCCCCCGCCGCCGCGTCGGGCACCGACAAAGCCTTGAAGGCCGGATCCGAATTGGTTCCCATCGGCGGACTTTCCAGCACCAACGCCTTGGTTCCCTTGTCGCCCCGCAAACGGATCACCTCCAACCCGACAACGGCGGTGCCGCCAAACACGACCTCACCGTCAGATAGGGCGCCGCGCGCCGCCGCGGGAACATGAAACCGGACGCGCATGCACGCATCCAGCGCGTACGGAGCCAGCGCCTCCCGGATTTGTTCGATCGTCCCCCCTTGCAGCACCGCCCACTGCTGGGCGTCGCGGCGGGCCTTGGTCAGACTCTCTTCGTCGAAGGCCCGCACACCAAAGGCATCCCCGAAGCGGGTGCCGAATTCCATTTCAAACCGCCGCCGCAGCAACTCCCGCATGGCGCTGTCCACGCCCTCCGGAGCGAAGGTGCCGACGGTCACTAAAATGACTTTGCCACCGGTAAGATCAAATTGCGGCGGGGCTTCACTCGCCTTGACGGGGGCGGGAGCCTCCCCGAAAACATCATCCGTCAGCAAGGCGTCGACCGCTTCGACGCAGGCCGCCTCCAACCCCACCAGGACAGTTTCCAACGGCTTCAGCCGTTTGACGCTTTCCAACGACGGACGGGACGCCCGGCAGGCCGGACGCCGATCCCGAAAACGGGGAATCACCTCCACGGTGACACCGGACGCGCAGGCCCAGAATGTCGCCACACCGGTGCGCTCCGTTCCCATGCGCGTTTGGGTCAACGGGGAATTGTGAATACTGGCCCGCACCAGAAAATCCGGAGCGAACTGCCGCAAGACATCCCGCGTCTGAGCGACACCCCCCCCTGTCAGCACCGCCCATTTCTCCGCGTCAGCCCGCGCTTGCCGCATAACTTCCTCATCGGCCAGCCGGAATCCGAGCCGTTTGACCAGCAGCCCCCCTAGAATCGATTCCACATGTCGGCGGGCCGCCGCCTCATCGTCCGGCGACAGGACCGTGTCTTGACCGCCATCCAAATTTCCCGTGACCACTACCAAAGCCAGAGGCGGCTTGGGGGCGTCCAGCCGACGGGTGTCGCCATCGGTCTCGGCCCGAAGCGCCATCAGCGGCCCACCCGCCGCCAGCAGAATCAATTGGCCCAGGCGCCGGTTCATTCAACCGCCTTGACGCGCAGTCGCACCCAACTTGTCTCAACCTTCTTCATCCATTCTGGAAGGATCGTGTCGATCGCCCCCTTGATGGAATTTTTAATGGCGTCGCCATGGGATTTCCCGCAATAGTCTTCGCGGCCCTTGGGTTCGAAATCCATGATACTGGAATCGACATCCTGGTTGGTGACCGCGTTAAGGAAGCGCACTTTGACCGCCGTATTGTAGCTGATAACCGGCACCGTTCCTCCCAATTCAGCCAATTCCGGCGGAACCGCCTCGGCAAAATAAGCCGTCTCAATATCGCCGCTGATCAGGATGTCGCACTGGGTCTTCTGCTGGCCGCGCTCCCCGGTCACGTCAACCACAAACAGCCCGTACTTATCTTCCATGGCGTTTTTCAAGGCGGTTCTAAACCGGTCAAGCCGGGAATCTCGGGAAGTCAAACCATCCTTGCCGACCACGGTTTCAGCAATGTCAATGCCCACCCGCGGTTTGCCCAACAGGGCGAACACATCCTGTATTTTCACCCGTTTTTCAACCAATTCTTTGACAACCAAAGCCGGATCAACCGTCTGGCTGTCGGGGCTGACAAACCGTGCGGGGTTTTCAAACAGAGCCTGGACATCGGGATCAGCCAGAGTCTGCTCGTCAAGCGCTTCTGCGAGCATCTCTTTGATCGTCCGCCGCACCTCATCCATATCGATCGTCGCGACAGGCGGAACGGGCGTGGGGGGAACCAGTCCTCCGCCCGCGGTCACCACTCCCGTGGCGATGGGCGGGGGAGGAACCTGCGGCGCGGCCGGCCCGTCAACCACCGCGGGTCCGTCCACCGCCGGTGGCGACGACACCCCCGGTGGAACCTGTCCAGACGGCTTAGGACCGCCGAAAATGCCGACCGCGGCCAGAATCACCAACACCGCGGCGGCCAGCCCGATCAGCACCTTCGGCATCAGACGGGTGTCACGTTTCCCCTCCCCGGCCGGAGACGACGCGGCCATGGTGCCAACCCCCACCCCGGTCTCACTCAGAGCCCGCATTTCGGTGATTAGCTCACGGGCCACCTGCTGTAGATCGGGCGCCGAGCTGGTTTCGGAGTGACGCAGTCGGTTGACTTCTTCAAGGAGCCGGGCCGCTGTTGGCGGCCGCTTGGCCGGTTCCTTGGCCATCATCCGCATCACCAGATCCGCCGCCGCGTCCGAGATAGAGGGATTCTTCTCCCGCGGATCAGGCGGCGGGGCGGTGGCCAGCTTGGTCAGCACCGCGTAGGCCGTATCGCCACTGTAGGGAGCGGTGCCGCAGAGCATGTGGTAGAGTGTCGCCCCCAAGCTGTAAATATCCGCGCGGGCGTCAACATTTTTAGCGTCAGTGGCCTGTTCGGGCGCCATATAGGCGGGCGTGCCCATCATCACATGGGACATCGTCAGACCGGCCTCTTCCTCGGCGCTCGCCTTGGCGATGCCAAGGTCAGCCAATTTAACCACCCCCTTGGCGGTCAGCATGACATTATCCGGCTTAATATCCCGATGCACCACCCCGAATTCGGCGGCGGTCACCAACGCCTCCGCAACACCGGCCACAATGTCCAAAGCCTGCTTTTCCGTCACTCCCCCCCGCTTGATCAGTTCCCGCACAGTGCCGCCATCGATGTATTCCTGGATAATCATGTACAGACCGGTCGTCTCGTCCTGAAGAGCATCCATCACACTGATCACATTGGCGTGCTTGATGCGGCAGGCCAGTTTGGCTTCGCGCATGAACCGCTCGGCGAACTGCGGGTCTCTCTCGGCTACCTGAGGCGGCAAAACCTTCACAGCCACCGGCACATCCAAGGTCTGGTGCCGGGCCAGATAAACCGCTCCCATGCCCCCGCGGCCCAATTCCCGGATGATCTTGCAGCGACCAATCACCTGACCGGCGTGCAGCTCCGAAAAAGCCGTCTTGGGCCCCGGCTTCCGGGGAGACGGCGGCGTGTTATCGCCATCAGCCGCCGCCGGGGTGTCAGCCGGGGCCGGCAGTTCGGTCGGCAATTCAGTCATCAGCGTGTTTTCAACGGCGCTGTCATCGCGGTCAGGACGGTAACTCATATACTTGCCCTTTATTATTTGGAAACCCGGACGTTCAATTCCAGCGAAGCACAACCAAATTCAACCGGTTCTCAGGCCCAGTCAGCGTCGCGCGCGGATAGTCGACCACACCCTTGGCCCAAAATCCAGGCTGGCGCTTTGCGATACTATACACGCCAGCCGCGCGCGGGCAATACAAAATCCGCTATTTTAGCCGTAAAACTATGGTCATGCTAGCCATCCTCTTGTTCGCCAAACCCGGATTGGCAACATGATTAGTGGCAAAATGATAAAAGATGTGGGTGCGGATACCGTGTGGCGCCGAAGCTGGCGAAGGCTGGTACGCCCGACAGGATTCGAACCTGTGGCCTTCTGCTCCGGAGGCAGACGCTCTATCCAGCTGAGCTACGGGCGCGTCAGAAAGGTCTTCTAAACATTCCGCGGTCGCGGAATGAAGTGGGAGATGGTGAGCGTGATAGGACTTGAACCTACGACCCCTACCGTGTCAAGGTAGTGCTCTAGCCAACTGAGCTACACGCTCCCGTTCAAAGGATGATTAATTTAATTGGGCGAACGCATAAGTCAACTGGCTAAAATGATATTTTCACATTTTCCCGTGACACGCTTTTCCCCTCCCCCTTTCCATATGTCTCCACCCGATAAAAAAACGCCGCGCGCGACGCAAGTGACCAACGCCTTTTTTTAAATAGTCATTTGAATTACTTATTTTAAACGTTATTTTAACCCATTGTCTTACTGCTTCAAGCTTCTGCCGATAGATTTTATGATGTCCACCACAAAAGAAAAAATTCTTCACGCCGCCTGCCGGGTTTTTTCCCGTTTGGGATTTAATAAAGCCACCACCCAGGACATTTGCGACTTGGCGGGGGTCAATATCGCCGCCGTGAATTATCATTTTGGCGGCAAAGAGAACTTGTATTGGAAGGTCTGGGAAACACTGAATGAGCAGACCATGGAAAAACTGGCCCGTCTCGATGATGAGCCCGACCCTAAAGAACGGTTGAGACGATATATCCGCATGCGGGTGGAAAACGTCTGGGACGAAACGGATGACGCCTGCTTCTCCCGGCTGGCGCACAGTGAAATGGGCGATCACAGCCCCTTGCATGAAAAAATTATTGACGCGTTCATGGAACCAAAGCGGCAATGGTTCGGACAAATGATAGAACAAATCACAGGTTCTGGTTTGGATGCCCCGACTCGCCGGGTTCTGGGATTTTGCATACAGAGTCCGTTGATTCATCTTTTGGAAATGAGGCGGCGGCGGACATCTCGTAAGCGGGCGTGTTTCGAGGACGACAAAGAGGCACTGATTGAGACCCTGTTTTCATTCGCTCTGGCGGGATTGCACGGATTTTCGGATCATGGAAAGGTTGATCAATGAGGCGTTTTTATCCTCTTTCGCTATGTATGGCCGGGCTCATCCTGACAGCTTGTGTCTCGTCGCCTTGGCACTTACGTCCGACGGAACGCGAAAAAACGGACCTAAGCGGCGTGCCGGAGACTTTTTCATCCGGCGGCGGTGACCGGGAAGTGACGCGGCGCTGGTGGGAACACTTTCAGTCTCCCGAGTTGAACCGCCTGGTTGACAGCGCTCTAGTCGGCAATTTAGATCTCGCCACCGCCCGGGCCCGACTGGCCCAGGCCGAGGCGACCGCCGGCGTGTCCCGCTCCGGACGCTATCCCAGCCTCAGTGGCGAGGCCGGCGCCACGAACACAGAACGGCATGTGAAAACATTGGCCGGTGACTGGGACCGGGACAATAGCAACCGCTTCCAACTCGGTTTAACGGCCAGTTTTGAGGTGGATCTCTGGGGACGCTTGAACGCCATTGAGCGCGGCGCTCTGAGTCAGGTGACCGCCAGCGCGGAAGATGTGAGCACGGCCGAATTGATGGTCACCAGCGAGATCGTCACCACGTGGATTGACATTCGAACGACCCAGGTCCGGCTCGCCATATTAAACCGGCAACTGGAAACGAATCAACAAACCTTGGACTTGCTTCAATTGCGGCGGCGCCGAGGCATGGCCAACGCTGTCGATGTTCTGCAACAGCAGCAACAGACCGCCTCCACCGCCAGCGCCATTCCACAAACAGCTGAGACGTTGGCTTTGCTCAAACACCGTCTGGCTGTCCTGCTTGGCTTGCCGCCGTCACGATGTCCGGATTTGGCGGACGAGCCGCTCCCGGAACTGCCCCCCCTTCCCGCCACCGGCTTACCCGCCGATTTATTGACCAACCGTCCGGATCTACGCGCCGCCTGGGCGCGGTTGACCGCTCAAGACTGGGCGGTGGTCAGCGCCCGGGCGGAGCGCTTGCCCGCGTTGCGCCTCACGGGGTCGGCCACCGCCGATTCCGCGCGTGTTGAGGATTTACTGGACAACTGGGCGGCCAGTCTGGCCGCCGCATTGGTCCAGCCGCTGATTGACGGGGGCAAACGGCGGGCGGAAGTCCGCCGGGCGCGGGCGGCGGCCGCGGAGGCGGTGGCGGAATATCGGCAAACAACACTGGCCGCCCTGCGGGACGTGGAAAACGCCCTGGCGAGTGACCGGTTCAAACGTGATTATGTGGCGAAAGTCACGGCCGAGGACACCTTCGCCCGGCAGACACTGGAAGAGACCACCCGCCGGTATCAGAAAGGTTTGAGCAGTTACCTGCCTGTGCTCACCGCTTTAAACACCCGCCAGCGTTCCGAATTGGCCATTATTCAGGCCACCGGAGACCGGCTTATTCAACGCGTCAATCTTTACAAAGCCCTCGGCGGGCAGGTCCCGCCCGAGTCATAAGGACACCAATTCATGAGTCAGGAAGAAAAAAAACATCCTTTTTCCCCCGCTGTCGTCTGGGGCTTCCGCCTCGGTCTGGCCGTCATCATTATCCTGGCGGCTCTCGGCATCGCGCGCCTGTTGATCGTTTCCGCTCCGAAACATGAGCGGCGGCCACAGCGGGAACGATCGGCGGTCGTTGAAGTGCGGGCGCTGCGACGGCAAAACCAGCCGGTCACGGTGCAAGTCACCGGCACCGTCGTGCCAGCCCGGGAGCTGGCCATCAGTCCCCGCGTCAGCGGCTATATTGACCGAGTGAACCCCGATTTTCAGCCCGGGGGAAGGTTACGGGCGGGTGACGTGCTGCTGGTTTTGGATAAAACGGACTTCGTGCTGGCCCGGGACCGGGCGGAAGCGGCGTTTAAAACCGCCGAAGCGGCCCTGCGGCAAGCCGAGGGAAACTTGGTGACCGCCCAATACGCCTATCAACTTGAACAGGGGCAGCAGGAAGTCGCCCGGTACGAATGGGAAACGCTGGCGGACAGACAAGCGGCGACGGAATTGGAAAAAGAGTTGACACTTCGGAAACCGCATCTGCGCAAGGCCCAGGCGGATGTTGAAACAGCGGAAGCACGGGTCAAAGCCGCCGAAATCGCCATAAAAGACGCCCGCACGGTATTAGAGCAGGCTGAACTGAATGTGACGCGTGCGGAGGTGAAAGTCCCGTTTGACGCGGTCGTCATCGACCGCTCGGTCGCTGAAGGCGCCTTGGTGACCACCCAGACTGTTTTGGGAAAAGTCGCCGCCACCGACGAGTGCTGGGTGGAAGCCTCTGTGCCTCTATCCCAGCTTGACTTGGTCCGATTCCCGGAAAACGGCGATCCCGGCGCCCGGGTGACGGCGACAATTTCCATGGGAAACGGGGACACCGCGACCTGGGAAGGGGACATTTTCGGGCTCCGTCCCGTCCTCGAGGCCAATGGGCGGATGGCCCGGGTACTAGCGCGTATTCGAACCCCCTTTGATCAGGCGTTTCCACTCCTGCTGGACACCTTTGTCCATTTGTCAATCGAGGGTGGAGAACTGCGGGACGTGTTTGTCATTCCCCGTTCCGCTTTTCATGAAGGTGACCGGGTCTGGCTGATGAATGAGGAGCGGCGGCTGGAATTCCGCTCTGTCAAACCGCTGTGGAGCAACGCGGAGATTATCGCCGTGACCAATTCGGTGCGTGAGAACGAACAACTGGTTCTGACCAACATTTCCGCCGCCAGCCCCGGCCTCAAGCTGATGCTGCCGGGAGAAACGGAAAAAGAGCGGACGAACGCAACCGACGGCAACCGAAAGCAACCGAAAAAAAGCCGGGAATAACAACCGCCATGACCACCTTCCCCGATCAAACCATTCGTCCCGGCCCCATTGCCTGGATGGTGAGAAATCCTGTCGCGGCCAATCTGATCATGATTGTTTTGCTGGTTGGCGGGCTGCTCAGCCTGACGGTGATCAAGCAGGAAGTCTTTCCTGACTTTGACCTGGACATCGTGAATATCTCGGTGCCTTATCCCGGCGCCAGCCCGGAAGAAGTGGAACGGGGCATTGTGCTGGCTATCGAGGAAAATATCCGCGGCTTGGAGGGGGTGGATAAGATTTCCTCCAGCGCCCGGGAGGGGGCCGCGTCAGTCACCGTTGAATTGCTGGACGGGGCTGACACTCAGAAGGCCTATCAGGAAATCAAACAGGAAGTGGATCGGATCACAACCTTTCCCGACGACGCGGAAGAAGCAGTGGTCACGTTGGTCGCGCGCAAACGTGATGTCATCGACATGGCGCTCTATGGCGACGTGCCGGAGACCGTGTTGCGTGAACAAGCGGAGATTGTGCGGGAGCGCTTATTGCAGGATCCGGGGATCACCCAGGTGGAACTGTCCGGTGTGCGTGATTATGAAATCACCGTCAGCGTCAACCGGGACACGCTGCGGAAATACGATCTTTCTCTGGACGGCATCGCCCGCCGAATCCGCGAACTGGCCTTGGAGTTGCCAGGTGGCGGGATCAAAACCAGTGGCGGCGAAATCCTCGTGCGCATGAAAGAACGGCGGGAGACCGGGGCTGAATTCGGCGAGCTGCCGGTGATCACCACGCCCGACGGCACCATTGTCCGTCTGAAAGACATCGCCGAGATTTCCGACGGCTTCGCCGAATCCGATGAGTTCAACACCTACAATGGCAAACCCTCAGTCACCATCGACATCTACCGGATTGGCAAGCAGACTCCAATCGGTGTCGCCACCGCCGCCAAACGAGTTCTGGAAGACATCACGGCCAGCCTCCCGCCGACACTGTCGATCACCGTCCGCCGGGACTTTTCGGAGATTTTTAAGGAAAGACGCAACCTCCTGCTGAAAAACGGCGCCATCGGCCTGTGCGTGGTGATGATCATTCTGGGACTGTTTTTGGAAATCCGCCTAGCCTTCTGGGTCATGATGGGCATTCCGATCTCTTTTCTTGGCGGCATGATGTTCATGCCGGTCATGGGGGCCTCCATCAATATGATATCCATGTTCGCCTTCCTGATCGCCCTGGGTATCGTGGTAGACGACGCCATTGTGGTCGGCGAGAATGTCTATGAGCACCGGCAGCGGGGTGACGCCTATCTGTTTTCCTCCATCCGCGGGACTCGGGAAGTGGGCATGCCGGTGACCTTCAGCGTGTTAACCAATATTGTCACGTTTCTGCCGCTGCTTTTTCTGCCGGGTTTCATCGGCAAGATATGGTTTGTGATTCCGACGGTTGTCTGCACCGTTTTCGCCATTTCTCTGTTTGAGTGCCTGTACATTCTCCCCGCTCATTTAGCTCATTCCAAAAAAGAATCCAGACTGCCGTTCATCAACGCCATTCACGCTGTTCAGCAGCCATTCAGCCAGTGGTTTTCCCGCATGGTCAAACGGATATACGGTCCGGTTCTGGACTTTCTCCTTCACCATCGCTACGCCGTCACCGCCGTGGGCTTTTCCCTGCTGATCATCACCTTGGGGTTTGTGATGAGCAAGCGCATCGGGATTGTCCCCATGATGCGGGTCGAAGCGGATTACGCGGTCGTCAGCGTGTCGCTGCCCTACGGATCACCCATCGACAAGACGATGGCGGTAGCCCGCCACTTGGAAAAAATCGCGATGGATGTCGTCGATGAGAATGGCGGGGACCAGTTATATGTCGGCACCATGACTGAATACGGGGACAGCTTCCGTGGCACATCCGGCGCTCACAACGCCGAAATCCGCGTCTACCTGACAGAATCGGGAATCCGCCCGATTTCCACGACGGAATTCACCCGGAAATGGCGGGAAAAGACCGGGGCGCTTCCCGGTGTGGAGGCGATTCTGTTTCAAGCCGACCGCGGTGGCCCGGGATCCGGCGCCTCCCTGTCCTTGCAATTATCCCACAGCGACAACGACACCCTCAACCAAGCCTGTTTGGAGCTGGCCGACAAGCTGGCTGAATATCCGATTGTCTCCGATATCGACAGCGGGTTTTCACCCGGCAAAGTCCAGCTCGACTTCACCATGCGCCCTGAGGGCTTGGCCTTGGGGCTGACCGCCAGTGATGTCGCCCGGCAAGTCCGCAATTCTCTTTACGGCGCGTCGGCCCTTAAACAGCAGCGCGGCCGCAATGAGATCGAGGTGCGGGTGATTCTGCCGGAAGAGGAACGGGTGTCGGAAGCCGATTTGACCGATTTGCTGATCCACACCCCGGCGGGCGCTGATGTGCCTCTTTACGACATCGCCATGGTTTCCCGTGGCCGGGCGTACACCAGCATCAGCCATGAGGAAGGCCGGCGCACCCAGCAGGTTTCCTGCAATGTCACCCCCCCGAGCGAGAGCGAAAACATCCTAGGTGAGATCTTAAGGGACTACATGCCTGAGCTACGCGGCAAGTATCCGGGCTTGAGTTACGGATTCTCCGGACGTCAGGAAGATTTACGCGAAGGAATGAAAGCGCTGTTGCTGGGATTTGTCGTGGCTATTTTTGTGGTCTACGCCCTGCTGGCGATTCCATTTAACAGTTATACCCAGCCGTTGATCATCATGGTCTGCATTCCATTCGGGATTGTCGGGGCGATCTGGGCGCATGTGTTTATGGGCTATCCGCTCAGCATGATCAGTTTAATGGGGATTGTCGCCCTCTCCGGGGTAGTGGTCAATGACTCGCTGGTGCTGATCGATTTCGCCAACGGCGAACGCAAACGGGGCAAAGACGCCCATGACGCGGTCTGCACCGCCGGCATCCGCCGGTTCCGGCCGATTCTGCTGACGACGCTGACGACCTTCGGGGGACTGGCGCCGATGATTTTTGAAACATCCCGTCAGGCCCGCTTCATGATTCCCATGGCCATTTCACTGGGATATGGTATCGTGTTCTCCACGTTTATCACCATGGTTCTGGTGCCCTGTCTCTACTTGATCATCGAAGACTTGGGCAATGTGTTCAAAGCCATCTTCAACCGGCAGCCGAGCGAAACCACCTCATAACCCAAAAAGGAGGTTGTCATGTTTCCAGTCAGACTGATTTACGCCAGCACACTGTCCGAGCGCTGCGGCCCCGATGATGTGCAGGATATTCTCGAAGCGTCCCGGGCGTTTAATCGGGCCAACGACATCACCGGCCTGCTTTTTTTTAACGCCGACTACTTTTTACAGTGCCTCGAAGGCAAACGCCAGGCGGTCAATGAGCTGTATAACACCATCCAGGGGGACAGCCGGCACACGCGTGTGATCCTGTTGGACTATGAAGGCACGTCCACACGGATGTTCGCCGACTGGTCCATGGCCTATCTGGCGGGCACCCACGTTGACCCGGACATCCTCGCCAAATATTTCCCCGACGGGCGATTCAATCCCTACTTGCTGGATTCGGAAACCGCGCATGCCCTCACCTGGGATCTCAGCCGCCAACTGGGCAAAGCCGACTTGTTTTGACAACGGCGTGAAAAGTTATGTAAAAAGCCTTGGTTGTCGATTGAAAAGGTGTTGAATGGCATTATCTTTCATGCTTGTTTTTGGACAATTTTATATTGCCGCGGCCATCTAAAAAAAAATGGAGTCAGAATTAAGCATGGGTAATGTTAAAAAGAAGCGCCGGAAAAAAATCGCCAAGCACAAGCGTCGGAAGCAACTGAAACTGATGCGGCATAAGACAAAATAACGGCATCCGTCCGCATGCTGGAAAGGCTTTGGCATACGGAATGGACCGCTTTTCCGTCATCATCCTGTGTTGGTTCACACTGTTCGCGTTTTCCGCGTTGTCCGGTGTCATCAACGCCACAGCCGTCACTGACGATTTGTGCTTGGATGAGGAAAATATACAGATATCAAACGCTCTCGGGCATTTCGCCCGGAGCGTTTTTTTAGCGTACGGGGGCGCCTCTCCCGAGACATCTCAAGCGTACTTGGAGAAAGCCTTACGCGAATGGCCCGACTCAAAGGGTCTGCTCCACCACGCCGCCGTTCCTTATCTCAGGCGGGGAGATTTCACCGGACTGGTGGGTATGTTGTCTGCCATCGCCGAGGAGAATCCGGAGGCGTTATCCCTGCACGTGCTTCTCGGGTTGATGTGCCGACGGGCGGACATGCCCGCGGAAGGCGCGGCTGTCTTCGAGCATGTCTTTTATGACTTGAAACACTATGAGCCGTTTGTGGTCCGGGAGTTGTCGGCGTTTTACTGGGGCTCCGGTCAACAGAGGAAAATTCCCGCGCTGCTCAAAAAAGCCCGCCGGACGACGGCGCTCAGGGATCACTTTGTCATTGATTTTGTCGGCGCTCTTTACCACGAGGGCATGGCTTCCCGGGCGAGTGTGAACGGGCGGCGGCGGGCGGGCGAGCGGCATCAACAGCAGGCGCTCAAGCAGGCGCTCCGGGCGGCGGAATCATACGGTTCCGGTGAAAGTCTCAAGAGCTGTGACACATTAACGGATCTGTTACACGATCATGGCGAGCACATAGCCGCCGCCCGTGTGTTGAAAAAAGCCGCAGACTATTTCCCGGACGACCGGATCATCCTCCTCACCCGGCGGGCCGAACATCTGGCCCGTGGCGGCGACGGCGCGGGCGCCCGCGAACAACTCCGGGCGCTCAATGTGGAAGAGATAGCCGATCTCCCCACGCTCATCCTGATCGGCCAGGCGGCGCTCCGGGCCGGTGACCTTCTTTTTACGCAAACGGCTTACGGGCAAGCCATGAAACAGGCGCCAAACAACGCGCCCATCTGTTCCGCCTACGCGGCGGTGCTCCAATTCGCCGGAAAGCCTGAGGAGGCTCTGGCGGTTTTGAACACCTTTCCCGACCTTACCGCGGACATGCGCCTGCGCCAAGCCCGCGCCTTCGGTGCTTTGAAGCGCTGGCGGGAGGCTGAAACCGCATGGGAAAAAGCGGGCGAACCCGCCGGGCGCGGGCGCCGGGATAAGGGGGAATCAGTCAGCTATTTATTGCTTGGGGCCACAATACAGGATGGTCTTGGCGACGGAGAAAAGGCCGCCGCCTTGGCGGAAAAAGCGGTGAAGACGGATCCGGAGAGTCCGCTGGCGGCGAACTATCTTGGCTATACCTTGGCGGACATGGGGAAGCGTCTTGACGAGGCGGAAACCCTCATTCTGCGCGCCCTGTCACAAGAACCGGAAAACGCCGCTTATCTGGACAGTCTGGCCTGGGTCTATTTTCGGCAGGCGCGCTGGGCCGAGGCCGGATACGTCATGGCCCGTTGCTTAAAACTCATCGGCGATGACACCGACGCGGTCATTTTGGATCACGCCGGCGACATCTTCGCGGCCAACGGCGCCCGCGAGCTGGCCCGGTTCTACTGGCTTCAAGCTCTCCGGCAAGAGCCGGAAAACGCGGCCGCTATCCGCGGGAAGTTGACCGGGACGAAAACCCCCGCCACCTTGTAGTTCAAGTGGTCATTTTGCGAAACGCGGTTATTTTAATCTTCGTTATGGGTGACATAATCACGGTCGTCCGCGGCGCGGTTTTCTTTTTTGGAGATGGTTCATGACTCAAGCGGTTGTTTGTCATCATTTAAGTTTCACCTACCCGAATGGTCATCAGGGCTTACATGATCTGTCTTTGAGCATCGAACAGGGCGAAATATTCGGGTTTCTCGGCCCCAACGGCGCGGGGAAAACCACGACAATCAAATTGCTTCTCGGCCTAATGAAGCCCACCGCCGGAGATCTCCTGGTTTTGGGCGGAAAACCGGCGGAACCGAAAACCCGCGCGGCCATTGGCTATCTGCCTGAAGTCGCCAACTACTATGATTTTCTCACCATTGGCGAGCTGTTGTCCTTTTACGGCGCCCTCTGCGGTATGTCCCGCCAGAAAATCAACGACAGGACTATGGAGCTGGCTCAGCTCACGGGCCTGGAAACCCGCCTGAAAACGCCATTGCGGCAATTTTCCAAGGGCATGCTGCAACGGGCGGGACTATGCCAAGCGCTCCTGCATGATCCCGCCCTCCTCATTTTGGATGAGCCCATGACCGGGCTGGACCCGATCGCCCGGTCGCAGATGCGAGGCATTCTGGAAAACCTGCGCAAAGACGGAAAAACCATCTTTTTTTCCTCCCATGAACTGAGTGAAGCCGAAATCATGTGCGACCGGGTCGGCGTTCTCTGCGACGGGGGCCTCCGCTGGCATGGTCCCACCCGGGACATGGCCGGAGACGGCAGTGAGAATTTGGAACGAAAATTTCTGAAAATTATTTCGGAGGGAAAATAATGGGCAAGATTTTCGCCATCGCCAAACTGAGCGTGTTGGAACTGTTTCGCAAGAAAGACGTTTATGTCGCCATTGTTCTGGCGCTCGTCGCCATCGTTCCACTGGCGGTTGTCAACGCCTTCGGCATCGAGGGCGCGGTGCGCTATATCCGCGAAGTCGCCCTGCTGCTTGTCTGGGGGTTTTCAGTCATCATCTGCGTCACCACCAGCGCCCGTCAGATTCCCAACGAGACCCAGCGCAAAACCATTCTGCCCCTGTTGGCCAAACCCGTCAGCCGCGCCCAGATCGCGCTGGGCAAAACACTGGGCAGCATCATCGCCAGTTGGGGGGCGCTGGCCATGTTTTATGGCTGTTACATCGTTATCGCCGGCTTGAAATCGGGGATTTGGATCGAGCCGGTGCTGTTGCAAAGCGTCATTCTGCACGCCTGCTTCGCCGCCCTGGCCTGCTCAATGACGGTCTGCGGGTCGCTGGCCCTCACCCCCTCAGCCAATATCACCGCCTGCCTGTTAATCATCGCTGGAGGGCTTTTATTCGGCGACCATCTCCCCGATTTAATCAACAAAGCGCCCGGCCTGTTCCGCCCGCCATTAATCGGGTTGGAATATGTTCTCCCCCGCTTTGAGCTGTTTGATCTGCGCGCCCGGGTTATCCATAGTCACGCTCCTGTTCCCGCGGGCGTTTTTCTTTTCATTCTCCTGTACGGTGCCGCGTATTCCGCGGTTTTCATGGGACTGGCGGCCGGTTTATTTAAGCGGAAACAGTATTAATGATTCGATGGATATTCATATTACTTTGGCTTGGGACCCTGGCGGGGGGACAGCGCCTGGTGACCATCCGGCGGCGGCAAACAGTCGGCGGCGGGGATGTGATCACCCGGATATTCGGTGAATCCAGAGCGCTGATCAGCGCCCGGATGCTGCATAAGGCCGACCGCTATTTTCACGGCGGAGTCATGCTCGACAATTGCGATTATTTACATGGCCACGCGCATCATCATGAGCACACGGACGATTGCGGACACGGGGTGGATGTTGATGACGAGGCGCTCGCCCGGCCGGCGGCCACCGGGGACGATCACTACGCGGGCGCCGGCTGGTACCGGCGGCTTATCTTGAACACGCGGCCCGCCGGTCACACGCACTTGAGCACGGTCAGGGAGGTCAAAGAATTGCTCCCCTGGTTCCGTCTGGCCACCCGGCTTGATCCCCATAATGTTCAGGGATATGATGTGGGCGCTTATTGGTTGGCGGAGAAAGTGAACGCCCCCGCGAAGGCCCTCGCCCTCATTGACGAGGGAATCACCCATAACCCGGAGGCCTTTGAATTGGCATTGACCAAAGGGGAATTACTGATGGAAACCGATCCCGCCGCCGCGGACTCCGCGCTGGCGGCGGCCGAGAAAAAATGGCTGGCCGCGCGGAAAAAGTTTGAAGAGGGTGAAGCGTATCCCCCGCATCTGTCGCCCCCCGAATTCGCCCTCATGGAAAGGATTCAAGTGTATCGGGCCAAATGCATGCTGGACTTGGGCCGCCGGGAACAAGCGATCGCCTTTTTTCAACGGGCCCTGGCCGTGAGCGATAACAAGACGGCCTTACAGGAACGGATTCGGGAACTGTCTTCCCAAACAAACGGCTGGGCGCCGCCGCCGTCAGATCATTAAATTCCCCTCGCCGCCGCGGCATAACTTCGCGCCGGGCCAATCGAAGCGGCCCAGCCAGGCGACGGTGTCGCGGGCCGGCCTTCTTTTTCCGGTTGTTTCCCGATTGTCGCAATCGCATTCGCGCGGTTAGAGAAAATCATGACCGGCGGTATATTACCGTTTGTCCTTTTTTAATTGCCCTGCCACCCGTGACATGTCCCGCGGGGATTTGGGCGAAGCAAACAGTCGGGCAGGAGCTTACCAGTGCACGAGTACAGAACGCACACATGCGACGATATCCGCGAAAGTGACATTCATTCAGACGTTAAACTGTCCGGATGGATCCACAGTGTCCGCGATCATGGCGGTGTCACCTTCATTGACCTGCGCGACCACTATGGCATCACCCAAGTCGTGATTCACCCGGAGAATCACGTCGCCATCGATCCCCACCATTTGCATAACGAAACCGTGATCCGTGTGATCGGCCAAGTTGTCGCCCGGGATGCGGACACGTACAACAATAAAATCCCCACCGGCGAAGTGGAAGTCACCGCCAAGCAGATTGACATTCTGGGCAAGGCTGAAGCGCTGCCCTTGGTGGTTAACACGGACGAGCCGACATCTGAACGCTTGCGACTGACGTATCGGTTTCTTGACTTGCGGCGCAACCGCATGCACAAGAACATCATGCTGCGCTCAAGGGTCATTTCCCGCATCCGCCAAAAAATGACCGCGATGGGATTTGATGAATTTCAGACTCCCATTCTCACCGCCAGCTCACCGGAAGGCGCCCGCGACTACCTGGTCCCCAGCCGGGTTCATCCCGGAAAATTTTACGCGCTTCCGCAAGCCCCCCAGCAATTCAAGCAGTTGCTCATGGTGTCCGGGTTCGACAAATATTTCCAGATCGCCCCCTGTTTCCGGGATGAGGACGCCCGGGCGGACCGCTCTCCCGGCGAGTTTTATCAACTGGACATGGAAATGAGCTTTGTCACTCAGGAAGACGTTTTTTCCGCCGTCGAAGAACTCCTGATTGACGTGTTTGAGACCTTCGGCGAGAAACCTATCGCCGCGAAACCTTTTCCCCGCATTGCCTACACAGAAGCCATGGACCGGTTTGGCACAGATAAACCGGACTTGCGTAATCCGCTGGAAATGGTGGACGTGACGGATGTTTTCGCCGGCAGTGATTTTAACGCTTTCGCGGGCATCGCGGCGAAAAAGACCGGGACGGTCCGCGCCATCGCCGCTAAGGGTATCGCTGAAAGCACACCCAAACGTTTTTATGAAAACATGATCACATTCGCCCAGACCGCCGGTGCCAAAGGGCTTGGATATATCGTTTTCAGCGACGGGGAAGCCAAGAGCCCCATCGCCAATTACCTGGACACCGCGCGCGTTGACGAACTAAAGCGCCGGTGCGGGGTCGGTGATGGGGATGTGCTGTTTTTTATCGCCGATACAATTAAACAAGCCAACGCCATCGCCAGCCACGTCATTCCGGAATTAGGCCGACGGCTGAATCTGATCGATGAAAGCGCTTTCCGGTTTTGCTGGGTGGTGGACTTCCCCATGTTTGAACTGGACGGCGACACCGGCGAGGTGGGCTTCAGTCACAACCCCTTTTCCATGCCGCAAGGGGGGATGGAGGCGCTCAAGACCAAAGACCCGCTCGACATTCTGGCGTATCAATATGACATCGTCTGCGATGGTGTGGAACTCTCCAGCGGCGCTATCCGGAATCATCTGCCGGATGTGATGTATAAAAGTTTTGAGATCGCCGGCTATGACCGCTCCGTCGTCGATGAGAAATTCGGCGGCATGATCAAGGCCTTCACATTCGGGGCGCCGCCACATGGCGGCATCGCTCCCGGGATTGACCGCATCGTCATGCTGCTGGCCGGCGAGGAGAACATCCGGGAAGTGATCGCCTTTCCCATGAACCAAAAAGCCGAGGATCTGCTGATGCAGGCGCCCTCCGCCGTTTCTCCCAAACAACTCCGCGAACTGGGGATTAAAATCGCCACACAGAAAAAAGACAGTTAATCAAGCTCGCGCGGAGACACGGGGACACGGAGAAAAAGATTTTATGAGTAAAGAATCAACCGATCAGGGACTGGATGTCCGTTATATCGCCGATTTGGCCCGCATCGACCTCAGCGATGAGGAGATCGCCCAGTTCCAAAAAGAAATCGCCGATATCATCGGCTACGTGAAACTCCTCCAGGAAGTGGATGTGGCGGGCATCGACCCCACCGCGCACGCCTTCCCGGTGGTCAACGTGCTGCGGGAAGATATTCCCCGCCCCTCGCTGCCCCGCGAGGCGGTTCTGGCGAACGCCCCGGCCACCATCGGTGATGACAGTATCCGGGTTCCCGCCATCCTGCCGGATGAGGAGGAGGGAGCGTGATGACTGATCAATGCCACATGACCATTCACGAGGCGGCCGGCCACCTGAAATCCGGGGCGGCCACTTCCCGCCAACTGTGCGAAAGGGTTCTGGCCCGGATCGCCGCGGTCGAGGCACGGGTGAACGCCTTGAGCCATTTGGATAAAGACACCGTCCTGGCCGCCGCGGACACCGCGGATCGACGCCGGGCGGCGGGACAAGAGCTGAGCCCCTACGACGGCATCCCGCTGGCCATCAAGGACAATATGGCTGTTCACGGCCAACCCTGCGCCTGCGGCTCCCGCGTTTTGGCGGGATTCACGTCACCCTATAACGCCACCGC
This sequence comes from Lentisphaeria bacterium, assembly GCA_032251435.1. GTDB lineage: Bacteria > Verrucomicrobiota > Lentisphaeria > Oligosphaerales > MVZH01 > JAVVEH01. Next base: position 10,611 of record JAVVEH010000017.1, on the reverse strand, counting down.
TGTCCAGAAACTGCTCGACCGGGGATTCATTCCCTGCGGCAGAACCAACATGGACGAGTTCGCCATGGGCTCATCCACGGAAACCAGCGCCTTCAAGACCACCGCCAACCCATGGGATCTGACCCGCGTTCCCGGCGGTTCCAGCGGCGGCAGCGCCGCGGCCGTGGCGGCTGGAGAAGCCATCGCCGCTCTCGGCTCGGATACCGGCGGCAGTATCCGCCAGCCCGCCTCGTTCTGCGGGGTGGTCGGGCTGAAACCCACGTACGGGCGTGTCTCCCGCTACGGATTGGTCGCCTATGCGTCCAGCCTGGATCAAATCGGGCCCTTGACCAAGGATGTCCGCGACGCCGCGATCTTGCTGGAGACCCTCAGCGGGCACGACCCCATGGATTCCACCAGCCTCAACCAGCCCGTTGAAGATTACGCGGCCCAACTGGACACGGCATCCGCGCGGGGTCTCCGGATCGGCATGCCCAGGGAGTTTTTTGATGTCACAGGCCTTGCCCCTGAGGTCCGGCAAGCCATAGAAGACGCGGCGGCGACGTATCAAGGCATGGGCGCCGAACTCGTTCCCGTGGATCTGCCTCACACCAAATACGCCGTCGCCACCTACTACATTATCGCCACGGCTGAAGCCAGCAGCAATCTGGCCCGGTTTGACGGCATCCGCTACGGGGCCCGGGATCAGGAGGCCGGCGACTTGCTGAGCACCTACCGCAAAACCCGGGAAAAAGGCTTTGGCCTGGAAGTCAAACGGCGGATCATTCTCGGCACATACGTACTGTCCAGCGGCTACTACGACGCCTACTACAACCGGGCCCAAAAGGTCCGCACGCTCATCCGTGAGGACTACACCAACGCCTTTACAAGCTGCGATGTCATCCTGGCGCCGGCATCGCCCTTTCCCGCTTTCAAGGTTGGGGAGATCACCGATCCACTGACCATGTATCTGGCTGACATTTACACCATTTCAGTGAATTTGGCCGGTATCTGCGGCATCAGCATCCCCTGCGCCTTGACCCGCGGGGGGCTCCCTGTCGGGATGCAATTACTGGGACCGGCCTTTGGCGAAAGCGCTATCTTAAAAGCGGCCCGGGTTTTCGAACAGCAGTCTCCGCTGGCCGGAAAAATGGCGGAACTCTAGATTATGAAATACGAAGCAGTCATCGGTTTAGAAGTTCATGTTCAGGTCCGCACGCGGACCAAGGTTTTTTGCGGCTGCAGCAATGGCGCCGGCGACGAGCCCAACACCAACGTCTGCCCGGTTTGTCTGGGCTATCCGGGCTCCCTGCCGGTGATGAACGCGGAGGCGATCCGCAAAACCATTATCGCCGGCATGACCTGCGGCTGCGCCATCGCCCGTTACAGCAAATGGGACCGGAAAAACTACTACTATCCCGACATGCCGAAAAATTACCAGATTTCGCAGTATGATCTGCCCATCTGTGAAGGCGGGGAAATACCTATTGAAGGAAAAGGCTTCTCCGGCAAACCGTTGACACCCCGGAACATCAAGCTGACCCGCATCCACTTGGAGGAAGACGTCGCCAAATCCACGCATCTGGGCAAGTACAGCGGCATCGACTACAACCGGGCCGGCACACCCTTGATGGAAATTGTCAGTGAACCGGACATGCACACAGCCGATGAGGCTTATGCCTACCTGACCGCTCTAAAGCAAGCCATGCAGTTTGCCGGCATTAGTGACTGTGATATGGAAAAAGGGCAACTGCGCTGTGATGTCAACATTTCCGTCCGGCCGGCGGGCGAAACCAAATTGGGCACTAAGATTGAACTTAAAAATCTCAACAGTTTCCGCGCCATTCACCGGTCCATCGACTATGAGATTGACCGCCAGATAGACGCTTGTGAAGCGGGCGAACCTCTGTATCAGGAGACCCGGCGCTGGGATGACGACGCGGGCATGACCACGGTGATGCGCTCCAAGGAAAACGCCCATGACTACAGGTATTTTCCCGACCCAGACCTGATGCCGGTCACCGTCACCGATGACCAATTGGACACCATCCGGGCGGATCTTCCCGAATGCCCCTGGAGCCGCCGTGACCGCTTTGTCGAGCAGTTCGGCATCACCCCATACGACGCGGACGTTTTGACCGCTGACAAAGCCCTGGCCGACTATTTTGAAGCGGCCGCCCAAGGGGTTAAAAACGCCAAAACAGTGGCCAACTGGATCCAGACCGAATTGCTGGCTGTTCTGGGTAAAGAAGGCAAGCCCATTACGGAAAGCCCTGTTTCCGCCGGACACTTGGCCGATCTCGTCGCCTTGATCGAAGCCGACACCATTAGCGGAAAGATCGCGAAACAGGTTTTCGCCGAGATGCTGATCAGTGATAAATCCCCGAAAGAAATCGTCAAAGAAAAGGGCATGGAACAAGTCACCGACACGGGCGCCATCGAAGGCATGGTGGCCGCGGTGATCGCCAACAATCCCAAGCCCGTCGCTGACTACCAGGCTGGCAATGCCAAAGCCATCCAATCCCTGGTTGGCCAGGTCATGAAAGCCAGCCGCGGCAAAGCCAATCCGCAGATGGTGGTCCAGCTCCTTAAAGCGGCGTTGGATTAACCTTTCAGCGACCAAACGGATGAGCCGCCGTCACAATAGCGGGAAAAAAAAGATTCGCTCTTGCTAAATATGGCGGTTGGATGTATCTTGTCACATCGTTTGTTCAAGGCTTTCATTGACGTTTGGGGGTTCCGCCATGCCAGACACCACCACATCCGGAGTGGACACGTCCGGTTTCGGAGAGCTGGAAGAGTTAGTTCACCATTTAATCCATGAGTCTCCTCTCGGCATTTTTCTTTACGCCTTGAATGAGGGGGGCGAGCTGATTTTCCGGGGGACCAACCAGACAGCCTGCGACCTGTTGGGGGTCGATTGCCATCACTTTATCGGCAAGACGATTGAACAGGCGTTTCCCGCGTTGGCCGCGACGGAGATTCCTCCTGTTTATAAAAAGCTGGCGGCCGAGGGCGGCAGTTGGATGCGTGAACAGGTTGATTATGAGGATAACGGCGTGCGCCGAGCCTACAGCGTCCACGCCTTCCAGACATCGCCAGGGCGCATGGCGACCATGTTTTTGGACATCACGAACCAAAAGCAGTTGGAAGCGCAAATGCGGAACGCCCAAAAGCTTGAAAGCCTGGGTGTTTTGGCGGGCGGCATCGCCCATGATTTTAACAACCTCCTGTGCGCCATTCTCGGCGGCGCGGATCTGGCGCTGGACCTTTTACCTCCCGACCATATCGCCAGAGACAGCTTGGAAATGGTCCATGACACCGCCCAACGGGCCACGGAATTGTGTCGGCAGATGTTGGCGTATTCCGGGAAAGGCAAGTTCCAGTTGGAGTCTGTGGACATATCGGATGTGATCCGCGGCATGGAGCGCCTTATCAACGTATCCGTATCCAAAAAAACCACCCTGCACTTAGTCACCCCTGATCATGTGCCCCGTATTGACGCGGATGCGGCGCAACTCCGGCAAGTCATTCTCAATCTGGTCGTGAACGCTTCCGAAGCCCTGCCGGACGAGGGTGGCATGGTCACCGTGAAAACGGGTGTCACTGAATGCGATGAGGCCTGTCTGTTAAGCGTCTATCTTGATAACAAGTTGGCGCCGGGCCGTTACGTGTTTGTGGACGTGTCTGATACCGGCCGGGGGATGGATAAAACCGCGGCAAGCCGGCTTTTTGATCCGTTTTACACCACCAAACAAACCGGACGGGGATTGGGACTGGCGGCGGTTTTAGGCATTGTCCGGGGACATGGGGGAACCATCAAAGTTCAGAGTGAGCCGGGCCAGGGAACCCGTTTCACCGTTCTCTTCCCGGTTTCCAACACCAAAAAAGCCCCTGTCCCGGCGGCTGGCGGTACCGGTCATGATCGTAGGGAGGGCTTAAGCGTCCTGCTCGTGGATGACGAACCGTCTGTCCGGCAAGTGGGTAAACTCATGTTGGAGCGACTGGGCTGCCACGTGCTGACCGCGGTGGATGGCAAAGACGGGTTGGATGTTTACCAGCGGCACGAAAAAGACATCCAATTGGTTATCCTGGATATGACCATGCCCCGCATGAACGGCAAGGAAACCTTCCGGGAATTACGCCGCGTGAATCCACGCGTCAAGATCATTTTAACCAGTGGCTACGACGCTCAGGATGCCACCAGCCACTTCGCCGACAAGGGGCTGACCGGTTTTATGCAAAAACCGTTCCAGCTTAAAACCATGCGGCAGTGCGTCAATGAAGCCCTCGACGCTCCTTCCGCTTAACAGTGACAGGCGATTTCATTCATCGTCCACCTGTCTTGTTCATCGAACACGTTCGACATGCGGCCCACGCTTTACGCCTTTCGCGGGTTAATACGCCCCGCGGCCGGTCAGCACCGCCGGGACCGTTCGGGCGAGAATCTTCAGATCCAGCGGCAGACTCTGCTTTTCGGCGTAGTCTAAATCCAGAGCCACCTGTTGGCGGAAACTCAGCTCTGAGCGCCCGCTCACCTGCCATAACCCGGTCAATCCCGGTTTCACCTCCAGGCGGCGCTGTTGCTCAGGCGTGTACCGGGCCACTTCTTCCGGCACCGGCGGACGGGGCCCGACCAGCGACATGTCGCCTTTTAAAACGCACCACAATTGCGGCAATTCATCAAGGCTGTGACGGCGAATAAACCGGCCCGTCCGCGTGGTCCTGGGGTCCCGGGACATTTTAAACGTGACATCATCAACACCATGCATATTCTGATCCCGCAACAACGCTTTGCGCGCCTCCGCGTCCGTCACCATCGACCGGAATTTTGGAAAAGCAAACAGCTTGCCATTCAGCCCCACCCGTCGCTGCCAAAATAACACGCTTTTGCCATGCGCCACCAGAATGGCCGCGGTCAGCGCCAGAAAAATCGGGGCGGATACCAGCAGCAGAATGACAGCCCCGACAATGTCCAGACAGCGTTTCCCGGGATAAGGGGTGAAAACAACCGGCTGGTTCATTCCGCGGTCCCCAGTTCAACGCCAAACAATCTGGCGGCGTTGCGGGCGACCGCCGCCGCCAGCCTGGGCACGGAGACACCCCTCAAATCAGCCAGCGTTCTGTACACATCCACGACAGACCCGGATTCTGAGACAGCCTCGGACGAGGCCGCCCCGTCACGATAAACCGGGTAGTCCGGCCCGTCACTTTCAACCAGCAGCCGGTCCTCGGGAACATATGCGGCTGCGGACCGGCAGCGCCGGTTCCGCGTCTCCAGGACCGCCCCGCCGAATGACACGTGCAGCCCCACGTCAAGCGCTTCGCGGGCCAGCTCCGGGCCGCCGGTAAAGCCATGCCAGACACCGCCGACCGTGGACAATCCAGCGTTTTTAAACACCCCCCGCATGACCGGCCAGGCTTTATAAACGTGTAGAACAACAGGTTTTCCAGCGTCCCTGGCGATCATCACTTGATCCTCAAAACAGCTCAATTGCCGGTCTTTATCCCCTCCCCTGGCACCAAAATCCAACCCGATCTCACCGATCGCCACCACCCGGGGCGAGCATCCCAACACCTGTAACTTGGCGGCGGTCTCCACCGACCATTCATCCGCATGCCACGGGTGAATACCCAGCGCGCAGTCACAAACCGGGAACCGGGCGGCCAGCGCGGTCAACATATCCCACTCATTGGACCGGGTGGCGGTGCCAAGCAACCAGCCGACCCCCGCGGCGCGGGCGGCGCCGATGAAAACGAGCGGATCAGAAATCCGGGAATCCGCTAAATGAACATGAATATCGACCAACATTTGCATGAACAACCTTGACTAAACACAGTCTCGCCAGTAAGTTATCATGGTATATTTTTTTCGCCACTTTGGCAGTGGTAAAAGGGAAAACCCTCGCTGAATATCCAGTGACACGGCCGCGGTGCCGGATCATCGCAAAAGGAACAGCTTCCCCATGTGTCCAACCACAGAGCAGCCCCAGTTACCCTTCTTCATCCCGACTCCTCAATCCATCGAACTGCTCGAAGGCGCCACCGAATTATCTCCCGATGTCCGTCTGGCCACATCAAATGTCATTCCTTACATGCGTAAAACCATGCGCAGTATTTTCACCGCCGCCGCCATACGGGTGGTCGCCAATAAAAAACGGTTTGTCATCCACGTGAACATTGTCGGGGAAGACGAGGCTGACTGGGAGGATGTTCCGCCGCGGTCACGCGATGATTTTTATAAAATGAAAATTGAAAACAATGTGGTCGTCATCTCTTCACCGTCTCAAACCGGAGCGATTTGGGGCGTGCAGAGTTTCGCGGACATTTACCAGGCTCAAGGGCCCGATAGTCTGATCCCCAATTGTGTCATCAGGGATTGGCCGACCACACCGGTGCGCGGCGCCGCCGTGCCGGCGACCGCCATGTCTAAACGCATGCGTTTGGAGGAGTACGGAACCGTCATCGACCGCCTGGCCCGTTCCCGCATGAACACCTTGATCGTCGGCCTCTACAATCCCCCGCGTCCCGACTGTGACCGGGCCGAGACCTTGCTTGTTCCGTTCCCGGAATTTCCTGAATTAGTCACCGAAGACGCGCTCACATGGGAAACAGCCCAGATCGCTCCAGTGCCGGAGGGGACTTACGACGCGATGCCCCCGGTCATGGTCAGTGATGATTACCTGGCCGGGCTTATCAGCTATGGCCATGAGCGGGGGTTGCAAGTCATCCCCTCGTTGGATTTGAGTGACATGACCCCCTTGCTCAAAAGGGTGTGCCCGGCCGCCGGCAAGGTGGATGACAGCACGTACCGGGACTGCGCGGAAAGCCTGTACGGAAGTCTTCTCACCCGCTATTGTCCTGACGGGATATCGGCCTTCCATATCTCTTTGGCGAATCTTGACCGCTCACTGTCCGCGGATTACGCGGCCTGGTTGGTGGAAATATTGACCGCCAAAGGGGTTGAGACAGTCATCATTGACGCGGCGGCGGCGACGGCGGATATGGTGAAAGCCTTACAAAAAAACGGTTTTCTGGACAAGGTCATTTTCCTGGGCGACACTGACGTGACCGGTGTCGCGTCTTGGCGCGCCCTGCCCCTTGACGCCGCCGACTGGCGCGGCTTCGGGGCCGATGAGCCGCCCGCCCTTCCAGAACTGCCGACCGACGGTGTCATCGCCCTGACTTCGATTGACAGTTCCCGTGTTTTTGAGGAATATCTCATCGCGGTGACGGGCTGGAACGCGGGTGACGCGGAGAACATGGAAGCCTGCAAAGACCGGGCCGTCAACAATATCGCCGGGCGCTTTTATGATGTCTTCAAGTCCGCGTTGCCTGAGCTTCGTCAAGCCTGCGCGGCGATGCCGGAAATTCTGTCGTGCGTGCCGGTCAACGCCCCTGACGGCGGCCAGGCCTGGATCAAAGATGTCGAAGCCGCTTTGGGCTCGGATCCGGTCGCCAGGCTGGATGCGGTCATCGCGCCCGCCCGCGCCGCTTATAAAAAACTTTTGCCCATGGTGACCACCGAGGGTGAGAGCACGCCTTTTCCGACCGTCACAAAGACCTTTATCGGCGAAGCCGTGCGGATGCTGGGTGTCGCGTTGGCCTGTAAAGTCGCCATTCAAGGGAAACCGGAAGAAGGGATGAGCATGGACGACACCATTGAGGCGTTCACGGAGTACATGCAGGGAGTCTCCTCCTTCAAACCCCGGCATATGAGTCCCCCGTTGTTGAGCGGACTCACCATGCTGCGCAACCACCTCAAATCAATGGCGTAGCCTTTTTTCATTGTGTGTTAACCGGGAGTGACGTGTTTTATGGCGAATTATCAGATCATTGACGGCAAAACCGTTTCGGGCGCTGTGAACCAAGAAACAGCGGCGGAAGTCAAGCGCCTGCGGGCACATCACGGTGTCGTCCCGGGCCTGACTGTCGTCATCGTCGGCGAGGATCCCGCCAGTAAAGTCTATGTGGGCATGAAAGAAAAACGGGCGACGGAGCTGGGGCTGAATTCTCACGTCATCCGCATGCCCGCGACAACCACCCAGAAGGAATTACTGGATGTGATTGACGCGCTGAACGCGGATGACTCCGTTCATGGCATTCTCGTCCAATCTCCGCCGCCACCGCACATTGATGAGCGGGAAATCACCCTGCGCATTGATCCGTCAAAGGATGTGGATTGTTTCCACCCTTTTAATGTCGGGAAAATGCTGATTGGCGACACAGACGGGTTTTACCCATGCACGCCCTACGGGGTCATGGTGTTATTGGAACGGCACGGCATCGACCCGTCGGGCAAGCACGCTGTGATCATCGGCCGGTCAAATATCGTCGGCAAACCCATGGCCGCCCTGCTCATGCAGAAAGCGAAGGGCGCCAACGCCACCGTCACCGTCTGCCATTCACGCACGCCGAACATCCCGGAAATCTGCCGGCAAGCGGACATCGTCATCGCGGCCATCGGCAAAGCCGGGTTTGTCACCGCGGACATGATCAAAGACGGCGCGGTGGTGATTGATGTCGGCATCAATCGCGTGGAGGCCCCGGAAGCGAAACGCGGGTATAAACTTGTGGGCGATGTGGATTTTGACGGTGTCGCCCCAAAGGCGTCGTGGATCACACCCGTGCCTGGCGGTGTCGGTCCCATGACCATCGCGATTCTCATGCGCAACACACTCAAGGCCTGCAAGATGAAACACGGTATCGACTGATTGATTCAGTCCCGACGAAAGTGCCTCGGCCATGCTCTACGCGATCGTATCGGATATCCACGCGAACCGCCAAGCCTGGGAAGCGGTGCTGAGTGATATCCGGGCCCACCAAGCCGATGAAATCTTGTGCCTCGGCGATATTGTCGGCTACGGTCCCGCGCCGGCCGCGGTGTTGCGGTCGGTTTACGCGCATTGTAAACACATCATCACCGGCAATCATGATGCCGCCTTATGCGGCAGAACCGCCGCCGACAGCTTTAATCCCCGCGCGCAAGCCGCCCTGGCCTGGACTAGAACACGGCTGGCCCGTAAAAGCGACCAGGTGCTGAAAGATCTTCCGCTATCCATGAAGGGCGACCATTTCCGCTGCGTTCATGGCAGTCCCCGCTCTCCTTCGCAATACAACTACATTATTGAAACCGGCGACGCGGATAAAACCTGGTCACATTTCAGCGAACGCGTCTGCTTTGTCGGCCATTCGCATGTGCCCGGGGTCTTTTTCACTGAAGACAATCTGACAAGCCACCGCGCCCCGTCAGGGGGGGATGTCACCCTGGAGCCGGACAAACGCTACATAGTCAACGTCGGCTCCGTCGGGCAACCCAGAGACGGGACAGTCCTGGCCTCATATTGTCTGTTTGACACTGACCGCCGCATGGTTTATTTCCGCCAGGTGTCGTTTGATATCGACGCGTACAAGCGGGAGCTTGACCAAACGTCTCTTCCGGCGGGCGCCGGCGGGTTTCTCGACGCGGCGCGGGGGCTGAATCTTCCGCCAGTCCGTGACCTGATCGACTTCTCTCCCTTTGAGCGGGAAACCGAAACCGCGACCGAAGTCGACATCGCCGTTCTCGCCCGTGACCTGCGCCGATGGAAACTGGTCAGCCTGATCGCCCTGGTCGTTATTTTATGTCTCAGCGCGGGGGTCGCGTTAACCCTTGCCCACGCCAAGGCTGACACGCCCGGGGTGACGTACGCTAGAAAAACATCGGTGGCTTGTTTAACGGAACCGAAAATTGGGGAAGAGCTGCTTGAACCGCCGGAAAGTATCGGCGAATTATCTAAGACGAACCGATTGCAGTGGTACGACGCGCGCGTGACCGATCCACCCCGGCAAACCGTGGCCGCGATCTCCGAATCCCCCGACGGCGCGCCGGTCTTTCGTCTGACCTCATCGTCAGCGTCTCCGTTCGCCATCAGCGGCATTCCCGCCGTCGCCCCGCGGCATTCACGGTTCCGGGCCAAATGTCAATTTAAATGTCACGCTCCCAATGCGGGATTTATTGAGGTGCTGATCGCGCAACAGTCGGGCGCCAAAGGCATTAAAATCCTCGGTCGGAGTGAACCGGACATTACCAATCGGAAAGAGCGCTGGTACCAGTGCTCAACCACCTTGGCCGATCCGCTTCACGGCGGGGAAAGAATCTTCTTCTTGATCCGGGGCGAGTTCACCGGCGCCGTGAGCCTGCGAAATCTCCAATTCGTCCGCGTGGAATGACCCCGCCCGCCGCGCCCCGGCGAACGCGGCGCTTCGCCGGGTTTTCTTTTGGTCTTATCCGCGGCCTCCCCTTCAATATCCAACAGCCACCACGGAATATCCAATCATCAAGGGAAAAACACCGGTTCCAGTCGGGCCGCCTCTATTTCGCGGAATCCAATGGCCCGCGGAGGACTGCGGAATCCAGAGGGCCGCTTTCACGCTTTCACGCTTTTCACGCCTGTCACGACTTTCACGCCTGTCACGCTTTTCACGCCTGTCACGCCTTTCACGACTTTCACGCCTGTCACGCTTTTCACGCCTGTCACGCCTTTCACGACTTTCACGCCTGTCACGCCTGTCACGCCTGTCACGCCTGTCACGCCTTTCACGCTTTTCACGCTTTTCACGCTTTTCACGCTTTTCACGCTTTTCACGCTT
>JAVVEH010000016.1:0-90600 GCA_032251435.1 Lentisphaeria bacterium | reverse complement strand
ATAATATAGGTTAGTGTTAAAGATTGCGCAAGTTTAAATTTTACATTATACTAGACTATAACGTCACCGAAAAAACCGCTGTTTTCATCTACGGCGACTACCAGCATCTTGATGGTGACGGCAATGCCAATATCACCACCGTCTATTCACTGCGGGGGGGATTCAAGACGTTCACGACGGATAAGTTCACGCTCCGCGCCGGGGTCGGCACCATGTTTTCCGAAGTCGACACCCTGAACGGCACAGGCACGAATTCAGATACATCCTTTAATTTCTACGCTCAGGGCGGCTGGCATACAAGCGAAAAGATCGAACTTGTCGCCAGCGCGAGGAACTTCATGAAAGTCGCCAGCGATGTCAGAAATAACGCCCGGGAAATCACCGAATTTTCTGTCGGCACTAATTACAACATATCGAAATCGCTCAGATTAAACGCCACAGGAGCCTATGCGGTGGACGAATACGTCAACCAGGTGGCCTACAACGGCGACTTCCGCACCCGGAAGATGAAAATGTGGATGGGTCGCGCCCGTCTGACTTACACCCCCCCGGTTGATTACTTGGCGGTCTACATCGAAGGACAATATAGTTATGTCGACGATGATCTCTATGAAGATTACGAACAATATCGCGTTAGTGTCGGTGTCAAACTTTGGTATTAATCGGTTTTTCGCGGCAATATGGAAAACACCTGTGACTGTTTAAAAAACGAAATAAAGGAACCCGCCATGATAAAACATGTGACATCTCATTTTTTCGCCTGTCTGTTTTTCTTCGCCATGCCAGCCTTTATCCCGTCGGCGCCGGGGGTCGTGTCCGCTCCTCCCGAGTTGGCGGACTCTCTAAAAAAGGCGACGGATCAACAGGCGGGCGCTCTACTCGTCGGTCGGATTGACGCGATTCAAAAGGGAGAAACGCCGACGGCAACAAAACCGGCGGTCATCGCGGATTTGATCGCCCAGGCGATTGACGCTCTCGGAGATCGTTCCCCGGCTGTCCTTGCTGGAATGGTTGGCAATTTGAACCATGACGCTCTATCCATCGTCACGGCGGCGGCGGTCATTGTCACCGGCACCAAATCCCCGGCGATCATCAAACAGATGAGCGCCGGGCTTCCCGAAGGCAGCGAGAAGCTGGACCTTATTACCGCGGCGGCCAGCGATCCAGGCGGTATTTTGGACAAAGAGACCATCACGCGGATTGCCCCCCCGCTCGTTTCGCGGAAAAAACTTGACTCGATCATCACCGTTAATCCTTCAGCCGTGAGATATGAAGGGCAAAAATAGCCGTATGCCCATCGGCGGGTGGGTCTTTCTAACTTTGACGGGGCTGTTGACGACCACGGCTTGGATGCGTGGTGGAACCCCGACGTGGAGTCAACGCCACCTTCTCTGGGTGGCGTTGGCGCTCTCCGCCCTCGTCATACCGGCGGCGGTTAAACGATATGGGGGAGTGAAAAAGGCGGTATTGAAGCTTATTTCCGACCCTGTCGTTGTCGCTGGAGCCGCGTTCCTTTTCCTACTCGCTCTCCAATGGTGGAACGCCGGCCGTCACCTTTTTTTTAATCCAATCACTGAAATGTGGGACCACACAAATCCCCGTATCCCGTGGCTCCCATCGGCTGTCAGTCAAGACGAAGCGGCGGAAATGCTGCGCTGGTTTGCCCCCGCGCTGGCCATTCTTCTGGCGTTACGCCACGCGTTGAGTCGATTAGCCAAAAGAACCGTACTGCATATTCTGGTGATAAACGGAGCGGCGCTGGCTTTGTTCGGCGTGATTCAATATACGCGCGGCGCGGAATCCATTTATTCACAGCCCCTGAAAGGTCATTTTTTCGCGGCGTTCGGCTACCCGAACCATGCCGGCGCTTATTTTTTACTCATCGCTTCATTAGCTCTGGGACTGATCTTTAGAAACGTCATGAAACAAGCCAGCCCCCCGTCAGCATCCGGGTTCTCTGTATGGATCATCTGCTTCGCCCTCACGTTTTTCGGGGCGATACTGTCCTTAAGCCGCGCGGTGATGCTTTTTTCCGTCGTTTTGCTTGCCATAGCCGCTTTCACCCTATTTATTACACTATGGCCTCGGTTTCAGGCGGCGAAGCGTCTGAATCTCCTTGTCGTGACCGTGGCGTTTGGCTGTTTATGTTTTTTTGTTTATGACGCCTTCGCTGATCAGGCCATCAAAAAACAATGGGGGAAAGCCCCTTTAGAAAAACAGAAAACCCAGACGGGCGTAACCCCGGGGACTCCCGGTCGAAGCCTTTGGAGTGACTTGGCCGCTGATCGGAAAGTGACTTACAAGACGGCCATTGAGATATGGCTGGACTCTCCTTGGTTCGGCCGCGGCGGCTGGGGATTCAGGCATTTTGTCATGTTAAAACGTCCACCGGAAAGCTGGGGAAGAGTTGAACCCGGACAAGCGAATGTTCATAATGATCCTCTTCAGTTTTTAGTGGAATTCGGGATCATTGGCGGCGGCCTGCTGATGATTGGGGTCGGCGCGCTTGCGGGTGCCGTGATAAAACGAAAGGTCTGGCGGCAACCAGCCGCTGTCCCTGTGATGGCGGGGGTGGTCCTGGTATTTACGCACAGTTTGGTTGATTTGCCCTTCCGTTGCCCGGCTATCCTTTTCACCTGGCTCACACTTTTGGCGGCTGTTGACTCACTTGTCACCCAACGGGAAAAAACCGTGTCGGCGGTTCGCCACAGCCTTGCCCTCCAGGCGCCGGCGCCGGGCGACGGAAGCGGTGGCCAGCGCCGCAAACTATACATTTAATTGATATCGAGGATCCATACATGAGCCAACCGAATCCCACGGTTCCCCCGTCTGCCCCCCCCCCAGCCAACGGGTATCCGCCGGGCGACCACAACCATCCCGGGTACGGACCTTATGCCGGGGCGCCCATGCCTTACTATTACGGGGCTCAGGCCGAAACCAAAGGGCTGGAATCCATATTTGGCGACATGAGTCCCAAAAGACTCCTGCGGGTGGCCTTGACCAGGTGGTTAACCCTCGTCCTGGCAATGATATTCGGCATTATTTTCGCCTACTACTTTTTGTCGAAAAAAACACCGGTTTACCGAGCGACGGCGACCATTGAAATGACGGTTCGCCGCCTGCGCATCATGGGAGCGGACGAAGCCGTGATGAATACCAACTGGGTGAATCCGGAAGAAGAGTTCAACACCCGAATGGAAAAGTTCAGAGGCCAGCGCATACGCGAACTGGCTCAGGCTCAATGCCGCAAGTTGCCCGAAGCGGCAGATTTCACTGACAGTGAGCTGGCGGCCGCTTTGGCAGGTGTCTCGTTCACCCTGCTGCCGGATTCCCGGCTGGTGAAAATCACCCTGACCCACGGTGATCCCGACATCGCCGCCATGGGGGCCAACGCATACGCCCAAGCCGCCCGCGAGATGGCGATGAATGAGAATCGGTCTGTTTCAGAAGACGCCGTTTCCTGGCTCCATACTCAGGCCAAGGCCCAGCGTGAAATTCTTGACAAAACCGAACAGGCGATTGTTGAATTTCGGAAGATCAATCATGTCGCCGCCTTGGAAAACCAGGCCCGGACAGTGGAGGACGCGCTCTCCGTGTTGAATGAGGATCTGGTCCAGGCGAAAAGCGCCCAGGGGCAATCTGAGACAATCCTCCACGCTATCGAAAATAATCCATTAACCATTGACACGATTGGGCAACTTCCCTCCTCCGTGCCCCGGCTTGGAGAAATAACCAGGGCGATTCAGCAATGGACAGAAGCCATTCAGACCTGCGACACGCTTCTGGTCAAATATACAGAGGAACACCCGCGGGTGAAAATTCAGCGGGACGTGATTGAAGGCCAGCTAAAACATGTGAAAGAGGCCGCCAAACGAGCCAAGGAAACAGCCGCCTCCGATTTAGCGCTCGCGGTTGAGCGGGTTAAAGCCCTGTCATCCAGGCAAGAAACACTCAGCCGTGAATTATCCGAGACATCGCTGAAAATTATTGAATTAAAAGCCAGTCTCGCATCGCTGGAACGGGAACGGAACGCGGCTGACGTGGCGTTTCAAGGTATTCTCAACCGTATCGAAGAAGCCCGTCTGGCGGCTGACGAAGAGACCGCGACGATTCAAGTCACCGAACTTGCCAGTGTCCCATCGTCTCCCGTATTTCTTAACCGTCCCCGTTATTTGGGGGCCGGCGCTCTTTTGGGCGCCTGTCTTGGCATGGGCATAGCCTTGTTAAAAGATATTGTCGATGATCATATTGTCACTCCTTTGGACGTTGAACTGGGTGTCGGTGTTGAAATCCTAGGCGCCATACCAAAAATAAAAACGCAAAAAAATGAGAACATGGATCTCATCTGCCTCAAGGACAAATCCAGCCACACGGCTGAACTATTCGCCGGCATCCGCAGCGTTCTTGATCTTCCGCCCCTCAATGAACAAACCGATAGTTTAGTCGTAACCAGCACCCAACCAGGCGAAGGAAAAACCTTTAACGCCATTAATCTGGCAATCATGTCCGCGCGGGCCGGTCGGAAAACTCTGCTTGTCGATTTCGACCTCCGCCGTCCGCGCCTGCGCGGCGTGTTTGACATTCCGGAAGGGCATCCCAGTTTGCTTCATACTCTGTCTCAATATGACACCAACCTGTTTCCAGGGCTTCCCGCCAGCACCGAATGTCCCAACCTCGATGTCGTGACAACCATCGCCGAGATGGGCATCAGTCCAGCCGAAGTTCTTGGCAACCGGTTTATTGGTAAGTTTACCGAATGGGCTGGCGCCCATTACGAACGCGTTATTTTCGATTCCCCGCCATTGGGCGTTTTGGCTGACTCCATCGTTCTCAGCGGCCTCTGCAAAGGGGTCATTCTAGTCTGCCATCCGAATAAAACCAAACGCTCATCCATGCGGCAACTGGTCCGGCGGTTTCAGAAGGTCAATGGCAATATTATCGGTGTGATCATCAATAATATCGATCTGGGACACAGCGGGTTCAAAAATTACGCCCAGTATGGCTATGCTTATAACTATGCCAAGGAGTGATAACCGCCGCTGGAGAAACCGCGGCGTGGCGGGCGCCCGGCCCAGTCAATCCGGCGCCGCCGCTTTTTTACCATTCCGCTGCGTCGGCGCAACGCGCGCTGATAGATTTTGTTTTGCTTTTTTTATCTATAAAATTGGCATGCGACCGGTTGTGACAGCCAATCGCGATTCGAAAGATAAAACATTTATCTAGAGTATGTTATGCATTCAAGTTTCGACCTGTCAATGCATAATTGACGGGGCGGAGCTTATCCTTAACAAGACGAAACGAGACACATGTTAGAAGACTATTTTTATAAAAACAAATACAGCATACTGTTTCTGGCCAATATGCTCGCCAGCGCCTGCGCCTATTTTCTGGCGTTTCAGATACGGTTTTTGGACACCGGGATGTTGCCCCCGGAAATGGTGAAAACACTTTTAGAGACCCTTTTTATCAGTGTTATTATCGACTTGCTGTTCTTAAACCTGTATCGCTCTCACAAGATTATTCTACGCTACACCAGCCTTAACGATCTTGTGCGGATTTTCAAAGCGGTAACGTGCAGCGCCCTCACGTTTTTTATTATTATTTCCGTGCTCAGAGGGGTTCAGGATTTTCCGCGCTCAGTATTTGTCCTGCGGTATATTTTGGGACTGATGCTTTTTAGCGGCATCAAGGTGTCCCGGCGTCTGACGATTGAGTTTTGGCACCGGATCTTTCACAAAGAAAATGGCAATCATACCCTGATCATCGGCGCGGGGGATGTCGGTGAACACGCGTTACGGGAAATTCAGAGGAAACATTTTGGCGAATTTCAGCTTGTGGGTTTTCTGGATGATGATCCGGGCAAGCGCGGGAACCTCATTCATGGCATCCCGGTTTTAGATTCCACCGAAAACTTGTCAGCCATTATCGACAAATATGAGATCACCAAAGTCATTATCGCGGTATCCAACGCCAGCACTCAGTTCATGAGGCGAGTTGTCGACAGCTGCTCCGGGAAAAATGTCAACCTGCAGATTCTACCGTCATTCCACGACGCGCTGACCGGGAAATTACACCAGGAAAACATCCGTGAATTAAAAGTGGAGGATTTACTCGGCCGCGAATCTGTTAGACTTGACCAGCGCTTAGTTTCCGATGACCTTAACGGGAAAGTTGTTTTAATCACGGGCGCCGGTGGCTCTATCGGTTCCGAGCTGGTTCGCCAGATCGCCCCGTATACGCCACGGAAATTAATTCTTTTTGACATCGCCGAGAGTCCGCTTTTTGAAATTGACCGCGAGATCAGATCCACCCACCCCGAGTTATCCGTCGTGCCATTTATCGGAGATATTAAACATCTGGATTCTGTTGACCACATTTTCAAGCGGGAAAAACCCGAAAAAGTCTATCACGCCGCCGCGTATAAACATGTGCCTCTTATGGAGGGACACCCCGATGAGGCTGTGTTGACCAATATCATGGGAACACGCCATCTGTTTGAAACATCGGTCAAATATGGTGTTGACAAGTTTATTATGATTTCGACCGACAAGGCGGTGCGCCCGACAAATGTCATGGGAGCGACCAAACGTTGCGCTGAGCTGATGATCTCCCATTTTGGCGGGGGGAGCGACGTGAAGACCAAATTCGCGGCGGTCCGTTTCGGTAATGTCCTCGGCAGCAATGGCAGTGTCGTTCCCATTTTTCAGAAACAAATCGCCGCCGGCGGACCGGTAACCATCACCCACCCTGACATCACCCGCTATTTTATGACGATTCCGGAAGCCGTTCAACTGGTTTTACAGGCGGGCGCCCTGGGCAAAGGCGGAGAGGTTTTTATTCTGGATATGGGCGAGCCGATTAAAATTGTCGACCTGGCGAAAAATATGATTGAACTGTCAGGACACAAGGTGGGCGAGGATATCCGTATCGAGTTCACCGGGTTGCGCCCGGGTGAGAAACTCTACGAGGAACTGATGGCCTACGGAGAGGATGTTCTGCCGACACAGATAGACAAGATCCGAGTCCAGAAAAGCAATGGCCAACGACGGGAATTTGACTTGAGTGATCTGGACAGCTTGATAGCCATCGCCGAGCGACGGGATGCGGAACAAGCGCGACAGCACCTGTGGCGGACAATCAAAAAATATGACTTGGATATCGTTGGCGAAGAAGCGTGATGACGCTAAGAATACCACATTCGACAGTGATTCCATGAGTGATCCCCGGCTAAAAAAAATCAACATCCCGGCGCCCCCAAGCGCCCGTCCCCCAATGAGTAACCCTGAAAACGCGCGAAACAGCTCCTGTCCCGTGCGGGTATTACACGTTTTTGGGCGCATTGACAGAGGCGGGGCGGAGATGATGATCATCAATATTTTGCGTCATCTTGACCGCCGGAAGATTCAATTTGACTTTGTCGCTCACACGGATGACAGGTGTGACTTGTTTGATGACATTGAATCCCTTGGCGGCCGGATCCATGTCATGCCGAGGTTCAACCTTTTCAACATTTTTTCATATACCAACGCCTGGAAATCTTTTTTAAAAGCCAACTCGGGCGGGCACGACATTCTCCACAGTCATATTCGCAGCACCGCCTGTCTCTACCTTCCCATCGCCCGAAAATTTGGTTACACGACGATTGCTCACAGCCACAATACCGCGGTGGACAGAGGCATCCGGGGAACCTTAAAATATCTGTTGCAATGGGGGTTGAGGCGGCAAAACATCGACTATTACTTTGCCTGTTCGAAAAAAGCCGGGACCTGGTTGTTCGGGAAAAAGATTGCCGAAAACCGCCTGATCCTTCTCAAAAACGCCATTGATTGCAAGTCATTCACCTTTAACCAACCGACACGGGCGTTCAAACGGCAGCAACTCAACCTGGACGGCAAGTTTGTCATCGGTCACGTCGGTCGCTTCTTCCCCCAAAAAAATCATTCTTTTTTAATCGATGTCTTTGCCGAGGTCGCGGCCCGCGACACCCATGCGACCTTGTTACTGGTTGGTGACGGAGATCTACGGCCAATCATAGAAGAAAAAGTCAATGCTCTTGGCTTGGCGGAACGGGTGATGTTCACGGGTGTCAGGACCGATGTCGCGGAAATGATGCAGGCGATGGATGTTTTTCTTTTCCCGTCGCTTTACGAAGGACTCCCGGTGACGTTAATCGAAGCGCAAGCGGCGGGATTGCCATGTGTCACATCCGACACGATCACTGACGAAGTCGCTATCACCGACCTGGTTGACCCGCTTTCACTTCATTCGCCCGTCGGCCTGTGGGCGGAAAAAGTGTTGTCAAAACGCTATAATCAACGCCGGGACATGAGTGAGGCAATTAACCAAGCGGGCTATGATGTTGACCAGACAGCGGCATGGCTCGAGAATTTTTACCTTGACGCGGTGTCACGACGCGCTATTGATTAAATGACCACCATCCTGCTCATCATCCTTGCCGTCGCGGCCATCGCCAAGGCGTCTGAATACTGGATATCCCGCCCTGTTTGGGTCGGTGGACATCTCTACCAGTATCCCCAGCTTAAGGTTAAACCAGCGGGCAGTTTTATGATCGCCGCGCTTCTAACCCTGTTTACCGGATTACGGGCGGGATTCAATGACACCACGAACTACCGGATTGGCTTCAACAAACTGGCGACCGGCTGGGAGGCCATCACCCGACAAAGCTTTTCCCTGGGCGATCATCCCGGCTTCGCGATCTATCAAGTCGCCCTGAAGACATGGATCAGCGACAACTCGCAAACATTGATTTTCACGTCTTCGTTGATCACCATCTTTTGTTTTATCTTTTTTGATCAGGCCTGGTCGAGAAAGTTCAGCCTGAGCGCCTATCTGTTTATCACCACCGGGCTTCTGTATTTCACCATGGCGGCCATGAAGCAGGTTCTGGCGATGTCCATTGGCCTATGCGCCATACATTGCCTGCTGAAAAGAAAAACGATCCCCTTCCTTTTGCTGCTTCTGCTGGCGGCCACGTTCCATCCCTATGTGCTCCTGTTTGGCCTGGGTTATTTTTTAAAAGAAAAAGTATGGACCCAGAAAGTTGTGTTGCTTTTAATCTTGGCCACAGTCAGCGGCATATACATGTCTCAATTTTTGGAAATCGCTTTGACAACAATCGCGACCGTCGGCAAAAAATATGACCTCAGGGAGTTTGAAGGCCGCGGGGTCAACAACCTGCGTTTTCTCGTGCATTGCGTCACCCCCGCCATGTCCTTTATGTATCGCGGCGCGATCAACAAAAGCCGTGACACGGTGACCATTCTGTGCAGCAACTTCTCGGTTGTCACCCTGGCGTTCATGGTTCTGGCGCTGTTTGGGTCCGCCAATATGTTCGCCCGCATGGCCACGTATTTTCTGCCGTTTTCCAATATCGCGACCGCGAATATCATCGTCAACTACGTGCCGGTCAAATATCGTTCTCCCGTGTTCTGGGGGTGTGTGGGCGGGTATTTTTTCTTCTGCATGTATCTCTTCGCGACCAACAGTTCGTATCAATACAAATCTATTTTCCATTAGGAACAGGGAACCATAGATGAGTGACATCACGCTTTCAGTTGTCGTTCCTGTTTACAACACTGAACATTTTTTACCCAAATGTATCCAGTCGATTTTATCCCAGACATTTGAAACTTTTGAACTGATCCTGATCAACGATGGATCCTCTGACAAAAGCCTGGACATTTGCCGGCGTTACGAAACACGTGATTCCCGTGTGAGAGTGCTTAATCAAGACAACCAGGGAATTGTCGCCACCCGCAAAATCGGCGTCGCCGCGGCCGGGGGGAAGTATTTAGCGTTTGTTGATTCAGACGACTATCTGGAGGGGAATTGTTTTTCCAGGCTGATGGAAGACATTGAAGAAAAAGACTACGACATTGTCATTGGCAATATGTATCGGGTGATTGGCTCCAGGCTTAAATATCGAAAAGTGCGATATCATCGGTATTTCACGGAAGACTATGACGTGGAAGGAGACGACATCCGCACAAAAATTGTGATCTCCTACTTTGACGCGCTGGGTTTCCCGGCGGGAATGCCCGGGAAAGTGTATAAAACGGCATTATTTCGAGACACCGGGACATATCAGGATGGCATCGTGTTTATGGGCGAGGATATGTATTTAAACATCGAAATCTTTCTTAAAGCCCGAAAAATACGCATTGTGCGGGACTGCTTGTATAATTATCGTTACGGGGGGGGAACGTCCAAATATATGCCGAGGCTGTTTGCCGATGCCGTGGCCGGATACAACAATCAAAAGCGGGCCATTAAAGACTATTACCAAGACAGTCTGGCGGAAAGACGGCGCGGCATAAGCATCATGGTGTTGCAGTTCCTGAAAACATGTCTCGCCAACTGCTTCCTGGGCAAGTTGGACAAAAAAACGATCATGGCGATTATTCACGATTATGTCGCCACCCCGGAGATTCGCGAAGCGATTCAGAACGAGGGCGCGCGGCGGTTCTTTACCAGTGACTATTTGACCGCCATTCAAGAGAAAAATGTCGAATGGCTTTACGCGTTTGGCGCCAAAACACATCGGCGGGAGTGGATCATGAAGAAGGTCAAGCATATTATTAACACCGTGATTTAGTTTGTTCTGTGAATCGTATGTTTGAGAGGTGAAAATGGTCAAAAAACTTGGCGGAAAATTATGACACTATGTGACGAACGGGATTTATTGACGTTTATAACTCGGCGACTGCCCCGCGTTCGAGGATCGGGAAGGCTGGCGGCGCCATTCATCCGCTTTTACAGGAGAAAGGGGAGAGACCCTGTCCTGGCGAAAGTCATGGGCCACGTCATGGAGTTAAACCCCCATGAGACTGTGGACTGCGGACTTCTTTTTCATCCTCAATTATACGATTACAATGAGATCGCCTATTTGAAAAAAAATTGTGCGGAAGGTGATGTTTTTTTTGATGTCGGGGCGAACATTGGTTTCTACTCCCTCATGGCTTCTGATTTAGTGGGCGAATCCGGGCGTGTGGTGGCGGTGGAAGCTGATCCCGCCGTATTCCAGAGTTTGCGCGGGAATATCCGCCGGAACAATGTGGCCAACGTCACGGCGGTGAACAATGGCGCGTCATCAGAAAATGAGGTGTTGGAACTTTGTTTAAATACCGAGGGAAACAGCGGTGGAAACACCTTTTTGCCGGACCATTCGGCGCCTGACGCCAGGACAGTCCCAGTCGCATGTAAACCATTGGCCGAGATTCAAAGGGCTGTCGGGGTTCGTAAGATCGATGGCATGAAAATTGATATAGAGGGCATGGAATTCAGGGTTCTCAAGAAATATTTTGAAACTATCTCTGTGGATTTATATCCAAAGTTCATCATTATTGAACATAACCCTGAGTGGAATCAGAAGGCCGGTGGAGACGCGGTGGACTTGCTGTCGCTTAACGGCTACCGCATACACAAAAAAACCCATTATAACTACATCATGGCATTCAGCGGAACCGGCGAAGAAATGTCGTGATTTTCTCTCGAACCCCGTCCGCTCACCCGTCATCCACAGTGACAAACATGACACCATTAACGGTATTCACGCCGACGTTTAACCGAAAGCATCTGCTTGGTCAATGCTACGAAAGTTTGCGTGAGCAAACGTCTAAAGATTTCATCTGGCTGGTTGTCGACGATGGTTCCACAGACGACACCGAATCCCTGGTGCGCGAATGGCAGCAAAGAGATAATGGGTTTGAAATAGACTACCTTTACAAACAGAACGGAGGCATGCATACCGCCCATAATTTGGCGTATGACACCATCACAACGGAATTGAGTGTGTGCATCGACTCTGATGACCACATGCCGAAGGACGCGGTGAAAATTATTCTTGACCTGTGGAAGAAACATAAACAAGAGCGTTTGGCGGGCATTCTCGGGCTCGATGCCGATACTGAACACACGATTCTTGGAACACAGTTTGAGCGGGATGGAATGGAAACAACGCTGAGCGGCTTTTACGCCCGGGGCGGGCGGGGAGACAAAAAAGTCGTTTTGCGAACCGATGTCGTCAATCAGTATCCGCGTTACCCTGAATATCCAGGCGAATCGCTGGTGCCGTTGAGTACGCTCTATGTGATGATTGACCAGGATTACACATTTCTGGCCACCAACAACGCTCTTGTCGTGGTGGATTATCAGGCGGACGGTTCCACAAACACAATCTTCAAGCAATACAGACAAAGCCCGAAGGGATTTTCTTACGCCCGAAGACTCCAAATGCGATATGGAGCGACATTTAAAAAACGGTTTGTGTCAGCCATTCATTATGTCAGCAGCTCAATATTTGAAAAAAACAGGCGTTTTCTGTATGATTCTCCGCGCAAAATCATAACATGCGCCGCGGCGCTTCCCGGTCTGTCTCTAAATGTCTACATCCGCTTAAAGACCCGCCTTTCATCATGAAAAGGATCCTATTTCTTATTCCCAATCTAATGCATGGCGGCGCTGAAAAAGTCCTCGTGAACTTGGTCAACAATCTTGATCCGACAAAGTACGATGTCACACTCTACAGTATATTTGATCATGGTGTCAACAAAGACGCTCTGGATAAAGGCGTTAAATATCAGTATCGGTTCAAGTGGTTATTCAGGGGAAATTCATTTTTTTTTAAGTTCTTTTCACCCGCGTTCCTCTACAAATGGATGTTAAAAGATGAATACGATATTGTGATTTCCTTTTTGGAGGGGGTCGCGGCTCGTATCGTGTCTGGTTGCCCGTTTTCCGCCACAAAAAAAGTCGCCTGGCTGCATATCGAACTAAATAATGAAGCCATGGCCAGGGTCGGATTCCGAAGCATTGCTGAAGCGCGGGAATGTTACAGAAAGTTTGACTCGATCATTGGGGTTTCCGCCACAGTTGTGGCAATGGCGAAAAAGACTATTGGTGAAAATCTGCCCTATCGTGTTCTTTACAACACCAATGAGACCGACCAAATTAGGAAAAAAGCGCGGGACCCGGCGGATATCGATTTTGAGAAGGGAATGATAAACATCTGCTCCGTCGCTAAAATTATGAAGACCAAGGGCTATGATCGTTTACTCAAAGCGCACAGTCGGTTGATTGACGAAGGGTTTCCACACGCCGTGCACATCTTCGGATGCGGCGGTGAGTTGAAAAAACTGGAACGGCACGCCAAAAAACTCGGTGTTTCAGAAAGTTTCACATTCCACGGCTTCCGCAAAAATCCATACAAGTATGTCAGCAAGTGCGATCTGTATGTCTGTTCGTCACGCCGGGAGGGATTCAGCACGGCTGTCACTGAGGCTCTGATTATGGGGGTTCCTGTTGTCAGCACCGACTGTTCTGGCGCCAAAGAGCTGCTTGGTGAAAATGACGAATTCGGGCTCGTGGTGGAAAACAGCGAGGAAGGCGTCTACCGGGGAATAAAACGGATCCTCTCCGAACCGGGATTGCTTGAGCGCTACCGGAAGCAGGCGACAATCCGGGGAGAGCGTTTTTCCACATCTGAAACTGTCAAAGCAGTCGAGGAAATGCTGGAAAATCTATAGCTTTCACGGCGACACGGATGGGAAAAACCGGAGAATCGCGCTTGAAAACCCGCCTGTGCGACGATCACATTTTGACTATCACAGTTCAAAAATATGCCTGATTTGATAACCCTCATCATCCCCGCCTATAACATCGCGCCATTTATTCAGCGATGCCTGCGGAGTGTCGTCGAACAGACCTATCCGGAACTTGAAATCATCGTCGTGAATGATGGATCCACAGACCAGACGGGAGACTTCATTGACCAGTTCGCGAGACTGGATAACCGTATCGTTGTCATCCACAAGAAAAATACCGGTGTCTCCGACACGCGCAATCGGGGACTGGACATCGCCCATGGCTCTCACATTGGCTTTGTGGATGGCGACGACGAACTTTATCCAGACATGGTGGAGTTCTTGCTGAAAAACGCGAAACAATACGAGGCTGATATATCTCATTGCGCGTTTGAAGTGGTGTATCCGACCCGGACGGTGGCGGTCAACGGCACGGCGGCAAGGGTCATTCAAAGCCGAAGCCAGGGAATAAAGGCTTTACTTCAGGGACGATTATTTGAGCCCAGCGCATGTAATAAACTCTATTCCAGCGACATGATCAAAGGTGTCCGCTATCCGGCCGGCATCCGGATCAATGAAGATTTATTGTTTAATCTGGAAGCCTTCAAAAACTGCCGACGCAGCGTTTTCGAGGACGTGGTCAAATATCGCTATATGTTCAATCCAACATCCGCCACCCGAAACGGCTTTGAACTTGCGAAGCTGGACAGCGTTTTGACGGTCGCCCAGCGAGTGAGACGGTCTCTGGACGGCGAGGCGGATCTACAGAGGGCAGTGGATACATTTTACGCGGAAAAACTGCTTAATATCTACAAGTCTCTTCATGCCAACCACGAAGAGAAAAGTGGATTTTCCGCCAAGATCAAGAGGGAATTAAGATCCTGCAAGGGACGGGCGATAGGGCTCCGGTTGATGGTTTTGCGAACCCTGCTCCTGGATTTCCCTTTCGCATATCAATCTGTCCACAGCCTCCACAAAAAACTTTATGGAAACCGCCGAAAATGGAGCATTCCAGAAAGTGAATAAAATCAGTGTCATTGTGCCGGTCTACAATGTTGAGAAATACTTGTCAACATGCCTGGACAGTATTGTTCATCAGACCTACGGAGATTTGGAGATTATTTTAGTGGATGATGGTTCCACGGACCGCTGTCCGGAAATATGTGACCGATACGCCCGTGAAGACAAGCGCGTGAGAGTGATTCATAAAGACAACGGCGGATTATCGGACGCGCGAAACGCCGGCATGGCGGAGATGCGGGGGGCTTTCGTTTCTTTTGTGGACAGTGATGACTGTATCGCGCCCGACATGCTGCAACGTTTGCTTGAGCTGGCTTTGAACAATCAGGCGGACATCGCTGAATGCGCCTTTCTTCCCTTTGAAGGTGACATTCCCGAAAGCCCGGATTTGTCTTCCCCCCCCCCGCGATCCTTTTCAACAGAAGAAGCATTGGAAAGTCTGATGAGAGGAGACTTGCGCCAGGTTGTCTGGAACAAACTCTATACCGTGGATGTTGTCAACGGTATTACGTTTGAAAATGGCAAGATCAACGAGGATGAGTTTTGGACCTGCCAAGTCTTCGGGAACGCTCGAAAAATTGTCCGCACCGGGCGACGGCTTTACTTCTACCGTCAACGTCAGGCAAGCATCATGAGCAAGCCATATACGAGCCAACGATTGGACGGGCTTGAAGCGATAAGGCGGCGAACCGTCTACATCGAACGCCATTTCCCCCGGCTCGTTCAGACAGCGAAAAGAACCTATTGTTTTTCCAGTCTTTTTCATTACCAGCAACTGATACGGACAAATATGGATAAAAGCGCCCGAAAGGCAATTATGGAAAACGCTAGAAAAATAGCGGACAAACCATTCTTGACCGCCCTGCCGGCTAAAGAGAGGCTGTGGTTGTTCTTTTTTTTCCGGGCGCCCGTTCTGACCGGTCGTATCAGAAATTTACTGGGATTAGGACGTTAATGAAGGCACGGATAAAACTGTACTATCACACCGGCAGTGGTAATCACGGATGCGAGGCGATCGTTCGAGCGACCCGCGGCATCCTTGATCGGGACCTGGTTCTGTATTCATTTTCACCCGAACAGGATTGTCACTATGGACTTGATCATATCGTCGACGTACAGAGTGATACCGAGACACCCTTGGGGCGAAAGAGTGTGAAATATTTACTGTCGGCTGTGCAAATAAAGATGTTTGGACAAACAACCTTGAACACACGGTTCCGTCGGCAATTGTTTTATAAAGCCATTCACCGGGGAGACGTGTATTTGTCGATCGGTGGTGACAACTATTGTTACAGGGGCGTGCGGCAGTTGGCGGACTATAATCGACTCATCCACAAAAGGGGAGCGAAAACGGTTCTATGGGGGTGTTCCATTGAACCGGAGGTCATTGAAAATTGCGTTGATGACCTGAATCGCTATGACTTGATCATCGCCAGGGAAAGCCTGACCTTTGACGCCTTAAAAAAAGCCGGTGTCACAACGGCAGTCAAGCAATGTCCAGATCCCGCCTTTCAACTTCAAACTGAAAACTGTTCTTTGCCATCTGGCTTTAAGGAAAAACAAACCGTTGGTTTGAACCTGAGTCCGTTAGTCATGGATTATGGCGACACGGGTCTGATCATAAAAAACTTTGAAAAACTCATTCAGCATATCATTGAGACAACCGACTATCAAATAGCCTTGATTCCGCATGTTGTGAAAGACACAGCGGCACTGGAACCCCTGCGGGATCGGTTTTCATCCACCCGACGCGTCATTCTTCTGGATGACTGCAGCTGCCCGCTGTTGAAAGGGTTTATCTCCCGTTGCCGGTTTTTCATGGGAGCCAGAACCCATTCGACCATCGCGGCGTATTCAACCTGTGTGCCGACAATCGCCATCGGTTATTCCATGAAGGCGCGGGGCATTGCCAAAGATATTTTTGGCCAGTCGGACAAGTATGTGCTTCCCGTTCAGCGTATGACTCGGGAAAATGAATTGATTGAAGCCTTTGAGTGGCTTCAGGACAATGAAGAAAGCGTCAGCCAACTCTACAACCAGAAAATGCCGGGATATCGCGCGGAAGCGCTCAATGCGAAGCGTTACCTCGATGAAGCCTTGAATGGGTGGGAACAATAACCATGAACAACGCGCTCTGGATCATACTGATTGTTTATTTTTTGGTGACGGTACCGGTGCTTGGATTTGACCTGTATCATTGGCTTATTGATAGATATTGCCGTTTTCATATCGGCAGATGGAAAGACGACAACACGTGGTTTGAGCGCGTTTTCAACGTCGCGGCCGGCTGGTTGCCAAACCCTCCCACCGTTCAGACTTCTAATCACACCCGTCTTCTTTTGCTGGATAAAATGACGGGAAAGTCCGGTCTGGGGCGTGTGCAGTCCTGGCAAACCGCGGGCCTCATCCTTGGTGTCAGAGAATTTTCTGAACGCCTGCCTGATTGTTTCCATGAGCAATGCGCGCATTTTTTCATAAATGGCGACGGCATGTGGAAAAAGCCACCGGCTCATATCGATAACGCGATGCTGGCCTACGCGTTGCTGAAAGTCACCGAACAACCGGAAACGATACAACCGGCAATGGACTATATCGCTGAGTTAATAGAACAGCGGATTGGCGCGGACGGCTTGGTCGCGTATTCGAACGTGAGAAGTAATCTTCGTTATGTTGACACGCTCGGCCTTATCTGTCCCTTTTTGGCTTTATATGGCAAAATTTACGCCAAACCTGGTTGTGTCGACCTGGCCTGCAAGCAAATCATGGATTTCAATCACCACGGTTTACTGGGCGACACATTCCTGCCCAATCACGCTTTCGATGCCAAGACAAAACTGCCCATTGGCGTCTACGGCTGGGGACGGGGAACCGGATGGTATGCGATCGCTCTGCTGGACACTTACCAGGAACTGCCCTCATCGCGGACAAAACAGACACTGAAAGACACTATCAGATCGGCGGCGGAGGGGTATAAAGGGTATCAACGGAATGACGGGGGATTTGGAATCATTATTCAAGATTTGAATAGTGCTTATGACAGTTCAGCGACAGCCGTTATAGCCTATTTTTATAGCGTCTGCCATGAAATTTTCGGGCACGAGGACTATCTGGACATTTCCCGCGCGTGTGTGAAAAAATTAAAATCTGTCACACGGCTGACAGGTAAAATCGATTACTGCCAGGGAGACACCAAAGATGTCGGTATCTTCTCTCAGCTGTCCGGTCCGATGCCATTCGCCCAAGGATTCGCGCTCCGCGCCTACGCAAAATGTTTAAAGGCGGATTTGTGAATAAATCCCATTCCAGAACCCGTTACGCGGCCATGAACATGGCGACCAATGTCGTCGGGTATTTTTTCAATACCTTGTTGGGATTTGTCTGCCGGATCGTCTTTGTCCACTACCTGACAGTTGATTACCTGGGGGTAAACGGGCTTTTTACCAGCATCATCGCCATGCTTTCCCTGACTGAGCTCGGCATCGGCAGCGTGATCACCTATTCGCTTTATGAACCACTTGCCAGAGGCGACCGGAAAAGAATCGCCGTTTTGATGACATTCTACGCGGGCATCTATAAAGTCATCGGCTTGATTGTCGCCGGGATGGGGCTGGCCCTCATCCCGTTTCTAAACAAGATCATCAGCGAGCCGCCGGACATTAAGGAAGATCTGGCGCTTATTTACCTGTTTTTCTTGTTTAATTCAGTTTTTTCCTACTTTTTCAGCCATAAAATATCGCTTTTGCGAGCCGCCCAGAAGGACTACATTGTCGTTGGCGCGAGTTATCTGATAACGACATTACAAAGCCTCTTTCAAATCGCGGTTTTGATAGTTACGAAAAATTACTTGTACTATCTTTACATCCAGACTTTTGGCACCATATGCTACTTTTTCTGGTTGTCGCTAGTGGTGAAAAAACACTATGGTTTTATTCCTGTCGACCCGGTGGACACATTGGACAAGGCGGAAAAGAAAAAGCTTTTCAAAGATGTCTGGGCTTTGTCAGTCGCTAAATTGTCGGGGGTGCTTGTCAACAGTACCGACAGCCTGATCATCTCCAATTTAATCAATGTGGCGGCTGTCGGGTTGTTGTCCAACTACCTGCTGCTCGCCAACACGCTTAACAGTCTGATCAGCAAATTGTTAATCTCCCTAAAAGCTGGCATTGGCAATTTTAATGCGGTCGAAAAAAAGGAAAACACACAGCGTCTTTTTTTTCATATCCACTTCCTTCTTTTCGCTTTTTACGGATGTGGAACAGTCGGCATTCTCATTGTCGCCAATGACTTGATCAAACTGCTTTTTGGCGAGGAGTACCTTATCCCGGCGAACGTGGTGGCTGTTTTGGCCCTTAATTTTTATATGGTCGGCATGCAAAATGTCGTCGGCACATTCAAAGAGTCACTTGGCTTATTCAAATATGGCCGATATGTCCTGTTGCTGACCGCTTTTATCAACCTGTTTTTGTCTTTTTTACTTGGGAAAAAACTGGGCCTTTTCGGCATCCTTCTGGCCACGGCAATCGCCAGATTTCTAACGAACTGGTGGTATTTTCCGATTATTGTTTTTAAGCGGGGGTTCAATGGCAACCCCATAAAGTATTATCTGACCTATGCGCTGCAAGGTGTCTTTCTTTTATGCGCCGCGGGGCTCAGCGCCTTGGCATGCGGGCACGTTAGCCTTTCGCCTCTTTTAAATGTCTTCACGAAAAGTGTGATTTGTGTCAGCATCTTTTATATCAGTCTATTTTTGGTGTTCCACAGACGAGCGGAATTTGTATATTTCGGGCATAAAGCGCGACATGGTTTTCTTAAGATGACCCAATCAACCAACGCTGAAAATGAGAAATAAGCCGCCTTTACACAGTCAGATATTTCCCCGCGTTCACCGGTTACTGGTCAGCTGGATTGAGGCGTTCTATGAATACAGAAAAATAGGTATAGGATGGTGTGTCCGCCCATGGTGTTACGCGCGTAACGCGTCACACACTTCGGTCTTGGCGAAGCCGGGGACACTGGGGTTCAAAGGAGGAATCTTTAATCCCGGCGCCGTCAAGCTAGACGACGGAGGCTATCTGTTGTTGGCGAAGGGACACATAACGCCATGGTGGAAAGCGAATGGTCCGCGCGCCCATTTATATCTAAAGGGGAGCCCTGTCATTTTAATACTGAATGACAAGGGGCGATGTAAGCGCTATGACGTGGCTACCACATGTCATCACGATCCTGAAGACGACGACTGCGCGATGGAGGATTTTCGTTTATTCCGGTGGAAAAATAAAATATGGGCGAACCACAGTTTAACGCGCGTCGTCAACCATAATGGGAACCGGGAACAGGCAGGGGTTTGTTCCGCATTATCTGTTTTTGATCCTGTTGAAAAAAGGTTATGTTTTGTGGCACAGCCACAATTGGACTTCCCCATAGGAGACTTTGAGAAGAATTGGATGTACGCGGCCCTGGGTCAAAAACTCTGGCTGTTCTATTCTGTGAATCCGTATCGAGTGTTGCGATTGAAAAACGACGGTGAATTCCAGTTCCAAACTGTCATCAATACAGATGAATTTGAAAAACTCAAGGATCCAGGCGGCTTTGGAACACGCGTGTCGCTAAGCGCCAACCCGATTGATTATGATGACAAGCACCTGTTATTGATCATACACCAGATACAACACCGTGTCACGGGACGCTGCTACTTTCACTGGGCTGTTTTAATCGACAAAAAAACCTTGCTCCCGGTTAAAATCAGTTCAAAACCCATTTTTGACGGCAAGGGAGCGCGGGGAAGAACCCCCGGCATTCGATATATCTCGTC
This sequence comes from Lentisphaeria bacterium, assembly GCA_032251435.1. Lineage (GTDB taxonomy): Bacteria > Verrucomicrobiota > Lentisphaeria > Oligosphaerales > MVZH01 > JAVVEH01. Next base: position 70,167 of record JAVVEH010000016.1, on the reverse strand, counting down.
CATTTTAAAAGATACCGATGATATCGTCTTTTTCGCCGGTGAGGGTGATGTCTATTGCACCTTGGCGAGAAAGACTATTTCCGGTTTGGACATGCTGTGGGAAAAAATATGAATTTCCACCGAAGACACGGTAAAATCGTTCAATATAGATAGACGACACCCATGCCGAAAAAGCTTTTATATTTCATTACCGAAGACTGGGTGTTTTGTTCCCATCGTCTGCCACTGGCGGTGGCGGCCCGTGACAGCGGTTACGATGTGGCTGTCATTACCCACGTCAAAGAGCATGGAGAAAAAATCAAGAAAGCGGGCATCCGCATCATTCCTTTTGATCTCGACCGGGGCAGTGTGAACCCGTTTAAGGCCTTGATGCTGATTGGGCGGCTGGTTACCTTGTATCGCCGGGAAAAGCCGGACATTGTCCATCATGTCGCGATCAAGCCGATTCTTTACGGCTCCATCGCCGCTCGTTTCGCGCGTGTCCCGCGTGTGGTGAACGCCATTACCGGCATGGGTTACATTTTCACCTCCAGACAGATGAAGGCCCGTCTACTCCGCCCTGTCATCAACGCGGCGTTCCGATTGGTGCTCAACAGGAAAAACGCGACACTGATCATGCAGAATGACGAAGACCGGCAGACCTTGGTCAAGGCGGGTATCGTCAAACAGAGTCGAACCGTGCTGATTCGGGGAGCTGGCGTGGACACATCTGAGTTCGCCTTCAGTAAAGAACCAGCCCCCCATCCGCCTCTCGTTATCGTGCCGGCGCGGGTTCTGAAGGATAAAGGCATTGTGGAATTCGTTGAAGCGGCCAGGATTCTTCACGGTCGGGGCGTTCACGCGCGCTTTATTCTGGCGGGAGCGGCGGATGAACATAACCACGCCGCCGTGCCAATGGACACACTCAATGAATGGGTGGACTCCGGTATCGTTGAATGGTGGGGGCGCAAGGAAAACATGCCGGACGTGCTGGCCAATTGCCATATTGTTTGTTTACCATCGTATCGCGAGGGACTGCCCAAAGCCTTACTTGAAGCGGCCTCATGCGGCCGACCGATCATAACCACCGACACGGTAGGGTGCCGGGAAGTGGTGCGGGATGGCGAAAACGGGTTACTGGTGCCCTTGTTCAGCACGACAGAACTAGCCGACGCGCTCCAAAGATTGATCGAATCCCCGGAACTCCGTTGTCACATGGGAAAGAAGGGACGGAATATTGTCGAAGAAGAGTTCGCCATTGAAAAAGTGATTTCGGAAACACTAGCTGTCTATTCAGAGCTTGCGACCACACAGTAGTCGCAAGAGGGACCTGAACCCACACAGTGGGCGCAGGAGAGAGAGTAAAAAAGGCTTTTTAAAACTCCCCATTGCGACCACTGGGTGTTCGAAATAAAAAAAGGCTGTTTTAAACTCCCCATTGCGACCACTCAGTGGTCGCAATACCAACGATTTACAACCCACTATGAAACGACTCTTTGATTTAACAATTTCATTTCTTGCTTTCGTGTGTTTCTCTCCGCTGTTTTTGATCTGCGCGCTTTTCGTGAAAATCACTTCTAAAGGGCCGGTGTTTTATGTGTCCGACCGGATTGGAGCCAATAACACCCATTTTAATATGCTGAAGTTCAGGACGATGCGGACGGACACACCACAGGTGGCCACTCACTTGCTGACGAATCCAAAAGCCTTCCTAACACCCGTCGGTGATTTTTTACGCAAATCAAGTCTGGATGAGCTGCCACAGTTACTCAACGTGATGAAAGGTGAGATGTCGATTGTCGGCCCCCGCCCCGCTCTCTTTAATCAAGACGACCAGATCGCCCTGCGCACAGAATCGGGCGCGCATGTGTTGACACCGGGGATAACGGGCTGGGCGCAGATCAACGGCCGCGATGACATCCCCATCGCCCGTAAGGTGGAACTTGACACGTGGTATCTGCATAACCGCTCGTTCTTACTGGATATGAAAATTATCTTCCTGACCGCCTGGAATGTCATCCGGTGGAAAGATGTGAGCCATTGAGGGCGGAGACCGCACAGTGGACGCGTTTCACACTCCCATTGCGACTACTAAGCGGGTGCGTTTTAGACTCTCATTTGTGACCACTGAGTGGGTGCGTTTTACACTCTCATTTGTGACCACTGAGTGGTCATACAAAATATGTTTTCTACCTTTGAACATCTACTGACCTGCCTTCGCCAGCTTCCGGAGGACGAGAAACTGGCGCTGCTCCAGAAAATTCCGGCGCCGGACTGGAATAAGATTCTCCAGTTGGCCAAACCCCATGGTCTCACACCAAACCTTTATCACGCGCTGAAGCCATATAAAGAAAAACTGGAGATTTCAGAAGATGTATTCTCCGAACTGCGGCGGCTTTATTTTCATTCCGCCGCCCGGAATATGCGTTTCTTTGGTGAGCTTGAACGGCTCCTGCACTGCTTCAACCGGGAAAAGATTCCGGTGGCGTTGCTGAAAGGCGCCCATCTGGCCGAGGCCGTTTACGGCAATATCGCTCTGCGCAGCATGATTGATATTGATTTGCTTGTCAGAGAGAGTGACTTAGAGAAAGCCGACACATTGCTGCTTGCCCAAGGCGCTCAGCCGCATGCGAAACAGCGGATAAAATCAGCCAAAGGCAAACATTTCAGCTACACCCTTCCGGCCAAAAAAATTTTCCTGGAACTTCACTGGGATCCGATCAATGGCGAAGGCAACGGTATTTCCGCCACGATGCTATGGAGTCGGCTTGATTGCTTAGGCCTTGGTTCGGAAAAGGCTCTGGCACTCAAACCGATAGATCTTATTCCGTATTTGTGCCTGCACTTGGCGGAACATCTGCACGAGTTGTGTCTGCGCATGCTGTATGATCTGGATGTGATCATCCGTTTTTATGGCGACAAACTGGATTGGCGACAGATTGTCGCCACGGCGCGGGAATGGAACGGGGAAGCGGCGACCTATGTTTTTCTCGCCATTTCCGCTGATTTTTTTAAAACGCCTGTTCCGCGGAATGTTCTTGATATGTTGACGCCCGAAAACATTGACACTGCGGACTTGGACCGGATTGCCGGACTTTTCAAAAACGATTTTGAAGAAACAGGGGATAGTTTACCCACGCCAGGTGTCAGTCTGTGGTGGGAAACCAAAGGCATTAGAAAAAAGGCGGCTTTGGTGTTTAAACGCCTCATTCCTCCACCCGGAACACTGTCAGCCACATACGGCGCGCCACCGGGTTCCTGGCGGCGGTTCGCCTATTATCCGCTCTATTTGCGGGATCTATGCAGGTGGCGTATAGCCGCTTTGCTGTCGCTAATCCTGGGCAGGCGCGAAACGCGGAACAGCGCCCGCCAAATAAGCGAAACCGAAACGATGCGGCGTAAATTATTGCATAGAGCTTAACCTGAGTATTGATAAACTCCCTGTGCCTTCTTCCATTTCCAACAAACTAAAACACACTGTCCGTATCGACCGGGCGATTTCCCTGGTTTGGCGCGCCAGCCCCGGCTGGACGCTTGTCAACGCCGGCCTGGTTATTGTCCAAGGCGTGCTGCCGCTTATCTCACTTTATCTGATCAAGCGTGTTATCGACACCATTTCAGAGGCGGTGTCCGCCGAGGGCGCTGATGGAACGCTTTCGAGCATGATCATTTTGGTGGCTATCGCCGCGGCAATCGCCCTTGTCCAGACCGGTCTGGAAAAGCTGAGCGCCTACGTTACGGAAGCCCAAAGCAGTGTCGTCGGCGATTACGTCCACGATGTGATGCACAAAAAGTCGATTGAACTCGATCTGTCCTACTACGAAAATGCCGAATTTCAAGACACCCTTCATAGAGCTCAAAGTGAGGGGCCCCACCGGCCGACGACAATCGTCAGAGGACTCCATCAACTGGCCCAGAACGCCATCTCTCTAGCGGTTATGGCGGGACTGCTTTTCACCTTTCACTGGTCAGTCGGCATTCTGCTTTTTGTTTCCACCCTGCCGGGGTTGTTAACTCAAATCGTCTTTGCCGGGAAACGTTTCAGATGGCAAAAAGAGATCACCCCATCTGAACGGAAAGCCTCTTACTATCATTGGATTTTGACAGGAACCTATTTTGCCAAAGAAGTCAGGCTTTTTGGTCTGGGACCTTATTTTTCGGATGTCTTCAGGCATCTAAGAGGTGAGATCAGAAAAGAGAAGCTCGCTTTATCCCGGCACCGGGCCATCGCGGAATGTCTATCCCAGGCCTTCGCCACTTTGGCGCTGATGGGATGTTTTTTATTCATTGGCATCCGGACAGTTAAAGGCGCAATCACCCTCGGTGATATGGCGATGTATTACCAGGCTTTTCAACGGGGCCTGTCCCACCTGAAAAGCTTTTTGCTGAATCTTTCTCAGTTGTATGAAGACAATCTCTTTGTCAGCCATTTCTTCACCTTTCTGGACGCTGAAAATAAGCTTGTTGAGACAGCCAATCCCGTTCCTGTCCCCAGCCAACGCCCCATGCCCGTGGAACTGAATGATATCACTTTTTCCTATCCAGGCGTCCGGGAGCCGGTGCTCAAGGGGGTCTCGTTTAACATAAATCCAGGGGAAGTGGTGGCTTTGGTCGGTCCCAATGGTGCCGGAAAAAGCACGCTGGTGAAACTGCTCTGCCGGCTCTACGACCCAAACACCGGCCACATCTTCTTCGGAGAAAATGACTACCGGCAATTTTCAAGCGCGGAATTGCGCGGGCGGATCAGTGTCGTTTTCCAGGATTTTGTTCACTACCACATGACTGTGAGAGATAACATTCGACTGGGCGATGTTAACAAGAAAGATGATCAGGACAACCTGGAGGCGGCGGCGAATCGGGCCGGTGCCCGTGAGCTTATTTCACGGTTGCCACATGGGTATGACACAATGCTCGGAAAGTGGTTTGAATCCGGTGAGGAACTCAGTTATGGCGAGTGGCAAAAACTGGTTATCGCCCGGGCGTTCTACCGAGACGCCAGCTTGGTTATTCTGGACGAACCGTCCAGCTCCCTGGATGCCGACTCCGAATACCAGTTATTCCGCAATTTTAAAAACCTGATTGAGGGAAAATCCGCTCTGATCATCAGCCATCGGTTCTCCACGGTTAAAATGGCCGACCGCATCCTGGTCCTCGAAAATGGCGGGATAACCGAAAACGGCTCGCACGACGAACTGATGGCCCTAAACGGCCGGTACGCCGAAATGTACAAGAAACAATCCGCATGGAAATATTAAAAAAACTGGCAGAGGGAAAAACCCCTCATTTGACGCTTCACAAACCGCAGCGCGGGCAAAATTAAGCGGTTCAACAGACCTGAGGCTGACAGCCAGGCCACGCCTTGTCCGCCGTGCCAGATCTTCCGCCCGCCGCGCTCGACTGTGGTCACGACGCCGATGATATTCCCTTCAGAAAAAATACCGTCCCGCCGCGGGTTGTTATCGCCTTTGAGCAGGACTTTCCCCCCACGCCGCCGAACGATCCGGTGAACCATGACCCCGTCGGCCGCATTGCGGAAGACAACCACATCCCCGTTCCGAACCCCCCGCTCCGGCACTGGTGAGACCACGATGATATCACCATTCCGAATGAAGGGAGCCATGCTTTCACCATTGGCGGTGAACCGAAACTTAGCCCCCTTCTCCAGCACCGCGCGCATCAACCCCGCCAAATGCGCGGGCGACAATAACAAGACGGTGTCATCTTTCTCGGTTATTCTCATAGGTCTGTTCTATTTTAGCGATTGACCGGGCCACGAATCCGCGCGCTCTTAACCCAAACGGTCTTTTAACGCCGCCTCGCGCGCATGCGCCACCTTGCAGAAATACTCGGACCACCTGTCAAGGTGTCCACACTCCAGATACGCATGCGCCGGACACCATAGGCAGAGGTTAAATATCGGACAATGGATGCATTTGCGCCGCACCTCCGAATCCGTGGTCTCCATGGCCAGAACCCGGGGCGCGAATTGGGTCCACGCTTCACGAAGGCTTCCGTTACGGAGATCGTAAACGCAATCCGGCGCGCAAAGAGAACCGCACAGGCGGAACTGCCCATTATGGCTGAGGTGAAAGCTGTTCAGCCCCGCGCCGCAATGGAACAAGTGGGCACAATCCTCTTGCTCCACGGCATCGTGAATGTAAATGCCGCAATCCTTCCTCAACGCCTCTGAGCGTTCCAAGTCCGCATGGTCAATCCGCGCGATCTCCTCAGGAGTCAGCCGTTCGGCGAGAATGCGTTGATTCCGCGCCGGATCCCTGTCGTGCCTGAGATTCAAAAGCGGATCAAAACGGAAATAATCCTTGGTATGCTCGCGGCAGAAAGCGGCGATCTCGGGCAATTCATGGACATTTGACCGCAGGGCCATGGCTTTAAGTCGGACAGGTATCTTATTATCCAGCAATCTGTTTAATCCGCGCTGGAACTGGGAAAACCCGGAGGGACGGTTGGTGACCCGGGCAAATGTCTCAGGCGTGACACCATAGACTGTCACCTCCAAGTCCCGAGGCGGGTATTTTTTGAATAACTCAACGTGGCGCTCAGTAATCAGTGAGGCGTTGGTGTAGACCGAAACCAACAGGCCTTTGCGTTTGAGCGACAGGTAAACGTCGTCAAAATCTTCCCTGAGCAAGGGTTCACCGCCGCTGAGCAGACACCACAGCGTCCCCATGGCCACCGCTTCGTCCGCGATCCGTTCGATCTCTTGGAGTGACAACTCCTCCTCCTGATAACGCGCGTCCTCCGCGGGGACATTGATATAACAGTGCCCGCAGTCGTTATTACAGCGGGCTGTTAACTCAAAATCAAACGAAAGCGGAACGCGTCCCGCCCCGATCTTTCTCTCTAGCATATAGTCCGTGAGGGTTGTTTTTGAGATTTCGGGAGAGCCCATCCGTTTTTCCTCTTCCAATGTGGCACATCGGCACACGCGGTTCTGACATTGCCTGACGCTCAGGTCAGGATAATACCTCGTTTGACAAGTTCCCCCAGCAACCCCAGCACATCCGCCTGGATTGTTTCCAAGGAAGCGTCGTACGCCGCGTCAAGTTCTTGGGCGATCTGGCCAGCGCTCTTAATCCCGTCAATGCGGTTCCAGATGTCCAAGCTGATCTCATCCAACGCGTAGATCTCGTCTTCCATGTCACCGATCCCGGCTGTCATGGGAATAATGATCATCTCCCCCTCAATCTCCCGCGCGACAATATCATCCGATTTGCGGCACACATCATTCAGGCTCATATCCGTCATCGTTCAAATCCTTTTTTTCGACACTACTGTTTTTCTCATTTCAGCAAGGCGTTCTTGCCAATCCTCGACCTCCCAGGATTTTTCACCCGGTTTCAACAATCCCAGATACCTCGCCTGTATGTGGGCCACCTCGCAGACATAATCCACCGGCTGGTCCAGCACACCGTGTTCACTCCAGGATTTCGCCGGGCACTGTTCGCAGAGCCCCCGCAAGAAACAGCGCCCGCACCGTTTCAAAAATTCAGGCCGGTTTGACACGCGGCGGCGAAGCGCGGGGATGAATGTGGTCAGCATCTCCTTTAAATCATGCTCTCGAATATCCAGCGTTGTCTCCGGGTCACGCAAGCCCAGGCAGAACTGCATCTTGCCGTAGGCGTCCACGCACACAGCGTTGCCGTGGTTGCAATTAAAGACAGCGTCATTCAGAGATCCCAGGAAGGCATCGCAGAAGCGCTCCATTTCCTGTCTATACAATGCCGGTTGAGTGGTCAATATGCGCAACCCCTCCTCAGGGGACAGCCGTAACGCCCGAATCCGCTTGTTCTCCGCCGCGCAATCCCGTCGGTGACGCATATCCAGGAACATGGGAAAAGAGGGCATCGAATCCATTCCGGGAATTGTTGAAGCCCAACGAATGAAGGCCTCCATCTCATCGATGGTGTCCGGGAACACAGTCCCCTTAACCAAAAACGGGATCTTCCGCTCCAGCAGCAGATCAATCCCCGCGCGGCATTCGGCGAACCCCGTCGCCCGCCGGCTGACCGCCGCGTATGATTCCGCTTTCATCCCGTAAACCGTAATCTGAATCTTCTCCCGGGGAGCCACCCGGGTGAAAAGGTCGGCAAGCTCAGGCGTGATCAGACGGGCGTTGGTAAACAGCAGCACACGGAGTCCCAGCCGCCGGGCGTACAGGTACAACTCCGTGAAATCGGGGCGCAAAAGCGGTTCCCCCCCCGTGAAACGCACTGTCAAGGCTCCTAGCTCCGCCGCTTGATCAAGCACCCCTTGCCACTCCCGCGTGGACAATTCACGACGCTCGGCCGGATCATCTTCCGGCAAGTTGATACAACAGTGGATACAATCATTATTGCAGCGCTCGGTCAGTTCAATATCGATCGATGTCAACAATGGCTTCCCATGCTTCCACAGGAGATCCGGACGGCGATGATAGTAAACCACGTGTTCGTCGTTGGTCATTGCTTGTTGATCCAAATCAGTAAACAGTGACCAAAACTTGATAGCTGACTACTGATTATTGACTACTGATTATTGAAAATAAAGGGTGAACTCTGAACTAGGACTTACTCCGTAGGGCTGACTTCAAAGGCGGCCATCCTCACGTTTCAACGGTCCCACCAGCCCTTCCAAAGCGCGGCGCACCCCGTCCGGGTTCTTGGTGAAACGAAACTGGTGACAGGGCACCTCGGCGGCGACAGCCGCCAATATGCCAGCCGTCTTCTCCCACCAATCGATGGTGCAGAAGGGCTTGATCACCCGATTCAGCAACTCATGCACAATGCGTCTGCGGTTCGTGATCAGCGTGATCTGATCCTCTTTGGCTTGTTCTAGAAACAGAATCGCCCGCAGCGGGACTTCACGGTTGGACACCAAAGGCACCTCCCCATGGCTCCAGGTTCCATGAACCCGATGTCCATCCGGCCAGCGCCGCACAATATTCCGGTCATCAGTCAGCAGGGTGCCATAAGCTTTGAGCATTTTGACCATTGTTGACTTACCCGCGTCGGACGCCCCCACGAACAAGACCCCCTGACCGTTCAGGATTAAGCCTGAACTGTGCAGGTAACAGCCATCCCGGTCAGCCAAAACCCGGGCCAGCATGATCTGGTCGGACGGAAACGCTGTCAAGGCGCTCAACCCGCCACGCCGAATCAGGTCCTCGTTCGGATGATGCACTCTGACATGGGTGTGGTCATTATTAAAAATGGCGACACAGGACGCTTTTGAATGATCCGGATTGGCTCCCAGCGCCAGATAGATCCATGACCGGCCGAGGCGATACACAGCCCATGGCAGCCTCTCATAGACCAGTTGAGCGTCGCTTAATATGTCCAGCTCGGGCAGTGAAAAGTGGTGGGAGATATACAGGTGATCCTGACCCGGCTGATCCGTTCGGAACGTTTCAAAACGCTTATCGAAGGTGGTCTTTTTCAAGGGAATATCGGAATCCACGTGAACCGTCATCCCGGCGATCGCGAATCGCTGATAATGATTTTTGATCCACGCCTTCTTGTGGCGGCGCGTCTCCTTAGCCATCTCGCACAAGTAGGGTATGTCCGCCGACAACCGCCCCCGCTCCAAAAACGAATAAGCCGGACACCAGCCGCAGGCGTCGCGATCGTCACATGCCCCGCAACGGGCATCGTACTCATCCTGCCCCGGATGATGTGCGGCGCATGCGGGCAGGCGCTTGTTCCAGATCTCATCAAAAGAGTATGTGTTCAGGTCAAACCGCATGGACGGATCCTTCATGAAATAGCACAAGCTCATGAACCCGAACGGGTCGATGTGGAATTGGTGACCCCGCAGGATACACTCATCCAAAAACCCGCCCCCATCCGTCCGCGTTCGACAGCAGCCGCCACCAAAGCCCTCAGCCGAAACCCGATCACCCTCCCCTCCCGTATAATCCCCTAATCCCGGCCGCGGTGGATCCATCGCCACCACGTCCGCGGGAGAAAGCCGCTGGCGAAGAATCTCCTCATTCTTTCCGGCATCCCGTGTCGCGGAAAGATACAGCCAGGACGCGCCCAGCCGATAGGCGGGACTAAGGCGTTTGGCCAATTCGATCATCTTGTCCAACTGGTGAAAATTATCCCGCATCGGGACCAGTTGAACCGTAAACCCCGCCCCGGCTTCCCGAAGGTAGGCCATCCCCCGCATGCACGCTTCAAAGGATCCCGGTGAACGGGTGATCTGATCATGCGTCCGCGCGTCAGCGCCGTATACCGCCACCATCTTGACCCCTTTGCGGGTCAGCAGTTTAGCCAAAGCCGGTGTCAGCAGGGTGCCATTGGTGTTCAAGTTATAGCCCGCCGCCCGGCGTGTGAGGTAATCGAATATCTCCGCGAAATCAGGTCGGAGCATCGGCTCGCCGCCCGAGATGGACCAATGGCTGCAGCCTGCCTGCCTGGCTTGATCCACGATGCCACGAATGGCCTCAAAAGAGAGTTCTTTCGTCTGGATCGGCGCGCCGATCGGCAAACGTTGCCAGCAATGCAGACAATTATTGTCACACCGGTAGGTTAAATCGATCGACCCCGACCGCGGCAGTCTCAACAGCGACCCGGAATAACGATACTGTGAATAAGAGTCAGACATGTATTCCCGGTTTACCCGGACCTCCGACATCCCTGACGGTGACATCAAGAGTGAAAACTGGATACCGCATGGGAAAAAAGACGATCAAAAAAAGCCTTCCCAGACGGAAGTCGAGAAAGCTCTGCGTCAAACCCGGCGCGCGGAACCGGGTGTCAGCATCTTTTTGACAGGCTACGAGGCGTTATTGGCGTTGCTCTGGCAAGCCGCGCAACTGCCGGTCGAGTTGTTACAATTTGATTGGGAAACCGTGGGGGTCACGCCGCCCGGATTGGCTTTGCTTTTGCACCCCGCCAGAACATTCTCTTCGGGTGTCCCCTGACTAATAATGATCAGTTTAGGCTGGCGCCATGTCTTTAAGGTGTTACTCTGCATCTATCCATTCCTTCGGTGAATTTCAATAGGTGAGATGGTCCAAACGATACTCCGCAAACCCGCGACACGCACTGACATGGTTTGGAAAGCCCCGTCACGTCAAGTTTAAAAAAATTTCCACTAATGTAGTAGTAAATCCCCATGTTTTCAAGCCATTTGGAAATAAAATTATCATTGCCCGGTTGGGGATGAAGGCGGCGCGGCTTTTACCACGCGCGCCCCGAAATCACCGGATCAATTTGCCCCCCGCCGCGCGTCACACCGGTCTGAATTACCGGCGTTTGCCGCCTGAACGGGGCGATGTGGCCCGCCCGCCGCGGCCGCCACCGCGGCTGCCACGGCCGAAATTGCTCGGAGCGGGTAATTGGGAACGATACGACTCATCACAGTGAAAGGCGTGTTCAAATTCCGGTGGCACGGGTTTTCCCAGCATTTTTTCAATACCGCGTAAATACGCGCGTTCCTCAGCGCTGCAAAATGAGATAGCTTGTCCGCTGGCGCCGGCCCGGGCCGTCCGGCCAATGCGGTGCACGTAGGTTTCGGCTTCGACGGGTAAGTCGTAGTTGATCACATGGGTGATATCATCAACGTCAATGCCCCGCGCCGCCACATCCGTGGCGACCAGAACCTGAAACTTCCCACTTTTAAAGCCGTCGAGAGCCCGGGTGCGGGCGGCCTGGCTTTTGTTGCCATGGATCGCCACGCCATCAACACCATGCCGGGACAATTTTTCAACCACCCGGTTGGCCACGTGTTTCATCTGGGTGAAAACAATGGTCTTATTCACGTGCTGACCCGCCAGCAAGTCCGCCAGTAAGGCGTCCTTGTTATTTTTGCCGACAAACATCACCCGCTGGGCGATGCGGTCAACTGTGGGAGAGTCCGGGGCGATGTCCACCCGGACAGAATCGTGAACCATCGTTCGGGCCAGTTCCACCATTTTCGGCGGCAGCGTGGCGGAGAAAAACAGGGTCTGGCGTTGTTGGGGAACCTGCCTTAACACCCGTTTGATATCGGGCAGGAATCCCATATCCAGCATGCGGTCCACTTCGTCAAGGATAAACACCTCAACCGCGTCCAACTGGACAAAACCCTGCCCCATCAAATCCAGCAACCGTCCGGGGGTCGCCACAAGAATATGGACACCGCCTTTCAAGGCTTTCACTTGCCTGGCTTGGCTGACACCGCCAAAAATGACCGTGTGCCGGACATCCAAGTATCGGCCATACGTGCTGATACTTTCACTGATTTGAGCGGCCAGCTCACGGGTGGGAGCGAGAATCAGAGCCTGGGGTCGGCAACTTTTAGCCCGAAAGCTTTTTTTTCCCAGACGCTGGAGCAAGGGCAGCGTGAACGCGGCTGTTTTACCGGTTCCGGTTTGAGCGCTGCCCAAGAGATCCCGGCCGTTTAAAAGCACAGGAATGGCTTGTTCCTGAATCGGGGTGGGCGTGTCGTAACCTTCACGGGCCACGGCTTTCTGAAGCTCAGGCAGAAGAAGACTGAAGACACCGGCGGCGGGCTTGGCTGCTTTCTCACAAACGGGATCGCCCCCGTTCTTAGACGGATGATTGCTGGTATTCATATTTTTCCTGGTCCGGGGTTACATCGCGTGAAACTTAAGGAAGTCCCGCGACAGGTGAGCGTCCCAGGCTTGAAAGCCATGACCTGTCACCGTGTGAACAAATCTCTACCCGCCGGACACGTGGAAAAGAAAAGCCGTGATCATCACGACGCTGCCAGCCACTGGCGAAATCCAGAGTCAACAGCAAAAAAAGCGTTCAATCGCTTAATGAAAGGCCGTAACGTAATTGTCCAAAAGGAAAAATCAAGTCGCCCATCGATTGCCTTGTAATGGGCGAGACGTTCCGGTCAACTGGCCAATCAAAGGCGTTCCACCAGCCAATCGCACTTTCGCCAACTGACACGGACCCGCCTACACCTGTCCGCATTGTTTGCGTGAAGTCGTGCAAACTGCAAGCGCTACAGGCGGGTCGCTCGCAGCTGGAGCGCGACCTCAAGCAATGCGGGCAGGCGCGTCCGGGACGGATGCGCTCCAGGATCCGCCGCATGGATGAGAAGTAAAGATTTAGGAGGAGGTGGATGTCCAGATATTTAAATTAGTGAAGATGGTGGTATAGTCAATGAGTTTCAAAACAAGGTTACCCATGTTTCCTGATCCGACAAAAATCGAGCGGCAATTGCTGACCGCGGCCGCCAGCCGTCATGGCAGGCGCAAACACGGTGTTTCCACCTGTGAGGGGTTGCGTTGCGCGCGTGAACTGATTACGAGACGGCCGACATGGGTCCGTTGCGTGGCCGTGACCGACACATTCCTAAACGGACCGGAGACAGACACGTTTTTCAATCAAGCGCGGGCGAATCACATGCGGGTCGTCCAGCTCTCCGACAACGACTTTAAAAAAATCGCGCAAACCGCCACTCCACAGGGTGTCTCAGTCCTTTTCCAGCCCGGTGAACCGTCACCGGCAGCCCCCCCGCCTCCCTTCGCCCTGGTGCTGGACCGCGTGACGGAGCCCGGCAACATGGGCACCATCCTGCGCACCGCCTGGGCGGCGGGCTTGAACCGGATCTGGCTCACCGACGGCTGCGTGGATCCCTTCGCCCCCAAAACCATCCGCGCCGGCATGGGCGCCCAATTCGCCGTGACCCTTTCGATCGGGGGTGATTTACCCGCGCTCAAAAAAGACCTGCGGGATATCGGCTTCACCACGATGTGGTTAAGCAAACCATCCGGGGGGATCTCGTCCCGCTCTCCGGATTTTGACCTTTCCGGCAACGCGTTGGTCATTGGCAACGAAGCCAATGGGGTGACCGATATTCCCGGCGCCCCGGTCGTCACCATCCCCATGCCCGGAGAGGCTGAATCACTGAACGCCTCCCAGGCGGCGGCGATGCTCCTGTACGAGGCGGTGCGGCGGGGCATCCTGGCATGACCGCCCTCCCCTCTGATTAATCCATAACCATGACAAGGTGACACAGTTTTCATGCTCAAATTCGGGATCATTGGCCTGTGGATCAGAAGCGCGGTGACCGGCCCCTTGGGCTTCGCTCTTTTTTTCTCCACACTGTATTTTCTCGCCCGCTGGGTGAAGAAAAAAAAGACTGGAAAGGGGTTCAAGGCGACCCATGTGGCGCTCGCGTTCTCCGGCTGTCTGCTCTTTTGCAGTTTTCCCTACCCGGCGTTTTTACTTGAAAAGCCCTTGTTGACATGGGCCGACCGGCTGGCGGCGGCCGCGGAAATAAACGAACGGGATGGGGCGCTGGTGATCTTTGTGCTGGGAGGAGGCATTTCAAATAAAACCGGCATGCCCAGTTCCTACACCTTGGCAAGGATCGCTCACGGCGTGGATCTCTATTACAAACACCCCGACGCGTATGTTCTCTTTTCCGACGGAGGGCTGGCGGGACAGAATAAAACCGGCTGGATGATGACGTATCTGGAAGCTTCCGGGATCCCCCGAAGCCGCGTTCTGCTGGAAGATCAAGCGCTCAGCACGCAGCAAAATATTATCAACGGGAAGAAATTGTTAGAGGCGAAAAATTTAAACTCTCAAAACATTGTTTTAATCACCTCCGCCAGCCATATCCCCCGGGCGGTGCTGACCGCGCGGAAGTATGGACTAACCGTGATTCCCGAACCCGTTCCGGAAAAAGCCAGCCTCACCTGTTACCCATCCTGGCACTCGACTGTCCGGCTGTCCGCCGTCCTGCACGAATATTTGGGCATCCTCGGCTACAAACTATTGGGCTGGCTTTGAATTCGTTGAGAGCCGCTCACGGTTAAGGCGGGACATTCCCCAAAAGTGATTTTTGTGAAATCCTATTCGTCAATAAATGGCGCGTTGTCTGTCGGCCGGAGCGAAGGCGCTATTCGGCAGTCGCGGCGGCCATCACAATCCAGGGGCAGGTCCAGTCTTCGGGACGCTTTTTGTTGAATCCCCCGCTCTCGACCAGAAGATAGGCTTTGCCATCGATGGTTTGAACCCGCATTTTGAGAGCTTCGTAGGTCTTCAGATTCATCAGCGTGTCGCCGGACCAGCGCAGGCGCTCGTCGCCCGTCCGGCCATCGGCCTTGAGCGACAATGTTTTCAGGGCCGCTGTTTCGTCAAGCGGTTTAGCGGCCGCCGGCGTGTCAAATTCATCCACTTTTCCGACCTGGCCGATGGCCACCCAGTCCCCGGTCGCTTGCGGGTCGGCCCGGAATTCCCCGTCGTAGAGAAATTTGTCCTGGTCATCTTTCGTGGCCTGCCAGTCGCTGGACAACATGGGCTGTAGCAGCTTGCCCCGGAGAATCATCTCCTCGGTGATCGGCGGGTTTTTCATCTCCTGGAGAAAGATGCTGAAATGCTGCTGGGTCTGTCTGCTGCCGGTATTGTGCTGGAGGAAACCGATCGCGGCGATCGTCACGTCGTCTTCAAAATCCGGCCACCAGGCCTTGTCCAAGTAGTAGCCCACCGGCTTAGCCCCCTCGCGCTTGCCAACCCCCCGGTCGCGTTCCAGCAAAAGCTTCCCGTTGACATAGACCCGGAAGCCTTCGCCCCGATTGACATGGGACATGCCGCCAACGACCAGACGGTACCGGTGTCCCTCTTTGAAAGCCGGAAATTTTGTCTTTGTCCGCATGAGCAAAACTTCCTTTTCCCAAAGCGTGTTCATGGCCTCGCCGCAACGGCAGAAGGTGAACCGGCACGGAGCGCCGGCTCCGACCAGCTTGCCGCCCTTTTGGCCAAACGGCGCGCGCCCGGTCTTCCAGCCCGCCGCCTCGGTGTCAAACGCCGGCTTGTACCAGTCCTCCATTCCCTCGGGAAACGTGACCTCGCGGTAGCGTGTGCCGCCGAAGATCTTCTCCTCCTTCGGATCAAAAGAATGGTAGCGGTAGTCGATGTCCATCAAATCAGGGCCGAACAGATGCCAGTCATAGTCGTGGATGCCGATGCGGTTATAGAGGTCGACCAAGCCGTTCATCCGGGGTTCCCGGTAATAGAAATTCCACTCTAGCGGGGCGGTGCTGTTCGCTTCGTTGAGCAAGAGATCGCTGTTGGTGGCGATATGGTTGTAGGCACCGATATATTGGGGAATCAGATAGTCTTTGACCAAGGGTTTGAGCGCCTCTTGGACGGCCGGGCCGAACACGCTGGAATCGGCCGCCATGTAAAGCGTTTTATGCGGCAGAATTTCCTTGGGGAAGCGTTCCCGGCTAACCTTGTAGAGCGCGTCGAAACCGCCGGGAGCGTTGGCCAGATTGCGGGCGATATTCGCCAGCAGGTAATCAACACCGGCGGACAAATCCTGCCCCCCTGGGGCATGGAGTTCGGTGGGAAACGCCAGATACGCCTTGCTGAGGGCGTTCAGGGCGAACGCCTGGACATCCGCGGGAGCGTTTTTGAGGCCGTTCACAATGCCCCCCAGCGGCTGCAGGGCCACGGCCCGTTGATTGGTGGCGATCATATCGCTGATCACCGGCAGAATCTCGCTGTAGTAGGGTTTCTTGACCGCCAGAGGGGTAAGAGCCTTCAATGCGTAATAGCGCAACCACCAGTCATCATGTTCAAGCCATTTGGCCAGGCTCTCGTAATAGGGGGCGATTTTCTCCGCCGGGGCGGCGCTGATGGCGTTCATCGCCTCCATGACCACCCACCAGGACTCTTCCGAATCGCTGATAATGTCACCCACGAGGCGAATCTGTTCCTCATCCACTTTTCCGCCGAGAGCCCGCAGACCGGCATAACGGCCGCGCGGATCCTTGGAACGGAGCAGCTCCATCGCCAGGTTCCTCCGGCCCATGGCCGCGATGCTTCCCGCCGCCGTCCCCCGGGCGGTGCTGTCCGGATGACAGGCGTACATAAGCAGCTCATCATCGGTTATTTTCGGGTTCTTCAGTTTTCGGAGTGTCGGCCAAGCGGCATGACTGGGTATACGCTCCTCCGAAAGATCCTGCCGTTTCCCGGGTTTGTATTCCCCGGCTTCCAGCGAGTAGAAGGCCTCGTCGGCGGTCGTTCCCCATGGCCGTTTCGGGAGCTGGTAGGACGTGGAATACTCGCTTGGAGGCGCTCCGAAAATGCGCAACTGCTTGCGCGGCACGGTGTAGACCAGCGGAATGTAGTTCCCCCAGGATCTCCCGCCATCGTGGCCGGTCGTGTCATAGTTCACATTCCAGGTGCTCGACCATCCGAAAGCGCCGTCATGTGTGCGGGCCAGTTCGTACATCCAGCGGCGCTCCCGCATGAAAGACCGGTAGGGCTCGGGGCGCTTCTCCGCCAGCAGCCCCATGGCCGCTCCGCGCCAGAGTTCGCCAATCCCGCCGCCGGTGTGGCCGTGGAACAGCCAGGATGTCGTGTAGAAACTTTTGTTGGCGCTGATGTCCCGAGCTTTGGCGTAGATGGAAGCCTCGCCTTCCGGAGTGAGTGACGCCGCGGCGGCCATGGCGAACGCCAGCCCGCCATTTTTACCGTTGTCCACACCGCCGCCTTCCGGCAGGCCGTCCCCGTAAGAGACATTCCAGTGACCGGCGTAACGGAAAAAATGCTTCAGAGAGCTTTGCAGCGTGTGCTCGTCGACATCCACCCCGCATTCCTTGGCCAACAGCAGAAACGTGACACAATGCACCCCGGCCGCGTTCATGTGCCCGCCGGCCATGTATTGGAAGTTGGCTCCGCCGCGCCCCATCCAACTGCCGTTGTAGATGGTTTTCGTCAGATAATCGGCCATCCCCTTGATCGCCGGCAACACGGATTCGTCACCGGTGCGCAAGTAATATTCGCAGACCGCCGGCCCCGTGTAGCCAATGGACCAGGGAAACCCCTGCACCCCGCCGGGCAATTTGCCGCTGAACCAGCGCCGCACCACAGCCAGGTCTTTTTCCTCCCCGGTCGACAGGAGAAACAGCGGCGCGCCCCAGCCCGGCTTGTCGACCCGGGCGAGAAAATCGGCGAAATTGCGGACGATGGCATCGGATTTTTCGCAGTTCATCGGCCACGTGTCGCTGTAGGCCCCCAGGACGGGAATCCTGACAACCACCGCCTCGGCGGCGGCGGCCGGCGTGTCCTTGACCATCAGCTTGACGATCCCGTCGGCGGCTTCCGCCTCGGTGATCACATCGCCGAGGATGATCCGCGGATCCTCGTCTTTCAGAACCCGGCCATTGACGCTTTCGATATACTGGCCCACTTTCAACTTGCCGGTGGCGGCGGCCGGCGACCCCTCGTCGATCCCGGTGATCCGCATGGTGAAGGCGGGCTGCAGCAAATCCAGACTGATGCCGACAGGGCCGAACCGCTTCAGCGTCTGCCGGGCGGCCTTCTCGTCCGGATACATGTGGAAAAGCGGATAGTCCTTGTAATAGGCGCTGTCGATGCTTCCGACGAGAGCGTCGGAATTGCCGGTCGCCGCCGTGCAGATCATGCTCAGAATAAATGAAAAGACGAGACAATATGAGATCGGGCGCATACTTGCTCCTTGTTGATTTCCGTAAAACCGCCTGCGCTTCCAGCCAGTTAATCCGCTCGGAAGGCATATTTTTCAACTGACTGTAAGCTAACCCGGATTAAAAAAAATGCACGGTTGCGGAGCGGAAAATCAGCGCCGCGGAATTAATTTTCCGCCGCGGGTCCTGCTTGCTTCCCCGCCTTCCACGACTTCCACGCCTTCCACGCCTTCCACGACTTCCACGCGTCAGAATTTTTTCTTTCCGCCCTTGTCCCGCCGCGGGTTCCGCGGCGGTTTTTTCTTCCCCTCAGTTCCCGCGGCGACCGCCCGCGCCGCTAATGTGGCGGTAGCGAAAGCGGCGTGCAGATTAAATCCGCCCGTGGGACCGTCAATATCCAAGACTTCACCACAGAAATAAAGACCGGGAACCAGTTTGGAGCCCATTGTCCCGGGGTTGACTTCCGCCAAGGAAACACCGCCGACCGTGACCATGGCCTCTTTCAATGGCCGGGATTTCACCGGTGTCAACAGCCAGTGTTTCAATGCGGCGCTGACAGTGGCTGAAGACGCGTTTTCGCGCAGTGACGCGTGCTTGAAAAATCCTCGGACAAAGGGCGGGGAAAGCATGCGGCCGGCCAACGTTTTGGCCACACTTCCGGCGTTGGCGCCCAGGCCGCGTTCCAGTTGATCGGTCAACTCGTTTTCGGACCATCGGGGAAAGAGGTCCACTTCGAGTCGGAACTCACTGCCCCCGTGCCTGGCCATGAGCCGACTGGCGTCAATGACCGCAGGCCCGCGAATTCCCTGATGTGAATACTCAATTTCACCGGTCGTCGCGCCGACACACGTCTCTCCCGCGTAAATCGTGACCTTGGCGCCAGGCAAAGCCCCCTGCCCCGCCGTCGTCAGCCACCGCTCAGCGACATCCCAGCCAACTAGTCCGGGGCGGTACGGTGTGATTTTATGCCCCAGGGACCGGGCGATCTTTTGCCCGTCCCCGACAGATCCCGTCTTTGGATAACTCACCCCCCCTGTCGCCAGCAAAATGGTCCGCGCCCTCAAGGTGAAACAAGCGCAGACTACCAAAAAGCCGTCAGGCAACCGTTCAATTGCTTCAACCGGCGCATTATACATCACCGGCACGTTGTGATCACGCAATTGACCGCTGAAAAACCGAATCACATCCGTGGATTTTTCGCTATGGGGAAACACTTTGCCGTCTTTATGCGTCCGGGTTTTCAAGCCATTGGCGGCGAACCATTGGCAGAGCGCCCGGGGTGACAGTCCCGTGATCGCCGGTGTGAGGAAATCACCGACGGGAGCGCCATAAGCGGCGATCATGTCATCAGCGGCCAGATCATTGGTCAGATTACACCGATTATTGGCGCACATCAACAGTTTTCGCCCGGGTTGCGGTTTGCGTTCGATTAAGACGCACCGTATCCCCGCCTGAGCGGCCATGACCGCCCCCATCAGGCCTCCGGCGCCGGCGCCGATAATCGCAAGGTCGGTGAATGGATCAGTCATAATAATTATCCGTCATACCGTTGTCGCCTGTCACATAAATTAATTCGCAAGACCTTGGGGGCTACCTTAAATGACACTCGCTTGTTTGCAAGTCGCAAGCCCGCGTCCGCATCCGGCTGATAAATCAACACTTTCCCCGTTGCAAAACATGACTTCCGCAGTACGTTATAGGCCTTCTTGATTCACGGGGCGTAGCGCAGTCTGGTTAGCGCGTCTGGTTTGGGACCAGAAGGTCCGGAGTTCGAATCTCCGCGCCCCGACCATTTTTCCCAAAAATGGTCTAAGAGGAGATGAGAACTCCGAAGGAGTTTGACCGTTCCGAGCTTGCCGAGGAACAGAGGCCAACCCGAAGCGGTTGGCAGTGAAGCGCCGCGAAACGGCAATCTCCGCGCCCCGACCATTTTTCCCAAAAATGGTCTAAGAGGAGATGAGAACTCCGAACTTGACTTATTGGTGGTTCCCGGCATAGTATGAATACGATGGTATGCGGTCGCGTGTCGCGTTCGTATTCTCTATAATGTTCGCCAAGAAATTCAGGAGGTCGCGATGAATCTTCCAAGAGCTTTACTTAAAGCCGGTAGTCTGGCTTTGCTTTGTCTTCCCCTGACGCTGTCCGCGGCGGAGGGCAACTTGCGCTACACGATCACGGTTAGCACGTTTGACAATGAAGCCAACTGGCGGGGACGCTGGAGTCTCGGCGAGGGCTTTGAAACCTTGATGACCGACCGTCTTAAAGCCACGGACCAATTCATTGTGCTGGGTACTGCCGAAATGCGCAACGCCGCGATGAAAGAACAGGACTTTGCCGCCAGCGACCGGGCCGCCGGAGGGAAAAAAGCCCCGAAAGTCGGGCGCATGACCCCCGCCCAACTGCTAGTCCGCGGTTCGATCACCCATGTCCAGGAGACGACCGGGGGCGGCGGCGGAATCGGCTTCAAGGGAATCCGCGTTGGCGGCAGCGGCAGCAAAGCGGAGATCAATATGACCATCTACCTGGTTAATTCCGAGACCGGCCAGGTCGCCGCCTCGAAATCGGTGGTCGGCAAGTCACACAAGCGCGGTCTGAATCTTGGCTACTACGGGTCGAAACTCGGGGGATTGACCGGCAATCTAGGCGGATTTCTGGACGACAACGTCGGCAAAGCCTGTGCCGACGCGGTTGATCAATGCGTCGGCTTTCTTATCGAACAGCTCGACAAGGTCCCCTGGGAGGGAACCGTTGTTCTGGCCAGTCCCGCCAAGGTCATCATCAACCGGGGCACTCGCGAAGGGGTTGCCGTCGGCATGACATTCGTCGTCGGCGGGGTCGAGGAAATCGTCGACCCGGACACCGGAGAGGTGCTTGACAGCGAGATGACCAAGGTCGCCACTCTCGAAGTGACTGAGGTCAAGGAAAAGGTCGCGATCTGCAAGGCGCTCAGTGGCGCTGACAAGGTCGAAAAAGGCATGACGATTTTCCCCGCCGCCGACTGAGCGGCGTGCCATCGGGGAGCGGTCGGTTCCTCCCCGCCGGGGGCGGCTGAACCAGTCTTTCGGTTGTCAGCGTGATCACAAAGAAGCGTGTGGTGTCTCCTTGATATGCTTGCGGTAGGTCCACCACCGGAAATAATACGTCCGTTCCAGGATGGTGTCGGGGCATTCGAACCGCGGCACATTGGCTTCCATGAACGCAAGCGCGTCGCGGTTCGGAATCGCCTGGGGATACAGCTCGGTATCACCGTCGTTGAAGCGCCGCACGTAATCGGCCACCTTGCTGGTATTGATCAATTTTTAAAATTCCTCTCCCGGAAACATCATGGCCATGCCGAATTCCATCTGGAAATCCGGATCGGAAGACAGGTCGATGTGCTCGACCTTGCCGGCGAAGGCCTCGGCCCGTTTCCGTGTGGCGCCGGACAGCAAGGCCATTTTCGCGCCGCCACTGGCTGCGTTGCCGATAAACCGGATCCGTTCCACCGGCAAATCCGGGAGCAGTCCAATCCGGCAGGCGTTCTCCCGGCGGATATAATTACCGAACGCCCCAGCCAGAAGGACTTCTGAAATGTCATCCACGGTCAGTCCCGCCTGCCGGATCATGATACTGACCCCGGCCCGGATCGCCCCGCTGGCCAGCTGTAGTTCCCGCAGATCCCGTTGAAATAACAGGACTCCCTCGCCCGACGTGGTTTGTTCCGGAAAGGCCAGAGCGAACGAGGGAACGCCGGCTTCATCCCTGATAATCCGTTTGCGAACGGCTTCAGGCAGGCTTTCAGGCAGTTCTCCGTCCTCCAGAATCCGCCCGGTGATGTCAACCACCCCCAGATCCAAAAGCACCGCGGTTAGGTCAATCAGGGCCGTTCCGCACAGACCGACCGGGGCTTCGTCGCCCACCGTCCGCATGCGGACATCGCCGTCGGCGAACCATATTTTTTCAATGGCCCCATCCGCCGCCCGCATGCCATGCGTGATCCGGGCCCCCTCGAACGCGGGTCCCGCGGCCGTGGAGGTCGCCATCAAACCGCCGTCGTGGGCCAGAACAATTTCCCCGTTGGTTCCGATATCCACCAACACCACGGGTTTGTCCGCCGTGTCCAGCGACGCGGCCAGAATCCCGGCCACCGTGTCGCCACCGACAAACCCCCCGATGTTGGGAAAAACAAAAACCACGCCCTTGGGATTGACCGTCACGCCAAGATCAGCGGCCGCCAGAGCCAGCCCCCGGCGGAACACCGGGGGAAACGGCACTTCACCTAGAGCCGCCGGGCTGACACCGCAGAGGATGTGCTGCATGGTTGTATTCCCGGCCAGAACAATTTCATAGATGGATTCAATTGATATCCCCTCACCGGCCGCCAGCTCGGCGAGAATCTCATTGACCGTGCCGATAATGGCTTTCCGCATCTCCGCGAGTTTGGGGGGTGTCTGCCGGGTGGCTTGAATACGGGTAATCACATCATCCCCGACCGGAATCTGGGGATTCATCCGGGCGACAACGTGTTTTTCCTGACCGCTCGGCAGATGAATCAGTGTGCCGACCAGCGTGGTCGTGCCAATGTCAAACGCCACGCCATAGCAGGTGTCCTCGGTATCACCAGCTTCCAGTCCCAGAAGTTGATCCCCGTTACGCAGCAGGGCGGTTCCGGAAAACGCGTTCTCCCGCAAAAATCCGGGGAGCTCCCGCAGTACCGGCAAATGGGCGAACAAGGGCAGGTCCAGTTCCCGGGCCAACCGCTCCAGATCACTGATGTCATCTTCGGATGTCGGCGCGGGCAGGTTAAAGAAGCGCTTGTAAACAGCCGGCGACACCTCAACCGCCTGACTCTCCCCGGCGGTGAGAATTTTATTATCGGGTTGGTCAATCAGTGATTCAAAGGGAATTTCCACGACCGCGTCCGACTGGATTTGGCATTTGCATGCCAGACGCGCCCCGCGCTCCAATTGGCGCGCGGTTAATATTTCCCGGCAGTGGCTACTGGGTGGACAGTCCCCGCTGTGGACGATGACCCGGCACTTTCCGCACGTGCCCTGCCCGCCGCAGGGGTTGTGAATCGCCAGCCCGGCCAAGGCGGCGGCTTGGGAGATCGTCGTTTCAAACGGAACAAGGCGTGTCTTTCCGCTTGGCTGAAAGACAACTTTACATGATAAGTGAGCAGTAGACATGACGAGACAGCCCTTTTTATAGGTCGTTATCCAGCAAAGCTGGTCACCATAGCCGGTAAGTTCCCGGGGTCAAGAACCTGAAGGGAGAAAAAACGCGGGACCGAACCGTCCATGACATTAAGGAATAAACCTAAGTGGACCGCTTAAAATGCCATTAAACCCATGTTTTATTTGGAAAATGATAAAGCGTGGCTACCCTAAAAAAGTGATGGCGGAGATGTTATCCGGGACTCCGGCTACCTGCTTCCGCAAAGCCAGAATGTCCGGGAGTTGTTAAAATCTGTGCCCGACATGTGGCAATATCGAAAAATTCATTCCCGAAAAATGCGGTATTTGCGGAGCGCCCGGAAGCACATTCATCACGTATTGACGGCATCCAGTATTTTCAGCTCTCTTGAGATAAGGATGCCGCAGGCCGGGGGTTCCTGCCCGTCAAAGCCGGACACGAAAGTCCGGCCCGCGCTCTTGGATCAAAGATTGTAGACGCCAGTTGAGGAACGCCCGCAACTGGGGTCTTGACAACAGGTAAAAGCCCGAAAGCCGCTCCAGGAGCGAGTGGTAACTTTCAGCGGTTCCCCGGTTGTCCAGGTCGTCCTTCAGGATCATGATCAGAGCCAGGCGGTTTTCCACGTTGGCTTGACAGGGTTGATGCTTGTAGGCTTCCGCGTCAATCGCGCCCAGTAAAAATGCGGCGTCATGCCACATACACTGGTAGTCGGTATATTTCAGTTTTTCAACAATTCTTTTCAGTTCAGCCTGGGCCAGGTCGAGTTTCCCGGCCAGGCCCCGGGTGATGGTTGTCAGACTCGTTTCATTGCAACTGGGTTCCGCCCATCGCCAGTAGTCGGCCGATTGCACCAGGGGGATTTTGCGGAGAAACGTATCAGCTTGTTCGGCCTCTCCCGCCGCCAGCAGCTGCACTGCCTTCCAGCACAGAGCCGGAATGTGAAATTCCGGCTGGCGCGGTTTTCTCACCGCCAGAAAGTGATCCGGCCCGAGATGGAACTGCGCCAGATACCACAACGTCCCATGCTGCTCCGGATAATCCCGCAAGGTTTCGGCCCTGTTCAGAGCGGAAAGTGCCAGCACCTGGTGTTCCGACGGCTCGGGCCAGCGGTCAAGCAGTTCCTGATATTTTCCCAGGACGAGATAGGCCTCCTGGCAGTGATCGGGGTAGCAGGCGACGGCCTCGCTGGCCCGTCCCAGTCGGGTGAGCGCCTGGGCCATAAGCCCGGGATCATGCGGTGCCAGTTCCATTGCTTCCGCATACTGTCCCATAAACATCAAGGAGGTTGCCTTGCCTCCTTCCGTGCCCGCTTCTGTTCCTTCAATCCCCAGATGGAATAGCCCGGCCCGACGGAGCGCGTGCATGTGCCGGCCGTGTAAGTCTGGGCATTCCTTCATCACCCGATTCTCCTGTCCAAGCCCCTTGAGAGCCTCGGCCGTGACCGACATGCTGCGCACATTGCCCGGAAAGTAGTGCCGCCGAACATTCAGATAGTCGGGAAGCGGCCCGGAGATCCGTCTGGCCACCAGTCCCCCCACCTGGTGGCACCAGGACATGATCAGGTCATGCCGCTGGTTTTCGGTTGCCTTCGCAAAGAGTTCAGCGAAGATTTCACTGGCCTGCTGGTAATTTCCGCACCTGTAGTGATGGCTGCAAAGCTGTTGCCCGGCCTCAATGGCCCATGGCCCTTTGAGCATGGCCTCCCAAGTTTCCACGGCTTCGTTGATCTTGCCCATGGCATACAGACAGCGGGCCTGCTGCTCCAGGATCTGATCTCTGGCATGACCGGCCGGCGTGTCGCGCAGCCTGCTTTTGCAAGTTGTCAGAGCTTCCTCAAAGCGGTGTTGCCGGATAAGACTCTCCACCTTGTCCAACGGATTGTCCTGGGATATCCGCTTGATCTGCCGCCGCAGTTGAGCCGGGGTAATCTGAAACTGTTTGGAAAATTCCTGCCACATATGCTGGCGGGAGCTGAAGCCGGTGCATTCCGCAATCCGCTCTATGGACAGCGAGGTGTTATGGAGCAGTTCCTGGCTTTTCTCCAGGCGCATCTGGCGCAGGTATTGAACCGGCGAACAGCCCAGCAGGGGAGCTGCCCAGCGATAGAAACTCGAGCGCGACATCCCCATATGAACAGCCATTTCGTCAGTCGTGGGGGGGAAGCCCATATTATTGACTAAAAATGTCTTCAGTTTCAGGATCCGGTCATCCCACTGCTCGTCGTTTTTGTCTAGCTGGGGGATACCGGCCGAAGTCAGCAGCAAGGCAACCAGGCGGACGGCGATGAGATGCTGCATGACATCGGGCTGTCCTGGAGAAAGAATCAATTCCGCACCATGGCAGACAAGATTTTCACACAGCCGCTCCGCCTCTTCGCTCGCCCGGGTGTTCAGATGTCTGGGCAGGCCGAGCAGTTCCTGCAGCGGGATAGCATCATTGATCACCGCGTTCAATTCGACCAATGCAACTGAGACGTGAGTGGTCTCCCCGTCCTCCGCGGAGGCAGGCGGCACAACGCCCCAGGCCGAATTGCCGCTCAACACCTGCGCGACTCCCGGCACCATGAGTCCGGGCTCGTCGTCAATGGTTAGCGTAAAACTGTCGGATTGCGGCAAAAGGATAACAACGCCCGGGGAAGGGGAACGCGCCTCCTGCAGGTCGGCAAGGGACAGTTCGCGGGCCGCCAGATGCGTGATCTCGATCTGCTGCGGGTCGCTCTCCGCCCCGGCATCGCTGTGAGACGGTAGTTTGATGCTTAACGTGGTCATGGTTACCTACTTGCCGGCTGAGTCTTAGTGAGCCTAATATATACACACGAACTCCTGCCTGCAACTACACACGAAAGTCTGACAGCCAGCAGATTGAATCAAACATGTGACAAAGATTCCTGACCACGATCAAATGTTCCCGGACCATTACCTGTCAGTCCCGACTTGTTGCGCATGGGAAAAATATTTTTCATATATACTTGAAAAATCACATGATTAAGTATATATTTTAAGATAAATATGAAAAAATATCAGTGTTAGCGATGAAACCACAAGAATACTTTTCCAAGCTCGAAGAGCACAACTATTGGCAAGGGCAGCCAGTTCGCGCCGGTATCCCGCGCCCCATTTATGTGGACCGGATATCATCCTTCTCGGGGAACCGTCTGATCAAAGTACTGGTTGGTCAGCGCCGGACGGGCAAGAACTACATTCTTCGACAGTTTGTTCAGCGCCTGCTGCATCAAGGCGTTGCCCCATGCAATATCTTTTATCTGGACAAAGAGCACATTGATTTTTCCGACTTGACCGACCATCGTCAGTTGGATGGTCTGATTCGCTTTTACCTCGAGCGGGTGGCAACCCCCGGAAAGGTTTATCTTCTGCTTGACGAAGTTCAGGAAATTGCCGGCTGGGAAAAACTGGCGGCTTCCTATGCGCAGGAAACCCAGCCCGAATTTGAACTGTATGTCACCGGTTCGAACTCGCACATGCTGTCATCGGAACTGGGGACCTACCTCAGTGGCCGACACATCCCGATAGCGATTTTTTCACTTTCCTTTGCCGAGTTCTGCACGGCCTATGAGATTGCGCCGGACAAAGCCGGCTTGCTGACTTATCTTCGCCGCGGAGGACTTCCCGAACTGATCAATCTTGAAACCGATGAAGCCCGGCGGCACTATGTCATGGCCCTGCGGGATTCTGTCCTGCTGAACGATATCGTCCGCAAGTTCGGTGTGCAGGATGTCGGCCTGCTGGAACAGCTGTTCCAGTTTCTCTGTGCCAACATCGGCAGCTATTTCTCCATCAATAAAGTGGTCAATCATCTTAATAGCCGAGGTGCCGGGACCAACTTTGAGACGTTGTCCCGCTATCTCGACCATCTCCAGAAAGCCTTGCTGGTCCATGAGTGCAACCGCTACGACATCCGGGGCAAGGAAATCCTCGCCGGGACCCGAAAATACTTTGTCAACGACCTGGCTTTTCGTCAATATCTGGCCCCGGACTACGACCCCGGGCTTTCGCGCCGACTGGAAAACTGCTTCTATCTGCACTGGAAATCACAGGGCTATACGGTGCATGTCGGCCGCTACCGCGATCTGGAGGTCGATTTTGTGCTGGAGAGGGACGGCAACCGCATCTATGCCCAGATCTGCTATCTGCTGGCGGACGAGGCTGTCATCGAGCGTGAATACCGCAGTCTTGAAATGATTCGCGACAACTATCCGAAGCTGGTCATCAGCCTTGACGATGCCCCGTTTGGGACCCGAAATGGCATACAGCACCGGCTGGCCTGGGAAGTCCTGTCGGGAAAAGAGTGATGGACAACTGGGTGCTGCGGGGTTGGATCATCAGGCACTGCCTTTGGCCGCGCAATGGCCAGCTGAATCATCACCCTGCTCCTCATGCCCCTCCCCGTTGGTGTACCAACGGGGGGATTTCACGCTTCGAGATCCCAACCCCGGCCCATGTCCGAAATGTCGTACTCCTGCCATCTGCGCAGCACTTCCTGCCGTGAATATGCCGCGAGATACTCATGCACCCCGGAGAAAGGGCAGTCCTGCCACTTCTTCACCCAGCCATGCTTTACAGGGTTGTTCAACAATAACTTTTACAGAGCCATCCCATGGGCTGATTGGACGACCCTTGTCTCGCACCTACCTCCACCTACCTCCAAATCGACGAAGTGCGAGACAAAGTGCGAGGTAACTACTCAGGTACCTTTTTCAGGGGCAACGCCCCGACAGGTAATAGCCCAGGGCTTGCCCTGGGTTAGTGCATGACCATATCCGAGCCCTGAAGGGGCGATAGGAACTCCGTGTGAGCTTTTCTACGCTTCAGCACATCCGCCCGTTCTTCCGGTGAAAGTCGTCGCCAGTAGTACATGTTGCGAGAAAACATCATTGCACAATCCTATATGCTAATATAATATTGTGTTACGGTGGGGAATGCAAGTGGTTCCGCGTTTTTTTATTCGTCCTCCCGGTGGAAGGCGGGAAAGATTCCGACTCAAGTCGGTACACCAACGGGAAAAACTCCGACTAAAGCCGGCTCTTCCCGGAAAAACATGATGTTCCATCTTGCAATCGGAGGCTTCACATATATACTTATGGGGGTTCCGCTCCCATAAATAAAGGTTAAAAATGTATCATTCTCGTTTAGCTGAAAGTCGTCTGGAGCAATTCCTAGAGTTCTTCCCTGTCGTCGCCGTATTGGGTGCGCGCCAAGTTGGCAAGACCACGTTGGTGGAAACGATTCTTGGTGACCGGTTCAAGTCAATTACCTTTGACCCGGTTCAGGATATCGGTCAGGCTCGGTCGGATCCCGACCTTTTTCTTCAGAATAATCCACCCCCGCTGTTCCTGGACGAGGTGCAATATGCGCCCGAACTTCTCTCCGCGATCAAGCGGCGCGTGGACAAAATCGGGGGCACCGGACATTATGTGATCAGCGGCTCTCAGAACCTGACTGTGTTGAAGGATGTGTCCGAATCATTGGCGGGAAGAGTCGGCATTCTGAATCTTCTGCCCATGTCACGGCGCGAGATTCACTCCAGCACACAGAACGGTATCCTAAAAGATTGGCTCCACGATGGTTCCCTGCCGGAAGATCTTGCCATGTCGGAGGATTCCGTTCCTGCCTTTGATGCAGTATTCAGGGGGGGATATCCCAGGTTGTTAACCTTTCCTGATGATATGCTGTTTTCCTTCTTTGATTCATACATGCAAACCTACATCGAGCGGGACGTGCGCAAGGTCGCGGACATAGGCAACTTGCAGACATTTGGCGCATTCATCCGGCTTCTTGCAGCGCATACGGCACAGGAGGTCAATCAGAATCAACTCGGCCGGGAACTCGGGGTTGATCGAAAGACTGCCGTTGCATGGACCGAGATTGCGGAGTCGACCTATCAGTGGTTGACCATTCCCGCATACACCCGCAATCCACTGAAACGCATATTGAGAAAGGGAAAGGGAGTATTTATGGATACAGGGTTTGCATGTTACCTCCAACGCATCAGTGCCCCTGAAGCCATTGCCGGCCATCCGATGCAGGGTCGGCTGTTCGAATCCTATGTTATCCTTGAGATACTGAAAAGCTTTCAGAACTGGCCTGCAAGACCCAGCCTTTATCACTTCAGGACATATGCGGGGGCCGAGGTCGACCTGATTCTTGAGTTCAATGGCAAGCTGTACCCGATTGAAATCAAGTGCAAAAGCAATCCCGGGATCGGGGATTGCCGTGGGTTCGCCTCATTCAGGGACTGTTTCCCGAGAGAACATGTCATGCCGGGACTGCTCGTTTGTGCCGTCGAGAGGGCAACCCGTATGCGCGAAGACGTGTGGGCTATCCCCTGGTGGTTGATTTGATTCAGCCTGAAAGCCGTTCAACAACGACCGCATGAGCGGGACAGGTCAGCCGGCTCTCTTGAAACTAGGTCAATAATCAGTAAATCATTAATCAGTGCTCAGGGCAATAATTAATTCAATGTTGGACGTTGGACGTTCGATTTTCTTCATATCCCTGCATTCATAAATCCCTGCCAAGCCCTCAGTTTTCCCGCGTCTGTGGGATTCGGATCGGGGGCCGCGCCCTCGCAGATTCGCTCTTCCGTTGGTGTACCGGCTTTAGCCGGAATGGCGGGCGGCTGCCCGCCCAATAAAGAGCCGACTGAAGTCGGTACACCGACAATCCCCCCCCCTCTCCCCTCTACGCCCCAAGTCTGACACAAATCTGTGACATCTTTGGAACAGTCCCATAGTTGAATTCAATTTCTTTCAGGATAGTTTGCTTCAGACGATTTGAAACCGATACAACCCAGGACCTGAACACAAAACGCAGCAGGATCCACAGCCAAAGGAGACAGACGATGAGTCAGCACATCAGAAATCAGAAGTCAGAGATCAGCAACGGACCAGCAAGAAAGGAGACCATCATGAGCCCAAGCACCTTCAGCAAGAGCCTTGCCACTATCACCCTTATGATTGCCGCCCTTTTCACTGGCGTGTTGGGCGCAAAAGCGGCAACCTACACTTGGATTGAAAAAGCAACGGGCGACCAGCCTTGGACCGATGGCACCAACTGGGACACCAACGGCCAATTCGTGTCTGGCTCGAGCAATGAACTCATGTTCTTTGCCGACATAACCACCCAATTCACAACGAATGGCACTCAGACCATCACAAGCGTGCCGACGACGCTCTCGATGAACACGCTGACCTTGAACGGATATGCGCAAAACAACGCCAACGGCTTCACCATCCTTTTCGATCCCGCCTCCACCTGGACCATCGGTGACGGCACGACGTCAACGATCAATCTCAACTCCAAGAAACATTCCTTCGACCAACGTTCGATCTTCTTCAAGCTGCCCAGCCTCGTGCTCAACGCGGGCACGACCACGATCACGACCACGAGCGTTAACACAGGCACCAACGCCGGATTTCATTTCACTGGGAGCATTTCCGGGGCGGCTGGGGGCAACGGCATTTTAAAGAGTGGCACCAGCAGGATCGACTTCCAGGCCAGCAACAGCTACACCGGCACGACCGAGGTGACTGGCGGCATCCTGCGGCTAAGTCACGCCAACGCCCTGCCGGGAGGTATCGGCGCCACGGGCGGCACCAGTGCGCTGACCCTCAATGGTGGCGTGATCGAACTGGCCGCCGGTGACTTCATGCGCAATCTCGGCACGGGCAGTGACCAATTCCAGATCACCGGCGGCGCCAGCGGTTTCAGTGCTGTGGGAGCCGACCGGGTGGTCACGGTCAACAACGATGCATCACAGGAGATTGTCTGGGGCAGCGCCTCCTTCAACCAGGCGACCCTTGAGCTCAACTCGACTAGGTTCAGTACCGCCATTGCAGGGAACGACACCACCGACTCCGACCTGACGATCTCCAACAAAATCGACCTCAACGGTGCAACGCGCAACATTAAGGTGGACAACAAAACGGTCCACCTCCCCGGTGTCATCCGCAATTCCAACGATACCCTCGCCGCCGGGATCAACAAGAGCGGTGCCGGCACCTTGCTCCTTACGGCTGCCAACACCTACGACGGCGCCACCACCATCTCCGCCGGCACCGTGAGCATCGAGACCTCCGCCAACGCCGGCGTCGGCGGTGCCATCGTCTTTGACGGCGGCACGCTCCAGATCAGGGGCACGACGCTGACGCAGCTTTCCGGGCTGGGTCATGCGGCCACCCTCAACTCCAACAAGACGGTGGGCTTCGATATCCAGGCCGCTGGCAACACCTTCACCGCCGACCAGGTGCTCAACCAGGGCACGGGTGGACTGATCAAGTCCGGCGCAGGCACCTTGGTGCTCAACCAGAACAACACCTTTACCGGCGCCACCACGGTCAGCGGCGGCGGCACTCTGGTTCTCGACTATTCAACAAACAACGACTCCAAGCTCGCGAATGGAGCGGCGCTCAATCTTTCCGGTAGCACGATCGAGGTCAGCGGCGGATCCCACGGTGAAGTGGTCAATAACACGGTGATGTCACTCTATTATGCCAATTCCATCACCCGCAGTTCCGGCACGGCTGTGATTGATTTGAATGCAATCACCGGCTTCAACAACCGGAATGCGCTCTCTCTTTCTGCGGGGGGTATTGCCACAACGGATACCCTGAACAACGCCACCACAGGTATTCTCGGCGGCTGGGCGACCGTGGGTTCCCATCTGGCGATCAACAGCACCAACGCGGCGGACGGCCTGATTACCGCATACAACGGATACACCGATTTCGTTTCGAGCGGATCTGTCAGCACCACAAACTACCAATTGCTGGGAGCCGGCTCTGTTAGCGCGACCCAAGCGATGAATACCCTGCGCATTGAGAATACGGAGGATGACCAGACACTGAATCTCGGGTCCAATAATTTGGTCATGGCGAACTACAACGGCGGCAACGGCGGGGGCGTGCTTCTCTATGCGGGTGGCGCGAACAATAACTACACGATCACCGGCACCACAGGACTGCTGTCACCCACAAATGGCAATGGCCAAAGTTTGGGCATCAACGTTTACCAGGGAACTCTCACGCTCGATGTCGCGATTGCCAACGGGAGTTCCAATTTCGTCAAGACAGGTGCAGGCACGCTGATCATGAACAAGGCGAGAACCACCTACAACGGCGCTACCTACTTGCTTGAGGGTGCCACTCGCATGGCTCATGAGTCGGCGTTGGGAACGGGCACGGTGACTGTCAATGCTGGGGCCGCTCTCGAGTTGAGCAACGACATCACGGTGGGCGCGACGAAAGCCCTCTCGCTCAACGGAGTTGGCGTCTCCAACGGCGGTGCCCTGCGCAACTACTCGGGCAGTAACACTTATGGTGGCCCGATCACTATCGGTGCGAGCGGCGCCCGCATCAACTCGGATACCGCAACCTCACTGAATCTCACGGGTGGAGTAGTCACTGCTTACACTAGGGACGTCACTTTTGGCGGAGCAGGCGATACCACTGTCTCGACCACCGGCATCAGCGGTGCGGGTTCTGTCATCAAGGACGGCGCAGGAACCCTCACCCTCGATGCCGACAACACCTACACCGGCGCGACCGCGGTCAACGGCGGCACGCTGCTGGTCTCCGGGAACGGCACCATCAACCAGACCTCCGGTGTGACCATCGCCTCCGGGGGCACCTTCCGCTATAATTCCTCCGTGGCCTACACGGGCGGAGCGATCACCAATAACGGCGGCACCATTGGCGGCACCGGCCGCATCGGAGCCACAGTGACCCTCGACTCCACCAGCGACATCCTGGCCCCCGGCAACAGCCCGGGCATTCAACCCTATGGCACAAGTCAGACATGGAACTCCTTCACCTATCAGTGGGAAACGAACGATTTCATCGGGACTACCGCTGGTACCGACTTCGACCAAATCACCATCGCCGGCACTCTCGACCTAACCGGTGACACCGCTGGCAGCTACATTCTCGACGTGCTGTCGCTGACCGCCAGCAATGCCACGGGTGACGTGCCCAACTTTGTGGAAGAGGACCGTTCCTGGGACATCCTGACCACGACCGACGGCATCACCGGGTTCAATGCCTCGTACTGGAGCATTGACACAGGCAGCTTCACGTCCGATCCGGTCTGGAGCGGAACCTGGTCGCTGTCGGCGACATCGAACAATCTGGTGCTGACCTACGCCAAAATCCCCGAACCCTCGACCGCAATCCTCGCCGGACTGGGGCTGATGGGTTTCTGCTTCCGCCGTCGGCGGAAATAGCCGGGCGGACGGGCGGACGTTATTGAGCTAAGATGCGGCCGGGCGCGCGAAACGCGCCCGGCCGACTTTTTTCCCCCGTTGGTGTACCGACTTTAGTCGGCTCTTCGTGGGTGTACCTTCTTCCCGCATGAGCACATTGGCGTAAACTTAAGCGCAACATGTTGCCGGGAAAGGTGATGAGATACTGTGCGAAGCATTTTGGAGTGCCTGTGGCCTGCCACAGCTTTTCATTGTCCGGGCCTGCCCGGACTCTCTTCCGCGTCGCGATAAGGAAGATCAGGCTGCTCACGCCGTAGGCGGAGCAGCCATTCGGGGCGGGCCCCGAAAATTGAAAGCGGTCGCAGGCGACCGACACTCCAGAGATCCTGCGGATCAGTCATAAGACATTCGCCACCAATGCGTTTTCGTTTAAGTTTACGCCAATGCCGGAATGGCGGGCGGCTGCCCGCCCAATAAAGAGCCGACTGAAGTCGGTACACCGACAATCCCCCCCCTCTCCCCCCTTTTTCTCCCCTCTTCGACCCAAGTCTGACACAAATCTGTGACACACTTGGAACAAATCTGTGTTGGCATTGGATGTTTGGCAGGATAACTTGTGTTAACTTAGTCACAAGCGATACAACCCAGGATCCGCACACAAACGCACACGATCCACAGCCAAAGGAGACAAATGATGAGCTTCATAAGCACAATGACCGTGAATTGCGCAACCCAGAAAAACGGAGTCGAAAGAAAGGAATCCATTATGAATCTGTCTACCGCCAAACACAGCTTGTTTTTTCTCGTCGCAGTGCTTTTTGCCGCAATTACATCAACTTCAACCCATGCCGCGACAATTAGTGTCGACTCATCAACTTTTGTCGACGACGGAAATACCTTAGCAGCATGGAGCGCTTCCATGAACAATTCCAATGCGTTTTTGAAGGATGAGTCTGGGGCTTTGGTCGCTGACCTGACCGGCACCGTCGTTGACTACGAATTCATCGATGGCGACTATAAAGGTGCTGCCAGCGTGGTTAATGAAATCGCCTTCAACAACGCTGGGACCCGCGGCCAACTCAACCTCTGGACGGAAGCTATGGATCCCAGTGTCGATCCTGCCATCGTTACAGGGGGTGACAATGGTTCCCCGCACGGTGGATCTCTCAACATCAGCACGCTGTCAGCCGGGACTGCCTGGATCATCATGGGCTATTGGGCCAGTGCTATCGATGTCAATGCCACAATGACGGATACTGACGGCATTCTAGGGGATGTCACGATGGCCCAATTCACCCAGCCGGTTCGGAACGGTGGTAGTGCTAGAGCTGAACATTTCGTATTTGAAATGAATTTTGCCGATGCGGGCGATTATGAGACCATCACATGGACAGATACCAGTAGTTATTTTACAGGCGTTGTCGTAACTGAGATCCCGCCACTTGTTTGGGGTGGTGGCAGCGGCGTGTGGACCGATGAGAACTGGAGCGGCCCTTTGGCAACCGACAGGAACATGGTCATCGACACGGCTGGCAGCGTGGTTACGGTCGGCGCCCCATTCACGTCCAACTCGGTAACCGTCGGTGAAACCCAGTCGAGCACTTTGGTCGTGGATTCAAACCTGACCGTGGCTACCGGTCTCACCATCGGCCCCGAAGGCATCCTGAACGGCAATGGCACAATAACGGGCGCTCTGACGGTAGATGGAAAAGTCGCTCCCGGCAGCAGCATTGGCGAGATCACGGTTGACGCCGGCCCGGCAACGTTCGCCGACGGCTCCACCTACGACTGGGAATTTGCCAGCGCCTCCAGCGCCGACTTGATCGATGTGAACGGCACCCTGGTCCTTCCCAACGGCGGAACCGTCAATCTCAATATCCTGCCTCTGGGTTTCCCGGAGATCGCGGCGACGGATACCTTCGGCCTGTTTCAATACACCACATTGGAGGACAGCCTGGGCAACCCCCTCGCAGGTAACGTCGCAGGTTACTTCACAGTGCTCACCCCTGTTAACGGCTCGAAGTTTGACTTGTCGGGACTGACCATCACGGCCACCGGCACGGCTATTGAAATCGCCGGATTCACCTACATCCCCGAACCCTCGACCGCAATCCTCGCCGGCCTAGGCCTGGCGGGTCTGACCCTGCGCCGCCGCAGTCGCTCCGCTTGATAGGGAGCTCTTATGAGACTGGATAGGTCATTGGCTAACGGATCAGTCGCATCATGTTCGGAGCGGGAAAAGAAGATGACCCCGCTGGGTCGCTATGGCGCGCCAGGGCCGGCGGAGAAAATAGCCCGCGCGGGTTAAAGCACCGCATTGTCCATGTGGGCGGGGGCGGAAAACGCCCCCGCCCCTTTTATTCCGCCGTCCTATGAGATGGCTGTGGAAACGATTCATTCTCATCAAAAATACTGTTGACACTCGTAAAATTAATGACCGTCGTATTGTCACTCAGCTTCCTGTTCTCTCCATTGTAAACAAGAAAGGATTTCCTTACCGCATTCGACGTTTTCTTAAACCGATCCAATCCCTTGAGCTGAGAAAACGAAAATGTGCTGGCGGATTTTATTTCAACAGGCACCAACTCCCTGCCGTCCTGAAACATAAGATCGACCTCATTTCCATTCGTGTCACGGAAAAATAAAGATCCGGCATAGCCCCTTGGTTGTACCTGGCTTTTAGGCACTCGACAACAACCAGATTTTCAACGATATTGCCCACGAGTGGATCTCTTCGAATTTGTTCGGGTTTCCGGATGCCCAGAAGAAAACAAAGCAGGCCGATTTCAGTGAAATAGTATTTTGGCGCCTTGATCGTCCGTTTGCCAAAATTTTCAAAATGGGGAGGGAGTTTGAAGAGGATAAATGAAGCCTCCAGAATTGAAATCCAACTTTGAATCGTTTTCGCATCCACGCCCACATCATTGGCCAAGGAGCTGTAGTCCATCAGCTGCCCGATTCTTCCGGCCAGAAGCTTCAACAGTTTCTCAAATAAAGAAATATCTTTCAACTGAATCAACTGGCGGACATCTCTTTCGACATATCTATGTAATAAAGGAATTCAATTCCGTAATTGCATAATTCCTGACTTGTGCAGGGAGCTGAAAGACTCGTGCGAAATAAACCTAAACCTTGTTTTTAAACAAGAAAAATCCGACTTACGATCCGCAACCAACGATCCACGTTTGGGTTGCGGGCATCGCCCTCGCTGTGTTTTCCCCGGGCATCGCCCGGCGGAATAAAAAAAGGTTCATCCGGCAAGTGCGTACTTTTCTAAAAAAGAAAAGCAAAGACAGTGGATAAGAATCGATTACGTGCGGCGATAAAGAACATATGCAGCGAGATTGAACCAAAAATATGCATATTTGACACAGAGCCCACCATCTTTTTATGAAAGGCGCGCCATAGTAAGTGTATTGCGTTTGTGTCAAACCAAAACAGAGGAACCGCCGCTCGTGATTCACCGATTTCACTATGCCCTGCTACTATTCGTATTCATTGTCATGGGGTTGCCCGCTCGGGGGGGTGGGGTCAGATTCTCGCGCCACTACAGCGACAACATGGTCCTGCAGCGCGGGAAGCCGGTGGTGATTCGCGGGTTCGCCGACGAGGGGACGGATGTAACGATCACGTTTGCCCCTCGACAGGGCTCGGGGCAGGCCCCTCGACAGGGCTCGGGGCAGGCCCCTCGACAGGGCTCGGGGCAGGCCGCGCAGACGAAAAAGACAAAGGCTGACGAGAATGGTGAGTGGTCGGTCACGCTGGATCCCATGCCGGCCAGCTCAGCAGGAGCTGAACTCAGGTGTCAGGTGTCAGGTGTCAGGAATCCGGTGGTGTTGAAAGACGTCGTCGTCGGCGACGTATTCCTGTTTGCGCGGCAGACGAGCATCGATGTCAGCCTGGGGCGGGACGAGGTCGGCAGGAAGGCTGCGGCTGATGTCCCATCGGCGCGGGTGATGATGATCAGGGCACTCCCTGCCTACGAACCGCAACCGGATCTGGCGCCGGACGCGACCCGTGGCTGGACGGCGATCGACAAGACTATCGCCCTGAAAATGAGTGCCGCCGCATTCTACGCGGCCAAAGATCTCGTCAAGACAACTGATGTGCCTGTCGGCATTATCGATCTGAACCTGGGCTATCACTTTCCCATTGCCTGGCTGAGCAAAGACGCTTTGCTGGAGACCAAAGAGATATTCGGGGAAAAGGCGGGGCAGGTCGACACGATGATCGAGATGATGGCGGCTGCCAGGACCGCCTATGAGAATCCTTCCGAGGACCAAAAAAAGAAGGATGCCAGACGGGGGTATCCCCGGAGCCCGGCCCTGGAAGACGCAAGGCACCCCGCAGCGGGCCACAATGCCGTCCTGCACCCCATGCGGGGGTTGGCACTGAAGGGGCTGCTGCTACAGCTTGGCAACGACTACCCCTATTATCTTTACGCGAAGTTGCAACGGGAAGGCAAGATCACCAGTCGCCCCCATCTGGGGCAGGCCTATGAAGACAGCTACGATATCCGCAAATGGTGCCTCTATCTGGAACCCCTGACGATTCCCCGTCTGCCGCGGGAGTGGCGAAAAACCTTTGGCGACGAATCGCTGCCTGTCGGCCTGATCACCCCGCCGGGCTCGGATCTGGTCACCATGGGCATCCACCACTGCGAAGTCCGCGAGCTGCAGCGGCAAACGGCTGAAAAGGAGACAAGGGTGGACCTGATTCCCCCGGGCACCGAACACGTCCCCTTCAGCGCACAGCCCACCGATGAGGCGCTGCTTGGCGAGCGTTGCCTGACCTGGCTCACGGGGGCGGTGTACAAAAAAGAAGGCGCTGTACCCACGGGCCCTGTATTTGAACGCGTCGAGACAAATGGATCGGAGGCACGGGTTCTTTTCAAGCCGGGCACGGCCAATGGCCTCACGGCCACGCCGGGCGCACTGGATCATTTCGAGATCGCCGGCTTCGATCTGGACTATTCTCCGGCGGAGGCGACCCTCGACGGGGACACCATCCGTCTTGCCTCCGACACCGTCGAAACGATCGCGCATGTCCGTTACAATTGGACCGAAAAGCCCGACCAGGGCCTGACCAATGGCGCGGGCCTGCCAGCCGTGCCTTTCAAGACGGATGACCAGCCGTTTGACGATAAAATACGCCATCCCGCCGAACCCCTGCCGCCGGAATTCTCCATCCCGATCTCCGAGTGGAAGACCGATGGCCCCGTGATCTACAATGGCAAACTGGATTCCGGGAGCACGGGAGGGCAGTATCTCGGCCCAACCGGACTACGGGTCACCCCCTTCGGTCCCAACCTCTTTGTCAACAATGCCTATGCCGGGTCCCCGGCCGACGGCAGGATTCTCCACGGCGACTACCTCTACGCCGTCAATGGCAAGCCCTTTGTCAAGAGCGGCGACAAAGACATCTACCTGCAGATCGCCGATGCCATCACCGAGGCGGAAAAAGGAAAGCGACCCTTCGGGGGCGCGGATCCCCGATCCCACCAGGACGCAACTACAGGCCTTTCCGATTCGACCGGGCGGAACGGATCTCCCCTGAAAAGTAACGCCGTTACAGAGGAAGCGAACGGCCTTATCAGCTTCGATCTGCTGCGGAAAGACAAGAAGATGACTGTCGAGCTGCAGCTCGAGGTCCTCGGCACCTACAGCGTCACGGCGCCGTACAACTGCCCCAAAACCGACCGCATCGTGGCCAACGCCGAGGCCTACCTGGCCAGATACGGCGGGGTGGTTCCCGGACATCCCGCGTTCGCGGATGCGGACGCGATGTTTCTGCTGGCGGCGGGGTCGCCCGAATACCAGGGGCTCGTGCGTCGCCACGTCTACAACAGGATCGCAAAGACAGATCTCAACACCCCCATTGACCCCGACGGCAGGGCATCCCAAGGCGGCCCGTGGGACCTTTCCGCGGATATTCTTCTGATATCAGAGTACTACCTGGCAACGGGTGACAAAGCGGTGCTCCCCTACCTAAGACACAAGTGTGATGGCCTGACATCCATCCAGATCAGGCCCCTGGACGAAGAAGGGCCCTGGCCCGAGGTGCAGCCCGGACAGACCGGCGGCTGGCGTCATAATTTCTATGGAGGGGCGAAATACGGCACGATGCCGGCCATCGGTGTCCCCGCGGCGATCGGGTATCACCTCGCCAGGGAGGCCGGTGTCCAATACGATTTTGTGGGCTATGAAAGGGCCGCCCAGTGGTTTCTTCACAATGGCGCGAAGGTCGGGAGCATCGGATACGGCTACCATGCCACCCCCGTGACAACGGGCAACAATCCCGATCCGGAAAGACTCCGCGAAGGCAACCTTGGCGCAGGCAACGGCGGCGTGGGCGGCGCCGCCATTCTGTTTGACCTTCGCGGCGACGGCCCCGTGGCCCGCACCTGCTCTCTGGTGGCCACCCACACCTACAACAATACATGGTATGCCCATGGCGGCCATTTCTGGCTCAATCTTTATACCCCGCTTGGCGCGAAAGTCGCGGGGAGGAAGCAATTCGAGTTCTTCATGAAGGGGAATCGGGGCTACCAGGAACTCCACCGCATGCACGACCACAGTCGCCAGCAGGACCGCGTCTTTGGTGCCGGTCAGTATCTGGCCTATGTGGCGCCACGGGAGCGCTTGCGTATACTGGGAGCCCACGAGTCGGTCTTCGCGCCCAATCCCCCGGCTGCGTTGGCCCCCGCCCTCGATGCCTATTTCAAATGCGATTATGCCGCCAGCGAGAAAGCCGTGCGAGCCATTCTTGACAAGGGCGAACTCTACGGACTGGATCTGAAAAAAGCCCGGCAGTTGCGGGACGCGGCGGCGCTGATCCAGAGAAGCATTGCCCTGGATCTGGCCAAAGTCAAAGGTCTGATTGCCGAAAACAAGCCCTATGAAGCCAGTCTGGATCTGGACCAGCTCAAAGCCGTCATGCCGGAAAGCGATGCCGAGTTGGCCGCCATCGGCCAGCAACTAAGTGATCCGGCCTTGAAGCAGGCACTGCAGGCCGACAAGAAACGCTACGATGCCTACCTCAAAACCCTCCCGCTGCAGCTTCCTGAACCGAAGATGGACGCCGAGGAGGAAGGCACGGGATGGAAAACTCTGGTGCGCGCGGAAGGTGGCGAAGGGGGCGATCCAGCCCTGTGGCGAATAAAGACCCTGGAGGCACTGTCGCTTGCCCCCGAGGGTTGGAACCAGCCCGGCTTCGACGACAGCACATGGACAGAAACGACCTTGCCCATCTCCTGGCGCGACAACCACACGGCGGTGTTGCGCGCGCGGTTCGACATCGCCGACCCGAATGCCGTAGGAGCCTTGCGCCTGGCTCAGTATGCCTATCGTCAGGATGCGATCCAGGTCTTCATCAACGGCAGCCCGGTGGCCAGGATCACGGAGTCGGGCGGTGGGAGCCGGATCACGGTTCCGCTGAACGATCACGCCGTCAAACTGCTCAGGAAAGGAACGAACACACTTGCCGCGACCTACAAGCACAACTGGCGCTGGGGACGCTATTTCAAGGGCGGAGCCAGTGTCTACAATGGCGGCGTCAACCTGACGTTGGAGATGCGGGAGAATAAGTAAATGAGTAAAGCCAAATGAAACAAGCAATTCTACTACTGATGGCAACTGCGATGACCGCCATGGTCTTTGCCGAGGAGACGAAGAAGGATCCGCCCGTCAAGATATACGTACTGGTCGGCCAGTCCAACATGCAGGGCAAAGCGGGGATTGAAGGAGATGGCTCCACTTCCCTGCGGTATTTGGTCAATAACGATCCGAACAAGGAATACCAGTTTCTCGTCGCGGCGGACGGAACATGGCGGGAACGCGAGGATGTCTGGATCCACTACGATTTGCACCCCTTTCAAGGGATCAGACATGGCCCATTGAAGCCCGGCTACGGCTCTTCTTCCGGTCAGATCGGTCCGGAACTTGGTTTTGGCCATGTGATGGGAGACGTCAGCGAGGGGCAGGTCCTCCTCATCAAGGCCGCCTGGGGTGGCAAGAGTCTGGGGCATAACTTTCTACCTCCCAGCGTTGGCAAGTATCCTCCACCTGTCGAACCCGACGATCCCGGCTACTTTTATAACAGGATTTCTCAGCTTGTCAGGGAGGTGACTGAGAATACCGGGAAATACTTTCCCGATTACAAGGGGCAGGGCTTCGAGATCGCCGGTCTCTGCTTTCACCAGGGCTGGAACGACCAGTATGGCGGACTGGATGCGAAATATGAAGAGAACCTGGCGGCGTTCATCAAGGATATCCGCAGCCCCGAACACGGCCTCGGTGTGCCGAACCTTCCGGTCGTGATCGCCACCAGCGGCATGATTGAAACCGAAAGCCTGGTCAAGCAGGGGCAGCTCGCCATGGGCGACCCCGGGAAATATCCTCAGTTTGCCGGCAACGTGGGTGTCGTCGACACCGAAAAGCCCTACGGCCCGAAGAAGATGGCGTTCAAGTTCTATACTGAGAAATCGCCCGACGGCGTGGGCTACCACTGGAACGGACATGCGCGGAGCTATGTGAACATCGGGCGGGCCATGGCGGCGGAGATGCGGAAACTCGACAAGCCGAAGTCGCCATCGCGACTGAGAGCCTTTGGCACACGGGAAGGTGTCCAGCTCAACTGGCAGCTTGGCTCGGAGACGCCCGGGAGCATTGAGATCCTGCGCAACGGCAAAAGCCTGGGCGTCACGCTTGATCCCACGCAGACGGCCTACGCCGACACCGCCGCGCTTCCCGGTGCCAACCGCTACGAGCTGGTGCTCAATCTGCCCGCTTCGGGGAAGCAGAAGTTGAGTGCCGAAAGCGACACATCGGCCACCGCACTCTCGGCATACCGCAGCCTTCAGGGAGTGATGCTCAGCTGGAAAGCCAGGGGTAAGTACGATGCGTTTCAGGTCATGCGTGACGGCAAGGTGCTTGCAGACGACATCGCGGGCGACGCCCGAAGTTTCGAGGACATGCAGGCACCGAAAACGGGA
The DNA here is from genome assembly GCA_032251435.1 of Lentisphaeria bacterium. GTDB lineage: Bacteria > Verrucomicrobiota > Lentisphaeria > Oligosphaerales > MVZH01 > JAVVEH01. The sequence continues at coordinate 27,385 of JAVVEH010000016.1, read as the reverse complement.
AAGGTCACCTATGCCGTCCTGCCGAGTTCCGGCAGCGCGACGCCGGCGACGCTGGTCGTGAACCTCGGCCTGGCCGATTCCGGGGGCGCGCTGGTTTATGAGCCCTTCGACTACCCTGCGAGTGCCGAAGAGCCCCAAAGCCTGGTCGGCCAGGGAGGCGCGCTGGGCACCAAGGGTGTCTACATCTACCCGAGTGACAAGGCTCTCGAGAGGGTGCCAGCGACCCTTGCGGGAGGGCTCGGCTTTGGAGCGTTGCCTGTCACCGGCAACCGTGGCAGCACCCATCGCTGGAGCGCCGATGGTTTCATCGAGCTCGACGACAGCCTGCGCAAGGCCGGTCTTTTGGCGGATGGCGCCACCCTCTGGATGAGCTATGTCTTTGCCGCCGGCCAGGCGATTTTCCCCGGCCAGGAATACACCAACCGCAACGGCGGCGGGATGGTCACGCTGCGCAGCGAGGACATGCGGGAGGGGGTTGGGTTCACGGCAAGCGGCCGTCAGTATGAGACTGCGGTGGTGCTGGATGGCAAGTCGCGGGCGGTTCGGATTGCCGGAACCCGGCCGAACACGCCCATCCTGGTGGTCGGCAGGCTCACCTGGGGCAGGAATGGTGAAAATGACAGCTTTGTGCCCTACCTGGTCGGCCCCGACCTCGAGTTGCCCGAAAAGCACGGCCGGCCAGCCGCTCCCTTCAACATCGATCAGAGCAAAATCAGCCGGCTGGTGTTGAGCGGGGAAGGACAGTTTGACGAAATCCGAGTCGGCCCGACCTACGAATCCGTCGTCGGTGGCCATGCCGGAGGCGGCGCAAAGTGACAGGCACTGGGCTTTCAATAATGAGCGCTTTCTCTCTTGAAACTTCGAGTAGGAGTTAGTACGATGTTTATGACGCAGATTTTCCGTGCGAAAAGACAAGTGAAAAGTAGGAAACGATCCGCCTTTACGCCGATCGAGCTTCTGGTGGAGAAACCCGCCATAGCCAAGAGTTCTGCTTCCGCGGAACGAGGGCGACGGCGAGAGCGATTCAAGACGTTCACACTAATCGAGTTGCTTGTCGTGATCGCCATCATCGGAATACTGGCGTCGTTGCTGTTGCCGGCGCTGTCCCGTGCCAGATACGATGCGAGAAACATGACTTGCGTAAGCAACCTGAGACAGATCGCCATCGGTGTGGTCACCTACACGACTGACAATGACGAGGCTTACCCAACCGCCAAAGATCGGACATATGACGACAACCCGGTCACGGTTATACGGTACGAATATGGCTATCGCCAAAAAGATTACCGGGCTGATTTGATTGAATACTTTAACGGGAGCGTCAGGAAGACGTGGACCTGCCCCTTGGCCACGAAGGATTGGCATGGCACAGGCGGTTTTCAGAAATCCGGGGGGGTGCGCAGAGCCAATGGTACGACCGTAGACCTTGACGATTTGAGTATTACAGCAGGCACGGGTATCAGTTACGCCTTTTACTTCGGTGTCGCCAAGGGAGATCCGGGAGGCGACCCCTACAAACCCATGGGCGGATATTACGCTTTCAAGCCCACAAAACCGATGTTAAAGGCCGGCCAGCCCTTTGTCGCTCCGGAATGGCGTACGGGTCAGGATCAGGCATATCGGGTGCTGGCATCCGATGTGGCGTGCATGGACGCAAGCAGCTGGATGTTTGCCCACAATCCATTCAGCTTACGGAAAGAGGCCGTCATGTTTCGGGATTATTGCAACATGTCCTATGTCGAAGAAGGCGAGACATCTGGTGTCATGGTGACGGATTACAACTATGCCCTGGACGATGGATCTGTGCGTATGTTGCGCGATGTGACCGCCAAGGACGAGCGCATTACGGTAATGAGGAATGGCGGCAGTTGGATCTATTCCTGGATCCTCCCGAATCCGCTTTACAAATGACGCGCACTGATATTGTTAGCGTAGGACGATCGGGATTTCCCCCGTTGGTGTACCGGCTTTTGCCGGCTCTTCCCGTGACGGACCTCCCCGTCGCCGGCTAAAGCACCAACGGGTGAGGATTCCGACTATCCTCCAGAGGCGGATCCGCCTCAGGCGGAAAGTCGGTACACCAACTTGGGATGCGAAGCTTGGATGCGGTGCGGTTGCCGCAAGACATACAACTGCATGGACCTGGACAAATGGATGTTTGCCCACAATCCATTCTGCTTTCGCAGAAAAACATGCCCCAACGGGGTAACACAGGTATAGCCTGGGGCACCGCCCAAGGTTAGTTTCAAAAATAAAACTTGCCCTGTAGGGGCAACACAAAGGATTCACCTGTAACAGATTGCGTTGTCCCTACAGGACAAAATACATATTATTCTTTATCCTGGGGCGTTGCCCCAGGCTATATTTGTAACGTCCCTTTGGGACATAAAAATCGATTGTTCCAATTGCATCGACAGCCCCTAAAGCCGGCAAACTGACAGTGGGACACAATCAAATGAAAACAAGAATTTGGAAACCTTCAAGTAGTCATTCTATTTGGCATTAACCACAAACACAAGAAAGAAAGAGAATCAATGATGACGAAGAAAATGTGTCTGCGACAATCGCTTCTGCTCCCCTGCCTGGCCCTGCTGATGGCGAGCACGTCCCTTATGGCGGATGACAAGACCGAAGGGAAGCAAAAACTCAAAATCGTCTTACTCATGGGGCAGTCGAACATGGTGGGGTACGCCCATCCAAGTACGGCGTGGTACTTGACCCAGCCCATGTACGTACCCCCGGCCAAGACGGCGACCGTTCATGGCCGCTATTTCAACTGGGACGAATTCTACTGGTCGGGGGTGCGCTTCGCCACCGGCTCCAAGGAATTTGTCGCCAAGGGGAAAGCGTTGCTCGACGAGCGCGGCGCCTCACGCAAACTCTGGCGCGACCGGGTCTATGGCGACACTGGTTATAACAACGACTGGAAAGGGTGGAAAAAAGAATGGGGGCCTCGTCCTGGCGATAATGGCGAAGGTTGGCGCGGGGATATGCAAAATTTCCTCCACAAAAAGGCGGAAGAGGAAGGGCTCTATAAGCGTATGGTCGAGCACATTGAGTCGCCGGAAAACAAACTGCACCCAAAAGTGGCCATTGAGCTGATGGCCAGGCGGGACAAACCCATCGCGGACGACATCAAACGCGTCCGGGAAATCTTCCTAAAGGGCGTGAAGGCTACAGACTTCGACAAACTTGACAATGCCCTCGAGCCCTTGGGAAAGATCACTGCTGAGAATCGGGCTGCCTATGCCAGGCTGCTAAAAGAAACCATCAACCTGCCCATCGCCAAGCGCACCTACATCTCCGCTTTCGGCGCGGTCGCGGGCGAAGACACGGAATATGCGGAATATACAAAGACCGCGCGGGGGCCGCTGACTGTTGGCTATGCGTTGTGGCCGACAAGTTCCGGCCCCGAATACCCCTTCGGAATCAGTTTCGAGCGCATGGTGGACGGGCCGGTACTGCTGATCAAATGCTCCTGGGGCGGCACCAGTTTGCACACCGATTGGCGTCCCCCGTCACTGGCGACTGAGGAAAAGCCGATGGGTGAACGCTTGAAGTGGTCCCTGGACCACATCCAGGAGGTGCTGGCCGATCCGGGCAAATACCATCCCGATTACGACCCGGAGGCGGGGTATGAGATGGCGGGCCTGGTCTGGTTCCAGGGCTGGAACGATGCGGGCAATACAGAATACGGCGACCAACTGGTCCACTTCATCAAGGACTTCCGCAAAACAGTTAAGGCACCGGAACTGCCCGTAATCTGCGGTCTGCTCGGCCATGTCGGCTGGAAGCTGAACACCTTTGACGGCCCCGTCAACAGCGGCATGCTCTATGCCTCCAAGCACCCGGACCTCAAGGGTACGGTAGATGTCGTCAACACCGTAAAGTACATGCCCATCGAACTCGGACTCATGAAATCGATAAAGGCCGCCTGCGGCGAGGACAGTGAGGAATACAAGGAGGCTGAAAGAATCATCAGCCGGGCAACCAGCAAAGACGGCACGCATTACTACGGCAGCGCCAAGTTCATGTACCTCACCGGCGATGCCATGGCCCGCAAATTGGCCAACCTTATGGGCGGTGGCGAACCGACGATTTTTGCGGAAGCGGCGGAGTTAGGCGTTAGGGATTAGGGGCTAGGGATTAGGGTTGATAGCTAGGAGCCAGTAGCTAGGGATTAGGCGTTAGGGTTTAGGTTTTAGGAGTTAAGCGTTATGTCAGTTAGAGATGTTAAGGAACTGACCGTGTATGTCAAGGCATACCGGATGGCTATGGAATTCTTTGAGATAAGCAAGAATTTTCCCGTGGAGGAACGATATGCTCTGACATCCCAGGGCCGACGGTGTTCTCGTTCTGTCTGCCACAACCTGCGTGAAGCGTGGGCAAAACGACGATACGAAGCCCACTTTGTCAGCAAGCTGTCTGATTGCATCGGGGAGAACTGGGAAACGGACACCGTACTCGACTTTGCCCGTGACTGCTGCTACATCAGCAAAGAAGTTCACACCCGGCTCACGTCGCTGAATTCGGAGGTTGGCAAAATGCTCCGGTCAATGCATGAGCATCCGGAGAAGTTTCTAACCACTAAAGCCTAACCCCTAACTCTTTTCCCCGAACCCCTAACGCCTAGCGACTAACCCCTAACAATGAAACTACTCATCATAAGACACGCCGAATCCAATGGCAACGCGGCGGGCGGCGACTACTCCGTCGATAACGCGGACGCTCTCTCGCCCCGGGGACAGTCCCAGGCGGAAGCGCTTGCCCCCCGCCTTGGGGCATGGGACATCGGCACGGTCGTTGTCAGCCCGCAGCAGCGGGCCCTCCAGACCATCGCCCCCTACCTTGCCGCGACGAGCCGGACGGCCGAGGTCTGGCCTGAACTGGCCGAAGCATGCTGGCAGGAGGAGCGCGAACCGCCCGCCGATGCCTGGGATTCCCAGCCGGCCGCCCTGCCCCGTGACATTGCCAAATATTTCACATGGCGTGACGGTCAGGCCATCCGCCCGGCTAGTTGGGAAACATTCGGCACCGGACTTCGCCGTGTTTATGACGCCCTGGAAAGGATAGAGAAACAATTTGGCTCAACAAAACAGACCATTCTGTTGGCCGCGCACGGCTTCTTCATCAGGGAAATGATGAACCTGATGCTGAAACGGCCCCGCCCCGAAGCTTTTGACCACGACAACTGCGGCATGACGCTGATGACTTTCAGCAAGGAATGGAACATGGAATTCCGCAATCGAAAAGGATCAGGAATTAGTTAAAGAGCCGACTATCCAGGCGGATCTGCCTCAGGCGGAAAGTCGGTACACCAACGGGTGAAGATTCCGACTGAAGTCGGTACACCAACACCCGGACTCCGGCAAAGGCGGTAAAACAATTGACTTGACCGTTGGTGTACCGGCTTCAGCCGGCTCTTGGTTGGTGTACCGACTTCAGTCGGCTCTCTTCGTGAAACATGGATTGGAAAGAAGAAACAGAATGAAAAAACTGATTATCACGGCCATGTGCGTGTGTTTGGCAGTGACTGCGATTGCCGACGATACAGACATACCCGGCACCAACGGCGTCCCCGATCTTACCAAAGGCGGGGAACTGACACGAATCAATGAACGCTGGATCGGCCCGCTGGGCGTCCAATGCGGATTCTGGCGCCCCAGAGGTCAGAAGCAGGAGGATGTCCGGCAGTTTCTTGTCGTCGAAATCGACAAGGGCTCTCCTGCCGATGGAGTACTGGCCGTCGGCGACGTTATCCTCGGTGCCGACGGCACGGGTGCGGCCAAGGTGCCGCTGTTTAAGGGTGCGGATTGGCCTATGAGTCTCTTTGGCGATCCCATCGCCGAAGCGGAAGCAAGGGACCCGGCAGTTTTGAAGTTATTAGTCTGGCGCCCCTCCTCCGCCAAGGCTATGGAGAACAAGCCCGCCCAGAGAGGTGGACCTGGACTGGATGATGTGGGTGCCATCGATGACGTGGACGCGGGGGGAGGCAATGCGTTGGGCGACTGGGGCGCCAAACCAAAGAAGGCGGACGCGGAAGAAACAGCGAAAGGCGAGACCATGGCGGTCACCGTGACGTTGGAGTATTTGGGCCGTTATTCGGATACCGCTCCCTATAACTGTGAAAAGAGCAAAAACATTTTGCGCAAGGGCATTAGGAAGCTCTACAAAGACAACCAGCCCGACAAAGCCGGATTGGCCATGCTCTGCCTGCTGGCGGCGGATGACCCGACCAACCCGCATAATGACAAGTATCAGGCCCGTGCCAGAGAGTGGGCGCATCAGCTCGAATTTGGCGGCGGCCCGTGGTTCTCCGGGCCCAAGCTGATTGCTCTCTCCGAGTACTATATGAAGACAAAGGACGAGTCGATCTTCCCCCTGTTAGTCAAACAGGCGGAATATCACGCCCGTGGCGTAAGCTGGTTCGGCACCACCGGCCACAAGTTTGCCGACCCGCGAGACGATGGTTCACCCCGGGGCCGGATGAGCGGCTACGGTCCCATCGGCGCGTGCGGCGTCCGGGGACTTCTCGGTCTGTCACTGGCCCGCCGGGCCGGTGTCGACAGCCCGATTGTCGAGGCGGCCAACAGGGACCAGCGAATATTCTTCGGCCACTATGCCTTCAAGGGAAGTCCAAGCTATGGGGAATTCCTCTACTCGTTTGGCGGTGCTCCCGGAGACAATAATGCGAAGTGCGCCATGACGGCACTGGCGCTGGGCATGGAGGACAACCAGGAGAAGAAGGCCAAGTATTTTACCAAAATGTCGACGCTCTCCACCGCCAGCGACCGGGTGTACGCCCACGGCGGCTCGTTTTTCGCGCAGGTCTGGAATCCCATCGGCGCCGCACAGGGCGGGGTCAAGGCTGCCAACCTGCATTTCAAGCAAAATCAATGGCATTTTGACCTGAAACGCCGCTGGAACCATCGCAGGATCTATGATGGTTCGGGCAACGACTACAAAGACTTCTCCTGGGACGCCACAGGGTTGCTCTTCTATGCGCTGCCGCTGAAACAACTCTACGTCACCGGGCGCGGACAGAAGGAATCACTTACACTAAGCGACGCTGAGTTTGATGACTTAGTCAATGCGAAGAATTATGATGCGGAAAAAGTGTCCACCAGTGAACTGATTGCTGACCTTTCCAGCTTTGACACCTTGCGTAGAAGTGCCATTAGCGATGAGATTGCCAATCGAATCAAAGCTAAACCCGATGACCCGGAATCGGCAGCCCTTATTGACCAACTGATCGCCTTGGCATCTGATAACACAGCCAGTGCGCACGGCCGTGCCGGTGCCTGCCGTGCGCTGTATGCGTCCAAGATTAAAGCGCAAGGCCCGCTGGCAGAACTAAAGAATGCTGAAATTGCCAGGGCAATGCTCGCCCTTCAGAAGGCTCCGGACCCCTTCATTTGGTATGCAGGATTAAAAGTTCTGCAGGAACTCCCCACACCAGCCGTAAAACCATACGTGAATGACATTCTGGATGCTGCTGTCACCCACGCCCGCCCAACATTCCCCCTGACCGACGATGATCCCCTGCAGGCCTCTCAGGTCAAGATCTCCCAGCTGCTGTTTGATAAAATGCTCAATAACAATCTCGGCGGCGTGGACCGGAAAAAACTCATCTCTGCCGTGAGCGTTTTGCTCTCTCAACCTCATGCGAATGGCCGCAATTTCGCTGCCAAAGGGTTGGCTATGGTGTCACCGGAAGAGGTGATGGAACTCGCGGAGGTGGCTGTGGATAATGTCATTCACCGCCCGCCTGCCAACGCTATGGGCGGCGCAGGAGCACTGGTTAAATCTCAGTCAGTGCTGGCAGAACATCTGTTTGAAGAGGCCCTTCCGTTAAGCTTCAAGTATGCGCCCGGTGAGGCCCTCAAGAACAAGATTCATCAGAAATATGGGCAAGCGGCATTTACCATGCACTCCGTTGACGACCTCATGCGGATCCTTGCTGATCAGATGCTTGCCAGCGCCGCGCTTGATGCAAACGAGGTGATTGACGAGATGCGGAAGGCACCCGCTCCGCAAACACTTCGCAAATTGAAAGTTATCAACTCGGTGAAGGCTGCCCAGCCCGCCTTGACCTTACCGGCCAATCAGACAGAACTCGTGACGGATGCGAGGAACTACGCGTTTCCCGAAACGGACACCACCTATACCTGGCGCAAGGTCTATGGCGCGGGGAAGGTTATTTTTACGCCGAACGGATCGGGAAAGAGCAAGACAACCACAGTTTCTTTCACGGATCAGAAACCCGGCAAGTACCGTTTCGAAGTCACCATGACCGATGTTCTCGGTTATACCAAAGTCAGTGACACGGTTGATGTCATTCTTTATGACACGAAGGGCAAACTTCCGGCCAACCGTCCTCCGCAGGCAACGTCCCAGACCCTCGCGACCGCGCCCGGACTGCCTACCCGGGTCACGCTGAACGGAACGGATCCCGACGGGGATGATCTGGGGTTCATCGTAACGAAGAAACCCGCCCACGGCAAGCTGATCGGAGTTGGTGGCACATTGACCTACGTGGCAGACTATGGCGATCCCTCGCTCGCGACAGAGACCGCCAAACCGGTCGCTGTCAAGGGCCCCTCGTTGGATGACATGGGTGATACGGGAAGTGACACACTGAATGACTGGGGTGGATTGGCAAAAGGCTACGAGGGAAGCAACTGGACTGATTCATTCACCTTCGAAGTCATCGACGGCCAGGGCGAGACAGCCACAGGAAACATTCAATTCAAGGTCTCGGACCAAAATGTCGGTGTGGCTGTATACGAAGGATTCGATTATCCCACCGGCGCCCTTCATAACCAACAGGGAGGCTCCTCCTTCGGCTTCAGCGGGCCATGGATCAACAGCAGAGGTTCGGATGATGGATACCTGGTCGTGGGAAAGGATTCTGAGGGAAACGCATCTCTGAGTTATCCCACGCTACCTTCGACAGGCGGTCAATTTGTGAAGGGACAGGGCCACACGGCATGCAGCAGAGGTCTCGACCGGCAGCTTCTCAAAGATCTTAAGATGCTCGAGCCCGGAGGAGAGATGTGGTTCAGCTTCTTCTTTTCTGAGATGAAGAGCAGACATGTAAAGTTTTCTGCGGGAGAAACGGATACTCTTTTGGGAGTTTATGTCCAGGAAAAGAATGCCCAGAGCGGCGTTTTTGCGGTCATCGATAAACAGATGGATGAATCCTCACGAAACGCCTGGTCGCGAACGGCCGGACGCAGGTTCCCGGAGGGCCCCAGCATGGTCGTGTGTCGCTGTATCTGGGGGCAGACAGACAAAGAACCGGATACCGTGGAGGTCTACCGCGTCTTCAATGCAAAGGGTTACGGCATTGTGATCCCACAGGAGCCCGTCAGTACGGTCAAGGGAATCATCCCCCAGGAGATGATCAATGCGATTGTCCTCAATATGTCGGTAGAAGCACCACTGGATGAGATCCGTGTCGGCCCCACAATGAACAGCGTGTTGCTGGGAACCCAGCCGCTGAACGACTGATGCTGACCAGCACCGTCGGTGTTTTAGAACAGTTTGCCCGTCCGCCGCGACGGATTGGCATGCCGGATTCCCGCATCAGCGGGACGGGCTGTCAGGCTCTTCGTTGGTGTACCGGCTTCAGCCGGCTCTTCGTGGAACATGGACAGGAAAAAAGATTCCGGCTAAAGCCGGTACACCAACTCGGGATAGCGACGCTTCTGGGCGTCAGAGGAAGGCTCCGTTGCGCAGGGGTATCAGAAAGAACGAATAATGAGTGAAAAGCAGAAACAAGAAGACATTGTGATTGATTCTGTGTTCTTTGCGCAGACCCACGTCATGGAACCGCATCACCCCTATTTCCGGCTCTCCGGCGGCAGGGACGCGCTGATCAAGGCGCACGTCATCTCCCCATCCGGCGCGGCGGCACCGGAAGTGACGGCCGAGCTGACACTTGGCTCCGAGTCCGTCGTTATGGCGCTTGATGGGCCAACGGAACTGCCGAAGAGCTTCTGCAAGGAGCCGGGCAAGGTGATCCACACGTTCGATGACTGCTTCACGGCCATGATTCCAGGCAAGTGGATGGCAAAAGGGCTGAAGCTAACGGTCCGGGCGGGTCGGCAGGAAGCGGTATTCGACACGCTCAACATCGGACCGCCGACCACCATCAGGATGACCATGTTCGATATCCACTATTTCGATTATGCGGATGTCGACTACCCCGAGGGCTGGACGGAGGAGCTGGCGGTCCGGTGGCCGGTGAAATCAGTCGAGGTCCAGAAGCTGAAGCGGATCCGCTTCCCCGAGCTGATTATCCCGCCACGCGGCGATAGTGCACCCGCCATCCGCTGTACAAGTGAAGAGGATTATGAGAAGCAGTCCGGTCTGGAATTCAACAACAAGCAGGCAGCCGCGCTCATCTGGCAGAAGGCGCTGCGCGACGCCGGGGGGCAGAAACATGTGTCGCTCTACCTCGTCAATATCGCCAACGTGAAGGCAGGTGGCTTTTCCGAGTCCAAGGATTTTGGCGGTTGCAGCGCTTTGGGCCGGCTCCCGGTTCTGCATCATGAACTCGGCCATGCCCTGGACGTGGAGGATCTGAACGAAGAAGTTCTGTTCCCCTATCGGGGCGCCATGTACGGTATTGACAAGACAACCGCCAGCGGCTATCATATCGGGCCGACCTGGGGCTTCGACCCGCGAATCGGGCAGCCCGGCGCTGAAGAAGGCAAGCCGTTTCTGATCTCGCCAATCATTCCCGACAACACCGTGCGCGAGGTGCCGGGGGAGTGGAAGAGCACCCCCGTCATGAGCGGCGGCGGCCCGGCACCCGAGCCGGGGATTCCCCTGAAGATCTTCAGCGACTGGTCGGCGCGCAAGATGCAGGAATTCCTGGACAAGTGGATCGTTGTCTGGGACGAGGAGAAACAGTGCTATATGCAGTGGAACGGCTGGCATCAGGTCTATCTGCATAAACTGAAGAACGACGGGGTCACCTATCCTGTCGAACGGGATGTCGAAGCCTATAGCGTCATGGTTGCCGTCAGCGCGGCGAAGCAGGACTGCAACTTCATCTATCCGGTGATCGGCCCATACACAAGCGGCCTGCTCGACACCTTCGATCCGACTGTGGAGGAAGACCGCAAAAAAGCCCGACGTCTGTGCAGTGTGGGAGGCCCATGGGACATCACGCTCAAGATTGTGCAAGGCGGCAAAACCAAAACCATCATGATGCCCATGCAATGGACCCCGGATATGAACCCGTGTGATGACGATGCCTACCAGACCCGTGCGGTCAATCTGCCTGCCCGGGACGGCGAGATCGAGAAAGTCGAGCTGCTGCTCACCCCCGACGCGCACATCAACGGAATGCCGGACAATCCGCGGGTGCTCTACTCCCTTGACGGCAAGGTAACGCCAGCTGAAGGGACACTTGAACATTTCGATTGCGATCTGGGTAAGGGCTCAATAACATGGGCTTTTGCCGGAAAGACATCACCAGACTACAGCAAGTTCTGATGGGAGAGAGTTTATGTGTAAAATGAGTTCTTCTAAACACAACGCGTTTGAAGGCTATCCTGCCGAGGAGGTCGATTTTACACAGGTGCCGTTCTGGTTCTGGAATGATGAACTCGCCGTGGACGAGATCGCCAGGCAGATCAACGATTTCAAGACGCATGGTGTGCACGCCTTCGTCATTCACCCCCGCGCGGGGCTACCGCGGCATCAGGGCTGGATGAGCCCGGAATGGCTTGAGATGGTCCGATTCGCTGTCGACCATGCGTCCGGGCGCGGTATGTGGGTGTTGCTCTATGACGAAGCCGTGTATCCCAGCGGATCGTCAGGCGGTCAGGTGGTTGCGGAAAACCCTGAGTATGCCTGCCGTGGACTGGTCCAGATTGACCTTATGGAGGCTAAAGCCGGTGACATTGTCCAGCGTGTAAAGATTGGCAAACACGGTGTCGAGCTGGCGAACGACCAAACATTGGTGGCCGATGTGCGGCGGCAGCACGATGGCCACCGCATTGCGATCGTGGACTTGCCCATTGGCGCTACCATCCGCGGGGTGCATTTTATGGATGACGACCCGCCGCGGCGATACGATCAAAAGGAAGTTGACGAGAATCATCCCCCCGCAGGCGACTTGCTGAATCCGGCGGCCATGCAGTGTTTCATTCGTCTGGTCTACCAGAAGTACTACGATGAACTGCCGGGGCATTTCGGAAATACCATCAAAGGTATTTTTACAGACGAGCCACACGTCATGGGACGGGGGCATTTTCCCGGTCTTGATCCCAGACCGGGAACAACAGGAATTCTCAATCACGTGAACGCATTCGTTCGGTACGACTTTGCGCCACACCTGCCCGCGCTCTGGGATGATGCCGAGCCTGACGCGCAGAGGCATCGGGAGAACTATCGGCGGGCGATCCACCATCGCATGCAGGAAACGTACTACAAGCCCATCTCTGATTGGTGCCAGGCTCATGGCGTCGCGCTGACCGGACATCCTGCGGCATCGGACGATATCGGTCTGTTGCGCTACTTCCAGATTCCGGGGCAGGACGTGGTCAACATGGACACGGCTGATGGTAAGAAGTGGATTGCAGGCGATACCGTAACATTGGCACCACACGACTGCGTTGTATTGGTTGGTAGGTGGCGTAGATAGATCACAGGGCAGTTACAATCACGTCTGTTGGCAGAGTTGTCTTGGCAATATTAGCGTAGAATGGGAAGACATAACATACAGAAAGAACCTCACTTGAAAACGATCACACTCAATCCTACGGCCTCGGGAGAGGCATACCGGCACAATTTTAACAAGGTCATCGGGTCCGGGCATTTGGGACTTGCCCTTTATGAACGGACACTCAAGCACCTGGAGATGGCCCACCGTGACCTGGGGGTCGAATATCTGCGCTGCCATGGCTTGCTGTCGGGGAGCCCCGACCTGTGTTCCTGGGCTAATCAGGCCCAACCCGGTCAAGCCCCTGATGACCTCGGCTTTGATAACGAGGCACTCGCGGGCAGCGGGGATATCATGCCGAATTTTGCCTTCATTGATCTTATCGTGGATCGTCTGCTGGATATCGGCATTCGCCCCTTTGTTGAGATCGGTTTCATGCCTCGATTACTGGCCAGCAGCGATCACACCTTGATGCGCTGGAAGGCCAACACCTCGCCGCCCCGTGATTATGGGCTCTGGAACGATCTGATTGAAGCCCTCATGAAACACTGGATGAAGCGCTATGGCAGAAAAGAGATGCTGAACTGGTACTACGAGGTATGGAATGAACCCAACCTTGACGGCTTCTGGCCGTCTACCATGGAAGAATACTACAAACTCTACCGGCATACTGCCAACGTCGTAAAAGCGGCTGACCAAGGCTTCCGGGTTGGCGGTCCCTCAACCGCCGGTCGCGTGGAGTCGCACATCGACGCCTTCCTCCGGTATTGCCGCGACACCAAAACACCGGTCGATTTTGTCACCAGTCACTCCTATGCGGTGCAGTCTTCCGAGCGGCGCGGCGAGTTCTCCTATCACGAACTGCGAAGCCCGACTTTTCTTGCCAATCGTTTTCATGAGATGCGCGAGGAGATCGACAACTCGCCCATACCAGGCCTGGAACTGCACATCACCGAATACAACAGCACGACATCAACGCACGAGATCATCCATGACATCCCCTTCAACGCCGCCTATCTGGCACGCACGTTGAGCGAAGCGCAGGCCCCCGACAGCCTATCCTATTGGGCCGTGTCAGATATTTTTGTAGAAGAGACCATCCCGCGGGCTGAGTTTCACGGCGGCTTCGGCATGATCAATATTCACGATATCCCCAAGCCCACCTACCACATGTTCCACTTCTTCTCGCAGCTGGGGACCACCGTTCTGAACCGGACCGACAACTCGCTTTTCACCCGTCGCGATGACGGGCACCTAGTCGGTGTTATCTGGAACCCCAATGACAACAGCCGCGACAGGCAGCAGGTCAACTACCGAATCAAGCTGCCCTGCAAAGGCAAAGCCTACGCCGCTCGCACGCTTTTGGTGGACGAGCATAACGCCAATCCGTACAGGACCTGGGAAATGCTGGGCCGAGAGCGCAATCCATCACGCGAACAGGTGGAACTCCTGCGCGAGGCGAGCCGGCCAACGTGTCGGTATTATGACCTTCAAGAAACAGATAATGGCATACAACTGGACTTTACACTTGAAAAAAACGCCGTATTGCTGGTCGAATTCATTCCCGTTGAAGACCACGCGCCGGAATACAACGGACTGGACCAGGCGTTCTACAGCTGCTTGGGCATAGGAGCATATAGACGCTATGAAAATAGACGACAAAGAATTTGAACCCACAATCTTCACACTGGGACCAGCACGTTTCACCACGCTTTCGCCCGCCTGCATCCGCATAGAATACAGCAAGAATGGGTGTTTCGAGGATGACCCCACCCTGTTCGCGACGCGGGAGCATACGATCGCCACACGCCACGACTGCAATCCTGATGATACAGAACTCACTATCGATACCGGCGTGCTGAAACTGTTCTTTACTCCGGATGGTAAAAGGAAGCTCAGCGAAGACAATCTCCGCATTGAGCTGCCCAACGGTAAAACCTGGCGGCTCGGAATGACCAATGACGGCAATCTGGGCGGGACTTGCAGGACGCTGGACAACTTCCTGGGTGAAGGAAAGGTCGGTCCTGGCCTGCTCTCGCATGACGGTTGGTTTCTCATCGACGACGGGCCGCGTTTTAGGGGAATGCCTGCCGGCCATGTGCTCAAGGACGGCTGGGTAGAGCAACGGCCGGTCGAATCAGGATCCGATTGGTATTTCCTCTGGTACGGGGATGATTTCCGCGCCGCCCTGAAACTGCTGACCACGGTTGCGGGCAAGGTGCCGATGCCGCGCAAGCGCGTGCTCGGTTCGTGGTACTGCCGCTGGTGGAGCTACACGGCTGAAGAATTCAAGGAGATTGCCGCGGAATATGACAAGCATGATTTCCCGCTCGATGTCATGGTCATGGACATGGACTGGCAGCGGCACGACGCCAAGACCGGGTTCGGGTGGGCTGGAAACCGCGGATGGACCGGCCTATCGTGGAACCATGACCTGATTCCTGATCCGGCGGGACTGATGCGGCATCTGCATGATGCCGGTGTCGACATCGCGCTCAATCTGCATCCGCACGACGGCGTGCGAACCCACGAGGATTGCTATGCCGACTTCATGCGCGAGCTGGCTCATGATCCCGCTGATGGCAGGGAATTGCCCTTCTCCGCAGGGGATCGTGACTATATGGAGGCGTATTTCAAACATACACATGTGCCGCACGAGGAGATCGGTGTTGATTTCTGGTGGGTGGACTGGCAGCAGGACGCGCTCATGCCATACACCCTTGGCATGCCGCTTCTGACACACCTTCCCTGGTTGAACCACCTCTATTACCGGCACTCGCGACGCAATGGGCGTCGCGGCATGTCCTACAGTCGCTGGGGCGGCTGGGGTGACCACCGCCACCCGATTCACTTCTCAGGCGACACGCTCTCCTCCTGGAAGGTGCTGGCGTGGCAGGTGCCGTTCACCGCCGTGTCCGGTAACGTCGGCTGCTTTTTCTGGGCGCACGACACTGGCGGGTTTATGGGCGACCGGAACGATGAGCTGTTTGTGCGCTGGACACAGTTCTGCGCGATGTCCGCATCGTTGCGGCTCCACTCATCCTGTTCGGAGGAGCTTGATCGGCGGCCATGGAAATGCGGCAAGGACGAGTGTGACGCCGCGCGCGTCAGCTATCACCTGCGCAGCCGACTCATGCCTTACATCTACAGCACCGTCCGCCAATGCTACAACGAAAGCCTGCCGATGATCCGCCCCATGTACCTGATGAGTGGCGAAGAGGAGGCGTTCGCCAATCCCCAACAATTCATACTGGGTGAGGCCCTTCTGTCCGCTCCCGTGGTTGCCGCGGGAGCGGGACCGGGCCGGGTGGCCACCCAGAAGGTCTGGCTGCCAGAAGGTGACTGGTATCACGTCTTTTCGAACGAACGCTTCTCAACAGGAACACATGTGATTCCGTCGGACATCAATGAATTCCCTCTGTTGGTTAAAGGAGGATATCCGCTGGCTATGCAGCCGTATCGCTCCCGTATGGGATCGGCGCCCCTCGACGAGCTGGTTGTCCGCATATATCCCGGCCGCGACGGCGAGTCAACCCGTGCGACGGTGTACGAAGACGACGGCGAAACCGAAGCCTATAAGAACGGGCAGTTTGCCGAGACCCTGCTGACCTATAGCCGCGACGGCGATGAGATCCGTGTTACAGTCGGAGCGACGGCCGGCGAATTCAAGGGACAGCTGGAAGATCGCACCGTCTGCCTGGAACTTCCGTGCACAGACGGAATCGAGATGATTGAAAGCTCCGTGCCCGTGAAGGTACAGGACTGCGAGGAAGGCATGAGCAGGATCCGGCTCGAGACAACCGGAATCCGCGAAGAGATCTCGGTTCTGCTCCGCGCGACCATCCTGGACAACGCGACCTTTGCTGCCGCCGCGTTCAAACGCCGGGCCGCAGCACTGCTCGGCCAGCAGGCAGAGTCGGCCTCTTGGGAGGATGTTTCTGTTGACGGGCAGCCAGAAGTCGTACGGGCTGTGCTCGACCAACTTGCAGAGAGAGAACCCATCCCCTGCATAAACCCAATTGAAGTCGGCGCCCCATTCAGTGATCCCGACTGGTAGAATATGATCCGGTACCGTCCAATAAGCGATGAGAATTCATAAAACAGAAGGAAAGATCTGACAAAAAAATGTAGGACAGAAAAATTAAGTATAAGGCAAGAAAAAAGAAAGTGCTGAGGCTAAAATCTCTGGCGCCACGAGCCGCAGGAGGAAGTCAAAACATTTGTGCCTTATTGACAACATCTTTTCTCGCGAAGCGATGTAAACGCTGCGGGAATTCTGCCAGCGCCTTAAAACATGACTTTGTCACGCGATGGCTCAAGTCCCGCTGCTTCTTCATTTTTCTGTCCACAATTTTTCTGTCAAAATAAGGACCGAAGACTTATGAAAAATACTAAAAAAACACTCAAAGCGCTCAGCGGCGTGACAGCCGCAACCGGCCTTCTCGCTGCCGCGGCGGGCTGCATGGGCACTGCGCCGGAGGCAAGCATTGGAACGCCTGCGCCAGCGCTGGCCGGCGACAAACCCAACGTGATCATCATCTTTACCGATGACCAGGGCTACGCCGACCTCGGGTGTTTCGGCTCGGAAAACATCAAGACACCCCATATCGACCGGATGGCCAAAGAGGGGTGCAAATTCACCAGCTTCATGGTCGGTTCTTCCGTCTGCACCCCATCCCGGGCGGCCCTGCTGACCGGTTGCTACCCCAAGCGTGTGGGCCTGCATTGCGGCGTTCTCTTTCCCGACAGCGCGATCGGTCTCAACCCCGAAGAGCGTACCATTGCCGGCCTCCTCAAGGAGCAGGGCTACGCCACCGCCTGTTTCGGCAAATGGCACCTCGGCCATCACCAGGAGACCCTTCCTCAACAGCATGGGTTTGACGAGTACTACGGCATCCCCTACTCCAACGACATGAACCACCCGGATGATGTCAGGATTGTCAAGGGAGGAGAAATTCTGTGGAGTGAGCCGGATCTTCTCTGGCTGGATCAGGAGACGGCCATCACCGAGTGGAATACACCGATGATGGAAAACAACGAAATTATCGAGGTGCCCACCGATCAACGCACGATCACCCGCCGCTACACCGACAAGGCGATCGATTTCATCAAATCCAATCAAACCAAGAACAAGGAACAAGGAACGAAGAACCCATTTTTCATTTACCTGCCCCACTCCATGCCCCACGTTCCGTTGTACGTCCCCGAAGACAGTTACGACCCCAACCCCAAGAATGCCTATGCCTGCACGATCGAGCATATCGACGCGGAAACCGGCCGTCTGCTAGACACGCTTCGTGAGCTGGGACTGGACAAGAACACCTATGTAATTTTCACTTCCGACAACGGTCCCTGGGACATCCCCCATCACAGCGGATCATCCGGTCCCCTGCGTGGGTTCAAGGGCCATACCTTTGAAGGAGGCATGCGCGTCCCTTGTGTGATCTGGGCGCCTGGCCGCATTCCCGCTGGTACCGAATGCGACCAGCTAACCAGTTCGATGGACCTACTCCCGACCTTTGCATCCCTGACAGACTCAAAACTGCCTGATGACCAAACGATCGACGGTATGGATATTTCCAATCTGTTTGCAGACCCGACGTCACCAACCCCGCGGGAAGAGCTTTTGTACTATTCCAACAAAGGTGTTCTCCAAGGTCTCCGCCAAGGGAAGTGGAAACTGTTGAAACACAAGAAACGGCGCAAAAAGGACGAACCAGACGGGCCACCACAATACAATATTATGCTGTTCAACCTGATCGAAGACATTGGCGAGCAAAATAACCAAGCTGACAAGAATCCCGAAATCGTTGAACGACTTACGCAGCGCATGGAAGAACTTGACACCGAATTGAAACAGAACGCCCGTGCGCCCTGGATGAATGAGGAACCAGAGAAATGACGAGAACAAGAACGCCTGTTACCAAACCAAGCCTGCATTTAATCTGCAACGCGCACCTTGATCCCGTCTGGCAATGGGAGTGGGAGGAAGGGGTTGCAGAAGCTATATCAACCTTTCGTACAGCCGCAGATCTGATCGACCAGTTCGATACGTTTATTTTCAATCACAATGAAGTGATCCTCTACCAGTGGATCGAGGATTATGAACCTGAGCTGTTCAAACGCATTCAACGGCTGGTGAAAGCAGGGCGTTGGCATATTATGGGCGGATGGTATCTTCAGCCGGATTGCAACATGCCATCGGGTGAAGGGTTCGTCCGACAGATTCTGGCAGGGCGAGAGTATTTCAAGCGAAAGTTCGGTGCCCGTCCGACGACGGCCATCAATTTCGACCCGTTCGGTCACACGAGAGGACTGGTGCAGATACTTGCCAAGAGCGGCTATGATTCGTATCTCCACTGTCGTCCCAGTCGGCAGGCCTGTGGCCAGGAGTCGAATGAATATGTCTGGGTAGGCTACGATGGATCCGAGGTCAGCGTCACAAGGCCACTGGGCATGTACCTTTCAAAATTTGGCGAAGCCGCAAAGAAACTGGAAGGCCGGATGGAAACCAAGCCAGAACGCGGTACGACCGTCATGCTGTGGGGCGTGGGCAACCATGGTGGTGGCCCGAGTCGCAAGGATATTCGTAATCTCAATGCTATGATTGCGGAGAGGACGGACTGGACACTCTCACATTCCACTCCCGAAGCCTATTTCGAAGAGCTGAAGGGCAAGAAGAACGAACTGCCCCGTTGGGAAGCCGACATGAACCCCTTCTCAGTGGGCTGTTACAGTTCCATGATTCGCGTTAAGCAGGGCTACAGGACTCTTGAAAACAGGTTGATTCTTGTAGAGAAGATGGCATCAGCTGTCGCGTCCCAAGGACTGATGAATTATCCGGTGCAGGAAATTAAGGAGGCAGAAGAAGATCTGCTTTGGACAGCATTCCACGACGTGCTGCCCGGCACGTCGACTGCACCTGTCGAAGAGCATTCATTGCAACGAATCCATCATGGGATGGAGATCCTGTCCCGTATCAGGGCTCGTGCCTTTTACGCCCTCACCAGTGGGCAACCGAAAGCAAAGAACGATACGTTTCCTATCTTCGTTTATAACCCACATCCATGGGAGATCGAGACAACCATTGATACAGAGTTCAGTCTCGCCCATGACGAATGGGATGAGACCGTGTGCTACCAGCCCAGTCTTGTCCAGGGCGGCAAAGAAATTCCAATTCAGAATGAACGTCCCGCGGGCAACATTCCTTTGGAGTGTCGCAAGCGCGTGTGTTTTAACGCAACGCTGGCACCCGGTGTTATGAATCGTTTTGACGTGACCATGACCCGGAAGAAAAGGAAGAAAGGATTCAAGAACTACGAGTCCAAAGGGTTGCTCAGGGTAAAGGGTAAGCAGGTGGACTGGGCGATCAACACCCGATCCGGCCTGATTCAGCACCTCCGCATAGGTGGAAAGGATCTTGTCAGGAAAGGTGCCTTCAAGGCGTTGGTCATGAATGACAGCCCCGACCCATGGGGAATGAAGGTTAGGTCATTTAAACATATCGCCGGTCGATTCACGTTGCTTACGCAGGAAAAGAGTGCCCAGGTTTCCGGAGTATCCGTCAAAAAGCTCAAACCAATCCGAGTCATTGAAGATGGTCCGGTTCGGACTGTTGTAGAGGCCGTGTACGGCTTTGGCAATTCCACTCTGATCCTGACATGGAGCATTCCTAAGAACGGTACGGAGGTGGCACTCAACGCCCGCGTCTTCTGGAACGAGAAGGATAAGATGCTCAAACTCTCCGTTCCCACTACATTGAAGGACGGCGTATACACCGGTGATACTGCCTACGGCAAAGAAGTCCTGAAATCGAATGGAGATGAAGTCGTCGCACAGAAGTGGGTCACTATTTCATCGGAATCCGATGACCTGGCACTAAGTGTCATCAATGACGGGACGTATTCTTCCTCATTTGCACGAGGCGAGGCTCGCCTGACTCTGTTGCGTTCGCCGGCCTACACGGCACACCCTATTGGTGATCGGCCTTTAGTGCCCAACACCATGTTCCGCCCGCGAATCGATCAGGGCGAGCACCTGTTTAATTTCTGGTTCAATGCCGGAGCGGTGAGGATCCGCATGAGCGCCGTTCCCCGCGAAGCCCAGGTTCATAACGAGAAGCCTATGGCTCAGTGGTTCAGCCCCTGTGGCGAGGGCACGCATCCCAAACCGTTCGTGACACTTTCCAATCCCGATGTACAACTGGCTGCACTCAAACAGGCGGAGAACGGCGAAGGTTGGATCATCCGTCTCTTTGAGCCGACGGGCAATACACAGAAAGTCCAGCTACGTGTTCAGAGCGACAAACGCATTCAGAAAACGTTAACCTTGCAACCATTTGAGATCAGGACGCTCAAGTTCGCTTCAAGGTCTTTGGTGGATACTAATCTTATGGAGGAAGAACATAAATGTCGTACGCAACTTGTGTAAGCCTGCAAGGAACGATTGAACAAGCAGCTTCCGCAATTGAGAAACGCCTGCCCTATTTGCCGGACGAAAACGCTCCCATATCTTACATCCGGCAAAGGTCATGAACGCGTGCTTGCATTTCTGGCTAAAAGAGGATCACCGCAAACGTAACGAGGAAAGTATCACATGATAAAGGACTATGGGTTACAGGACTATATTCACACGAATTATGATCTACCCCTGAGAAAAGATCACGAGTGGACGCTCGTCTGTCGTCTTCCACACAATGCACAATTCCAGCCTTGGATCAAAGTGGATGCTGAAGCGGGCAAAACAATTGAAATGCATTCCACCAACTGTCTGGTGCAATGTATGCAACCGGAGGAACATTGTGAGACGCTTGACGGTATTCATTCTTATGAAGTCGAAAACTGGATATCCGGACACGGCGCGTATTACACCATCCCGGCCGGTGTAACGGTACTGGCGGTCAAGTATCATGAGACCAGCTTTGATACAGACTTCGCCGGTGCTTTCCACTGTAATGATGAAGACTACAACACGCTCTGGAAGAAGGCCACCCGCACTTGTTACGTCTGTATGCGCGATCACTTCATGGATTGTCCGGACCGGGAACGTACGCCAACGTGCCTGGGAGATGTCGCCGTGCAGATCGAGGAGGTATTCTATGCCTTTGACACGCGGGCACATGCCCTTGCGAAAGCGGCCCTCCTTTCGAATAAGGATTACACCCATATCGTTGATCAGAACCTGGTCTTTGCCGGGGAGAGCAGCACCTGGTTCTATTATCTGAACACGGGCGATCTCGAGACGATGGCAACGCAATACCCGCACATGAAGCGGTATCTCGAGACGTGGGCGATGGGGGCCGATGGACTCAATGAGCACAAAGGGGTGCCTCACCACGGGAGTCCGGAAGGCTGGGACTGGTGTGACTGGGGCAGCGCGTCCAAGGATCGTCGCATCGTCCAGTGCACGCAGTACTATGCCGCCCTTGGTGTTCTGCGGAAGATGGCGCAAGTTACCGGGAACCAAGCCGATATCCCGGCGATCGATCAACGCCTCGAGAGCATCAGGGCTAACTTTGACCGCCATTTCTGGCAGGGATCATTCTATCAGAGCCAGATGGTTGACTACCCCGATGAGCGTGCCAATGCCATGGCCGTGGTCACGGGCCTCGCAAGTCGTGACAAATGGGATAGTATTTATTCTGCGGTCATCTCCCAGAAAATGAATCAGGCCTGGGAAGGCGGCCCCACCTATAATGCCGATTCCTATTTTGAGCGCTGGATCATGGAAGCGCTGTGCATCATGGGGCGGGAAGAGCAGGCACTGCTAAGGATGCATGAACGCTATCAGCAGCAAATCGAATCCAGTTTCTCCACCCTCTACGAGGGATTTGGCCGGTGGTGGAAGGGCAACTTCAACCCCGGGGCAACCCTGAACCATGGCTGGAATTCCCCCAACACCATTCTCAGTCGCTATATCGCCGGCATTCAGCCCACCAAGCCGGGATGGGAGGCCTTTTCCGTACTGCCGCGCGAGGCCTTCCTGACACATATCGATGCCACCGTAGCCACCATCAAGGGCGACATCATCGTTTCCATACGTAAAGACGAGATGTCCTACTCAATCGATATGGACGTACCGAAGGGGTCACAGGCAACGGTCGGCATCCCCAGGAAGGCATTTAGCGTCATCGATGAGCTTTCGCAACCCGCATCATCAGAGACGGATGACTATTTGCTCTTCACGCTGCGGCCCGGTCATTCAAAGGTTTCGGCGACCGGGAAGCTCAGTCTGTCACAGGCGAAGACGCCTGCACCCAAAGCTGAGCCGCAGACCTGTCATGACCGCAAGTCATTGACCGTTTCGGCTTCCCATATCCACAAAGGTCCTTTCATCTCCTACAGCAAGGGAAAGTGGTTCGACAAGCAGGACGGCAGTCCCCGTGACGCTGTAGATGGTGACCTGTACACGTTCTGGAGCACCGGCAGGCCCCAACAGGGGGACGAGTGGTTCCTTGTCGATATGGGACGCAGGCAGCGTGTCAGCCGTATCGAGCTGGAAAACAGTTGGTGCCCCTATGACTATCCCCGCCAATTTACCGTGTCTGTGTCGGATAATGGCGAAACGTGGAGCGATCCGGTCGCCACGGGGGCGGGGACACAGAGCATCACCCATATCGTTATCCTGCCGCAGGAAACCCGTTTCATCCGAATCGCGCAGACAGGGCAACACCCGAAATACTGGTGGTCGATCAGTGATCTTCGGATCTATCCGTAGGAGACAGCTATAAAAACAGCCATATCACCATCACTCGTTCGACACTTTCCCCAAAGTCCTGTCGGCGGCAAGAGGAAGCTGACCATCGACGCCGCCCTGAACGAGCGTTTTAGTTTTCAGGTCGTCATGCGCCAGGAAACCGGGGACCCCATAACCGTCAAGGCTGCCGTTGACGCGCCAAAGGGTCTGAACGTACGCGTTCGCAGAGTTGGCTACGTCCCCGTGCCGCACCATAACACGTCGGTCTTGGAAGATCCCCTTGAAATGGACGGGCTGGGTCATATTCCAGGCTACGTTCCGGACCCGCTGTTTAACGAGGACGAAATCACGTTGCCCTCCCACGAGACCCACGCCTTCTGGTTCACGGTCACTCCCAAACAGACAGCCACTCCCGGCACCTATCCAATCTCGGTTAATATCACTCCTGAAACAGGCAGCAGCAGGAACAGGATAGTGGGCAGAGCAAGGCAGGTGATCGCAGAGGCCACTCTCTATCCTGTGAAACTGAAACCTCGCAAAAACTTTCCTATTACAAACTGGTTCTACGTGGATTCCCTCATAGACTGGTACAAGACCGCCCAGTTTGACGAACGCTTTTGGGAACTACTTCCAGCCTACATGAAGAACATGGCCGATCACGGCCAGGACACCATTCTGGTGCCCGTGTTCACGCCCCCTCTGGACGGAGTCAAGACCCCGTCGCAACTGCTCAAGGTCAGCCGCGGCAAGACCGGGCGCTATGCGTTCGACTGGTCGGATGTGAAGCGCTACATCGACCTCGCGAAGGCCTGTGGGTTCAAGCGCTTTGAGTGGTCCCATTTCTTCACCCAATGGGGGGTCGAACACGCGATCCGCATCTACGAGGACCAGGGCAGGACGGAGAAACTGCTGTGGGCTCCGGACACGGGGGCGACATCGGATGTCTACCGCCAGTTCCTCGGTCAATTCCTGCCTGAACTGCACGGTTTTCTGAACAAGGAAAAGCTGTTGACAAAGTCCTGCTTCCACGTATCCGACGAGCCTCATGGTGAAAAAGACCTCGCCAACTACGTGGCCGCGCGTGCCCTGCTCAGGGAACTCGCCCCATGGATGAAGGTGATGGATGCCATGTCGGATTTCGTCTACTCCGACAAGACTGACATGCCCATACCGAGCATCAAGACCTTCGCTCAGTTTTTGGCAGCCGGTGTGTCTTCATGGTGCTACTACTGCTGCGGACCACGGAAAGAATGGTTGAACCGTCTGATGGACACCCCCCTGCCCAAGATAGCCATGCACGGTTTTCTCTTCTATCGCTGGCCGGCCATGGGGTTCCTGCACTGGGGCTGCAACTACTGGTACAAGTCGCAGACCCGGCAATTGATTGATCCTTTCATGGTTTCCGACGGTTGCAAATGGCCCAACTGGGCCTATGGCGATACGTTCCAGGTCTACCCGGGGCCCGATGGGCCGATTGACTCGATCCGCTGGGAAGTTTTTGCCGAATCCCTGCAGGATTATAGCCTGCTGCAGACGCTGGGCGTCGATCGGAATGATCCTCGGCTGGCGCCCCTGAAATCCTTCAAGGATTTCCCAAAAAAGGCACGCTGGCGGAACCAGTTGAAGCGCCAGCTACTGGTGGAACGAAAAGGGGTGATTAATGGCCGCAATTGAAGAGCATCATGGGGCGCTTGTGGATCTGGTAAATCCGCTTCAGGGAACGGATTCTCAGCGGAACTTCTCCCATGGCAACTGCCTGCCACTTGTCGACATGCCCTGGGGCATGACCGCGTGGTCGCTGCAGACACGGAATGAGGCTCGTTGGTTCTTTCATTCGGACGACCGGCATCTGTTCGGACTTCGCGCAACGCATCAACCATCGCCGTGGATGGGCGACTACGGCTACGTTCTGATGA
This sequence comes from Lentisphaeria bacterium, assembly GCA_032251435.1. Taxonomy (GTDB): domain Bacteria; phylum Verrucomicrobiota; class Lentisphaeria; order Oligosphaerales; family MVZH01; genus JAVVEH01. The sequence continues at coordinate 2,095 of JAVVEH010000016.1, read as the reverse complement.
TGCCGCAGGCTGGGCAACTGGCAAAGAATCGCCGTAGCTGGTCGTCGTCCTATCGTCAGGAACAGGCGACCATCCGCCCTCATCTGCTGGACGTAAACCTGCTGCGCTATGGTGTGCGGCTGCAGTTCGCGCCAACCGAGCGCTGCGCGGTGATGCGGCTCACCTTCGGCGACAGGCCGGGCGGGCGTCTGCTCTTCGACCTGCTCGATGCTGAAGGAGAGATCCAAATCGAAGGGTCGACAGTGACTGTCCGGACCATGGCCCAGAGCGGCTCTGCCCATAAAGACTTCTGCACGCATTTGGTTGCAGAATTCGACTGCCCCCTGCTGGCCGACCAGAGCGGCGTCGAGAACGGCGTAGCCTGGACCGAGCTGGACCTCCCGCCATCGCGTGAGGTGACGGTGCGGCTGTCGACCTCCTTTATCAGTGACGCCCAGTGCCGGATCAATGTGGCGCGCGAGATCGGCACGCAGTCCTTCGACGAGGTGTCGGCAGCAGGTGCCGCTGAATGGAACCGGATGCTGGGCCAGATCGAAGTCGACGGACTGAACGACGAACAACAGCGCACGTTTTACACCTGCCTGTACCGCGCGTTGCTGTTCCCCCGCGCCACGCATGAGTTGGACAAGAACGGTCGCCAGGTCCATTACAGTTTCTTCGATGGTCAGGTGCACGATGGGCCCATGTATACTGATAACGGCTACTGGGACACCTACCGAACCGTTTATCCGCTGTTGTCAATCCTCCATCCGAAACGGTTGGCTGAGATGACGGAGGCGTGGCTGAACGTCTACCGCGAGAGTGGCTGGCTGCCAAAATGGGCATCACCGGGTCACCGAGGCGTCATGATCGGTTCCCACATCGATGCCGTATTGGCTGATGCCTATGCGAAAGGCATCGATGTCGACTGGGATCTTGCGCTGGAAGCCATGCTGAAGCACGCCACGCAGGAACACCCGACCGGCCGCACGGGGAGAGACGGCGTCAGGCAGTATCTGGAACTGGGTTATGTTCCACAGGACGAGATACGGGAGAGCGCGTCGGAGACCATGGACTATGCCTACGACGACTGGTGTATCGCCCAGATCGCCAAGGGCCTGGGGCGCGTGGACGTGTTTCGCGACTTCATGGAACGGTCAAAGAACTACCGTAACGTTTTCGATCCCAAGGTCGGGTTCATGCGCGGCCGCAATCGTGATGGTTCGTGGGTGGAGCCGTTCAACCCGCTCGACTGGGGCGGCAGCTATGTGGAAGGGAGCGTCTGGCAATGTGGGTGGGCCGTGCAGCACGATATCCCGGGGCTGATTGAACTGATGGGTGGGCGCGAGGCCTTTTTGGCCAAACTCAACGAACTGCTCGACACGCCGCCAGACTTCAATATTGGATCCTACGCTTGTGAGATCCATGAGATGAGTGAAATGGCGGCAGTCGATTTCGGCCAGTACGCGCATTCGAACCAGCCAAGTCATCACCTACTCTATCTGTTCACTGCGGCCGGTGACCCGGCCACGACCCAGCGCTGGGTGCGGCGCGTGATGGACGAACTCTACAATTCCGGCCCCCAGGGATTTTGTGGTGATGAAGACAATGGCGAGATGTCGTCCTGGTATATCTTTAACGCGCTGGGATTCTATCCGCTCACCCCTGGCCAGAGCCGATACACTCTGGGCAGCCTGCTGGTGCGGCGCGCCCGCATCCATCTGGAGAACGGTAACACGCTGGAGATCGACGCCGCAAACAACAGCGCAGCAGCCGTCTACGTTGCGCAAGCCGAGATTAACGGCAAGCCATGCGAATTAAATCAGATCGACCACTTCGATCTGATGGCGGGCGGCATACTCAGATTCGATATGAACCCCATGAAATGTAACTACTCAGGTGGCTAGACTCTGCCCGTAAGGTCAACCTTGCGTCGGCTGGCTGTATCGCCCTGGTCGGCTCGGATAGCCGACCTACAGGCGCCTCTGGCGCCGTCTCCCGTAGGTCGGTTATCTGAACCGACCGGGGGCGTGTCGCATGCACAAAGCGTGTCGGAGTCATCGCCGATGCGGGGTGCTTGTGCTTGCGGATTCCGCAAGCCACTTTTCGGACAGGT